>NZ_JBWKIS010000042.1:0-61133 GCF_056432625.1 Streptomyces sp. NPDC045026
GGTGAAGATTCGACACCTCCACCACACACGGAGGCCTTCGCCCTCTTCAAGGCCCGCGCGTGTCAACAACGCTCATGCTCAATACAGCTAGCGCCAGATCCGCCTGCGGAGGCCGTCGAGCGAGCGCGACCGTGGCCCGGACCGCATGGCATGGCATGGCATGGCATGGCAGAAGCCTGATTCCGGAACCAGCTTCGTGCTGTCCTCGTCCCGGGATCAAGCTCCCTCGGTCACACCGGGACTCCTCAACCCGCCGTCGCGTAGCGGCTCGCAGGTCGGGGGAGGTTCAAGTGGCCGCGCAGGGTGGTGGATTCGTACTGCGTGCGGAATGCGCCGCGGTGTTGCAGTTCCGGGACCAGGCCGCGGGTGATCGCTGTCAGGTCGTGGGGCAGGGTGGCCGGGCGTAGGCGGAAGCCGTCGAGGCCGGCTGAGCGCCAGTCGAGGAGCAGGTCGGCGAGTTCGGCGGGGGTGCCGGTGAAGATCTCGGCGTCGGAGGCGAGTTCGGTGCCGGCCACCTCGTCGAGGCGGGCCTTGCGGCGGGCGGCGGCGCCGGGTTCGTCGTCCAGGAGGACAAGTAGGTCCGCGAAGGTTCGTAGCGGCCGTTCCGTCACGTCTCTGCCCGTGCGGAGCACCGCCTCGTCGATCTGGGCGAGGATCGCCGCGACGCCGGCTCTGTCGTGCGGGGTGACGTGGACGACGTCGGAGCTGAGCGCTGCGAACTCGTACGGGGTGGAGGCGTGCGCGAGGCTTGCCACCAACGGCTGTCCCTGGGGAGTGCGCGGGGTGATCGAGGGTCCCTTCACGCTGAAGTTCGCGCCTTGGAAGTCGATGTGGTGGACCTTGTCGCGGTCGATGAAACGGCCGGTCGGCGCGTCCCGTATCTCCGCGTCGTCCTCCCAGCTGTCCCAGAGTCGCCGTGCCGCTTCGACCACTTCCGCGGCCTCCGTGAACAGGTCGCGCAGCCGCGCGGCGATCAGCTCCGAGTCGGTCACGTCCTCGTCGGTGAGCTGGGGGGTGGTGCGGCGGCCGAAGTGGGCGGCGTCGGCGGCGCGCGACGAGATCTGCGGGCGCCAGCCGGCGCGGCCCTTGGCGGCGTGGTCGAGCGTGGCGATGCCGATGGCCAGGTGAAACGGCTCGGTGTGGGTGACGTTCGTGGTCGGGGCGAGGCCGATGTGGGTGGTGAGCGGGGCGAGGTGGGAGGCGAGCAGCACCGCGTCCATGCTGCCCCTGACCTGGTCGGTGCGGTCGTCCGGCCGGTGGAAGGCGGCGGACTGGAGCCCGAGGGCGTCCTCGAAGGTGACGAAGTCGAGCAGGCCGCGCTCGGCCTCCGCGACGAGGTCGGCCCAGTACGCGGCGGTGAGCAGCTCGCCGGGCCGGGCGCCTTCCTCGCGCCAGGCGGCCGGGTGCCAGCCGGCGCCGTCGAGCGCGACGGCCAGGTGCAGCAGGGCGCCGGGGGTGCCCGTCGGGTCGTCGGCGGCGGTCGTACCCGTCATGCGGAGGTCTCCTTGTCGTCGCGCGGGGTCGGTCCGCCCCAGCCTGCCGGGCGGGGCGCGCCGGACAGGCCCAGGTGGTCGCGGAGCGTGCTGCCGGTGTAGTCGTCCCGGTGGACGCCCTTCTCCTGGAGCAGCGGCACCACCCGGTCCACGAAGTCGTCCAGGCCGCCGGGGGTGAGGTGGGGGACGAGGACGAAGCCGTCGGCGCCCTCGGTCTGGACGTAGTGGTCGATGGCGTCGGCGACCGTACGCGGGCTGCCGACGAAGGTCTGCCGGCCACCGACCTCGATGACCAGCTCCCGGATCGACAGGTTCCGCTCCTCGGCGAGCTTGCGCCACTGCCGGGCCGTCTCCCCCCTGCCCTTGCGGAACACGGAGTGCCCCTTCAGAAGGTGGGCGTCATCCTCCGGCTCGATGTCGGGGAGCGGTCCGTCGGGGTCGTAAGCGGACAGGTCGCAGCCCCAGACGGCCTCCAGGTGGGCGATCGCGGTCTGCGGGCTCACCAGTTCACGGCTGATCTCCTCGGCATAGGCGGCGGCCTCCTCGTCGGTATCGGCGACGACCGCGTTGGCGGTGGGCAGGATCAGCAGATCGTCGCGGCCACGGCCGTACTTGGCGAGGCGGCGCTTCACGTCCCGGTAGAAGTCCCGTGCCGCGTCGATCTTGCTGTGTTTGCTGAAGATGACCTCGGCGTCGGACGCGGCGAACTCACGGCCCGCGTCGGACTCCCCGGACTGGATGATCACCGGGTGCCCCTGCGGCCCGGGCGGGGTCGTGAACCGGCCGGATATGTCGAAGTGCTGGCCCCGGTGGTCGAAGCGGCCGGCCCCGGCGGTGGCGTACTCCCCCGTCGCCGCGTCGGCTCGCAGATCGCCCTCGGCCCAGCTGTCCCACAACTGCCTTGCCGTGCCGAGGAATTCGGCGGCCCGGGTGTAGCGGTCGGTCTCCGGGAGGAAGCCGCCCCGGCGGAAGTTCTCGCCGGTGAAGGCGTCGTAGCTGGTCACCACGTTCCACGCGGCCCGCCCGGCGCTGAGCCGGTCCAGGGTGGCGAACCTGCGCGCCACCTCGTACGGCTCGTTGAAGGTGGCGTTGACCGTGGCGGCGAGGCCGAGATGCGTGGTGACGGCGGCCAGGGCGCTGAGCACGGTCAGGTTCTCCGGGCGTCCCGCGATGTCCAGGTCGTAGACGTGGCCTTTGTGCTCGCGCAGCCGCAGGCCTTCGGCCAGGAAGAAGAAGTCGAACTTGCCGCGTTCGACGGTCTGCGCGAGCCGGATGAAGGAGTCGATGGAGATCTGGCTCTGGGAGCGCGGGTCCGACCAGACGGTGACGTTGTGGATGCCGGGCAGCTGGGCTGCGAGGTGCACCTGTTTCCTGCGGGTGGCGGGCACGACTCGGTCTCCTCCTGCGAGGTCTGACGGCGGGACGGGGTGGTCGCTCTCAGAGCGTGCACGGGCCGGTCGGCGTCTGCACAGCTCGACCGGCCCCGCTTCACGAGGTTTTCATGCCGTGGTGACACGCTCCGGCGTCTCTGCGGCGAGGGGCGCCGGGGCTGCGGCCGGGGTGGTGGACGGGGGCGGCGAGACGTACCGCACCTGGTTCTCGAAGGCCACGCCGTGGCTCTTCACGTCGATGGCGATGCGGTCGCCGTCGGCGATGCGGAACCCGTCGTGGAAGCTCGCCTCGTCCGCTCCCAGGAGGACGTAGTTGACCAGCCCGGGCCGTCGCACCGCCGGGAACGTGAACAGGTGGTCGGCCATGTCCTGCACCCGGTAGTAGAGGGCGTCGTCGCCGCAGTCGAAGAGGCCCTCCCAGGCGGTCGCGCCGTCCCGGACGATGGTGACCCGCCCCGTCACCGTGCGGGGCGGCGGACCGAGGAACAGCCAGGGGGTGAGAGCGGTGTCGCACAGCTTGCAGTACGGGTTGTAGCCCGGGTCCTGCCGGTGCAGGCCGATGTCGCACAGGTCGTTGCCGAAGGTGTAGCCCGCGTAGTGCGGTGTGCCGTCGGCGTCGTTCACGTAGACCAGGGCGACCTCGGGCTCCTCGATGAGGGCGACCGGGTGCGCGGGCACGTTCAGCGCCTCGCCCGGCAGGCGCACCCAGTCGCCGAACCCCTTGAAGAACCACTTGGGCGGGGTGAACTCCCCGTCCTCGGACGCTGTTTCGCCGCCCCACTTCTTCTTGTGGGTGCCCATGAAGCCGCTCAGCAGGGCGTTGCCCGTGGCCGCCGGCAGTAGAGGTGGCAGCAGCTGCACCTCCGGGTCCCCGGCAGTGACGGTGACGGTCTCCGCGCCCTCGGTGAGGGTGGCTCGCAGGGCTTCCTCCGAACCGTCCGTGGCGATGAACGCGGCGGCCGTATCGCCGTCTTCCACTCGGTACAGGGTCTGCTGGGCGCCGTTCTCGGGGCGGCCGAAGCCGACGTGGCGTGCGCCCTTGTACAACGCCTCGAAGAGGACGGGCAGGTGAGGGTGGGACACGGATGACTCCTCTTGCGCGTGGGTGAGTTGAGGCGGATCAGGGGTGAGGGAGGAGGGCGGGTGCCTGCGCGCCCGTGAGGTCGGCGAGCACCTCGCCGACCCGGTCGACCGACTCCCGTATCCAGGGCAGGTCGAGTGGTTCCACGACGTCCAGCGCGGCCGTGCGCCGCTCGTGGGTGTCGCCGTAGAAATGGCTTGTCGCCGCCCGGATGCGCAGGGGGCTGCCGGTCTCCCCGAAAGCGCTCGCGGGCAGGACTCCGACCCCGTGGCGCTCCGAGAGGAGGCCGGCCAGCGCGTCCCCGTCGCGCACTCCGTGTGCCTGGGCGAGGTGCTCCCGCAGGGGCTCGAAGTCCGGGTACAGGTAGCAGGTCGCCGCGACGGGGGCCAACTCCGCGCCTGCGGCGGTGAAACGGGCGGCGACCGCGCGCACGACCTTCTCGTGGAGCCGTCTGCTCGCCGTGATGCGCTCGACTACCTCGACCGGCTCCCCGAACGCGTACGCGGCCGCCGTCTGCACCGGGGCGGGCGGGCTCGACCAGATCTGGCTGGCGATCGCGACGAGCCGGGTGTGCAGGGCGCGCCCCGGTTCGCTGTCGGGCAGCCGGGCCACTCCCGTGCGCCAGCCGCCGAGCGCCAGGTTCTTGGTCAGGCCGGTGGTGACCACCGTCCGCTCCGGCGCGTACAGGGCCGGGGAGACGGCCGGCGTGGAGGTGTCGTACACCAGATCGCCGTAGATCTCGTCGGAGACGACGAGGAGGTCCAGTTCGTGTGCCGCATCGGCAAGCCGTCGTACGGTGTCGGCCGAGGCGACCGTGCCGGTCGGGTTGTCCGGCGTGGTCACGACCACGGCCCGCGGGTCCTGACCCGCGGATCGGGCGTCGGCGACCGCCTCGCGCAGCCGGTCCGGCTCGGGCACCCCGCCCTGCCCAGGCAGGATCGGGACGGGGATGGGCCGGGACCCGGCCAGCCGGGCCTGCGCCGTGTAGCTGACCCAGCTCGGAACCGGGACGATCACGTCTCCGCCGATGGCGAGCAGCAGCGCGAACAGCAAGGACTTGCTGCCGGGACCCGCGACGACGAGTCCCGGGTCGACGCCCAGGCCGCGCCGCTCCCAGTACCCCGCAACGGCGTGACGCAGGGCGGGACTTCCGGCGACGGAGCCGTACGCGTTCTCGGCTGCCGCGGCGGCGAGCCGGTCCCTGAGCGCGGGCAGGACGGGCAGGCCGATCTCCCCGCTGGCCATCGACAGGACCCGTTCCCCGGCCCGGCGGCGTCGGGCCAGGGCCTCATCGGCGGCGAGGGTCGCCGACATGGGAACCGGTGCGGGGTGGGGCATGACAGCTCCAGCGATCGGGGGGACGGGTGACGGGGATGAAGTGCCTTTCAGAGCACCCGTGATGAGGATGACGAGGCGGACGCCGACGTCGACGTCAGGGTGTACCGCTCGCGCAGCTCGGCCTTGCGGACCTTGCCGGTCAGCGTCTTCGGGAGGGCGGGGACCAGTTCCAGCCGGTCCGGCAGGAAGCGGGCGTCGTGGCCCGCCTGCGCGACCCGGTCCCGTACCTCCTGGAGTGTCGGGCCCCGGCCCTCTCGCGGGACGACGACGGCGACGATCACGTCCCCGGGCCCGGCTCCCGTGTGGTCAGCCGGCGGCTCCAGGCCGACCAGCGCGGCCTCGACGGCCTGGGGATGGCTGCCGATCACCGCCTCCAGCTCCGTCATCGGCGCCACCTGCCCGTCCCGCAGGATCGCGTCGCGGGCCCGGCCGATGATGCGGATACCGCCCCTGCCGTCGTCGCGGGCGAGGTCCCCGGTGTCGAACCAGCCGTCCGCCCCGAGCTCGGCCGCGAACGCCTCCGGACGCCGGTGATAACCGAGCGCGAGGGACGCACCCCGCACCTTGAGCCTGCCTACGGAGCCCGGCGTGCCGGAGGCCTGCGCGCCTCCGAACTCCGCGGACGTCTCGATGCGAATCTCCATGGCCTCGATGGCGCTGCCGTTGCTCCGCGCCGACCAGCCCGCCGGGTCCTCGGGCCGGGTGGTGGTCACGGGACCGTTCTCGGACATGCCCCACAGGGAGTGGGCGCGGGCCCCGAGCGTCTCGTGGACCTCGTCGGCCAACTCCTGCAGGACCGGGGCCGAGCCGATCACCACGTGCCGCAGCGTGCTCGTGTCGCGCCGCTCGGCCCGCTGGGACGCGGCGACGTCGGCGAGAGTGGCGGGAGGCCCGTAAAGGAGGGTCGCCCCGTACCGCTCCACCAGGTCGAGCAGCGCCTCGTTGCGGCGTACGTCCTGGAAGGCGACCGTGCCGCCCAGCATGACGCCCGCGAGGACGCCCTGCGCGAACCCCGAGTAGTGGACCAGGGGTGTGGACACCGCCGCCACCCAGTCGTCGCCCGCCCCGAACGCGTCGACGTAACCGCGTACGGCCGAGTGGACCGTGTTCGGGCTGTGCAGCACGCCCTTGGACAGGCCCGTGGTGCCGGAGGTGAACAGCACCACGAACGGGTCGTCCGCGCCGAGGGCCAAGCCGTCCAGGCGGGCGGCGGCGTCCTCACGCTCCTCCCGTTCCTCTGCCACGAAGTGCTCGTGGAAGGAGAGCGCGCCCTCGGGGACCGGGCCGTCGACCACCGACACGTGTTCGAGGGAGGGCAGTTCACCCTGGAGCCGAGTGACGATCTCCGCCAGTGGTGTACCCGCCCATCGGGGAAGGGTGACGCACACCCGGGCCCCGGTGAGGCCGAGGCGGTGGCGCAGCTCCTCCTCCGTGCAGATGGGCGAGATGGGGATGATGACGGCGCCGACGCGGATGGAAGCGAAGATCAGCGGCACCATCTCCCATCGGTTGGGGAGCTGTACGGCCACGAAGTCGCCGGGCCGCACGCCGAGTTCGAGCAGGCCCAGGGCGAACCGGTCGGTCAGCCGGTTCAGTTCGGCGTAGTCCAGGGTGTCGGTGCGGGATTCCGCGACGCGGCGGCCCGCGACGGCCAGCCTGCGCGGACGCAGGGCGGCCTGGCGGTGGAGGTCGTCGAGGAAGGTCTCCTCACGCCACCAGCCACGGCGGCGGTACTCGGCGGCGCGCTCCTCCGGGACGACCGCGGCCACCGGGGTGGACCGCTCCCCCGCCGTCGTCCCTGCACGCGCCGTGGCCGTCGTGCTCATCAGCGGTCCTTCCTGCGGGCGGCCAGCAGCTCGGGCAGCGGGTTGCCGGCGCGGGCGGCGGCGATCTCCAGCAGGTCGCGGGTGTTCTGCCGTACCCGGTCACCGACCCAGTCGAAGACCCATGCCTTGCGCGCCTCGGCGGGCAGGTCGAAGGGGACGACCCGGGTGACGGCGAGGGCCGCGGAGGCGGCGCCCCCGATGTTGGCGATGACTCCGGGGACCAGCGCCGCCCCCGAGGCGGCCACCTTCTCCTTCGCGGCCGCGCTGGAGGCCAGGTTGGCGCCCTCCACCACCAGGCCGGCCCGCAGGCGGTGGGTGTTCTCGGCGGTGAGCGCGTACTTCTGCGCCGCGAGGATCAGGATGTCCGCGTCGACGTCCAGCCAGGCGTCGGGCTCGCCGGAGAGCTGGACGCCCTCCGGGAGACGGGTGCGGTCGATGCGGCCGAACTGGTCGGTGACGGCGACGAGTTCGGCGACCGGAAGCCGGTCGGCGCTGATCGTGCCTTGGACGTCCGCGATGCCGACGACGACGTGCCCACGGTCCTCGAGGAACCGCGCCACCGCCCGGCCCACCGCGCCGAAGCCCTGCACCACGACCCGGGCGGGCTCGGTACGGCCGCTCGCCTCCAGAGCGGTGATCGCGGCGACGCCGACCCCGTGGCCGGTGGCGTCGATCAGGGGCTCGTAGTACGTACGCCAGTCGATCGGCATGTCGGGGGCGCCGAGGCGGTAGCGGGGGTCGTAGTTCGCCTCGGCGAAGAAGACGGCGCGGTCGGCGGGGGTGACGCCCATGTCGATGCCGAGGTGGATGCCGCCGTGCAGGAGCGGCTTCACCGTGCGGCCGAAGGTGCGGAACGTCTCCTCGCGGTCGGTGCCGTCGGAGACGATTCCGGCCTTGGCCCCGCCGATGCGCAGCCCTGCCAGGGTGAACTTCTCGGTCATGTCGCGGGCCAGGCCGGCGACCTCCTCCTCGGTCACCCCCGTGGTCATGCGGGTGCCGCCCATGGCCAGGCCGTCGACGAGCGTGTCGACGACCACCCATCCCTTGATGGCGCCGCCGCTGCCGTTGAGGTGGACGGTGAGGGCGGGGTCCTGCGGCTCTTCCAGAGCACTCATGGCGAATTCCTTGCGTCTGGTGTGTGAGGGATCTCAGGAACTGAGAGGTGAGGGGAATCGGGCGGGGTCAGGGTCACTGGTAGAGCTGCGCGAAGCCGCGCAGGATCTCCAGGCCGTCCTTGCGGAACTCCAGATGGGCCTGGGAGCCGAAGACTCGGCCGTCGTCGGAGCGGAGGAACTCGACGGGCGCGTGCTCGGAGCGGCCGATGGTGCGATAGCCCGCCGGGGCCTCCTGGAGGTAGAGGGTGTGCCGGTGGAAGACGGTGACCGTCGGCTTCACGTAGGTGAAGAGCGGTTCCTGCGTGTCGACCTGTGCCTCGTAGCCACCGACCCGCTGCGGTCCTTCCTCCAGGCGGCCGCCGGCCGCGACGGAGAGGATCTGCATACCGCCACAGATGCCGAAGACCGGCACGTCCGTGGCGGTGACGAGGTCGATCAGTGGCTTGTAGTACTCGGTGTCGTACGCGCGTACCTTGGTGCCGCTCAGCACGATCGCCTGGTAGCGGCCGTCCACACGGGCGGGTACGGACAGGGCGTCGGACGTCTCGGTGTCCGACCCCAACGCCTCGAACCGGGACCGGAGTTGCTTGAGGGACAAGGTTCCGTTGTTGACGACGAGTACACGGGGCCGCGTCATGCGCTCGCTCCTGATGTGTGAGTGGAGGGCCGCTCGTCGGTGATGACCGTGCCGGTTCGGCCGTCCAGCAGCTCGGTGACGGCGGCACTGCCGATGACGACGCGACGCACTCCGTGGTCCAGGGCCTCCCCCGCGGCTCGCAGCTTCTTGCGCATGCCGCCCTTCGCTCCCTTGTCGCGGAAGGCGGCCGCGGCCGGGCCGCTGATGAGCCTCACCGGTTCGCCGTCGATCAGGAGGTGGCCGACGTCGGTGACGAGGACCAGGTCGGTGGCACCGGTGGCCCCGGCGATGGCGGCGGCGGCCCGGTCGGCGTCGGTGTTGACCTCCTGGCCGGCCGCGTTCCGTGCGAGCGGGGTGACGAGGTGGGCGTGGCCGGGCCGGAGACTCTTCAGCGGGGTCACGTCGACACCGGTGATCGGGCCGACGAGGTTCTCCAGCTCGACGAGTTGCTTCTCCCGCCACCACCAGCGCTCGCCCTCGCCGGCGCTGACCAGACCGTCGCTGCCGAGCAGCCGTTCCGCGGTGATGCCGCGGTCCTCGAGCCTCCCCAGGACGTCCGCGGCCAGTTCGGCGCTGACGGCCTTGATGTCGTCGATGACCTCGGGCGTGGTCCAGCGGCTCTGGTTGCCGTAGCGGTCGCGCAGGATCGCCGACGGTTCGCTGTAGCGCGCGCCGAGACGCTTGAGCGGCTTGGACCAACCGTGCACGAGGACCAGGGGGCGGTCCCGGCCGTGGCGGGCCAGGTCGTCCCACCAGCTGCCGTCGAGGTCGTCCAGGCAGCTGCCGCCGAGCTTCACGACCGTAGGGGCAAGGTGCTGTGCGCTCATGCCGGCATCACCGGCTGCTGCGTCAGTCCTGTCTCCTCCGGCAGGCCGAACCGCAGGTTCACAGCCTGCACCGCCTGTCCGGCGGCGCCCTTGACGAGGTTGTCGAGCGCGGCGAGCACGACGATCCGGCCGCCTTCCTCGTCGTGCAGGACCGTCACGTCGGCGAAGTTGGACCCGAGGACGACCTGGGGGTCGGGCACCGGGATCAGCGTCTCGTCGTGCCGTCGCACGCGCACGAACGGGCGACCCTTGTAGAAGCGCAGGTACGCCCGCGACAGCTCGCGCTGGTCCACCTTGTCGTCGGTGAAGACGTACGAGGAGGTCAGCAGACCGCGCACGTTGGAGACGCCGTACGCCGACATGGACAGGTTGCCGACGGCGCCGGGCTTGCTCCGCTCCAGGAAGTCGGCGACCTCGGCGGCGTGCCGGTGCCCGGTCGGCGAGTACGGGGCGATGGCCCCGGCCCGGAACGGGTGCAGGTCGGAGGTGCGCAGTTGGAGTCCGCCGCCGCTGGAGCCGCTCTTGCCGTCCACCACGACCGTCTTGAGGTCGAGGCCGAGGCCGAGCGTGAGCGGCGCCAGTCCCAGGGTGATCGCGGTGGCGTAGCAGCCGGGCAGCGAGATGAGCGCGGCGTCCTTCAACTGGTCGCCGACCAGCTCGGGTACGCCGTAGACGAAGCGGTCGGCCAGGTCGGTGCGTCGCGCGACCTTCGGGTACCAGCGGTCGTGCAGGTGCGGCGTACGGATGCGAAAGGCACCGCTGAGGTCGACGACGGCCGGGATCCGGTCGGCGAAGAGGGAGGCCAGCTCGGCCGAGACCGGCGCCGGGGTGGCCAGAAAGAGGACGTCGACCTTGTCCGCGACCTCCTCGGTGACGGGCTCGACGGTCAGTCCCTGGTGGATGCGCAGACCGGGGTGGAGCTCGGAGGGGCGCCTGCCGATGCTGGAGGCGCCGCCGAGGAAGGTCAGTTCCAGGTCGGGGTGCTGGGTGATGAGTCGGATGAGTTCGCCGCCGGCGAGCCCGGAGGCACCGACGACTCCTGCACGGATCATGCGAGCAGCTCCTGCACGTAACGGCCGACGGCCGAGGGGATGTCCGCGCCGGTGGCGGAGGCCACCGCCCGGAAGCCGGGCGCGTGGTTGACCTCGTTGACGACGTAGCCGTCGGGGGTGCTGAAGAGGTCGACCCCGTAGATCCCGGGTCCGAGCACATCCACCACTCCGTCGATGATCTTGAGTACGTCGGGGTCGTGGGCGACCGCGCGGTTCTTGTTGCCGAGAGCGGCGTTGTTGCGCCAGTCGCTCCCGCCACTCTCGAACTCCGCGGCGCCGATCAGTTCCCGCCCGACGACGAAGCAGCGCACCGAACGGCCGCCCAGGTACGGCTCGACCACACTGGCCTGCTCGAAGGCGTGCGCCAGGTCCTCGATGTAGTCGTAGACCGAGTGGGCGGTGTCGGCATGGCGGATGAGCGTGACCCGCTTGCCCATGCCTCCGAAGACGGGCTTGAGGACGAGGGGCAGCGGCAGCTCGCCGAGCGCCTTGTCGAAGTCCTTGCGGGAGAGCACGAGCCGGTGGTCCGGCACCGGCACGCCCGCCGTGTGCAGCAGGGCGCGCAGGGCGGCCTTGTTCTCGCAGGCGTGGATGGCGCGGGCCGTGTTCAGGGTGGGGACGCCGGCCGCCTCGGCGAGGGTGGCGATCAGTCCGCCGCGGGTGTAGCTGCGGCTGCGGATCAGGAGGGTTTCGTAGCCCTTGACGGCCGGGGCGTCCGGGTGGCCGAGGGAGAGGGATTCGTCGTTGATCCAGTCCAGACGGAGTCCGAAGGCCGGGGCCGCCTCGATCAGCAGGCGTTCCTCCCAGGCGATCCGATCGGCGACGACCGCGACAGCGCGCTGACTGCCCATGTCACTGGCCCCAGTCGCGGAGCTGCACCTCGATCATCTCCAGCGTCAGACGACCGTCCTCGACGGCCTCGACGCGGAGGGTCAGGATGCACTCGGGGCAGGAGAGGGTCTCGCCCTTGGTGACCGGGGGCACGGTCAGGTCGGTCTCGCACTCGGGGCATACACCGGTCAGAGTGGCGGTGGACATCAGTCAACTCCGTTTGGATGGACGGGACATACGGGTGCGGTGTTCCTGCGTGCGGGATGTTCGGACGTGCGGCGTGATCCTGCGTGCGCGCGGAGTTCAGGCGTGCGCGGGGCGGAAGTCGATCGCGGCCTTGCGGATCGCGTCCCGGTCGAGCGTCGGGCGCCCGTTGCGCTCCTGCCGCTGGGCCAGCCACGGGGTGAAGGCGTCGATGTCGACCTCCAGGCCCGAGTCGGTCAGCGCCCAGGCGACCAGAGCGGTGGTGAGTCGGCTACGGACCCGCAACTCACGTCTGTTGCCCACGAGTTCGGCGGGCAGCGTCTCGTACGCCTCGGGGTGGTTCAGCTGCCCGGGGAGTTCGTAGGCGAAGGCGTGCGGGGTGGTCGGCCCGGACTGGAAGGCGTCCCCCAGGCCGGCTCCGCCGAGGGCGATCCTCGACAGTTCGGTGAGATGGCTCAGTTCGAAGCGGGTGTCGCCGTGGATCACGCGCAGCGAGGTGAGCAGCTCGGCCAGCGGGGCGTTGCCCCCGCGCTCACCGATGCCACCGACGGTGGCGGAGATCCACCGGGCGCCGGCCCGGACCGCGGCAAGGGAGTTGGCGACGGCCATGCCCAGCATGTTGTGGGAGTGGATCTCGATCTCGGAGCCGTCGATCGCGACGATGTCCGCGATCACACCTTCCATCTGCCAGGGGGACAGATAGGCGACGGTCTCGGCGAGCCGGAACCGGTCGGCCCCCGCCGCGAACCCCGCCGCGACGTAGGGGACGAGGCGCTCCTTGGGGGTGCGGGCGCCGTCCTCGCCGCTGAACGTGACATGGAAGCCGCGCTCCTTGGCCTGGGTGATCGCCGAACGTGCCAGGGTCTGGAGGAACTTGGGGCTGGCCGAGTCGAGCTTCAGCCGTGCGTGCTCCTCGGAGGTGGGGATGGAGTACATGATGTGGCGTACGCCCAGGCGCTCGGCCTCGTCGAGAGCCCGCGCGACCTGACGGCGGTCACGTACGACAAGGAGCGTCATGCTGCGCTCGGGGCCGACGGCCTCGTGGGTGGCGAGGACGAGATCGGCGTCCTTGGAGTCCGGCCCGGAGACCATGCCCACCTCGACGAGCTCGACGCCCGTACGCACCAGCAGGTCCGCGATGGCGGCGGCGTCATCGGGGCCGAACTCGACGCCCGCCATGTGGGCGGAGTCCCGCAGCGTCGCGTCGGATATCCGGGGCGGCCTCTCCAGTTCTTCGAGGCTCTCTGCTTCTGCCATTTCCTTCACTCCTTGTTCCCGAAAGGTCTGCATTCCCGAAAGGGTCTGTGAATCGGAATTCGGGGGGGGCACCGGCCTGATCGCCGATCAACATCCTTCGCCGCCGGGCCCGAAAGAGCAATATCGTCCGCGTCAGGCCTGTGTGGTGGAGTGTCAAGGAATGTCAAGAAGGAAAGGGACTCCTGGGCGGGTGTGTGCTGCCTGCCAAATATCGGTTGAGCAAGGGCCGTTCACAGCACTCGCGTCCTAGTGTGCGGTCATGGATCTCTTCTCGCTGCCCCGGCTGGGGGTCGTCGTTCCACCGGAAAACCCCACGGCGGAACCCGAGTTCAATCATCTGCTCGGCACCGCGATGAACGTGTACACCTCCAGGTTCCCGGTGACGCCGGGAGCCGGGCTCAGAGCCATGCTGGAGACGTACAACGAGGTTCTGCCCGCCCTGCTCGGCAGCTTCGGCGAACTGCGGCTGGACGCCACCGTGGTGGCGTGCAGCGCGTCGCACTACCTGCTGGACCCCGAGGGTGACCGGGACTTCTGCGACGAGCTGTCCCGACGCGCCGGCTCCCCCGTGCGATCCTCGACGCAGGCGATCCTCACGGCCTGCGAGGCGCTCGGGGTGACCCGTCTGACGCTCGTCTCCCCCTACCAGCCATGGCTCACCGACACCTCGCGCACCTTCTGGGAGCGAGCCGGTCTCACGGTCGACGGGATGGTGCTCGTTCCTGCGGGTGCGGCTGCGGACGGCGGTGCGCACTACGACCCGTACGAGGTCACCACCAGGACGCTCCTGACGCACATACGGGAGGGGGAACTGCCCGCCGACACCGCCCTGTTGTTCACAGGCACGGGCATGGGTACCCTCGCCGCGCTCGACGAGCTGGCCCGACACGACCCGGGGCGCACCCTGCTGTCCTCGAACCTCGCATCGGCCTGGTGGGCGCGGCGGGCGGCGGGAATCACCGAAGAGGCACACCACCCGTTGTTGCGAAGGCTGGAGCGCACGTCGGTCCGCACGGCGTGACAGGAGGGCCCGGGAACGCGACCACGCGTCCCCGGGCCCTGGCTCGACCGGCTCTCACCCGGCAGACGTCTCGGCCATGCGCCATGCGTACCCCATGCGGTAGCCGACACCCCGGACCGTGATGATCCAGCCGCTGGAGCCGAGTTTCGCCCGGAGGCTGCTCACGTGCGTGTCGATCGTACGGCTGCTGTGGCCCCAGTTGCTTCCCCAGACCCGGGCCATGAGCTCCTTTCGCGTCACGACCGTTTCGGGGGTGGCGGCCAAGGTGTAGAGCAGCTCGAATTCCTTCGACGTGACGCCGACGAGCCGGTTGTGCAGACGCACTTCACGCAGGCGGGGATCGATATGCAGATGGCGAAGGGAGATGGCGCCGGGAAGTACCTGCCGGGGCTGGGAACGGCGCAGCACCGCCTCGATGCGGGCTCCGATCTCACGGAATCCCCAGGTTTTCACCACGCAGTCGTCCGCGCCCGCGTTCAGGGCGAGAACACGGCCCAGTGCGTCGTCGGCATCGGTGACGGCTATGAGCGCGGTCTCACCGCTGTTCCGCAGTTCTCTGCACAATTCCAGTCCGTCGATGTCGGGCAACTCCAGGGAGAACAGCAGCAGATCGGCGTCACCGGACGCGCGCAGGGCCCGCTCTCCGGTGCCGACGCTGCGAGCTGTGAATCCCTGGCGCCGGAGATCGCTCACCATGGTCGCGGCGTCCTCGGCGTTCTGCTCCACCACGAGTACTTGTCGCACGTGCCCACCCCTGTTCCTCGGCTTCACGTCAGTTCGAGGCGCCGGCGAGTGCGCCGGCGGGTGCGCGAGGTGGGTCGGGTGGTACGGCCTGTCCGCCGTCGGCGGCGGACAAGCGCTGGTAGATGTAGGCGGCCGAGGCCATGGTCATGTGATGGTGCCAGCCGGGGAAGGAGCGACCCTCGAAGTCGAGGGCGCCGAACCGCTGCCCGAGCGTGGCCACGGCGGAGAGCGCCGCGGAGTGGCTCCGGGCCAGACGGAAGTTCTCCTCCACCCGGCGGTCCGTGAGTGTCGTGAGCCAGTACCGGGCGGGCTGCCGGCCTTCCGGGTCGGGCCGTTCCAGGGTGCGGTACCGACGGGAGCCGGCCCCGTCAGCGCCTCCGGGTGCGGGCAGCCCCACCGTGTCCGCGTGGGTATGGACCGGCACGCCCCTGACGGGGCCGTCGGGGGCCTGCCGCAGGAGCACGTGCGTCTGGCGGCCGTGCCGCACCTCCATGAGCGCGCTCACCGTGGTCACCACGGAGGCGTGCCGTCCTGTGACCACCTGCTGGTCCGGGGAGACCTCGCACACGACGTCGGCCCGCAGCCGGGCGAGACCCGCGAGGACCCCGGCCACGTCGTCGCACCGGGTGAGGTCCAGCACCCACGGCAGGCGCGGGAGTTGAGGCTGATCGGCCATCTCGGTGGCGTACCGGACCACGTGATCGGCGGCGGTGCGTCCCACCTCGGCACCGGGGATGCGCGCACGGCGCCTGCGCTCGCGGTCCGAGTCCCACTCTCCCCCGAGCACGAGACTCCAGTCCACCGGGTAGGACTGGGTGCCCGAGGTGAGGAACAGGCCCAGTGCCCTCTGGCAGTTGACGGTGCGTCCGGTCGCCGCGTCGATGCGTCGGTGCACGCCCGCCGAGTGCTCGCCCCGCTTGGGGATGACGAGTTCGGCGACGGTCCAGGCGTGCGGAGTCGTCCGCGCGGCCACCAGTCGGGCGAGCCGTCGGCGCACCCGAACCCAGTTCCACGGACTGGCGTTGATGAACTGGTGCAGGCCCCGCGCCGCAGCCGTAGGTAGGGGGCCGGCCCGTGCGATGCGCCGCAGTGTCTTCTTGCCGGACACGTGGATCAGGGCCCACAGATACGCCTGGGCCCAACGCCGTTGCTCGGGGCGCTGGTTCACCCCGAAGACCTCGTCCATGAACCTCCGCATGCGTGCGCCGTCGCCCGGCGCCCCCGCGCGTATCTCACTCGACGACATCCGACGCCACGCCCCCTCGATACCGGTCACCGCCCGCACCCGAGTGGATGCATGGCACATACGTACGAGGTGAAAGTACCGTTCCGGCCAGGGTTTACCCGGGTCCGCCGTCTACTTTGCGAGGTCGCGGGCTGACCTGCGTAAACGCCTCCCGTGGGACTCCGAGCGAGTGACACGCGCGGGCCGGGAAACAGGCTCTACCAGGGGTGAAGCGGCGCGACGGACATGTCAGGTGAAATATTAACAAGTCATGAACTTGCCTCAAGTGCCGTACGGAGACGCGGCTTTCGGCGACCGCGCCCCGTGACCGGCAGGGTGCGACGACCCGCCGGGCGCGGGTGACCACGGGGCGACTTCCGCCGCCGGAGTGCTGACGGCCTCCGACGGCGGGTCGTCGCGCCTCAGCGCGTCAGGCCGCCGGGTCCGTCACCGCCGCCTCCGCAGGAGCGACGGGCCGTCGGGCGGGGAAACCCGCCTGACGGGCGTACAGGACGACCGCGATCACCGGCAGCAGGAGCAGCAGGACCGTCCAGGGGAAGGACTCGCTGCCGACCACGTCGAGCAGGATGCCTCCGACGATGCCTCCGCCCGCCATCGCCACGTTCCACAACGTGACGAGCATGGCCTGGGCCGAGTCGGCCGACTCGCCGCCCGCGTCACCGACGGCGGTCTGGAGCAGCGTGGGCACTCCACCCCAGCCCAGACCCCACAGCACCGCGGCGACGTAGACGAGGGCGGTGGTGTCGGAGAGGACCGCCAGGAGCGCGGCGGCGAGGGCGACCAGCAGGGCGCCGTCGATGGTGAGTCCGCGGAGCCGTCGGTTGATCTGGGCGCCGACGATCCAGATGCTCGCGAGCGACGCGGCGCCGAAGACGAGGAGCACCAGGCCGGTGCTGCCGCCCAGGCCCAGATGGTCGAGGTAGGTGGCAATGTACGCGTACAGGATGGTGTGGGCGAGGACGAAGACGAGGGTGACGAAGAGGACCGGAGTCACTCCCGGGATACGCAGGGTGGGCAGCATCCTGGGCCGCTCACCGCGCTCCTGTCCGGGGAAGTCCGGGACGGCCGCGGTGATCCATGCCAGGAGCAGCAGCGTGAGCGCCGTCATCGCGAGGAACGCCACGCGCCAGCCGAGCCAGTCGCCGAGGAACGTACCGGCGGGCACACCGAGGGCGAGCGCGACGGGGATGCCCGCCATCGCGACGGCCATCGCCTTGCCCTGGAGGTGGGCGGGGGCCATGCGCCGCGCGTAACCGGCGAGCAGGGCCCAGGCGAGACCGGCCGCGACACCGGCGACGAACCGCGCCGCCATCGTCAGTTCGTAGACGGACGACACGGCGGTCACCGTGTTGGCGAGGGCGAAGCCTCCCATGGCGGTGAGCAGCAGCCTCTTGCGCCGCCAGCCCGCGGTGGCCGCGGTGAGCGGGATCGCGGTCAGGGCGGTGCCGATCGCGTAGACGGTGACGGTCTGGCCGGTCGCGGACTCGCTCACATGGAGGTCCTGGCTCATCGCGGGCAACAGACCGGCGGGGAGGGTCTCGGTCAGGCTGGTGATGAAGACGGCCGTGGCGAGGGCCAACAGGGCGAACAACGGAAGCTTCCGCTGTTCCTCGCCTTCGCTCTTCGGGTCCGATGCCGCGGCGACGGGCGCCGTGTCGGGTGCGGTGCTCATGGGATGTGCTCCAGGTGTTCCGGAAGGAGGTGTGGGACGTCGAGGGGCGTGGGGACGGTGATGGACGCAGTAGGGCGCACGTACTGGACGGCGGCCGCTTCACGGGAAGGTGAGGCCGCCGTCGACAGGCAGCCGCACCCCCGTGGAGAACGTCGCCTCAGTGGCCAGGAAGAGCGCGGCGCGGGCCACCTCCTCGGCGGCACCGAGACGGCCCAGCGGAGGCAGGGGGACGGCGCTGGCGCCCGGCGCCTCGATACAGCCCGGGGCCACGGCGTTGACGCGGATGCCCCGGGCGACGAGTTCGGTGGCGAGCGCCCGTACGACGTCGGGGCAGGGGGTCGGGGCGGTGAGCACGATCGCGCTGCCGACCCTGAGATGGGGCAGCAAGGGCCGCGCGGTGGCCACGACGTCGGAGAACAGGAGATCGAGGCCGCCTTCCGTGGCGGCCTCGGGACCGGTTCCTGCCGGTGCGACGAGGGCTGCTTCGAGGGTGGACGGGGTGACGACGCGGGCGGCGGAGCCGAGTTCGGCGACCGCGTGGGCGCGCTCGGATGCGGTGCGGACGGTCAGCAGGACCGTGGCCCCGCCCTCCACGAGACGCTTCGCGATGGCCAGGCCGATGCCGGTGACCTCGCCGACGACGAGGGCTTTCCTGCCCGCGTACCTGGTCATGAGTGCCGCTCCCTCCGGGGGTGCCCGTTCCTCGCCGGTGCGTGGTGCCTCCCCGACGACGACTCTGCGCCCAGGCGCTTCGGGGAACCTTCCGGAAACCTTCGGGCCGACCGCCGCGGGGCGGACGGTGACGCCGGGGCGGTGCCGTCGAGAGCCTGCGGGGGCCGGTTCCCCGGACATGTACGGTGGTGACCATGCGGTTTGGGGTGCTCGGGCCACTGGTGGTGTGGGACGGCGAGGGCCGGGAGGTCAAGGTCCCCGAGGCCAAGGTGCGGGCACTGCTGGCGGACCTTCTCGCGAACGACGAAGGGCCGGTGTCCGCCGACCGGCTCATCGAGGACCTGTGGGGCGACACGCCTCCGGGCAATCCCCGCGCCGCCCTTCAGGCCAAGATCTCCCAGCTGCGCCGGGTCGTCGGCCGCGACCGGGTGGTGCGGCAGCCGCCGGGCTACGGGCTGCGACTCGACGGCGACGACGAGGTGGACGCCGTACGGTTCCGTGCTCTGGTGACCGACGCCCGCCCCGTGCCGGACCCGCGCGCCCGGGCCACCCTGCTCACCGAGGCGCTGAACCTGTGGCGGGGGCCGGCGTACGCGGACTTCGCGGACGACGGGTTCGTGCAGGGGGCCTCGCAACGCCTCGCGGAGCAGCGGCTGTCCGTGCTGGAGGATCAGGCGGAGGCGCGTCTGGAGGCACAGGACCACGCGCTTCTCGCCGGGGAGCTCGCCGAACTCGTGACACGTCACCCCCTTCGGGAGCGCCTGCGCGCCGTCCAGATGAGGGCGCTGTACGCGGCGGGGCGGCAGAGCGAGGCTCTCGCGTCGTACGACGACCTGAGGTGCCGGCTCGTGGAGGAGTTGGGGGTCGATCCGAGCCCCGAACTGGCCGTGCTGCACGGGGCGTTGCTCCGGCAGGACCCCGAGCTGAGTGCGGGGACGCCCCAGAGGGAGGCGCCGGGCCACGCATCCGAGGTGGGCGCCGGCGCGACGAGTAGCACGGCCGCGGCCTCCGGCACGGGCACCGTCGCCGCCACGCGCACTCCCGGACCGGGCGCCCAGTCGAATCTTCCCGTCCCCCTCACCCCTCTCGTCGGCCGTCACCAGGCTCTCGCCCGGCTGTCCCAACTCCTGGCGGAACAGCGGCTGGTGACCCTCACCGGGCCGGGTGGCGTCGGCAAGACCCGGCTGGCCGTGGCAGCGGCCAAGGCCGAGCACGAGAGCGCCGAGGCCGGTGAACCGGCCGACGGAGTATGGCTCGTGGAGTTCTCCGGCATCCGCACCGGCACCGCGGCGGACCTGGCCCAAGTACTCGCCGCCACCCTCGGCATCCGGGACGACACCCCTCGCCCACTGCCGGGCACCGGTACCTCGGCCGCTTCCCTGCCGCACCGGCTCGCCGCCGCCCTGCGCGACCGGCGCACCCTGCTCGTCCTGGACAACTGCGAGCACGTCGTCGACGCGGCCGCCGAACTCACCGAGCTGCTTCTGAGTACCGCTCCCGGCCTGCGCGTCCTGGCCACCGGGCAGCAGCCGCTGGGCCTGGCGGGCGAGGCGGTGTTCCTCGTCGAACCCCTGCCGCCCGCCGACGCCGTCCGCATGTTCATGGAACGCGCGGCCGCCGCGACCCCCGGATTCCCGCGCGACCCGCAAGCACCTGACGAGACCGAGCAGCAGGCCGTCGCCGAGATCTGCGGCCGCCTCGACGGCATCCCGCTCGCCCTGGAACTCGCCGCCACCCGCGTACGGGCCCTCGGAGTGAAGGGGCTGGCCGCCCGGCTCAACGACCGCTTCCGGGTGCTGACTTTCGGACAGCGCGGGGCGCCGGCCCGCCAGCAGACCCTGCGGGCGGTCATCGACTGGAGCTGGGAACTGCTCAGCGCGCCCGAACGCATCGTTCTGCGACGCCTCGGCGCGCACAGCGACGGCTGCGACCTGGACGCCGCCGAAGCGGTCTGCGCGGGTGACGGCGTCACCCGCGACGAGGTGCTCGACCTCGTCACCCGGCTGGTCGACCGGTCCCTGGTCGTCGTGGTGGAGGGACCCACCGGCCCCCGCTACCGCCTGCTGGAGTCCGTCGCCGCGTACGCGACCGAACAGCTCCACGAGATGGAGGACTTCACCGCCGTACGGGACCGTCAGCTGCGCCACTACCGGGCCCTCGCCGAACACGCCGAGCCACACCTGCGAGGCGACGCGCAGCAGTCCTGGCTGGCCCGGCTGGACGCCGAGGCCGGCAACCTCCGTACGGCACTCGACGAAGCGCTGCGCCGCGCGGGCGCCGGGGAACCGCAGGAAGCGGTCCGGCTGACCACCGCTCTGGCCTGGTGGTGGCTGTTGCGTGGCCGCCTCAACGAGGCCCGCCGCAGCCTCGGTTCGGCGCTGGCCACCCCGTCCGGCTCCTCCGTACCGGCCGAACTCGCCCTGCTGCACACCGCGTTCGCCTTGCTCACCGGAGACCTCACAGCAGTCGCCGCTCTCTCGGCAAGAAGTTGCACGGCCACGGGAGACGGTCTCGACACCACGAGCGGCCTCGACACCGGTGCGGAGGCGATCCCCGACCCCGTCCGGCGCGCCCGCGCGCTGTGGCTCTGCGCGTACGGGCTGTTCAGCGCGGGCGAAACGGCCGAAGGCAACGAGCTGAACACCCGTGCCCTCACTCTGGCCACCGCAGCCGGGGACCAGTGGGTCACCGCTGCTGCGCTTGGCCTGCGCGCGACCC
This sequence comes from Streptomyces sp. NPDC045026, assembly GCF_056432625.1. Lineage (NCBI taxonomy): Bacteria > Bacillati > Actinomycetota > Actinomycetes > Kitasatosporales > Streptomycetaceae > Streptomyces > Streptomyces sp. NPDC045026. The sequence goes on from NZ_JBWKIS010000042.1 coordinate 21,126, forward strand.
TCGCGCTGATCTGCGGCGACCTCACCGGACTCGGCCGTGACGGTCTGCGAAGCGCTCAGCTCTTTCGCCAACTGGGCGACCGTTGGGGCGAGTTGCAGACCGTGTCCCCGCTCGCCGCACTCGCCGAGATCAAGGGCGCGTACGCGGACGCGGAAGGCCGTCAGCACGAAGGGCTCAGGATGGCAAGGGAGTTGGGCCTGGAGGCGGAGGTGTCGGCGCGGCTCTCCGGGCTCGGGCGCCTCGCGTTGCTCGCCCGCGACTGGGACCGTGCTCGCGACCTGCATGAACAGGCGCGTCGGATCGCCGCCGAGCAGGGCTACAAGTACGGTGAGATCCACTCCGTGATGGGCCTCGCCCTCGGCGCACGCCGCTCCGGTGACCTCGACGAGGCCGAGACGCACCTCCTGCAGATCCGCGACGGCTACGCCGACGTGTCGTCCCAGGCGGGTGACCACCTGCTCCTCGCCGAACTCGGTTTCGTCGCCGAGCTCCGCGGTGACGCGAAGGGGGCGGCGACGCACCACCTGGAAGGGCTGGAGATCGCCCGCCTCCTCGCCGAACCCCGCGCCCTGGCACTCTCCCTGGAGGGTCTCGCCGGTGCGGCGACCCTGTCCGGACAGGACCCCACCGCTACCTGCGCGGCCGAACTCCTGGGCGCGGCGGCAGCCGCCCGCTCCCGGGCCGGAGCCCCGCTGCCGCCCGCGGAACGCGGTGACGTCGACCGCATCACCGCTGCGGCCCGGACAGCCCTGGGAACTTCCGCGTTCACGGAGGCGTACGAGCGCGGCGCCGTACTGACGGCCGAGGAGGCAATGCGCCGCGCCCGCACGGCACTTGACCTGTCCGGACGCGACTCGACTTGACCGAACGGAACTCCTGGCCGCGCCAGGCCGGTCGCCGGATCCCGTGGGTCTGGAGGTCGGTCACGGTGGCCGGGGCGGGTGATTCGGGACTGTCCGGGGGCAGTTGCTGCCGGGATTGGTGGGGGCGGTGCCGGTTGTAGTGCCGGATGTACTCGGTCATCAATTGCCTGATGGTGGGCGCGGTGCGAGGTCGGCCCGGACGGCGACGAGAGGTGAACGTCCACTTCCGGGCGACGAGTTGGCGGTGCCAGGCCGGCAACGTGGTCGGGGTGACCGCGAAGACCTGGCGCCAGCGCCCCCGCGGGACCCGCCCGGACAGGACCGCCGGCCAGATCCGGTCGGCGCGGGCTCGTAGCGGACCCCGACGATCTGACGGCGCAGCACCGCGTTCTCGTGCCGCAGTGCCAGCACTTCCGCGTCCTTGGCCATGCGGCTGCGCAGCACCGCAGCAGGCACCGTGATCAGATTCCGGACCAGCGCGGTGACAACCGGCAGCGGCATCCGCAGATCGTCCCGGAGCAGTCGAGCCCGCTTCGCCAGGATCAGCAAACGTGCAGGCCACAGCCGCGAATCGTATTTCCGAGCGGGACAGGCCTACACGGCGCCATGACCCCGGGAGCGTCCGACCCGCAGACCGCCTACGCTCAGTCGAAGACGGCTACCTCCCTGTTCGCCGTCGGGGCACACCCATCTGTGGGCACCGGATGGGATCGTCGCCCGGGCGCTCGATCCCGCCATCGCCGAGCGCCTCTGGGCAGTCTCCACCCATCTGCTGCGCGCCTAGGGGCTTTCGTTTGGATCAGGCCGGGTCAGGGAGCGGGGGCATGGGGGTGCCCCCTGCTCGAGCGCAGTCGAGAGCTTGGGGGAGCGTGCATCGCAAGGCGGAGGAGGGAGTCGACGCGATGGGGGTCCCCCCTGCTCGAGCGAAGCCGAGAGCTTGGGGGAGTCGGCGAGTGACGACAACGCCGCGAGGTGCGGCACCAGACCCCGCGAGCCCGGCATGATCAAACGAGAGGCCCTAGCGGGCGATCCCGCCGCCTCCCATATACAGGTCCAGCTTCCCGGTGCGCTCGAAACTGTCGCCGTACAGCCGAGTGACGCCGCCGGTCGACAGCCCCTGGCCCGTGCCGGGCAGCAGCCATGCGGAGCTGCGAATCTTGTCGTCGCCCGGCGCGGCCACCGTCAGGTCGGCCCGCTGGTCGCCGTCCATGTCGACGAGGCGCACCGACATACCGAATGTGGCCCGCGCGCTCTTCTTGCCGCCGATGTCGCCCGCATCGATGACTCGGGTTCCCTTACCGGTCAGGCCGTTTGGACCGCCCAGCAGGAGCAGCACCTGTTCCGGGCCCGTCTTCGCGTACTCCTCGCTCCGGGGTGAGCCGGCCACCACGTCCGCGTAGCCGTCACCGTTGACGTCACCGGTGTCCAGGGAGGTGAACGCGGCGTCCTCGTCCTGGGGTTCCTCGCCGGGTACGCCCGGGGTGTCGCGGTCGATGGTCGTCGACCGTTTCCCCTTCCCCGGCCCGGCCTTGGAGCCGTACACGACGGTCACCGAGCTATGGCTCACCTTGCCGCGCCGGGGACTGAGCACGAGGTCCGCGACGCCGTCGCCGTCCACGTCGCTGACCGCCCCTGCCGCCGCGTCGGGGAGGTCGATGTCATCTGGCTGGGCGAGGCCGCCGCCGCGGGCGTGGAAGTAGCTGACCGGCCAGCGCTCCTCGAACCGGGCTGTACCGAGGGGTTTGTCGTGGTGGAAGGCCATCAACTCGTCGGCACCGTCACCGTCCAGGTCCCCGGCGACCAGGCCGCGGTAGTTCGCGGTGTCGATGTCTTTTGCAGGCTGGCGCGGTGCGGACACCGGGCCGGTGCCCGCCGGGGTTCCGTCGCGTTTGAAAGGCCCCTTGAGCAGGCCCTTGTCGGAACCGAGCCCGAAGACCAGATCGGCATGCCCGTCCCCGTCGAAGTCACCAGCGACGACTTGCTCCTCCAGGATCGGCTCCAGCGCCCAGGAGACGTGGCTGCCGTCCGTCCCCGGTACCCGGACGGCACTCTTCAGCCCGTCCGGGGAGCCCCACATGATGATCACGCTCGGTTTCCAGTCGAAGACGGCGGTGGCGAGGTCGGTGTACCCGTCCCCGTCGAAGTCGCGGGCCACCACATCGGTCCCGAAGAACGCCTCGTCCCGGGCCTCCCCCGGTATCCCGGCGTCGTTCTGCGTGAGGTACTGGCAGCGTGCGAGACCGGTCCCGTTGCCGGATCCGTACGCCACCGCGATGCTGCCGCCGCCGCTGCCGTTCTCCACGTCGCCCAGTGCTCCCATGGCCAGGTCGGGGTGGCCGTCATCGTCGAAGTCCGCGGCGGGCGCGGTACCGGCCGGTGCCTGGGCGCCCTTCGCCGGAGCGCCGGAGGGCGCGGTGCCGTGAACCGCCGTGTGGCAGGCGCGGGGTGCGGCGATGCCCTGGGGCCCGGACTGAGCCAGAACCCCTCCGACCGCGACAACGACCCCGACGACGGCCGCACCTCCCGCGATCACCCACCGGCGTCTGCCGCCACGTTTCTGCACGGCCACCGGCTCTTCCTCTTCGACGTCCATGCGATCAAGCACGTCAAGACGGTACCCAGCGGTTCCGGACACCCGGTTGCGGACGGATCACCGACTTCAGCACCGTAGCCCGCGCCCGTACGTCGTCGCGGACCGCGTCGGCATCCCATTTTGCGGGGTTCGGGAGGTGCTGCTGCACGCCGTCCCGGATGAACCGGCCCGCCATACGACCCCGTGGAGGGGCGGCCGGGCAAGACACCCTGACCCGGCAGCACCACACTGCACAAAGAGCCGCCGACGTGCTGCCGGGGTTCAGCCCTCGACTCCCGTTGACGTGTGTGGGGTTCCGACGGGCTCGGATTTCGGGAAGCCTCGCCGGCGCAGGTATACCGAGAGGATGGTCATGGCTGCCACTGCCAGGAGCTCGGACTGCCAGTTCTGCGAGACCGAATCGTATTTCCGAGCGGCACAGGGAGCCGGCCTGCGTTCAACCCCAACCGCAGTGCACAGGATGATTTGATTGGACGGACGACAGTTGTCAATAAGTACCGGGACCTCGACGTAGTCCCTCAGTTACGGCATGAGGGGACTGAGGCCCGAGCAGCCCGTGCCACCGCTCGGGTCCGGCGCGTACACCCAGTACAGAGCGAAGAGCTGGACGAACAGCAGCAGCGCCACCACGCAGACGAGGGTGACCTGGGCGCCGGTGAAGCGGTGGGTGCGGCGGCAGGTGAGCACCAGCGCGGCGCCGCTGCACACGGGCCCCGCCCACGCGGTGACGTACATCCTCGTCGAAGGCCCCAGATACTTGCAGTTCTGGAACGTGTCCCCGTCGAAGGAGATGTGAGCGGCGAGCAGCCCGGCCGATATGACGGCCAGCACGGCGGCGGCGACGAGGAGGCCGTTGCGGCTGCGGGACGGAGTCGTGGTGGGGTTCATCGTTGACATCAGTACCAGTCGGGGTCGGGTCGAACAACGCGGACGTTCTGCGCACCTTCGTGCTTCTCTGTGGCGTTGATCCGGCCTTCGAGACTGACATTCTCGTACGAGTCGGTGTGCTGGGTGTACTTGATCTCACCGTCCGGCATGACCGCCGTGACGATCGCCGCGTGATGCGTGGTGCCCTTCTTGATGGAGTCGTTGGGGCCGGCCTGCTCGTAGTAGAGGATGTCACCCGGCTTCACATCGGCGCGCGAGACCTCCTGGCCACCGTGCCTCAGCATGAAGTTCTGGTTGTTCTCGGCAGCGGTCCAGTTGTCGATGCACGCGTCGTCGCGCAGGGCCGGCATCGCGCGGTTGAAATCCTCGTACGCCACCCGCAGATACTCGGGCGACGGACATCGTGAATGCGACTCAAGAGGCGCCGGCTGCAGTGCTCTGTGCGGTCGCAGTCATCACGCCGTCACCCGTTGCCAAGTCCGCGCATGTGGGAGAGGAGTTGCGTGGCGCGTTCCATGGCCTCGCCGGCCTGCGTGAGGGAGTCGTGTGCGGTGTTGAGGGCTTGCCGAACCTGTTCCTTCGCGTCTCGGCCGTCGGTGCCGTTGTCCAGACGGACCTCCATCGTCTGCAGATCCATCCAGATGTGTATGAGAGCTTGAGGCGTGCTCTGCACTGCCTGCCTGAGTTCGTCGCAGGTGCGGTGGATGGCTGTTGGCTCGTCGAAGCAGACGTCGAGGGTGCGCTGCTGGAGTGCACGGATGGCTTCGGCTGCGTCCCGCGCGATGTCGGCGGGTTCTCTGTCCAGGCTCATGGATCAATCATCGTCAGCTACGTGCGGGGTGTCCGGACTGCCTGCGGGGCGCTGGCGCCGGCGGCGGCGCACGGTGGTGGGCAGGCAGGGCCCTGGAGTTCTCCGGACTCATCCGGGTTCGAGCTGGTGAGGAGGCTGACGTAGAACGAGCACGGTTCCTATGGATCATGGAGTTCTCTACGCTTCAAGATCCGCAAGGTTGCCGTGTCGGGAACGGGCGCCGTCCTACTTCTTGATCTTGGACACCACCTGGCGTGCCAACTGGACCCCCACGTCGCACTTCTTGCCGGTGAGCGCCTTGTTCTCCCCGCCGGGGTCGGCGATGTCGACCCGGAACTGGTCGAGGCCGACGTTGACGTCGACGAAGCACTCGGACGTGATCTCGTTGTACTGCGACGCGCCCTCGAAGCCCGAGAAGTCCTGCTTCTCGCCCTTGTCCAGGTCGTTGACCTGAACGCCCACGCTGACGCTGAGGCTGACGAGGGTCTTGTCCTGCATCCACCAGCAGCCGAGGACGTTCGGGGAGTCGGCCGGGAGCTGCCCCTTCGAATCCTGGATTCCGGCCGCGGCCAGGGCTGCCGGATCCAACAGGCTGCAGTAGTCGAGTCCCTTCAGCGTTGCCGTGGTCGAATCGCTTTCGTCCGCGGAACCCGTGTCTGATACCGCCTCGGCGGGGGTCGCGTCTTCTCGTGTCCTTCGGGTTCCTGGGTGGGGCGTTGACCTGGTCGGGCAACTCGTTGGCCAGGCCGCGGTAGCCGTCGTCGAGCCCGGCTCTCACGCCGGGGTGTTGGTGGAGCTGCTCGGCGATACCCTCCGTGCGCACGGAGGTCTGGTCGTACATCCGGCCGGAACGCTGGGCCCCGGACCGCAGGGTGCGGCCCTGGCCGTCGCTGATCGTGGTGGTCTTGACGGTGTTCTGCCTGCGCTTGTCGGAGACGAAGGCCCGCCGGGCCGGGACGACTCGCCGTGGACGGCGAACCTGGGTCTCTGTCCCGTCGATCCGCAAGGTGACATCCTCGGCCGCGGCATAAGCGAACACGTCCTCCAGGGTCCGCAGCCGGATGCCTGCCCCTTCGGGGACGGCGAACCCACGGTCTGCCAGCAGCGAGCGGACCTCCCGGACGGCCCGGCCGATCGTGGAGCATCCCACCTCGTAGAGCACGCCCAACGCCTCATGGGTGAGCCCGATCCGCCGATGGACCCGTGTCACCAGGAGCCGGTCGATGAAGACCAGTTCGTATTTCGGCCCGGCCCCCGCCTCCCGCCGACGGTCGCCCTCACGTCGCCCGTGACGCCCGGACTCGCAGCGTGCCACCCAGCGCAGGATGGGACATTGCCGCGCGGGCTTGCTTGACCGTCGCACACCGGACAACTTGCTTGGCCGTCTCTATGACCCCGCCCTAACCGGCCAAGATCAATCGCAAGTCGGCTCGTTAGGGTCGGAGGCATGACGACACCCCTTGCCGGCAGCGCCTTCGACTCGCTCCGCCACGACGCCGTGCCCGACCAGGAGGCATTGCGCCGGGCGTACGAACTCCCCTGCGACGCGGCCGTTCGCAAGCAGATGACCGAACTCACCGAGCACACCCGGCGGTTGATCGGCTGCTCATCGCTTGTCCTGGTCGCCAGCGCGGACGCCCAGGGCAACTGCGACGTTTCCCCGCGCGGCGGCCCCGCCGGATTCGTCGCCGTCCTGGACGCACGGACGGTAGCGATACCGGACGCGACCGGCAACAAGCGTCTGGACACCCTGCAGAACGTCATCGCCACCGGACGGGCCGGACTACTGTTCGTCATCCCCGGGCGGACCACCACCCTGCGGGTGAATGGCCGGGCTGTCGTCTCCACACGCCCCGAGCTGCTGTCGCAGCTGACCGCCGTGGGCAAGCCACCGGCCAGTGCGCTGGTGCTGGGGATTGAGGAGGTCTACCCACACTGCCCCAAGGCGCTCCTGCGCAGCGGGGCCTGGAAGCCGGAGCAGTGGCTGCCGGCGGACGCCCAGCCGACCTCGGCCGAGGTGACGCTGGCCCAGCTGCGGATGCCGGAGCTGACGATCGCCGACATCGAGCAGGCGGAGGCGGACTCGCTGAAGTACCGGTACGAGTAGCAGGCCGAGCTGCGAGTGAACACCAGCCAGCCGAACCCCCAGGCCAGCACGCGCCAAGACCAATCGCGGGTCAGCCCGTAAGTGCCATCTCAACGTCACAGCGACTATGACCTCCAGTGGTACTTGGTCAGGCCGGACGACGGAACCGGCAGCGCAGTGACCTGGTGTTCCTGACTGCGCCTGTCGCCACGCCCCACACCTGTCCACCGCCGATCCAACTTCACATGGTCACAGCTCTCATTCGGCTCGTCACATCCCGGCCTTCGACGCCGGGATTGCGGGTTCTCGTCGCGGTGATCGTGGCGGTCGCCGATGTGGTCGATGTCGGTGGCGGTAGCTGGGCAGCGGCTGCCGTCGCGCATGCGAGCCGCCTCAGTGCCCGCATCAGCCTTCCGGACACGGGCCTGTACCGGATCAATGCCAGGGCCGACTACGGCCCGAAGTGACACAGCTCGTCCCTGGCCAGGTGGGCGACAAGTAGCTGTACGAGGTGCGCTCCGCACGTCGACGACCAAACGGACAGGGCGCCGCAGTCCACGCTCACCCAGCCGGCGGCGATGCCAGAACCGTCGGAGGGCCGCACGACCGGTCCTGCGACGTGGGTGCGCTCGCTGAGGAAGGTCAGCCGCCTCGCGGCGACGGGGTCAGTCGTTCTCGGTGGCCTGCTCCCAGGCCTGCCGCACCTCCGCCGGGATGCGTCCACGCAGGGGGACGTTGAAGCCGTTCGCACGGCCCCACTCGCGGATTCTCTCCGGATCGGAGGGCGGCTGTACCGACGGCATCGGTGGATACCACTGGTCGAGGTCTGACGGTTCGAAGCCGATGCCGCCTTCCAGGAGATCCTTCGGGAACTGCGGAACCAGCGTTTCTCCGCTCAACACCGAAACCAGGAACTGCGTCAGGTTTCCGGCAAAGGTGAACCAGCGGGGCCCACGTGCTTCGTTGGCGGCAATCGTCCAGGCATCCGGTTGGCTCTGAGGATCGGTCACCCAGAACAGCCGCTCACCGTTGTCTGTGCCGCCGCAGGGAAGCAGGAGTGCGGGATCCACGGGAGCCGGGTAGATGCCCTGAGCGTGATCGGACCTCATCTGCTCCCGGAGCTGGTTGCTCGCGGGACCTACCACGTTGACGTGGACCGAGGTATGCCGGGGGTCGTAGACCCAGAGGTAGCCGGCAAAGCAGCCAGGGTCGTACGTGGCGGTGAGTTTTTTGTAGTCGTCGGGGGAGAGGGGTACCCAGAGTGGACTCGACGTGTGCCCAGTCCACCGGCTGTTGGTGGGGAGTGGGAGGGGAACAGAGATCCGTGAGGCGCTCGAGGGGGCTCATTCGATTCCGCTCCTGCGTCGGATCTGCTGCGCGGCATGGTCAGGGTTCTCGAAGTCGGCTCTGAGCTGGAAGCCGCCGTCACCATCGGCTTCCATAGTGATCCACTTGGGCACAGAGGTCTTCTTGTCGTCGGTGTATTCAAGATGGACGTTGTACTGGACGATCTCTCCAGGGTGGCCGACGGTGGTGCGAGCCGCGTCCCGGATCTGCAGTTCCAGATCGCGCATGTGTGGCGAGTTTGTAGGGTTTTGGGTGGCGGTGAACAGGTTGTCCAAAGTGTCGCCGGAGCCGCCGAGGGCCTGTGCGAGCATGTGGCCGCGTCCTTGGTTGTGATCGGTGCCGTGAACGAAGCCGGGCCGTCGCAGGGACTGCCTGGCGTCGGTTCCCTCGCCGAGCATGTCGTTGGTGATCCCGTCACCGAGGGATCGAGCGTCGCCCCGCCGGCCGCGATCAACCGGACCGAGCGCAGCAACTCCTCCGGCGGGGCCTCCTTGAGGAGGAAGCCGCTCGCTCCGGACTGAACCGCCTCATCCACGCACTCGTCTGCCGCGAACGTGGTCAGAATCAGCACACGCGGGGGTACGGGTAGGGCCTGGAGCTCACGGGTGGCAGCCAAGCCGTCCATACCGGGCATGCGAATGTCGAGCAGTGCCACATCGGAATTGAGCCGGCGTGCCGCGTCCACAGCGCTACGGCCGTCCCACGCCTCGGCAACCACGTGGATGTCCTCCGCCGAGGCGAGGATGTTGCTCAGTCCACGACGGACGATCTCACTGTCGTCGGCGACCAGAACCTGGATCACCATGAGTGACTGCCTCTCACACGCTCAACATGTGTTCACCCGGAGCTAGGACCGAACCAGCCTTGCGGTCAGAATGTCCCAAATGGAATGGCATGGCGGCGGACCGGCCGAGGACCCGGCGGTCCATACCGTGCGGCCTCGGCTTCGACGACGTCCACGCCACGGGCAAGATCGGCAGCCCCCCGACCGGGTTCACGGACGAGGTGAAAATCAACCAGAAATGGTGATCACTGCCCACGCGCCGACACACCACCGCTGCCTAGCGTGGACACATGCCAATGCAGCCCTGGTTTGCCGACGCCAAGTTGGGCATCTTCATCCACTACGGCATCTACGCCGTGGACGGAGTGCCGGAGTCCTGGTCCTTCTACTCCGGGAAGGTCACACACGAGCAGTACATGAAGCAGCTCGACGGCTTCACCGCCTCGAAGTACGACCCGAGCGCCTGGGCCGATCTGTTCGCCCGCGCGGGCGCGAAGTACGCGGTGCTCACCGCCCGTCATCACGACGGCGTGGCCCTGTGGGACACCGCTGAGGGTGATCTCAATGCCGTCCGGCACACTCCGGCCGGCCGCGATCTGATCGCCGGATATGTCGACGCGCTGCGCGAGCAGGACCTCAAGGTCGGTCTCTACTACTCGCACTCGGACTGGAACCACCCCGACTACGCGAGCATCAGACACCCCGAGCCACCGAACGGCGAGGTGTCCACCAACCCGTACTCCCATGCCGAGCCCGGCAAGGAGGACCCACAGGCCTGGGCGCGCTACGTCGCGTACCGCGACGGCCAAGTGGGCGAACTCGTCGAGCGTTTCCACCCCGACCTGCTCTGGTTCGACGGCGAGTGGGAACGCAGCGAGGAGCAGTGGGGGATGCGGGAGCTGTCCGAGCAGATCCTCGCGGGCAACCCGGACACCGTGCTCAACGCCCGCATGCTCAGCTACGGCGACTACGCCACACCCGAGCAGGGGGTTCCACTCCAAGCACCCGATGGGCCATGGGAGTTGTGCCTGACCGTCAACGACTCGTGGGGCTACCAGCACCAAGACCACAACCACAAGACCGTGCGTCAGCTGGTGCGCTACTTCACCGAGACGATCGGCATGGGCGGCAACCTCCTGCTCGACGTCGGCCCCCGGGAGGACGGGACGATCCCCGAGGAGCAGGTCGAACGCCTGGAGAGCCTCGGAGCATGGATCGCCAAGCACGTCGACGCCGTGTACGGGACGGTCGCCGGCCTCCCGGCCGGGCACCACTACGGCCCCAGCACGCTGTCCGCCGACCGGCGCACGCTCTACCTGGTCTGCTTCGACGCCCCCCGCGAGGCCGTCTCCGTCAGAGGGCTGCGCAACACCGTCAAGCGCGTCACCGTCCTCGGCACGGACCGCGAGCTCGGCCACCGCGTCACCGGTGGCCTCGGTGAAGTCCCGGGCGTGACCTGGATCGACGCCCCGGACGCGGCCGACGTCGACGAGCAGGCCACGGTGCTGGCCGTCGAGCTCGACGGCGAATTGGACCTCTACCGCGGCACGGGCCGCGACTGATCAGCCGGTACCGGCGCGAACGGCCCTCGGCGACGCACCCAGTTCGCGTCGGCACGCCTTGTTGAAGGCCTGCAGATCGCTGATTCCGACGGCGGCCGCGATGGCGGGAATGGACAGTGTCGACTCCCGCAGCAGATGTCGGGCACGTTCCAGCCGACGTCGGCGGATGTAGGCGACAACAGTCTCGCCGTTCTCGCCCTTGAACAACCGGATGAGGTGGTTGTGCGAAATCCCGGCCACACGCGCCACCTCGGGAACGGTCAATGGGCCCGCCAAATTGGACTCGATGTACGCGATGGCCAGGGCGACCGAGGGATGCGGCTTGGCCGTTCCTCCGGTAGCCGGTGCGGCCAGCTCTGCCACGCGCCACAGGGCAGCCCATATCTCCGCGGCGGCTCGGGCGGAACTGCGCGGCGCCGCCGCGATGGCCTGCTGCAACAAGTCGGTCAGTACGGGGGTATGAGCACCTGCGTCCTGCATGACGGGCACTGTCAACAGCTCACCGGTGGGCGGCAGTTCAAGGTGGGCGTACAGATGCTCCGAGCGTCCGCGGTAGTGGTAGTGCACCAGCGCATCGGGCGGCACCAGGCTGACATGGCCGGGCCTGACTTCGTGGACCACACCATCGACGGTCAGTTCGGCCGCGTACCGATACAAGTGCAGCTGCCAGAGGTCCGGCAGCCGGAAGACATCTCGTCGACTCGCGGTCCCGTGGACCCCCACCCCAAGGCTCGCCACACGAGGGGGCGTATCAAGGCCGATCTGTACATGTGTTCCGACTACGGCGCCTGCGCTCAAAGTGAATACCTACCAGTCAAGGAGAAGCCGACTGTGCCCAGCACAGCTCACGGAACAGGAACCGGAGGGATCTCGTGACCGGCCGTCCGACACTCCACCGGCACCCTGAGGTGGCCCGCCGGCTCCGGATCCGCGGCTACGGATCCGTAGCCGCAACCGAACGGCTGGAGGGTGGCACGATCAGCATCACCTCCCGCATATGGACGACATCCGGGGCCACCTGCGTGCTCAAGCAGTCCGCGAACGTGCCCAGAGACCTCTACCGTCTTGAGGCACGGGGGCTGGAGCAGTTGGCAACGGCCGATTGTCTGCCGACCCCCGCCCCGCTTCTGCTCGGCGAGCGGTTCCTCCTCTTCGAGGACCGGGGAAACCACTCCCCCACATCTACCTCTTGGGCGGCACTCGGTCGCGGACTTGCCCAACAACATCTCATCACCAGCAGACTCTTCGGCTACAGCCACGACAACTACCTGGGCCGCCTCGTCCAACGCAACCCGTGGTCGTACGACGGGCACGAGTTCTTCGCCGAGCACCGACTGCTGTGCCGGCTCGACGTCCCGTCATGCGCCGATGCCCTCGGTGAGCGGAACCGGGGACGGCTGCTCCACCTCACCGGCCGACTCCCGAACCTGATCCCGCCCCAACCCGCCTCTCTGCTGCACGGCGATCTCTGGCACGCCAACATTCTGCATGCGGAATCCAGCACACCCGCGCTGTGCGACCCCGCCGTGTACTACGGCTGACCGGAGGCAGAGCTCAGCATGCTCTACGGCTGCGGCCCCGTACCGACGACGTTCGCAGCCGCGTACGAGGAAGTCCGCCCCCTCGACGCGGGCTGGCGGGAGCGCCTGCCGATCCTCCACCTCCGTGAACTCCTGGCCACACTGGCCCACTTCAGTGACATCGCCGAAGCGGGCACTCGGATCAACGACATTCTGGACCGCTACACCTGAGCTCTACGGGCCATGGACCCTCAGGAGGGACTCCCCCTGATCCACCGGCCGCCCATCCGTGTGCTGCCCGTCCAAGAAACGCGAGGGCCTGGTGACGGTCTCGGGGCCGGTGGTGGCCGGCTTGGTGCCGTCCGCGGCCAGCGCCACGACCTTGTGGGTGTAGGTCCGGCCCGGGGTCGGCCGAACCGTCCTCGGCGATCCATGCGGCGGGAACCTCACGGAGCAGGGTCTGCCGGCTCGGCGTGAAGTCCGCGGGGGTCGAGCGGTGCAGCTCGTAGCGGCCCGGTTGCCCTCGACCGCCGCGAAGTGCCAGGCGAGCTGAACCGCGCCGGTGACGCCGACGGCGGCCGGGCCACCCACCCACGGGGTGCGGTGCAGCAGGCCACGGTGCCCCAACTGGCCACGCTCGGTCACGCCATGAGGTCTTCATGCTCTCGCAATGGTCTTGCCCTCCACACTTCCCCCAGGATCTTCGACATAGCCGTCCGAAGGAGTCCCTGGTGCCAAGTCGCCGTCAGTTTCTTGCCGGATCAGCCGCCGCACTCGGTCTGAGTGCACTCCCGGCCGCCCCCGCGTCGGCAGACGGTCGCACGCGCCCGCGCCGGCCGAACATCGTGGTGGTCCTGGCCGACGATCTCGGCTACGGCGACCTCGGCGCGTACGGACAGCAGCTCATCCACACGCCCCGGCTCGACACACTCGCCGCCGAGGGCCTGCGCTTCACCCAGGCCTACTCGGCGGCCGCCGTCTGCGCGCCGTCCCGTGCCTCGCTGCTGACCGGCCTGCACGGCGGGCATGCGCCCGTGTGCGAGAACCCCTTCGACGGCCCGCAGGACCCGATCGGTGACGGCGACACGACCTTCGCCGAGGTACTGCGGGCGCGCGGCTACCGCACCGCGTGCATCGGCAAGTGGGGTTACGGCCCGGAGGAGGCCGACCAGCCGAGTCATCCCAACTCCCGTGGTTTCGAGGAGTTCTACGGGTACATCACGCACGGTCACGCCCATGAGTACTTCCCGACATACCTCTGGCACAACGGCGAGCGGGTCCAGTTCCCCGAGAACGCCGACGGCAAGAGAGGCACGTACGCGATCGACGTGATCCAGGAGCGTGCCAACGCGTTCATCACCGAGCACGCACACGAGCCGTTCCTCCTGTACCTCACGCCGAACGTGCCGCACGGGCCCAGCGACATCCCGGACGTCAGCGAGTACGACGACCAGCCGTGGAATGCCGCGAACAAGGGCCACGCCGCCCAGGTCACCCGGCTCGACACCCTCGTCGGCTCGGTCGTGGACACCCTGCGCGCGCTCGGCATCGACAAGGACACGCTGGTTCTGGCCGCGAGCGACAACGGCCCGCACGAAGAGGGCGGCGTCAACCCCGACCTCTTCGACGCCAACGGCCCGCTCACGGGCTACAAGCGCAACCTCTTCGAGGGCGGAGTGCGGGTCCCGCTGATCGCCTGGCAGCCCGGCACCATCAGCCCGGACACCACCGACCGGCCGACCCCGCTGATCGACCTGCTTCCCACCTTCGCCGACCTCGGCGGCGCCCCCGCACCACGCGACATCGACGGCCTGTCCGCCGCCTCGCTGCTCACCGCCCGCCCGCGCAGCGCCCCGCTGCACGGACACCTCTACTGGTACCGCAACGACCCCGGCTCGACCTCCCGGGCCAACGCGGTCGACAAGGGCCGGATCCTCAAACTGGCCGAGGCGGTTCGCCGCGATGACTGGAAGGGCATCCGCTTCGCCCCGGGTCGTGACCGGGAAGTCCCGGACGACCAGTGGCAGTTCGAGCTGTACGACCTGGCCGCCGACCCGGGCGAGACCACCGACCTGGCCGCCGCTCACCCGAAGGTGGTGGCGGAACTGACCACACTGCTGCGGGCGTCGTGGGCGGACACGTACGAGCGCGAGAGCTTCGGCGTACGCGTCGAGGCGCCGGAACTCGTGTTCCCCGGGCAGAAGTTCACGGTCACAGCAACCCTGGGCAACGCCTCCGACCGGGCATGGAGCAACGCCGCCGTGCGACTCGGCGCGCCGGAGGGCTGGCGGCTGCGCCCCCTCACGGCGCGCGACGCCCACCACCTCACGCCCGGTTCGGCGCTGGAAACCCGTTGGGAAGTGACCGTGCCCGCCGGCCTCACCTCCGCCGGCACCTGGGCACTGCGCGCCGAAGGTACGGCCCGGTACGGCCGCGACACGGTCCGCTACGCGTCCGCCCGTACGATCGCCACTCCTCCGCCCGCACCGGCCCAGGACGCCTACCTCAGCGATCTGACCTGGCTCTCGGCCACCAACGGCTGGGGCCCGGTCGAGCTCGACACCAGCAACGGCAAGAAGCCGGCCGGCGACGGGACTCCGATCGCCTTCGGCGGCACGACGTACGCCAAGGGCCTGGGCGTCCATGCCCCTTCGGAGATCATCTACTTCCTCGGCGCCAAGGCCGCCCGCTTCACCTCGGTCGTCGGCATCGACGACTTCTCGGCGCTGCAGAACGCCCGGGGAGGGGTCGTCGCCGAGGTGTGGGGCGACGGCACCAGGCTGTTCGACAGCGGCCCGCTCACGGCGGCGGGTGGCCCGCACCCGGTCGATGTGGACGTAACGGGCGTACAGCTGTTGCGTCTTGTGGTGCGGGACGCCAACAACGACGGCTCGTACGACCACACCTCCTGGGCCTCCGCCCATGTGCAAGTCCGCGGCTGAGCGAGCTCCGGGCCGCATCCGAACGCCGATGGGTGAAGCTCGTTCTGAGAGACAGTCCGGCGCTGATCACCTCGGCCGCATCCGCCCGGCGGGGCCAGATCGCCTCCGGAAGCAACACGTGCGTGACCTGGCCGGCCGAACATCGCGACCGGCGAGGGCGTACGAAAAAACGGAACCCTAGATCACCGTGCGCTTCCCACGGCCAGCCATGCCACCACGGCGCGAGGACCCCTGCCGCCGCGACCGGCTCGGCGGAGTGATCCACGAGTGCCGGAACGCCGCCTGACCTGGACGGATGCAATATTCGGCAGCCACAGCGCCGATGGGACATCTCTTGAGGGGTGGGAAACCCGCCTGGTGGCACGGTTTTGTGGCCAGGTGCAACTACGGCGCACGGCGCCGGCCTGTGGCCGGTGCCAAAGGGCAGGGAAGTGGAACGGGTGCTACAGGGCCGGCCGCGCGCCCTGTGTTCGTCACGAGGTGGGCGACAGTGCGCACGTGAGGGACCGTGCGAGCTCGTCCAGGCCGGTCAGAAGCTGTCGGCCCGGTGCTCGCCCGATGGATACGAACGACGGGACGACGGCGACTCTGCAGCCCGCCGCCTCTGCCGCAGCGACGCCCGTGGGACTGTCCTCGACCGCGAGGCAGGCTGCCGGGTCGATCCCCAGCGCGCGGGCCGCGGCGAGGTAGGGGTCGGGGTGCGGCTTGGTGCGGACGGTCTCGCCCGCGGCGACGGTGGTCGCGAACGACTCCGTGCCGAGCACCTTCAGTACCGCGTCGACGACCGGCCTCGGGGAGGCCGACACCAGTGCGGTCGGGATGCCTGAGTCGAGGAGGGTGTCCAGGAGTCGGCGGGCTCCCGGCAGCAGCGCCGTGTCCGCCTCGACCGCAGCCAGGAAGCGGGCGTCGAGGTCCGCCGCGATGTCGCTGAGCGGACGCGCGGTGGCCGAGACGTGCCGCAGATACGCGGCGGTGTCTTCGACCGCGCGGCCGAGGACCGCCGGGGTGTCCGCCTCGGTGAGCGTGTGCCCGAGCTCGGCCGCGACCTCGCCGACCGTGCGCAGCCAGAGCGACTCGCTGTCGACGAGGGTGCCGTCCATGTCGCACAGCACCGCCTGTGGGGCGGTGATGAAAGGCCTGCCGTCCAGGGTCCAGTGCGAGTCTGCGGGGCGGTCCAGGGCGGCGAACACCTGGGCGGCGACGTCCTCGTGGTGCAGTGTGCCGACCTGTGCGCCGACCGGTATGTCGGGGCCGGCGCAGGCGATCCACGCGGTTCGTTCGAGGTCCGAGGGGCCACCGTGGCCGCCTTCGTCGCGGTGGCCGTGGTCAGTGACGACGATGACGGTCCAGGCTTCGTCCGCGTACGAAGGGCGTGAGCGGATGGCGGTCAGGAGCCGGCCGAGGCGCTCGTCGGCCCGGACGATCGCCGCCGAGTAGGCCGGACCGCAACCCTGGATGTGACCCGTCTCGTCCACGGCGCCGAGGTAGACGAAGGAAGCCTCGGGGTCTTCGCAGGCCAGTACACGAACCGCCTCGGTGGTGATGAGCTCGTCGGTGTCGTCCCAGTCCTCGCAGGTCTCGGCGGCCGGCGCGATGTGCGTCAGACGGCTCGGGCCGTGGAAAAGGGGACCGCCGTCGGCCACGGTCACCAGTGGTTGCCAGCCCGCGGCGACATAGGTGCGCCGACGGTCCTGGCGGGTCAGGCGAGTGGCGAAGTCGGAGAAGACACCGAGGCGGTTTCCGCTGAAGTCGTTGCCCCATACGGCGTGCTTGTCGACACGTACGCCGGTGACGATCGTGGCCCAGCAGGGTCCCGACATGGTCGGGGTGCCCGCGTCGATGGTCAGCGGCGCGAGGAAACCGGCCGCCGCCACCTCATCGAGGTGCGGGGTGTCCGCGGTGTGGAGTGTGTCGAGACGTACGCCGTCGATGCCGACGACAAGGACGCGGCGGGCGCCACCAGGCATGACTGATCCTTCCTCAGCGATTGGCAGTCGGTGGGTGAGCGGGTAGGTGGGTCGGTCGGCTCCTGCGCAGTGTGGCCGTCCGGACGGCCACACTGCGCAGGGCGATCGGGTCAGCTCTGACGGTCCGGTCGTCGAGCTCCGGGACGGGAGGGACGGTCTCGGTCGACGTGGGGTCAGCGGGGGCCGGGCGGCGGGGTGTTTCTGCCGGTCAGCTCACTGGACAATGACGGCCCATCGGGTGTCGCTGAGGCCGGTGCGCAAGTGGAACAGGGCCGTGCTCCACGTCTCGGTCGAGGGGACGGTCAGGTTCAGGGCCGTGTTCCAGGTTGCGCCGGGCGCCAGGGCGGGGACGTCCCAGTACTGCCAGGTGCCGGAGATGCCCTGCGGGGCTCCGGTGAAGCTCTGCATCGTGGTGGCCGCGGTGGTGGTGCTCGAAGTGTTCTTGATGACGACCGGGACCGAGGTCGTGGCGCCGCGGGTCACTGTGCAGTTGCCGCTCGGCGCGGCCGCGGTGGCGGTCAGCGGACCGCTGCTGCCGGTGCCGGTGATGACGCCCATCTCGTACGAGTTCTGCGAGACCCAGTTGCAGGCGCCGGCGTCCGAGGCCGTGGGCTCCCAGACGACGGCGCCCTCGGTCTTCGCCTTGAGCTGGCTGAGTATGAAGCTCCAGGTACTGCCGGACAGATAGCCATCAGCGAGCGAGCCGGGCTGGATGTACGGGTAGATCGGCTGGCCCGCGGCGAGCCCGTGGTCGTTGGCGATGGCCTGGTCGAGCTGGGTGGACCAGCTGGACTCGGTCTCACCGCTGTCCCAGTACATGCGGGGCGCGAAGAAGTCGAACAGCCCGTTCTGGTGGAGCTGTTGAGTCAGGCTGTTGTTGGTGGTCGACCAGTCGTACCCGTACATGCCGACCGGGTGGCCGGAGGCGGCGCTCTTGGTCCAGGGGATCAGCTGGTTCTTCCAGAGGTTGAACGCGTTCGTGGCCGCCTGGCCGGACAGTGCGGTGACCACGATGTTCTCGAAATCGAGCACGACCGGTGAGCCCGCTGCACCGCCGAACTGTCCCGTGCCCATGTACTCCTGGACCTTGGCCTGGTAGGTGGCCTGGGACGGAAGCGCACCGCCGTTGGAGTAGCAGCCGGCGCTGTCGCAGGTGAACTTGAAGAAGTCGTAGACCACCGTCGACTTCACCGCGCCGAACTGCTGCAGACCGGGCGGGTTGGTCCCGCGCTCGTTGGTGTAGACGGTGAAGCCGGCGGCCGAGGCGGGGGTGACGAGGAACGGGGTGAGGGCCAGCGCCATGGCCGTCGCGACGAGTGCGGTTCTACGGAGTAGGGGAGTGATGATCGTGCTCATGACATTAAGCATCGTGCGGGGCATGCATCCTCCTACAGTGCGGGGGGGGGAGGGAGAAGCGGGCCCGCCGCCGACGACGGGCCCGCCGTTCAAGGGGGGTCAGGCCAGGCGGACGGTGATCTTCTGGGGGGCGCCGGCGGCGCCGGTCAGGTCACCGAAGGTGAGCTTCAGCGAGGAGCCGGTGGTGGCACCGGTGAGTGTGGACGGCTTGGTGAGCACCTTGGAGACGCGCCGGTTCCAGGTGATGTCCAGTGAGATGGCCTGACGTGCCGGGTCGGAGACGACGATCGTCGCCGTGCCGTTGCGGTTTTCCCGGATCAGGACGGAGGCGGGGGCGCTCGTGGTGAGCTTGTCGACGGTTCCGGGCACCCAGAAGTTGACCGCGGTGAAGCCGAGCTTCGGGACCCGGATGCCCTGGTGGTCGCCGGTGTTGGACAGGATCTTCAGCCAGCCCTTGTCACAGGCGCGTTGGGCGGTGGCCTTGGCGCTGGCGCCCGGCATGAGGATGTAGGCGTAGTCGCCGTCGGTGGGGTCGGTGCCGTGGTCGGTGAACAGGGTGAGATAGCGGCGGGTGATCCGGTCGGCGGGCCCGCCGGTGTTGATGTCCTTCCAGGCGCCGGTGCGTTCCTCGCGGACCGCGCTGATCTTGGCTCTGACGGGAAAGACGTAGCCGGCCTGTCCGGCTACGTGCGCCCACTCGGCTCGCGTGAAAGTGGCGGTCCACCCCTGAGTGGTGGGCTGGGACTTGCCGTCGACCGTCAGGGCGGGGGTGCCGGTGGTGCCGAGGTGGCGGTTGTCGACGGTGGTCTCGACGGCGTAGCCGTCGGTGGAGGTGATGCCGGCGCCGAGGCAGACGATGGAGTCCTCGAGCCAGAACCAGGACTTCTTGGCGTTCATGGTGCTGGACAGGCCCTTGAGGTGCTGGCCCGTGGCACCGTACTCGCCGTCGGTAGTGCCGCCGACCCAGGCCGAATCGGGCCTCGGGCCACCCCAGTTGCCGCCCTCGCCGTCGGCGAGAGGCTTGCGGGATGCGGTGATGCCGGGCAGACGGTAGGGGTCGACGGTGGGCCAGTAGGCGTCGGAGTACTGCTCGAGACCGAAGTCGCTGCCCCACCAGGACAGCCACCCGGCGCCGGTGTGGTAGCCGCGGGCGTGCTCGCCGTTGCCGAACTCATAGTGTGAGATCCGCTTGGAGGCCATGGAGATCGAGGCGGCCCAGTCGCGGCGGCGATGGGTGGCGCGGTCCATGTTGTGGAAGAGCCGGTGCTCGACCGGCTCGGGGGCGGCCTTGACCGTGGTGTCGTCCTGCAGTGACTGCAGCAACGATGCCCTGATCAGGCTGAGGCCGGGGTCCTTCAGGGCCGTGCTGTAGTAGTCGCGCTGCATCCAGCCCTTGACCATGGCCCGCCAGCGGGCGTTCTCCTCGGCACTGGCACCCTGGCCGACCAGCAGGATGCTCGCCATCATGCCGTGGGCGCGCAGGTGGTCGTTGCTCCCGCTGCGGCTGATGCCACGCGCGGAGACGTTGTCCATCATCAGGCCGTTGTAGACGAACGGTGCAACGGCCTTCTCGACGGTGTCGAGGAAGAGCTGTGTATTGGGGTCCTTCAGCTCCCAGCTCGATCCACGCAGCAGCGCCAGCAGGCGTCCTACACCGTCGTGGAGCACCGAACCGTAGCCGCCGATGTAGGGGATGGTGGTGTGCTGGATGAATGAACCGTCGGTGTAGAAGCCGTCGCCGGAGGTGACGTACGGGAACACCGGAGCCAGCGCCTTGGAGGCAAGGGCGATCTTGTCCGGGTTCTTGCCGACGATGCCGCGCAGGATGACGCCGCGGCACAGATCGACGCGGTTGGCGCCGGTGCTTGTGCCGCTGTACGAGGCGAAGACCGAGTCGGGGACGAACTTGTCAACGGCCTTGCAGTAGTTGGCGATCTGCGTCTCGGAGAGGGCGTCGTACAGCAGCACACTGGTGTCCATCAGCGACTGAGGGGCACCGATCTGGAAGTTCCACCAGTTGCCGTACTGCGTGGCGTTCTCGTTGAAGACCTCGGCGTACAGGTGGTCGAGGCCGGTGAGGACGGCGTCCCTGAGCGCGGTGTCGCCGGTCAGCCCCGTGCCGGGCTGCACATACGCCTGGGCCATGGTGTTCAGCCGGGAGTAGCTGTCGTTCATGTTCGCCGAGAAGGTGTAGGACTCCGCGTCGGTGTCCGGATCGGGATCGGCGTAGCTCCGGTCGGGCCACAGGGAACCGCCGACCGGAGCCATGGTGGACAGGTAACTCCGCGCGGACGTACCGATGTTGGCGAGCAGAGTCCGGTAGGGCTCCACCGTGGGAGCGAAGCCCGTGCCGAGGATCAGGTCGCGCCATGTGCCGCGCAGAGCGGCGTACTCGTCGTCGGCTGCGAAGACCTGCCCGGTGGTGGTTCCCATGATGCTCAGTGCGAGGGCGGAAGCGGCGGATGCCTGCAGGAGGCGGCGGCGGGACCAGGTGGATGGCATGGGAAGAGACCTCCGGATGACGGGCAACGCCGGGCAGACCGCTGAGGGCCTGCGAGTGCAGGGGTATGTAATACCCCTGCACCACAGGAGGACAATGCTTTGTGCGCGAATATTTTGCATTTGCTTCGTTCGAAGGTGATCGTCGCCGGTGACCTTCCCGGACGGCGACGGCGCCGTCGCCGCTGGGGACCGGAACCATGTGCGGCACGACAGGGACCGGTCCTGAACCTGGTCTCCCCTCGCGCGAGATGAGGGCAGCGGCATGAACCCACAGGTTCAGCCCTGGCGACAACAGCCCCGCACGAAGTGCTCTTGCATTTTCTTCGCTCGAAACTAAACGTTAAAGTTAGAGGTCAGAGCTAGTGTGGCTCCGACCGGGACACGAGCAGAGGGGAGCCGCATCGTGCATGCGGAGGAGAGGCATCAGGCGATCCTGCGCCGGGTGCGCGAGGAAGGGTCGATGCGGGTCACGGACTTCGCGGCGGAGCTGGGGGTCTCCCCGGTGACGGTTCGCAAGGACGTCGAAGTCCTCGCCGAGCGTGGCCTCGTGGCCAGGGTTCACGGCGGCGCGATGCTGCCCGAGGACTGGGCGGAGACCGCTCCCGAGGGTGCCGCTGCACGCACGAAGCCGAGCCCGACAACAGTGCGGACTCTGGGCATGATCGTGCCGTCCTCCGCTTACTACTACCCCGAGGTGATCAAGGGCGCCCGCGAAGCGGCGGAGGCGAGGGGAGTGCGGCTCGCGCTGGCTGTCTCCGGGTACGACCCCGAAGTGGAGAAGTCTCAGGCGGCCCGGCTGATCGAGGACGGAGCTGCCGGGCTGCTGCTGGCGCCTTCCGACACCGGTGGCGGCCAAGGGCGGCAGTGGTACGAGGATTTGGACGTTCCCGTGGTGCTGATCGAGCGCCGCCCCGCGCAGGACGCAGCCGCCACCGAGCACGTGGGCACGGACCACGCCTACGGGGCCAGGCTGGCCGTACAGCACTTCCTCGACGGCGGGTGTCAGCGGATCGCCCTGTTCATGCGCGGCGGAACTCCCACTTCGCCCTGGGTGAAGGAGGGCTACTTCGCCGGCATGCGCGCGGCCGGCCTCGCCGGTCCCGACGACACCACCTACATCGATCTCGGCACGGACGGCCCCGGCGATCCGGACTACGAGCGGCCCATGGAGGAGTTCCTCGAAGGTGTCCGGTCCGGCCGGATCGACGCCGCGCTGGTTCATCCGGAAAACGATGCACTGGTCCTGCTGCAGCGACTGCGAGCCGCCTCGCTCTCGGTTCCGGGCGACGTCGCGCTCGTCTCGTACGACGACGAGGTGGCCGAACTCGCCGATCTGCCGCTGAGCGCAGTGGCTCCTTCGAAGCACGAAGTCGGCTTCTCTGCAGTCGAGTTGATGGTTCTGAGACTCACCGAGCCGGGTCGGCCCAGGCGCCGGATCGCCATCCTCCCTGAGCTTCGGGTGCGCTCCTCATCCAACGTTTCCTAACCCGAAACTTGGCTTTCCTTTCGAACTTCTTGTTTTTCTATTGACTCCGTATTGGCTGGGTCGAATGATGTGCGAGCAGCCGCCGCATCGTCGGCCCGTCCATGAGGAGCAGAGCCTTGAAGCTCATATCCCGCACATCTCGCCTCGCCCTTGCAGCCGTCACCGTCTCGCTGGCGATGACCGCCACTGCCTGCGGTGGACAGGACGTCGGATCGAAGGCAGGCTCGCCCGCCAAGCCGGTCACGCTCACCTACTGGGGCTGGACCGCCGGTGCCCAGCAGACGGCCGACGAGTTCAACAAGACCCACAAGGACATCCAGGTCAAGTTCTCGCAGATCACTGGCGGCCCGGACGGTTACGCAAAGATCACCAACGCGATCAAGGCGGGCAATGCCCCCGACCTCGCGGGCATCGAGTACGCGCAGCTTCCCGAATTCGCCTCTCAGGGCCTGCTGGAGGACCTGAGCGGCGAGGCCGGCGCCACTGTCAAGGCGAAGTTCCCCCAGGCCATCCAGGACCTGGTGACCCTGGGCGGCAAGACGTGGGCGGTGCCGTTCGACGCAAGCCCTCAGCTGCTCTACTACCGCAAGGATCTCTTCAAGAAGGCCGGCGTAGAGGTCCCCAAGACCTGGGGCGAGTACAAGAAGGCCGGCGAGAAGATCAAGAAGGCCGACAAGAACGTACGCATCGGCGGCTGGGGTTCCGATGACCCGATGCTCCTCGCCGCCCTCTCGTGGCAGGCGGGAGCCAAGTGGTACAGCGTCGAGGGAGACGCGTGGAAGGTCGGCATCAATGACGCTGCCTCGAAGAAGGTGGCCGACTACTGGCAGGGGCTGGTCAAGGACGATCTCGTCCTGAAGACGAGCTTCGCCGGCGACGACTTCAACAAGTACAAGACCGACGGCAAGATCGCCAGCTTCATCGGAGCCTCGTGGAGCGCGGGCGGTCACACGGTGGCCTTCCCCAAGCAGAGCGGCAAGTGGGGCATCGCCCCGCTGCCGAACTGGGGCACCGCGGCCTCCGGCATGTACGGCGGCACCACCTACGCCGTTCCCAAGGGAAGCAAGCACGTCAAGGAAGCGGCAGTGTTCGCGCGGTGGGTCGCCACCGACGCCGACGCCGTGAAGGCCCGCCTGAGCAGCCTGGACGCGCCGAGCAGCGCCCTGCCCGCCGACGTGGAGATGCGTGACGTGGCCGCGAGCCTCTTCGACGACAAGAGGTACTTCGGCGGCGACGACGTATACAAGATCGCCGGCGCGCAGGTCGACACCATCGTTCCGGGCTGGACATGGGGCCCGGTCCAGGTCGGCGCCAACACCGCCATCCAGGACGCAGCGGGGAAGGGCACCCTCGTCGACGCCCTCGACGCGGGCCAGGAAGCGGCCCAGAAGGCCATCAAGGAGCGCGGTCTCAACCTCGCCAAGTGAGCCGGTGCGGACCGGGGCTCTGATCCCCGGGTCCCTCCCGCCGCCGGGCGCGCTGTCCAACGCGCCCGGCGGCTCCCTCCCGACGCCTCTCACGCCCCCACCAAGGAGTCCCCGGTGGCAGCACCACTCACCCGGTCCGCACGCAGGGCCACGCTCAGGCCCGGCCAGCGCAGTGCGGTGGCCTTGTTCCTCACCCCCTTCTTCGCGATCTTCGCTGCCGTGACGGTGGCCCCCATCTGTTACGCCGTCTGGATGAGCCTCTTTCAGGAGCGCTCCTCCGGCCTCGGCTTCGGTGGCGTGACCGAGCGCACCTTCGCCAGCTTCGGCAACTTCACGAAGGCGCTGAGCGAGCCCGGCTTCGTCAGCTCCTTCGTGCATGTGGCTGCCTACTGCGCCTTCTACATCCCGGTGATGATCGGCAGCGCACTGGCCCTGGCCCTGCTCGTGGACTCGACGGTGGCCCGCGCCAAACGCTTCGTGCAGCTCGTGGTCTTCCTGCCGCACGCGGTTCCGGGAATGATCGCCGGGATCATCTGGCTCTATCTGTACACGCCCGGTCTGAGCCCGGTGCTCGACTGGATCCAGGCCGTGGGCGGCAGTTGGGACTTTTTCTCCTCCGGCCACGCCATCTCCTCGATGGTCAACATGGCCGCCTGGCAGTGGATCGGCTACAACGCGATCATCTTCTTCGCCGCCCTGCAGGCCGTTCCCCGAGAGGTCATCGAAGCGGCCACCGTGGACGGTGCGGGCGGATTTCGTACCGCCGTCCAGATCAAGCTGCCGATGATTCGTTCCGCGGTGATCCTCACTCTGCTGTTCACCTGCATCGGGGTCGTTCAGATCTTCAACGAGCCGAAGCTCCTGTCCGCACGAGCAGACTCCATGGGCTCCAACTGGTCACCGATCATGTACATCTTCAAGGCTGCCTTCGAGAAGCACGACTACGGCCTCGCCGCCGCGGGTTCACTCGTGCTCGCCCTTGTAGCGGGCGTCCTCTCCTACATCGTCACCACGATCGGAAACCGGTGGAAGGCAGCATGACCACTCCTACGCTTCCCACAGTCGCCTCGAGCGACGATCCGGTGAACGAGCCGGAGCGCAGCACACCGCCGAAGAAGAGCACCGGGCGGGGCCGTCGGCCCACGGCCGGCAGGTTCGCTTCCACTCTCGTGGTGAACGCCGTGCTCCTCCTGACGGTTCTGTACGCAGTGATGCCGCTGACCTGGCTGTTCATCGCAGCCACCAAGAACCACGCCGACCTCTTCGGAACATCCGGGTTCAGCTTCGGGGAGTTCCACCTCTTCGACAACCTGCATGCCGTCTTCACCTACGACGGCGGGATCTTCGTACGCTGGCTGCTGAACACCCTGATCTACTCGGTCGTCGGCGCGCTTGCCTCATCGCTGGTCTGCGTCGCCGCCGGATACTGCTTCGACAAGTACGAGTTCCGTGGCAAGCAGAAGCTCTTCGGTGTCGTCCTGGCAGGCACGCTCGTTCCCGGCATCGTCATCACCCTGCCTCAGTATCTCCTCGCCTCCGAGGCCGGCCTCGTCAACACCTACTGGGCGGTCCTCCTCCCCTCCCTGGCCAGCCCCTTCGGCGTGTATCTGGCCCGGGTCTTCTCCGAGGGCTATGTCCCGGGCGAGATCCTGGAGTCCGCGCGCGTCGACGGAGCGAGCGAGGTGAGGATCTTCGGATCCATCGCCCTGCCCATCCTGATGCCCGGCTTCATGACCCTCTTCCTGTTCTCGTTCACCGCCAGCTGGAACAACTTCTTCGGCCCGCTGGTCATGCTCAACGACCAGAACCTCTACCCGGTCGGACTCGGAATCTACGGCTGGAACAACATGGTCGCCCAGAATCCGGAGATCTACCGGCTCGCCATCACCGGCTCCCTGGTCGCCGTTCTGCCACTCATCCTCGCCTTCATCGGCCTGCAGCGCTTCTGGCGCTCCGGACTCACCGCAGGAGCACTCAAGTGACCCACCGTCCCCGCACCGTCCTCGCCATGAGCCAAGACGCCATGACCGCCGTGCTGGGCGACGACGCACTGCTCCGCCTGCAGTCCACCGCACACCTGCTCCCCGCACCGCTCATCACCGAATTCACCGCTCCCGGCCCCGCGGCAACAGCCGCACTCCGCGACGTAGAGGTGCTGCTCACCGGCTGGGGCTGCCCTCAGCTCACCGAGGAAGCGCTCGCACAGATGCCTGGCCTGCGTGCCGTCGTGCACACAGCCGGCTCGGTCAAGGGGCTGATGACGGAGGCCGCGTGGGAGCGCGGCCTGAAGGTGACAAGTGCGGCCGAGGCCAATGCGCGACCCGTCGCCGAGTACACGGTCGCCGCGATCGTCTTCGCCAACAAACGTGTCCTTTCGGCGGCTCAGACCTACCGGGCTGCCCGCGCCCAGCTCGACCCCCTTCGCCTCTACCCGGAGGTCGGCAACTACCGCAGGACCATCGGCATCGTGGGGGCCTCGCGCACCGGCCGGCACGTCATCGAGCTTCTGCGCTCGTACGACTTCGAGGCGCTGGTCTACGACCCGTACCTGGATCCGCAGGACGCCGCAGACCTGAACGTGGAACAGACGACACTGGATGACCTGGTACGCCGCAGCGATGTGGTGAGCATCCATGCGCCCGAGATCCCTGAAACCCAGCACCTGCTGAACGCGACGCATCTCGCCGCAATGCGTGACGGCGCCACCCTGATCAACACCGCTCGCGGCTCCCTCGTCGACACCGAGGCGCTTGCCGCCGAGCTCGTCTCCGGCCGGCTGCATGCCGTACTCGACGTCACGGACCCCACCGTCCTGCCGCCCGACTCACCGCTGTACGACCTGCCGAACGTGCTGCTCACCCCGCACATCGCCGGGTCCCTCGGCAACGAACTGGCCCGTCTCGCCGACGCCGCCATCGATGAGCTGGAGCGCTACGCCCGCGGACTGCCCTTCCAGCACGCCGTCCACCGTGCGGTCCTGGCCCGCTCGGCCTGACTCCTGTCTGTGCCATCCGAGAGATCGCATTCATGACCTCCCCCAGGGACCGACTGGTTCACCCGGGCGCGCTTCCACCTGCCCACTCGGCGCCCGACGTACTGCTGCCGGTGATCGAACTACGACTCGAGGAAATGCACCCATGACCGCAATCCCGACTCCATGGCAACTCGCCTGGCAACAGGACGGGTTCGGCCTCTTCCTGCACTTCGGCATCAACACCTTCAACGGCGAGGAGTGGAGCGACGGCTCCCTCGACCCGGCCACGTTCGACCCGACCGAGCTGGATGCCGACCAATGGGCGGAGACAGCGGTCGCTGCCGGCGCCAAATACGTCGTCCTCACCGCCAAGCACCACGACGGCTTCTGCCTCTGGCCGACTTCCACCACCGACTACTCAGTCGCCTCCTCCCCCTGGCAGGACGGCAAGGGGGATGTCGTCGCCGAGCTGTCCCGGGCCTGCCGCACCGCGGGGCTCGGCCTGGGCCTCTACCTCTCCCCCTGGGACCGCAACGCCGACTGCTACGACGATCCAGCGGCGTACGACGCCTTCTATCTTCGCCAGCTCACCGAGCTGTGCACGCGCTACGGCCCGCTGTACGAGCTGTGGTTCGACGGTGCCGGTTCCGAGGGCCGCACGTACGACTGGGACGCCGTCATGGCCGTCATCGACAAGCACCAGCCCGACGCCATGGTCTTCAACATGGGGCGCCCGACGATCCGTTGGGTGGGCAACGAGGACGGTCTGGCCGAGGACCCCTGCTGGTACGTGACCGAGTCCACCGGGATCAGCGTGTACGACGACGGGCAGGCTGCCCTCGACTCCGCTCGCTATCTGCCACCCGAATGCGATGTCCCGATCCGCGCCAACTGGTTCTGGCAGCCCGACGATCTCCATACCCTCAAAAGCGCCGATCACCTGCTGGGCATCTGGTACCGCTCGGTCGGCCTCGGCGCGGGTCTGCTGCTCAATGTGCCACCGGACCGGCGCGGCAGAATCGACGACGCCGACCGCACCCGGCTGCTCGATTTCACCGATTCGACGGCCCGCCGATTCGCCGAACCCATTCCTGCCACACTCACCACCATCGACGGCGGCATCCAGGTGTCCTTCGCCGAGCCGGTACGCATCGACCATCTGGAGCTGCGCGAAGATCTCACCGCCGGACAACACATCACGCGCCACGAGGTCGTCGCCGACGGGCAGTTGATCGCCGTAGGCCAGACAGTCGGTGTCCGCCGTATTCACGCCTTCGATCCGGTTGCCGTGCGAGAACTGCGGATCCGGCTGACGGGCGAGAGTACCGCCGCCATGGCTACGGTGACCGGATACTTCACCGGGCAGTCCGCAGCGCCCGGCTTGTGAAGGGCCCGCCCCATCTCCGGTAGGAGCATGCCGTCGACGCTGGCATCGATCAAGGGGCTGGTCTGTGCCGCTTCCCGGCCCCATCGGTACACGGTGATGCCACCAGGCGTACACCGGCGGCGGCTGCCGTGGCACGGGCGCCACGGCTGACCGACGGTGCGGCTGCCGGAAACCGCGTCCGTGCAGTTCAGGCGGCATGCCGATACTCGTGGATGACCCCGCCGAGGCGGTCGTGTCGACACATGTCGAGGTGGGCGGTCTGTCCGGGTTCGAGAGTCGAGGACGGCGCGCAGGGGTGCCGCTTGGCTTATGGCCTGATGGGGCCGGTGGCTGTTGTAGAACTGCTCCAACTCTCGCAAGGCATGCAGGAGATGGCGCTGTCCCTGACCAAGGTGTGGTCGAGGAGCTCGCGTCGGCAGGTCTGTACCCACCTCTCCATGGGCAGTCACAGCGACGCTTGGGGCACCCAACCGTGCTACTTCGCCCCCGAGGGCGAGGGCTCAATGCAGGAGTTCCTGCACGCCTGGCAGGAGGCCGACGCTGCCATCGCCGGGAGCGGCTACGTGGCCCTACCCACCGCGAACCATGACTTCTCCCGGCTCGTGTGCGGTACCCGCACGCGCGATATGGTCGCGCCGGCCTTCGCCTTCCAGCTGACATGGCCGGCTCTGCCCGTCATCTACTACGGCGACGAAATCGGCATGCGCTACCTGCCGGGCCTGCCCACGAAGGAGGGCAGCCAACTGGGCAGCGAGGCCCGGCAGGGCTCACGTACACCGATGCAGTGGGACAGTACGGCGAACGCAGGCTTCTCCACCGCCCACGCCGACGACCTGTACCTGCCGATCGACCCGGACCCCGAGCGCCCCACGGTGGCGGCCCAACGAGACGACCCCACCTCACTGCTCCAGCACGTACGGGCCCTGATCGCGCTGCGCGCCGAGTACCCGGCCCTTGGCACCGGCGCGACAGTGACCGTGCTCAATGCCGACTACCCGCTCGTCCATACCTGCGGCGAAACCCACCTGGTCGTCGTGAATCCGAGCGCCGCCGACACACAATTCACCCTCCCTGACGGAGAGTTGGGTCGAACGCGAGCACTGGTGACACACGGCGTCAGCGTCGCCGGCGGGATTACGTTGCAGGCCGCTCCGTTCTCCTACGGCATCTTCGAATTTTCCCCCGCCTCCCACTCCGGTTGACCGCTTCGGGTGAGGCAGGGAGGGAGCGGCAGGCGATCATGCGCGAGGCGGCGAGCCAACGTGCGAATCCCCTTGCCGATCGGCATTCGGATCACCTCGCCGCGCAATGTTGACACGCGGTCGAACCTGGCAATCGGCGATCCGAACTCAGAACAGCCCCCAGGAGACGGAGTCGCTGATCCACTTCTTGCAGCGCTCCCTGCCCACGGTGATCCGCTTCGCCTACCCGGCCGTCACCCACGCCGTCGCCGCGCTGCGCCTGCTGCCCATGAGCGACCGTGACAAAGACATCGAGATCCTAGCGCTACGCCACCAGATCACCGTCCTGGAACGCCATCTCGGCACCGACAAACCGACGTTTCGGCTCGAGGAGCGGACCTTCCTCGCCGCGCTGCTGACCCCACTCCCCCGGCCAGCCCCCACCAGCTGCCGCTGTTCGTCCAAC
Organism: Streptomyces sp. NPDC045026; assembly: GCF_056432625.1. NCBI lineage: Bacteria > Bacillati > Actinomycetota > Actinomycetes > Kitasatosporales > Streptomycetaceae > Streptomyces > Streptomyces sp. NPDC045026. The sequence continues at coordinate 51,268 of NZ_JBWKIS010000042.1, forward strand.
CGGACACCGTGCTGCGTTGGCACCGCAACCTGATGCACCGGCGACACGCCCAGACCTGCCAGCCGAAGAAGGTGGGGCGCCCCCGCACCGTGCGCTCCATCCGCCTTCTCGTCCTGCGCCTGGTCCGCGAAAATCCCTCGGGGGGATCGCCGAGTGCACGGCGAACTCGTCGTCCTCGGCGCCACCCGCGCACAACACGGTACGGGGACCGCCCGGCCCGGGCCGCAGCAAGCGCCACCTAGACAGGCGGCTGCGAGCCGCCCCAGTTACTCGCCGACCTGCCTACGGAGAAGCGCACCAACCGTGCACCTTGCGGTTGGCATGTAAAAGCCGCGTCTCAAGGGATCTTGAGACGCGGCTGCCTACGAGGGGGGCCAGGGATCAGGAGCAGTGCCCCGTCGCCCCCGCACCTCTCCGAGCACGGACTGGACGCCGTCATCGCATCCACCCTGCGCGGGTGCACGCCGGAGTGACATCCGGCGTCGGCCCGAGCGGACCGTCCCGAGCAACGGCGAGTGCCACCGCCGGCCCGACCCCGAACGACAGCTCCCTGCACACGCACTCCCTCGCGGGAGGGAGTGCGTGTGCAGACCAAAGGGTGGGTGACGGGCGGCAGCAGTACACAACAGGACGGGCGACAACGGGTGACGGAGGTCACCGACACGTTCCGGTCGATCTTGGAATGCGCGGGTCCCCCGCACTGCTGAGCCTTGTGGGCTTACCCCTGTCCATCCCTGCTCCAAGGTGGCGCCGGGCCAGGGCGCTCAGCGCGACAGACCACCTGACCGGAGACCTTCCCGGTCCCATCCACACCCGTCCGCTCATAGACCACTGTCTTCGAAAGGTCTCCTGCACCATGCCGCTGGCTCTGCTGGCCCTTGCTGTTGTCGCGTTCGGCATCGGCACGACCGAATTCGCCACGATGGGGCTGCTGCCCCAGATCGCTGCCGGCATCGACGTATCCGTGCCGCATGCCGGCAACCTCGTCTCGGCCTACGCGCTCGGTGTCGTCGTCGGCGCCCCCGTGCTGACGGGCATCGGCGCGCGCGTTCCCCACAAGCGGCTGCTGCTGCTCCTGTCCGGACTGTTCGTGGTCGGCAACATCGCGTCCGCGCTCGCTCCCAGCTTCGGACTGCTCTTCGCCGCGCGCTTTCTGGCAGGTCTGCCGCACGGAGCGCTGTTCGGTGTGGGCGCCGTCGTCGCTTCCCGGCTGGTCGCCCCCGAACGGGCCGCACGCGCCGTGTCGAAGATGTTCCTCGGGCTCACGATTGCGAACATCGTCGGAGTGCCGGCGAGTACGGCCCTCGGGCAGCACCTGGGCTGGCGGTCCGCCTACTGGGCAGTCGCCGTCATCGGCATCATCGCCCTCGCCTCCCTGGCCCTCTTCGTTCCCCACCAGCCACGTGGCCGGCAATCCGGTATCCGGCACGAGCTGCGGGCGATGGGCAACAGGCAGGTCGCGATCGGCCTGGCCACGGCGGTCGTCGGGTTCGGCGGGTTCTTCGCCGTCTACAGCTACCTGGTGCCCATGCTCACGAACGTGACGGGCATCTCCGACTCTTCCACCACGCTGGTCCTCGCGCTCTACGGCGTCGGCATGACGCTCGGCACGGTGATCGCAGGCCCGCTCACGGACCGTGCTCTGAGGCCGACGCTGTACGCGGGGCTCGCTCTGCTGGCCGCGGCGCTGGTGACGTTCTATTTCACCGTCAACAGCACCGTGCCCGCGCTGGTGACGATCGCCTTCATCGGTGCCATGGGTTCTCTCATCACCACGCCCGTCCAGATGTTGCTCATGGCCAAGGCGCAGAACGCTCCGACGATGGCGGCCGCCTCCAACCACTCCGCATTCAACCTTGCCAACGCGGGCGGTGCCTGGCTCGGCGGCCTGGCCATCTCGGCGGGCTGGGGCTGGGCCTCGCCCAATCTGGTCGGGGCGGCTCTCGCCCTGGCCGGCCTGGGCCTCGCCTTCACGGGAGGCCTCATGGACCGGGGTACCCGAGTCTCGGAGGTGGTCACCTCGTCCCGCGCGGAGCACTCGACGGAAGCCGACGAGGTCACCGCGGCCCCGTGAACGCATGCAGGCCGGCTCCCGTCGCCTTGGGCGGCCGGCCCGAGATGCGGAGCGGTGACGATTCATATGCTCAGCGCGGGAGGAGTGCACCGACCGGACCCTGCTGTTATGCCGCGGCCACGCGGAGAAGATCCTCCACAACTACGTCGACCACTTCAACAGCCACCGACCCCACCGAGGCCGAGACCAACTCGCGCCCAACGACGGCCCGAACATCATCCCCCTGCCCGCAGCCCGGACCGAGCGCCGAAAAGCCGTCGCGGACCTCATCAACGCATACCACCGAGCCAGCTGGCTATCGGACGAAATGCCAGGTCACAGTTGGTGAAGCCAATTTGAAGCCCTACGGGCTGACGGTCACCGCGGGCGCGGGCCGGGGATGTTCAGGCCGAGACCGGTAGCCGCGTCCCCTCCCGCAGGAACAGCGGTATCCGCTCCAGCGGCGCGTCCACCGTCACCCGGGCCCCGCCCTCGAAGTCGGCGCCGGTCCAGGCGCACGTCCAGCGCGCGCCCGCCGGGAGGTACACCTCGCGCGTCGTTGCGCCCGCGGTGGTGACCGGGGCGACCAGCAGGTCGGGCCCGAGCAGGTACGAGTCGGCCACCGTCCAGCAGGCGTCGTCGTCAGGGAACTCCAGGAACAGAGCTCGCATCGGCGGCAGGCCCTCGCGCGACGCGGTGCGCATCTGCTCGTCGATGTAGGGGCGGATGCGTTCGCGTAGGGCGAGGTAGTCGCCGAGGATACGGTAGGCCTGATCGCCGTACGACCAGACCTCGTTGGGGCCGCCGGTCATCTCGCCGCCCAGCGGCAGCCAGGGCAGGCGGAAGCCGTGGAGGCGGAAGATCGGGCAGAGCGCCCCGAACTGGAACCAGCGGATCAGCACCTCGCGGAAGGCCGGGTCGTCGGGGTCGCCGCCATGGAAGCCGCCGATGTCGGTGGTCCACCAGGGGATGCCGGAGATGCCGATGTTGAGGCCGGCGGCGATCTGCTGCCGCAGCGCGGTGAAGTCGGTGCCGATGTCGCCGGACCAGACGGCGGTGCCGTAGCGCTGGCTGCCCGCCCACGCGGAGCGGGAGAATGACATGCCGTCGGTGTTGCCGGAGGCCGCCATGCCCTCGTGGAAGATGCGGGCGTTCTCTCGCGGGTACAGGTTGGCGACCTCGGCGCCGTGGCCCGCATGCAGGCGCAGGTTGGCCGGGTGGCCGGGCTTCATCTCGGGTTCGCAGGCGTCCAGCCACCACAGGTTGATGCCGAGGGACTGGTAGTTCTCGCGGACCTTGTCCCAGACGAAGGCGCGGGTGTCGGGGTTGGTCGGGTCGTAGAAGGACACCATCACGCGGTGGTCGGCGCCCTTGTCGACCCAGGTGGCGTGGGCCGCGGTGCCGTACTCGTTGGCGGCGAGCATGCCGCCGCGCTCGAGTGCGTCGTAGTGCTCGGAGGAGCGGTTGACGGAGGGCCAGACGGAGACCATCAGCTTGACGCCCATCTCGTCCAGCTCCTCGACCATGGCGGCCGGGTCGGGCCACTCGGCGGGGTCGAAGCGCCAGTCGCCGAGCCGGGTCCAGTGGAAGAAGTCCGCGACGATCACGGAGAGCGGCAGGCCGCGCCGCCGGTGTTCGCGGGCGACGGTGAGGAGTTCCTCCTGGGTGCGGTAGCGCAGCTTGCACTGCCAGAACCCGCTGGCCCAGGACGGGAGTTCGGGGGCGTGTCCGGTGGCGTCGGCGTAGGAGCGCAGGATGTCGGCGGGGCGGTCGCCCGCGGTGATCCAGTAGTCGATCTGGCGGGCGCTGTCGGCGACCCAGCGGGTGCCGGTGACGGCGAGTTCGACGCGGCCGACGGCGGGGCTGTTCCACAGCAGGCCGTAGCCGCGGTTGGAGAGCGCGAACGGGATGGTGATCTCGGTGTTGCGCTGGACGAGGTCGGTCACCGTGCCCTTCTGGTCAAGGAGGCCGTGCTGGCGCTGGCCGAGCCCGTAGAGGCGTTCGCCTTCGTACGCCTGGAAGTTCTGCTCCAGACGCTGGTAGCCATGGCCCACCGGGGTGTGCACCCGGCTGCCGGGCCACCAGAAGTGGGCCGGGCGTTCGGCGAGGAGTTCGGTGCCGTCGGCGGTGCGCACGAAGCGGATCAGGCCGTCGAGGGTGAGTTCGGCGGTGACGTTGCCCTGGGTGATGCGGGCCGGGGGCACCGGGTCGGTGGGCGAGCCTAGGCCGTTCTTGAAGACCCGGAGGCCAGTGAGGTCCGGGACCGTGATCGTGGCGGCCGGCCCGATGGTGTCGTCGCGGTCGAGGAGGGCGCCGGGGATGTCGTCGCGCAGCCGGCCGAGGGCCGCGCGGACGCGCAGGGAGTCGGTTCCCCAGGGTTCGATGCGCAGCACTTCGTGCTCGCCGCGCCATTCGAGGCCGCCGTCGTGTTCCCGGAAGGTGGTCACGTTCATTGCTCCAGTACGGGGTGGAAAGGGGGAGACGGGAGGTAAGGCTCAGTCCTTGACCGAGCCGCCCGTGATGCCGACGGCGATATAGCGCTGGGCGACGATCAGGAGGATCGCGGCGGGTACCGACGCGAGGACGGCGGAGGCCATCAGGGCGTTCCAGTCGGTGGCGTTGGCGCCGATGAAGCGGTAGATGCCGACGGTGACGGGCGTGACGGCGTCGCGGGAGGTGAGGCTGATGGCGAAGAGGAAGTCGGCCCAGGAGAACAGGAACGCGAACAGGCCCGCGGTGATGAGCCCGTTGCGGGACAGCGGGACGACGATGCGCAGGAAGGTGCGCCACGTTCCGGCGCCGTCGAGCGCGGCCGCCTCGATGATCTCGGCCGGGACGTCGCGCAGTTGGGAGCGGAGCAGTACCGCGGCGAACGGGACGGCGAGGGTGGATTGGGCGAGCATGAGGCCGATGGTGTTGTTCAGGAGCCCGAGGTGGCTGTACAGGGTGAACAGCGAGTTGGCCTTCACGATGCCCGGCAGCATCTGCACGATCAGGAGCACGAACATCAGCGTGGCGGCGTACCGCAGGCGGAACCTGGCGAGCGCCCAGGCCAGGGGCGTCGCCAGGAGCAGCGTCAGCACGACGACGCCGCAGGCGACGAACAGGCTGATCAGCAGGTGCCGGCCCTGGGTGTCGAAGGCGGCGCGGTAGCCGTCGAGGGTGGGGTCGGTCGGGATCCACTTCGGCGGGATGGACAGCAGTGCCTGCGCGGGCTGGAGCGAGGCGTTGAGCATCCAGTACAGCGGGAAGAGGAAGACCGCGACGATGACCAGCGCGAGCACGGTGGTGGCCCACTTGCGCACGGTGGGGGCGCCCGAGGAAGGGGCGGGAGCGGACATGGTGGTCGTCTACCTCTCGTTCTCGGACTGCTCGGCGCGCACGGCCCGCAGGTACACGAGGGCGCAGAGGGTGGCGATGACGATGAGGACGTTGCCGACGGCGGCGCCCTGACCGAAGTGCAGCTCGGTGAACGACAGTTGGTACGACCACGTCGACAGCAGCTGCGTGGCGCCCGCGGGCCCGCCCTGGGTGAGCACCATGACGACGTCGAACGCCTTGATGGTGTAGATGAGGCCCAGCATCAGCACCACCGAGGTGGTGGGGCGCAGCAGCGGCCAGGTGACGTGCCGGAACTTGTGCCAGGCACCGGCGCCGTCGAGGGACGCGGCCTCGTACAGCTGGGGCGGGATGGACTGTAGTCCGCCGTACAGGATCACCATGTTGAAGGGGATGCCGATCCAGACGTTGGCGAGGACGACGGCCGTCATCGCGTAGTCGGGGCTGACCAGCCAGGGCACCGGGTCGGAGATCAGGTGCAGATTCATCAGGACCTGGTTGACGACGCCGTAGTCCTGGTCGAGCAGCCAGCGGAAGACGGTGCCGGAAACCAGCAGCGGCAGCAGCCACGGCAGCAGGAGCAGGGCGCGCAGGACACCGCTCAGCGGGAAGTTCCGGCGGAAGAACAGCGCCAGGCCCAGGCCGATGGCGAACTGGAAGACGAGCGAGGCGACGGTGAAGACGACCGTGTTCCACAGCGTGCCGGAGAACAGGTCGTCGCCGAGGACGTGCGCATAGTTCGCGACACCGTTGAAGGGCGCCCCGCCCCGGTAGAAGGACGTGACCGTGTAGTCCTGGAAGGACATGACGACGTTGGCGGCGATCGGGTAGCCGAAGAAGACGGCCAGGTAGAGCACGGCGGGGACCCAGAAGCTGAGCCGGACGAGCCGTGCGCGGCGGGCGGCCGGGCACTGCGCGGGTGGCCGGGCGGCGGCCGCGGTGGCAGGCCGGGCGAGGAGTGTGGTCATGGTCGGCGCCCCATCAGTTGTCGTCGGAGGTGGCGGCGGCCCGCTGCGCGGCGGCAAGGGCGTCGGCGGGGGTGCGGCGGCCTGTCGCCGCCTCCTGCAGGGCCGTGTACAGGGCCTGCGAGACCGTTGGGTAGCCGGTGCCGAGTTCGGCGGTGCGTGAGCGGGCGCCGGGCACACTCGCGAGGAACGGCGCGAGGTCGGGCTGCCGCTTCACCAGTTTCGCGGCGACCGCCGGGTCGGCGGGCACGTCGGCGCGCAGGCTCGCCCAGCGCAGCATGTTGTCGCGGCCGAGCACGCAGTCCAGCAGCTCGACGGCCTTGTCCTGCTTGTCGCCCTTGGGGACGGCCCAGGTCTCACCGCCGAGCGGGGTGACGGGAGCCGTGCCGCTCGCCTTCCCCGGCAGCGGTACGACGCCGTAGTCCAGGCCCTTGACGGCGTCGAGGGCGGCAAGCTGCCAGGAGCCGTTGACCATCATCGCGGCGTGGTGGCCGATGAACTGCTCGGCGACGTCGGACTGCTGCCAGTTGAGCGCCGACTTGGACACCGACCCGTCGGCGAACAGGGATGTCCAGTAGGACAGCGCCGACACAGAGCGCGGCGAGTCCAGGTCGTCGAGGTCGGCGCCCGCGCCCCACAGGAACGGCTCGTACTGCCAGGACCCTTCCTCGGTTCCGACGGCGGAGAGCGCAAGCCCGTAGCGGTGACCCTGCGTCAATTTGCTTGCTGCAGCCCGCAGTTGTCTCCAGTCGGTGGGCGGCTGGAGTCCGGCCTCGCGGAAGGCGGCCTTGTCGTAGAAGAGGGCTAGCCCGTTGACTCCGGGCGCGACGCCGTACAACGTCCCTTTGTAGGTGCCCGCCGCCAGAACGCTGTCGTAGAAGCCGTCGGTGTCGAGCCGCCCGTCGAGCGGCAACAGGGCGCCGGTGGAGGCGAGTTTGGGCAGGTCGGGATTGTCGCTGAGGATCAGGTCGGGCAGGGTCCTGGCGGCTCCGTCGCGGAGGAGCTTCGGTACGAGCTGAGCGCGCGGCATGACCTCGCGCACGACGTCGACGCCGGTGTCGGAGGCACACGTGTCCAGGATGCTGGTGAGGGCGGTGTTGCCGGGCTCGGCGGTGTAGTAGTCGGCGACGGTGAGGGTGTTCGCCGGGGTGTCGGCGGTGATCAGTCCGCAGCCGCCGAGCACCGCGCTCAGAGCGAGGGCGGCGCAGGCGGCGACGGCTGCGCGGGGGCGGGGATGCATGGGGTCCTTCGGGGAGACGGGGTGGGGGCGGCTCTTGCGTGCGGGCAGGGGGTACTGCCGAGGGGACGGGGGTGGGCAGGGGGCTGCGGGGAAGTTCAGGCGCCCGGTGGCGCGATGGTCGAGGCCCGGACGGACAACCGGGGCTCCAGCAAAACCGGTCGGTGGCCCGGCGCCGTGGCACCGTCGAGCCGGGCGACGAGCAGGTCCACGGCGCGTTCGGTGAGCGCGGCGGCGGGCACGGCGACCGAGGTCAGTGCGGGGGTGCCCGCGGTGGCGACGACGTCCGAACCGAGCGCCACCACGGACAGATCCTCGGGTACGGCGCGGCCCATGCCGCGCAGCAGCGGGGCGAGATGGGGCGTCGCGGCCTCGTTCTGGACGATGAGGGCGGTGGTGCGCGGTCGTTCGGCCAGGACCCGGGCGAGGGTGCCCGCCACGCTGTCCCAGTCTCCCGCGACGGTCCTGTGGGTGAGCCGCACTCCGCGCGCGGCAGCCCGTTCCGCGGCGCCCGACACGGTGCGCACCGCGAAACCGGCGTGTCTGGCGTACGCCGCCTCGGGCGCGCCGAACAGCACCACTTCGCGGTGCCCGAGGTCGGCAAGGTGATCGACGCACAGCGCTCCGGCGGCCCGGAAGTCGAGGTCGACACAGGCCAGGCCCGCGGGTTCGCGGGGCAGCCCGATCAGGACGGTCGGTACGGGCAGTGCGCGGATCACGTCGAGGCGGGGGTCGACGATGCCGATGTCCATGAGGATCAGCCCGTCGAGGAGGGCGGCGTCCAGGACGCCGTGCTCCTCGTGGTCGGTCAGGAGCAGCACGTTGCAGGCGTGCCGGCGGGCGGCCACGCTCGCCGTGAGCATGAACTCGGCGAGAAGCGGCCTGTGCGCCCCGTCGTCAACGCGCACCGCGAGCCCGATGGTGCGCGAGCGCGCGGAGGACGGCGGCCGGTAGCCGAGCCGGTTCATCGCGTCGAGGACCTTGCGGCGGGTGGGCGCCGAGATGGGGCGCTTGCCGCTGATCACGTACGAGACCGTGCTGACGGCGACGCCCGCCTGCCGGGCCACATCCGTGATCGCAACCATGAGGTACTACCTGACTCTTCGCCGGGGTCCGCCGCTGTCGTGTGGCCGCTCGGGTCGGCTCGTCGAAATCGTTCGACACGGTGCGCGGGGGCCGCTCGTCCATGGGCGGCCTCGGTGAGGTTAGGTTCGGCTCCCGCCGGGTGTCTACGGATTCCTCTGCTCTTCGATGAATTTCGATGACGGGGGATTCACGGACGGGGCGCGGCGAGATCGATTCCTCGAGGGTGAGGCGGGCGGGTTCGACGCCGACCCCAACCAGGCGGTCGCCGACCACCTGAACTCCTGGCTCTCCGCCAAGGACCTCGTGTTGAAGCCGACCACCATGGCCCGGTACCGGGACTACGTCCGCAACGACCTCATCCCCGGCTTCGGCAGCCTCAAGCTCGGGCACCGGCACATCGTCGCCTTCACCACCAGCCAACTCGCCGCCGGCCGCGGCAAAGTCACCCTCTCCAGGTGCCTGGCCACCCCCTCCAGCGCCCTCGGCGACGCCGTCCGCCAGCACCGCCTCCCCCACAACCCCGCCAGCCCACCCGTCCTGCGCCGGCCACCCTCACCGGAGCGGCGCATCTGGACACCAGAGCAAGCGGTCCGCTTCCTCGCTTACTGCCACGAGGCTGACCCCTACATGGCGGACCTGTTCGAGGTCCTCATCGGCACCGGCATGCTCAAGGACGAAGCCCTCGGGCTGCACTGGGACGACGTCCACCTCTCCGAGGGCGTCCTCTACGTGCGCTCCACGCTCTCCGCCATCGACAACAACCACCTCATCCTCACGACCCCGAAGACCCGATCGAGCCGCAATTGGGTCGCCATCTCACCCCGCGTCGCCACCGCACTCCACCACCGGGCACCAACCGCTCCCTACGCCCGCAGCGACCCCGCGGACCCATTCGCCGGGCTCGTCTTCTGCCAAGCCGACGGCCGCCCGATCCAGCCACATCTGGTGCTCGATCACCTCCACCGGCTCTCCGACGAAGCCGGCGTCCCGAGAGTCACGGTTCACGACCTGCGGCACCTGGCCGCCACCATCACCATCACCGCGGGCGTACCACTCACCGTGGTCTCCAAGACTCTGCGGCACTCCACCCCTGAGGCGCCCTGAAGTTCTCGGACAGCGGTCCCCATAGGATCGAAGTCCAGAACGGCGGAGAGAGCACGTGGCACAGAAGCGTAGGAAGTTCAGT
>NZ_JBWKIS010000043.1:0-55831 GCF_056432625.1 Streptomyces sp. NPDC045026
CTCCACACCTACAACCACCACCGATGCCACACCGCACTCGCAGGCAAGCCCCCCATCAGCCGCGCAAACAACGCTTCAGGGCAATACAGCTAGCGCGTAGCCCGGCGCGCCTTGTTGAGCCAGAACATCGCGGTCACCGGGAGCAGCACCGGAATGAACAGATAGCCCATGCCGTAGTCCGACCAGACCGTGGCGTCCGGGAACGCGGACGGGTCCGCCAGCGTCCAGGTGCCCACGGTCAGTACGCCCACGAGCTCGGCGGCGCAGCACACCAGCGCCGCCTTGCGGGCCTTCTCCCCGCCGCGCACGAGCGAGTACGTGATGAAGCCGTACACGATGCCCGCGAGCGCCGACAGCGAGTACGCGAGCGGCGCGTGGCCGAAGTCCGTCGAGATCTGGACGGCCGAGCGCGAGACCGCGCCGACCACCATCACGCCGTACAGCCACACCAGCAGCGTGCCGGGGCCACTGGTCAGCTTCTGCGGCTTGCTGCCGCTCTCGCTCTGTGAGGTCACGGACACCTCAGCCTCCCCAGATGTCATAGAGCCGCACTTGCAGGACGGCCAGCACGATGCCGCCGGCCGCCACCGTCACAGAACCCCAGCGGGTGCGCTCGGCGAGCGACATGAAGCCGGCCGCCGGGATGCACGCGAACGCGCCGATCAGATACGCCACGAAGATCGTCGTGCCCTGGTCCGGCTTCTCGCCCCGGACCAGCTGGACGCTGCCGACAACCAGCTGCACCGCAGCGAGCAGTGACACCACGGCCATGCCGATGAAGTGCCAGTCCTTGGTCGGCTGGTCGCGGTAGGCGGCGAAGCCGCACCAGGCGGCGAGCGCGAGCGCGGCGACAGCGGTCGCGACCGTCAGGGCATCAAGCATGCCGAGACCCTATTACGGCCGAAAAGGCCCGGTGCGCGCGCCCCCGCCACCGTGGCGTTGGCCACAGCGCGCCGGGTGCCGGGCCCGGCCCCTACGAGGGCGGGAACCACCTCCTGCCCCTGTCCGCACTGGCCGCACGGGGTACCGGGTGCGGCTCGGGCCGAGGCGGGCACCGTCCAGGGCTGTCCGCTATTCGGACAGCGGTTCGGGGATCCCGGCGCTCTTCTGCTTTACTTTTCGCATGACCACGACGAGCAGCCGCACCCTTGCGACCGAGGCGACGATGACGCCCGGTGCTCGTTGTATGTGTCGAATGTGCGCCTTCTGAGGGCCCCCGCAACGCCTGTTTCTCGCGCCCCGAAGCGAAACGCCGTGCCCAGTCCGTGCTTGTGCCGTACGCGACCGGGCCGCCCCGCGCACAGTCTCCCCCGGTTCCACCGCCACAGCGAGAACCGTGCTGCGTCCAGGCCGATCCCGACCATGAATGCCCGCCGCAGGCGCTCACCCGCGCCGCGCCATCGACAGTGACGGAATCCCACGTGATCACCACCCAGGGCCTCACCAAGGTCTACCGCTCGCGCGGTCGAGAGGTCACCGCCCTCGACGGCGTCGACCTGCACGTCCGCGAGGGCGAGGTGTACGGCGTCATCGGCCAGTCCGGCGCCGGCAAGTCCTCGCTCATCCGCTGCGTCAACCTCCTGGAGCGTCCCACCTCCGGCACCGTGACGGTCGCCGGACAGGACCTCACCGCCCTCGTCGGCCGCGGCTCCCGCGCCGGCAAGGAGCTGCGCGAGGCCCGCAGCCGTATCGGCATGGTCTTCCAGCACTTCAACCTGCTGTCCTCGCGCACCGTCCAGGACAACATCGAGCTGCCGCTCGAAATCCTCGGCAAGTCGGGCAAGGAACGCTCCCGCAAGGCGCTGGAACTCCTCGACCTGGTCGGCCTCGCCGACAAGGCCAAGTCCTACCCGGCGCAGCTCTCCGGCGGCCAGAAGCAGCGCGTCGGCATCGCCCGCGCCCTGGCCGGCGACCCGAAGGTGCTGCTCTCCGACGAGGCCACCAGCGCCCTCGACCCCGAGACCACCCGCTCCATCCTCCAGCTCCTGCGCGATCTCAACCAGCAGCTCGGCCTGACCGTCCTGCTCATCACGCACGAGATGGACGTCGTCAAGACGGTCTGCGACTCCGCCGCCCTCATGGAGCGCGGACAGATCGTCGAGTCCGGCACGGTCAGTGAACTGCTCGCGACGCCCGGCTCCGAGCTCGCCGCCGCGCTGTTCCCCGTCAGCGGCGACGCCAGCGGCGCGGACCGCACCGTCATCGACGTCACCTTCCACGGGGAGTCGACGACCCAGCCGGTCATCTCGCAGATGGCGCGCACGTACAACATCGACATCTCGATCCTCGGCGCCGCGATGGACACCGTCGCCGGCAAGCAGGTCGGCCGCATGCGCATCGAGCTGCCCGGCCGCTTCGACGAGAACGTCGTGCCGATCGGCTTCCTGCGCGAGCAGGGCCTCCAGGTCGAGATCCACGGACAACAGGGCGGCGCGCCCGTACTGCTGAAGGAAGGTGTCACCAAGTGACCTGGTCGGAGATGCAGCCGCTGCTGTCCCAGGCGTGTTGGGACACCCTCTACATGGTCGGCTGGTCCACGCTGATCGCCGTCGTCGCGGGCCTGCCCCTCGGCGTCCTGCTGGTCCTTACGGACCGCGGAGGCCTGCTCCAGAACGCCGTTCTGAACAAGGTCATCGGGCAGATCGTGAACGTCGTCCGCTCGATGCCCTTCCTCATCCTGATGGTCGCGCTGATGGGCTTCACGCGCTGGATCGTCGGCACCACCATCGGCCGGGAGGCCGCCATCGTGCCGCTCGCGATCGGCGCCATCCCGTTCTTCGCGCGGCTCGTCGAGACCTCCGTGCGTGAGGTCGACGGCGGCCTGATCGAGGCCGTGCAGTCGATGGGCGGCAACACCTGGACCGTGGTCCGCAAGGTCCTCGTGCCGGAGTCGCTGCCGTCACTGATCTCGGCCACCACCACGACGATCATCGCGATCATCGGCTACTCCGCGATGGCCGGCACGGTCGGCGCGGGCGGCCTCGGCGACCTCGCGATCCGCTACGGCTACCAGCGCTTCGAGACCGAGCTGATGTGGATCATCGTGGCGGTCCTCGCCGTCACCATCGCCGTCATCCAGCTCGCGGGCGACAGCGGAGCCCGCGTCCTGCACCGCCGGGCCGGCAAGGGCGGCGAACCGCTCCGCTTCCGCGCCTTCGCGGGCCTGCTGCCCGGCGGTCCCGTCACCGCGGACGCCGCCCCGGCAAAGACCCGCTGATCCACTGACCTGCTGTTCCCTGTCTCCCCGTCCCACCCGGCGGGTTGCACCACCCATGGAGAAAGGCACTTTTCGTGCGTAACACCACCAAGATCACCGCTGCTGTCCTCGCCACCGGCGCCCTCACCCTGGGCCTGACCGCCTGCGGCTCCGACAAGGGCGACACGAAGGCCAAGGCCTCCGACCCGCTCGTCGTCGCCGCGACGCCCGTCCCGCACGCCGAGATCCTCGAGTACGTGAAGGACCACCTGGCGAAGAAGGAAGGCCTCAACCTCGAGGTCAAGGAGTTCACCGACTACGTCACGCCGAACACGGCGACCGAGGACGGGTCCGTGGACGCCAACTACTTCCAGACCCAGCCCTACCTGGAAGACTTCAACAAGAAGAACGCCACTCACCTCGAGTCGGTCGCCACGGTCCACCTCGAGCCGCTCGGCCTCTACTCCAAGAAGGCCAAGGCGCTCGGCGACCTGAAGAAGGGCGGCACCATCGCCCTCCCGAACGACGCCGACAACGAGAGCCGCGCCCTGCGCTTCCTCGCCGCCAACAAGCTCATCACGCTCAAGAGCGGCTCCGAGGCCACCGCGACCCCGCAGGACATCGCGAAGAACCCGAAGGACCTCCAGTTCAAGGAGGTCGAGGCGGCCCAGACCCCGCGCTCCCTGCAGGACGTCGACGCCGCGGTGATCAACGGCAATTACGCCATCGGTGCCGACCTCAAGCCGGCCAAGGACGCCCTCGCCCTGGAGTCCACGAAGAACAACGCGTACAACAACGTCCTCGCCGTGAAGAAGGGCAACGAGAACGACCCGCGCGTGAAGAAGCTCGCGAAGCTGCTGACGTCGCCCGAGGTGAAGAAGTTCATCGAGGACAAGTACGCCGGCTCCGTCCTTCCCTCCTTCTGATCGCCGCGATGCGCACCGCAACGATTCCCGCCGCCGTCATCGCCGGAGCCCTCGCGCTCGGCCTGACGGCCTGCGGGTCCGGCGACTCGGGGTCCGGCTCCGGCGACAAGAGCGGCAAGCTCGTCGTCGGCGCCACCCCGACGCCGGCCGGCGAAGTCCTCACGTACGTACAGCAGCACCTGGCGAAGAAGGCCGGACTCGACCTGGAGATCAAGGAGTTCACGGACTACGTCCTGCCGGACACCGCGCTCCAGGACGGCACCCTCGACGCCAACCTGTACCAGCACAAGCCCTATCTGGACGACTTCAACAAGTCCAAAGGCACCACCTTGAGCGCGGTCACCGAGGTGTACCTGCCGCCCATGGGTGTCTACTCCAAGAAGGTCGAAGACGTCACCAAGCTCCGTGAGGGAGCGACCGTGGCACTGCCGAACGACACCACCAACGAAGGCCGGGCGCTCGAACTCCTGGCCTCCAAGGGGGTCATCGAGCTCAAGAAGGGCGCCGGCGCGAACGCGAGCCCGCAGGACATCGCGTCCAACCCGAAGAAGCTCGTCTTCAAGGAGCTCGAACCGGCCCAGCTGCCCCGCTCGTTGAGCGACGTCGACGCGGCCGTCATCAACAACAACTACGCGCTCGACGCGAAGTTGAGCCCCAAGAAGGACGCCATCCTCGTGGAGTCCGCGAAGGGCAACCCGTACAACAACGTCCTCGCCGTCAAGAAGGGCAACGAGGACGACCCCCGGGTCAAGAAGCTTGCCACGCTGCTGACTTCACCCGAGGTGAAGAAGTTCATCGAGGACAAGTACCAGGGCTCGGTGCTTCCGGTCACCGCCGGCTGACACCACCCGCAGCCACCGCACCTACATGGGGTCCTCTTCCGCACCGGGAGAGGACCCCATGGTGCAGTTACGTGCCTTCATGCTGCATGCTGGGCACTTCACCAGGCCATGAAGGTTACGGAGCGGCGCCATGACTACTGGTACTCGGGGCTTCCCGGACATCTCCATCAGCACGGATCGGCTGGTCCTGCGCGCCCTCGAGGAGGACGACGCCCCCGCCCTCGCCGAGATGATGAACGACGAGATGGTCGCCGCCTGGACCTCCGTGCCCCAGCCCTTCACCGAGGACCAGGCCCGCACCTGGATCACCCAGTACGCCCCGACCGAGCGCATCGCGGGCCGCGGCCTCGACCTGGCCGTCACCGAGTTCCTCACCCAGCGCCTGGTCGGCATCGTCCAGCTCGGCAAGACCAACTGGCACGTGGGCTCCACCGAGCTGTCGTACATCATCGCCCCCTGGGCCCGCGGCGAGGGCTACGCGTCCGAGGCGGCGCTGGCCACCGCCCGCTGGCTCTTCCGCGAGCAGGGCCTCGAGCGCCTGGAGCTGCGCACCGCGGCCGACAACACCGCGTCCCAGCAGGTCGCCCAGAAGATCGGCTGCATCAGCGAGGGCGTCCTGCGCAACGCGTGCATAGCGCGTACCCGTACCGAGGACGGCGGCTGGGAAGAGCTGCGGACCGACTTCATCGTGTGGAGTCTGCTGCCCGAGGACCTCGACGGTGTGGCCGACGAGTTCGCCGAAACCGGGGGATACACGGCCTTCTCGGACTGGAACTGACCCCAGCGGTCGCACCCAGGTACACCAGGTACGCTCACCGAGCCCGTTCGACCCGCGAGAACCTCCAGGAGACTGACGACGATGGCCGACCGGGTCACGGTGATCGGCTGGGACGGCTCGCCCCTGACCGCGGCGGCACGCTCCGCGCTCGGCGCCGCCACTCTCGTGGCGGGCGCGGGCCACCACCTCGCCCTGCCCGAGGTGCCCGACCGCGCCGAGCGGATCAGGCTCGGCAGCGTGGCGCTCGCCGCTCGCCGCATCGCCGCCCACCGCGGCACCGCCGTCGTCCTCGCTGACGGAGACCCCGGCTTCTTCGGCGTCGTACGCACCCTGCGCGCGCCCGAGTTCGGCCTCGAGGTCGAAGTGGTCCCCGCCGTCTCCTCCGTGGCCCAGGCCTTCGCCCGCGCCGGCATGCCCTGGGACGACGCCCAGGTCGTCGTCGCCCACCGCCGCACCCTGCGCCGCGCCGTCAACGTCTGCCGCGCCCACCCCAAGGTCGCCGTCCTCACCTCGCCCGGAGCAGGCCCCGTCGAACTCGGACTGCTCCTCGAAGGCGTGCACCGCACCTTCGTCATCTGTGAGGAACTCGGCACCGACCGCGAGCAGGTCACCGTGGTGACCAGCGACAAGGCCGCCGACCACACCTGGCGCGACCCGAACGTCGTCATCGTCATCGGCGGCCCGACCGCCCCGGCCGACGACAGCGCCTGGCTCGCCGGAGGCGCCCCCTCGGCCGCCCCGCGCGGCTGGGCACTGCCCGGCGCCGAGTACGGCGGCCGCCTCGGCGAGGGCGAGACCGAGCCGCTGCGCGCCGCCCAACTCGCCCGCACCGGACCGCGCGTGGGCGACCTCGTCTGGGACATCGGCTGCGGCAGCGGAGCCTTCACCGCGGAGGCCGCCCGCTTCGGCGCCGCAGTCATCGCCGTCGACCGCGACCCCGACGCCTGCGCCCGCACCCTCGCCACCGCCCGCCGCTTCGGCGTGCAGCCGCAGATCGTGCACGGCACGGCGCCCCACATCCTCGAAGACCTGCCCGAGCCCGATGTCGTACGCATCGGGGGCGGGGGAGCCGCCGTCGTCTCCGCGGTCGCCGACCGGCGTCCCGAACGCATCGTGACGCACGCCGCGACACGCGATGCCGCCGAACTCATCGGCAGGGACCTGACGGAGCACGGCTACCGGGTCGAGTGCTCGCTCCTGCAGTCCGTCGAACTGGACACTCGCGCCTGGACCGAGAAGGAGCGGACCGTGGGGTTCCTGCTCTCCGGGGAGTTGCCCGACCGCAACCCGTGACCCCGTCGCTCCGGGGCGCGCGGTAGGCTGGCCGATCGTTGTACTGCACCTGGACGCCCGGCTTTCCGTCGGTCAATGTCCGGAAAACGCGCCACTTTTGGGGTGCGTGTGGTACGGCAGGACCGGAGGATGCGCAACGTGGCGCAGTCCACAGCGGGCCGTGCCCGATCCAGGTGCGGTGGCAGCCGGCCGACCGGGACAATACCTGTTGTCCTCAGCCGGTCGTGCCGCACGGCACTCACGCTCGTTCTTCATGACGGGTGGTCGGTGCGCCGCTCCGGTCACTGGGGTCGCATCCCCGGCCGACGGCCGGGGGCTGCCGAAGAAGCACTAACCGATGGGCGAGGGGTACGCATGACCGACACCGGCCAGGTTCCGGGCGAGGGGCTGCCGGAGAACGCAGGCACGGTGGAACAGCCGGGCGTCCCCGCCCCGGGTGCGTACACCTTCCTCGATCCCTCCGTAACCCCTACCGAAGAAGACGATCTGCTGCTGATGCCGGGTTCGCAGGGCGCCTGGGGCGAGCCGCAGGCCGCCCCGATGCCCGCCGCGCACGAGCCGGGCCCGCACGAGACGGCGGGCCGGGACAGCGGCCAGGTTGACCTGAACGGCGTCCGAGTGCCGGGGCCCTCGCCCGCCCCGCACCCCGGGCCCGCGCGTCGCCCGCTGCACATGGGCCCGCCGGTGCCGGACGGTACGGGCAGCCCCGTACGCTCCCTCGCCGACCGCGGTCCCGCGCACACGCCGCCGAACCCCGTGCCGGTCCGTCAGGCGGGCCCGCCCACGACGGGACCCGAGTACCTCGACATCCCGCGCGACGAGACGGGCGCCCCGGCGCCGCAGCTCGGTGAGATCCCGCCGCAGGGCGCCGCTCCCTGGGGCGCGCAGCCGCCGCAGCAGGGCTTCGAGACCCCCGCCGCAGAGTTCGCACCGGAGGCCGCAGCAGAAACGGTCGTCCCGGACGCCACTCCCGTCGCACCGGCCGCTCCCACGCAGCAGACCGTCGGCGACGCCGCCGGGTTCGCCCAGGCGCCGCAGCACCCGCAGCACCCGCAGCACCCGCAGGACATGCAGGTCATGCAGGACGTGCAGGACCTGGATGCCGTGCAGGCCGTGCAGTCGGTGGAGGGCTCGGCAGCCCCGGAGTTCGCGGCCCCCGAGGAGGTGCCGGTGTACGCCGCGGCTCCCGAGGGCGGTCTGTTCGCCGAGGACCAGGCCACGCCGGCCGAGTACGCCTTCGACTACTCCTCGGCTCCGAACGGCGTGCAGTTCGCACAAGGCGCCGAGGGGGCGCAGTTCGCGCCGCAGCCCGAGCCCGTCGCCGCCTACGCGGGGCCTCAGCAGATGGCCGCGCACCCCGGTGAGCTGCCCGTCGACCCGCACTCCGGCCAGTTCGCACCGGCGCCCGAGGCAGTTCAGGGCCAGCACTTCCCGCAGGCCCCCGCCGAGGGGCCGGCGGACCAGGCGGCGCAGCCGCTCGGCCAGTTCGTGCCCGTCGAGGGAACGATCCCGACCACGCCGCACCTGGCACCGACGCCGCCGCAGCACATGGTCGTGCCGCCGCTGCCCGAGCCCGCGGCCCAGTTGCCCGAACCGGCGGCGCCCGCCGCCCCGGCCCCCGTCCTCATCGGCGAGGCCCCCGAAACACCCGTCGCGGACCAGGTCCCCCAAGCGCAAGAAGCACACGAAGTCCACGTGGTACCCGAGACACACGAAGCGCACGCGATGAACGAATCGGCGCACGCGATGAACGAAGCGCACGCGATGAACGAGCCGCAGGCGACGTACGAAGCCGCTCAAGCCACTCAAGCCCCTGAAGCCGCTGAGGTTGCTGAGATCCCGGAGGCCCCCGAGGCCCCCGAGCTCTCAGGGACCGCTGAGATCGCTGGGACCGCTGAGGCGCCCGAGGCGTTCGAGGTGCCCGCCGAGGCCTCGTCCGTTCTCCCCGAGGCCGTGCACGACACCCCCGTCCCGGCCGGCGCGGACGTGGTGGAGCCGGAGACGGCTCCCGAGGCCGCCGAGCCCGTCACCGTGGAAGCGGAGCAGACGGTCGTGGAGGGCGAGCCGGAGATCCTCGTCCCCGCGCCCCGCGAGTCCGCCTCCATCGAGCAGTCCGTCGACGCCGACCCCGCCGACCTCACCTCCGAGGCCTCGGCGGACGGGAACCCCGAGACGCCGCCGGCCCCGGCCGACGACCTCGCGGGCCCGGCAGCTCCCGGCTACGACGAGGCCGAGCGCGAGGCCGTCCTGCGCGTCATGCGCGAGCGCCGCGACATCCGTAACGG
The DNA here is from genome assembly GCF_056432625.1 of Streptomyces sp. NPDC045026. Classification (NCBI taxonomy): domain Bacteria; kingdom Bacillati; phylum Actinomycetota; class Actinomycetes; order Kitasatosporales; family Streptomycetaceae; genus Streptomyces; species Streptomyces sp. NPDC045026. Next base: position 9,321 of record NZ_JBWKIS010000043.1, read on the forward strand.
CTTCCGCAGCGACCCGATCCCGCACGACGTGCTGCTCCGCGTCCTCGAGGCCGCCCACACGGCGCCGTCCGTCGGCCACTCGCAGCCCTGGGACTTCGTCGTCATCCGCTCCGCGGACACCCGGCGCACGATGCACGAACTGGCCATGCGCCAGAAGGACGCGTACGCCAAGTCCCTTCCCAAGGGCCGTGCGAAGCAGTTCAAGGAACTGAAGATCGAGGCCATCCTCGACACCCCGGTGAACATCGTCGTCACCGCCGACCCGACGCGCGGCGGCCGCCACACCCTCGGCCGCCACACGCAGCCGCAGATGGCCCCGTACTCCTCCGCGCTCGCCGTCGAGAACCTGTGGCTCGCGGCCCGCGCCGAGGGCCTCGGCGTCGGCTGGGTCAGCTTCTTCGACGAGCGCGAGATGGTCCGCACCCTCGGCCTGCCCGACCACCTCGAGGTCGTCGCCTACCTCTGCGTGGGCTACGTCGACGAGTTCCCGGACGAGCCCGAGCTGATGCAGGCCGGCTGGTCGAAGCGCCGCCCCCTGTCCTGGGTCGTCCACGAGGAGACGTACGGCCGCCGCGCCCTGCCCGGCGAGGACCCGCACGACCTTCTCGCCGAGACCGTCTCCAACATCCGCCCGCTGGACGCCAAGGCGCTCGGCGAGGCGTGGGAGCGGCAGAAGCGGATGACGAAGCCGGCCGGCGCGCTCGGCATGCTGGAGATCATCTCCGCACAGCTGTCCGGCCTGTCACGGATGTGCCCGCCGCCGATCCCGGAGCCCGCGGCCGTCGCGATCTTCGCGGGTGACCACGGCGTGCACGCCCAGGGCGTCACCCCGTGGCCGCAGGAGGTCACGGCCCAGATGGTCGCCAACTTCCTGGGCGGCGGCGCGGTCTGCAACGCGTTCGCGAACCAGGTCGGCGCCGAGGTCTGCGTCATCGACGTGGGCGTGGCGAGCGAACTCCCGGCGACCCCGGGCCTGCTGCCCCGCAAGGTCCGCGCCGGCACCGCCGACATGACGACCGGGCCCGCGCTCAGCCGCGAGGACGTCAAGGCGGCCATCGAGGTCGGCATCGAGACGGCCCGCGATCTCGTCGCGGCCGGCAACAAGGCGCTCCTCACCGGCGAGATGGGCATCGCCAACACCACGGCGTCGGCCGCCCTGATCTCGGTCTACACGGGCGTCGACCCGTCCGAGGTGACCGGCCGCGGCACGGGCATCAACGACGAGACCCACGCCCGCAAGGTCGAGGTCGTCCGCCGCGCGCTCGACCTCCACCAGCCGGACCCGGCCGACCCGATCGGCGTCCTCGCCGCGGTCGGCGGCCTGGAGCACGCGGCGCTGGTCGGCCTCCTCCTGGGCGGCGCGTCGCTGCGTACCCCGGTGATCCTGGACGGCGTCAGCGCCGGAGCGGCCGCCCTGGTCGCCCGTGCCGTCGCCCCCGAGGTCCTCGCGGCCTGCATCGCGGGCCACCGCAGCGCGGAGCCCGGCCATGTCGCGGCTTTGAACAAGCTGGGCCTGCGCCCCCTGGTCGACCTCGACCTCCGCCTCGGCGAGGGCACCGGAGCGCTTCTCGCCCTGCCGATCGTCCAGAGCGCGGCCCGCGCCATGCACGAGGTGGCGACGTTCGACTCGGCGGGCGTCACGGAGAAGTAGCAGGGCCGAGGGCGGCAGCCCTCACTGCCACAGGGGCGGGCCGGGACAGGGGTCCCGCCCGCCCCGTACGCTGAACGCGCACGTCAAAGGCCCGCTCCAGCGCCGAAGCGAGCCTCGTACAGGCATCACCCGTCACACGCACGACCCGCACGAGGAGCCGCACGCCCATGGCCGCAGAACACCCCGCGTACCCCGTAGGCCTCCGCCTCACCGGCCGCCGCGTAGTCGTCCTCGGCGGCGGCCAGGTCGCCCAGCGCCGTCTGCCGGCCCTCATCGCGGCGGGCGCCGACATCCACCTGATCTCGCCCACCGCGACGCCCTCGGTGGAGGCCATGGGGGACGGCGGCGAACTCACCTGGTCGCAGCGCCCGTACGCGGACGGCGACCTGGCCGACGCCTGGTACGCCCTCATCGCCACCGGCGACCGCGCCGCGAACGAGGCGGCCTCCGCCGAGGCCGAGCGCCACCGCGTCTGGTGCGTCCGCTCCGACGACGCCGACGCGGCCACCGCCTGGACACCGGCCACCGGCCGCTCCGAGGGCGTCACGGTCGCCGTCCTGACCACGGACGCCGCCGGCCGCGACCCCCGTCACACGGCTGCCGTGCGCGACGCGATCGTCGAAGGCCTGCGCGACGGCACGCTCGTCGCCCCGCACCACCGCAAGCGGACCAACGGCGTCTCCCTGGTCGGCGGCGGACCCGGCGACCCCGACCTGATCACCGTCCGCGGCCGCCGCCTCCTCGCCGAGGCGGACGTCGTCATCGCGGACCGGCTCGGCCCCCGCGACCTGCTCGACGAACTCCCGCCGCACGTCGAGGTCATCGACGCGGCGAAGATCCCGTACGGCCGCTACATGGCCCAGGAGGCCATCAACAACGCGCTCATCGAGCACGCCAAGCAGGGCAAGGCCGTCGTACGCCTCAAGGGCGGCGACCCGTACGTCTTCGGCCGCGGCATGGAAGAGGCCATCGCGCTGGAGGCCGAGGGCATCCCGTACACGGTCGTCCCCGGCATCTCCAGCTCGATCTCCGTCCCCGGCGCGGCCGGCATCCCGGTCACCCACCGCGGCGTCGCCCATGAGTTCACCGTGGTCAGCGGTCATGTCGCACCCGACGACGAGCGCTCACTCGTCGACTGGCCCGCCCTCGCCAAGCTGCGCGGCACCCTCGTCGTCCTGATGGGCGTCGACAAGATCGGCCGGATCGCCGAGACCCTCATCGCGCACGGCAAGTCCGCGCAGACGCCGGTCGCCCTGGTCCAGGAGGGCACCACGGCCGCCCAGCGCCGCGTGGACGCGACCCTGGAGACGGTCGAGGAAGCCGTCCGCACCCACGAGGTGCGGCCCCCCGCCGTCATCGTCATCGGCGACGTGGTCGCGGTGGGCCCGCGGCGCACCGCGTAACCCCTCATCCACCCCCACACGTAACCAGCGGTAACGGAACTTGCTCCGAGCCGTTGGCACCGCACCCAGGACAAGGCAGTATCAACCTGTGGCTGAAGCTCAAGGTCTCATCACCATCGAAGATCCCGACGACCCGCGCCTGCGCGACTACATCGGCCTGACCGACGTCGAGCTCCGCCGCAGGCGCGAGCCCGCCGAGGGCCTGTTCATCGCCGAGGGCGAGAAGGTGATCAGACGGGCCAAGCAGGCCGGGTACGAGATGCGCTCCATGCTGCTCTCCGCCAAGTGGGTCGACGTCATGCGCGACGTCATCGACGAGGTCCCGGCCCCGGTCTACGCCGTGAGCCCGGACCTCGCCGAGCGCGTCACCGGCTACCACGTGCACCGCGGCGCCCTCGCCTCGATGCAGCGCAAGCCGCTCCCGACCGCGGCCGAACTCCTCGCCACGCAGCGCCGCGTCGTCGTCATGGAAGCAGTGAACGACCACACGAACATCGGCGCCATCTTCCGCAGCGCGGCCGCCCTCGGCATGGACGCGGTCCTGCTCTCCCCGGACTGCGCCGACCCGCTCTACCGCCGCTCGGTGAAGGTCTCCATGGGCGCCGTCTTCTCGGTCCCGTACGCGCGCCTCGAATCCTGGCCCAAGTCCCTGGAGTCGGTGCGCGAGGCGGGCTTCAGCCTGCTCGCGCTCACCCCCGACGAGAAGGCGAAGAGCCTCGACGAGGCGGCCCCGCACAAGATGGACCGCGTGGCCCTGATGCTCGGCGCGGAAGGCGACGGACTCTCCACCCAGGCCCTGGTCGCCGCCGACGAATGGGTCCGCATCCCGATGGCCCACGGCGTCGACTCACTCAACGTGGGCGCGGCGGCCGCCGTCGCGTTCTACGCGGTGGCCACCGGCCGCCCCCAGTCCTGACCGCGCGGCCTCAGAGGTAGGGACGGGGCAGGGTCTCCTGCGCGTGCACGCCGTCGCGCGGCTCACCGAGCCCGCGCGACGGCCCCTGGCAGCCCTGCGCCGCCGCGATCCCCAGCGCCACGAGCAGCGTCACCACCACGAACACGAAGAGCCGCTGGCGCAGCAGCCGCGGATTGGCGGGCCGCCGCTTCCCGGTGCCCGTCGTACGCGGCCCCTGCCGCCCCCCGTTGCTGCGGGGCGCGGGGCGCGAGCCCGAACGCGTCGTGTTGCGGGGTGCGCCCGGCCGCGTGCTGCTGCCGGTCCGTGAGGAACCGTTGCTCGGCCGCGGCGGGGGGGTGCCCTGCGGCGCCCGGCGCTGCGTGCGCTGCTCCGCGTAACTCTCGGCGAGCCGGCCCGTGGGCCGGTCCGTGTCCACGCGCGGGGCGGGCGGCCTGGTGTCGCCGAGGCCCTGCGCCTCGCGGGCCGCGATCTCCTTGAGCCGCAGCGACAGTTGGAGCGTGCTGGGCCGCTCCTCGGGGTCCTTGGCGAGGCACGCCCGGATCAGTGGAGACAGGGCGTCCGGCACGCCGTGCAGCTGGGCCTCCTCGTGCACGACCCGGTACAGCATCACTTCGGAACTGCCGTGCCCGAAGGGCGAGTCGGCCATCGCCGCGTACGCGAGGGTAGCGCCGAGCGCGAAGACATCCGTGGCGGGCGTGACGGCCGCGCCCCGCACCTGCTCGGGGGCGAGGAACCCGGGGGATCCGACGGCCGTCCCGACGTGGGTGAGCGTGGAGGCGCCGGTCGCCCAGGCGATGCCGAAGTCGATGATGCGCGGGCCCTTGGGCGACAGCAGGATGTTCGACGGCTTGAGGTCCCGGTGCACGACGCCCGCCTCGTGCACGGCGACGAGCCCCTCGGAGAGCGCCGCACCGACCGCGGCCACGTCGGAGGCGGCCAGCGGCCCTTCCTCGGCGACCTTGTCGTGCAGCGAGGGCCCGGGGACGTACTGGGTGGCGAACCACGGCTTGTCGGTGTCGAGATCGGCCGCGACCAGGCGGGCCGTGCAGCCGCCCCGGATCCTGCGGGCCGCGGAGACCTCACGCGCGAAGCGCGACCTGAACTCCTGGTCCTCCGCCAGATCGGGCCGGATCACCTTCAGCGCGACGCGCTGGCCGCGGCGGTCGGATCCCAGATAGACGACGCCCATCCCGCCCGCGCCGAGCCGCCGGTGAATCCTGAACGAGCCGACGACACGCGGGTCCTCGCGCCTCAGGCGCATCATCGCCATGTCCATCCCCGCTGCCCGGTCCGTTTGACGAGCGACAGCTTACGTTTCCACAGCCGGGTGCGCGCATAGGCCGCGCCCTCGCGATCCGATCGATTGTCAGTGCCCGGTGGGAAACTTGAGAGGTGGTCAGGGAAAGCGGGAGCGGTGCGGCCCGCAGCTGCCCTGATCGCCAACCATCCGTCGTAGAAGGGGGATTGGGCCTGTGAAGGGTGACCGAGTGGAGATAGTCGTGGACGCGGGGGACACGACGCGCACGTACGAGGTGGTGGCGAGCCGGGCGGGCCGCCGGGTCGAGACGGCGGTCCGCAGGGGCGTGGTGGAAGTGAGCGAAGTCACCCGCTCCGGCTCTGTCGTGCGTACGGCACGATTCATGGCGACCCGGGTGCTCGCCCTGGTCGAGCAGCCCGTACCCAGGGAGGAGCCCTCGGAGGCGGCGGCCCGCGCCACGCGTCCCCTCCGGGAAGACCCCGAGACCCAGCCCAGGACCTAGGTCCTCTTCTCCACCCAGGGGAGTAGGCGAGGCGGCGGCGGTCATCCTCCGGGAGGCCCGGCAATCGGTACGAGGGCATGACGACCGTGGCTCCTGACGCGCCTAGATTTGAGGTCAAGCGGCGGGTGCAAGCACTCGTCCCCCGAGGTCAGGTACCCGCCGCTGCCAAACCGAAGATCTTGACCGGGAGAGGAACCATGGCGGACACGGCACCGCGGACGATGGTCCGCACGCAGGGACGCAGGGCATTCGCCGCGTTCGGCGGCCGTCGTTCCGAGCGCCGTCACCCCTTGGTGGCGACGGCCATGGTTCTTCCCCTGGCGGCCCTGCTCGTAGTCGTCTTCGGCGGCTGGGACGCAGTGGTCACACAAGCGTCGTCCGTGGGCGTGATGCTGGGGCGCTGAGCGGCGCCCCAGGCCCGGAAGAGCGGTCCGGGCGGGGACATCCGGCCATGAAACCCCGTGGGGACGGGGGTGCGGCGGACGGCACATGATGGCCGCGCAGCTGGGGAGCTGCGCGGCCATTGTTCTGCCCGCACACCGGTAGGACCCACCCGCCCGATGCTGCGTACGCTCACGGTGACACCACCCGGGGGGAACCACCGATGACCGCAACTGTCCTGCTGCCCGCACTCACCGCCACGGCACACGGCGCGGCGCACGGCACCCAGGGACCCTGCGCCTGCCGGGCCGCAGGCGCCGTACTCGCCGACCGCGCGGACGGCACGGTCGTGCGCCACGGAGACGTCGTCGCCAAGGCCCACGCCCCGGACACGGACCCCGCCGAGCTCAACGCCCGCCTCGCCGCGGCGGCGGCGCTCCCCGGGATCCTGCTGCCGCCGCTCACGCCGGTCGCGGCGGATCTGCACGACCGGCTCGTCACCTGCTGGCCGCACGGCAGCCCCGTGGACCCCGACGCCCCCGAACACGCGCCGTGGGAGGACGCGGCCACGCTCCTGGCCCGCCTCCACGCGGTGCCCGTGGCGGAACTCCCGGGCCCGCTCCCGCCCATGCGCGGCCCCGCCAAGGCGGCCCTCGCCGTCGCTCGGCTCCTGGCCGCCGGCCCCCACCCGGCGTCCGCGCCGATCCTGCGCGCCTGGTCGGGCCTGCCGCCCTGGGCCCGCGCCGAGACCCCGGGCGGGCCCGCGTCCGCCCTGTGCCACGGCGACCTGCACCTCGGCCAGCTCGTCCGCCGCCCCGCAGACACCGGCCCCTGGCTCCTGATCGACGTGGACGACCTCGGCACAGGGGATCCGGCCTGGGACCTCGCCCGCCCCGCCGCGTGGTTCGCGTGCGGCCTGCTTCCCGCACAGGAGTGGACCAGGTTCCTCACCGCGTACCAGGAGGCGGGCGGCGCTCCGTCGCTGCAGGGCGACCCCTGGTCCGCCCTGGACGCCCCGGCCCGCGCCCTCACCGTCCAGACCGCGGCACTCGCCGTGGCCAAGGCCGTCGCGGCCGGCCGGGCGCTCGACGAGGCCGAGGAGGCCTTGGTGGACGCCTGTGACCGAATGGCAGCGGTACCGGCCGAGTTGGCACACGACGCCGCGAAGTAGGGTGCAACGGACCGGTGCCGGGAAGTGTTCCGGCGAAGAAGTGCCGAACGGCGAGGAGTTGAGCCGACCATGCAGTGCCCCAAGTGTCATGCACCGATGCACACGTACAACCGCAATGGCGTCCAGATCGAGCAGTGCAGCGGCTGCCGGGGGATATTCCTCGACTACGGCGAGCTGGAGTCCCTGACGCGGCTCGAGTCCCAGTGGCAGCAGCAGGCGCCGCCCGCGCCGCCGGCCCCGCAGGCGTACCCGTCGGCCCCCGCCCCGGCCTGGGGTGCCCCGCACCACGGCGGCCACCACGGTCACCACGGCCACCACAAGGGCGGCTTCGGCCGGATGCTCTTCTCCTCCTGAGCCGCCCCGCACGTGAAGAAGCCCCCGGCCGAAAGGCTGGGGGCTTCTTGACTGTGCGCGATACTGGGATTGAACCAGTGACCTCTTCCGTGTCAGGGAAGCGCTCTCCCGCTGAGCTAATCGCGCGGGACGGACCAGACTGTATCAGGACCCGTGAGTGGTGCTGCGTGCGCGATACTGGGATTGAACCAGTGACCTCTTCCGTGTCAGGGAAGCGCTCTCCCGCTGAGCTAATCGCGCGGGGTTTCGGACCGTCGGGAAGATGACCTTCGCGATGATCCAGTGGACGATACTGGGATTGAACCAGTGACCTCTTCCGTGTCAGGGAAGCGCTCTCCCGCTGAGCTAATCGTCCTTGGAGGTGGAGACGGGATTTGAACCCGTGTAGACGGCTTTGCAGGCCGTTGCCTCGCCTCTCGGCCACTCCACCAGGAGTGTGGGGGTTCGGGAAGATCCCCCACTTCCTGAGCGGACGACCAGGTTCGAACTGGCGACCTCAACCTTGGCAAGGTTGCGCTCTACCAACTGAGCTACGTCCGCTTGTCGTTTCCGTTTCGCTTGCGCGTCCCGGCGACGTGTTGAACTCTAGCGGATTCCTGGGCCAGTACAAAAACGCGTTTGCGCAGCGTGCTGCGGTGCGACCACCCCAGGTCACGCGGGGGACACCCGCCATAGACTCGAAGACGTGCGCGACCTCCCTCACGACCTGCCCCCGCTGGCCCGCTTCGGCGGTCTTGTAGCGACCGAGTTGCGCGATGTGACCAGCGATCCCGAGGCGCTGGACTCCGCCGGCTTCTGGGCCGTCTCCGCAGACTTCGAGGGCCGCCTCGTGTGCGCCCGCTTCGACTCCGTGCGGGAGGAACCCGTGCCCGCTCCGGTCCCAGGGGCCTGGCAGGGGCCCGCGGCCGGTGACTGGACTTCGTCCCTCGACCGGGCCGCGTACACCGAGGGCGTCCGCAGGATCCGCACCCACATCGCGGCCGGCGAGGTCTACCAGGCCAACCTCTGCCGCGTCCTGTCCGCGCCCCTTCCCCCGGGCGCGGACGTGGACGCCCTCACGGCGCTCCTCGCACGCGGCAACCCGGCCCCCTACGCGGGGACCATCCGGCTGCCCGCGCACGGCGTGGAGATAGCCACCGCGTCTCCCGAGCTCTTCGTGAGCCGCACCGGGCGGATCATCGAGTCCGGACCGATCAAGGGCACGGGCCGCACCGAGGCGGATCTCCTGGAGAAGGACTACGCGGAGAACGTGATGATCGTGGACCTGGTCCGCAACGACCTCGGACGCGTCTGCGCGACCGGTTCCGTGACCGTCCCGGAGCTGTGCGTCGTCGAGAAGCACCCGGGCCTCGTCCACCTTGTCTCCACCGTCCGCGGCGAACTGCGCGAAGGCGCAGGCTGGCGCGACCTGCTCGACGCCGCCTTTCCGCCCGGCTCGGTCACCGGAGCGCCCAAGTCCAGCGCCCTGCGCATCATCGACGCCCTGGAGACGGCGCCCCGCGGCCCGTACTGCGGCGGCATCGGCTGGGTCGACGCCGACCGGGGCACCGGCGAGCTGGCCGTCGGCATCCGCACGTTCTGGGCCGACCGGGCCGAGGGCGTCCTGCGGTTCGGCACCGGCGCAGGCATCACCTGGGGCTCGGACCCCGACGGTGAGTGGCGGGAGACCGAACTGAAGGCTTCCCGGCTGCTAGCGGTAGCGTCGGGTACGTACGAGGAAAGTGGAGGGATACCTACGTGAAGATCTGGCTCGACGGCACACTGCAGGACCTTGAGGCCGCCCGTGTCTCGGTGTTCGACCACGGCCTGACCGTGGGCGACGGCATTTTCGAGACCGTGAAGTCGGTCGACGGGAAGCCGTTCGCGCTGACCCGCCACCTGGACCGGCTGGCCCGCTCCGCACGCGGGCTCGGTCTGCCCGAGCCCGACCTCGACGAGGTGCGCCGGGCCTGCGACGCCGTCATCGAGGCCAACCCCATGCCGCTCGGCCGGCTGCGGATCACGTACACCGGAGGGCTCTCCCCGCTGGGTTCCGACCGCGGTGAGGCCGGGGCGACGCTGGTGGTCGCCCTCGGCGAGGCCGCCCGGCGTCCCGACTCCACCGCCACGGTCACCGTTCCGTGGACGCGCAACGAACGCGGCGCGCTCACCGGCCTGAAGACCACCTCGTACGCGGAGAACGTCGTCGCGCTCGCCCGCGCGCGCGAACAGGGCGCCTCCGAGGCGCTGTTCGCCAACACGGTGGGGCAGCTGTGCGAGGGCACGGGGTCGAACGTCTTCGTCGTCATCGACGGTGAGATCCACACCCCGCCGGTGGCCTCGGGCTGCCTCGCGGGCATCACGCGCGCTCTGGCCGTCGAGTGGACCGGCGCCAAGGAGACCGATCTGCCGCTGGACGTCCTCGAGCGCGCCGACGAGATCTTCCTGACGTCCACGCTGCGCGATGTGCAGGGCGTGCACCGGGTCGACGGACGTGAGCTGCCGGGCGTGCCCGGACCCGTCACCGCGAAGGTGATGCGCGTCTTCGACGAGCGCGCGGCGGACGACCTCGACCCGTGATCCGAAGCGACTCGTAATCCGGGTGACGGGGTGGTCACCGGGCGGGTAGAACACCCCTGATGACCACCACTCTGCGGCCGACCGAGCCGCTTCAGCGCGCCGCCGACGGGACGCGGTCACGCCACTACCAGGTGTGTGTGAACAGCCGCCCCGTCGGCGAACTGCGTCTGGGCACCCATCCCGGCTACGGCGAGGGGGTGGCCCGGATCCGTGATCTGCGGATCGACGAGGCGGACCGCGGGCGGGGCCGTGGCACCGTCGCCGCGCTCGCCGCCGAGGAGGTGGCGCGCGGCTGGGGCTGCGGCCGGATCGAGGTCTCGATCCCCGCGTCGGCCGAGCGCGCCCTCGGCCTGGCCACCGCCCTCGGCTACGTCGAGCGCAACCGGAACATGGAGAAGGAGATCACCGCCGAGCCCCCCGCCCTCCCGGCGGGCAGCGCCGGACGGCGGATGACCGGCCCCGAGTTCACCGCGTGGGAGACGCACACGCGGGCCGGGTACGTGCGCAGCCTGGTCGATCGGGGCGTCCCCGAGGCCCAGGCACGCGCCAAGGCCGAGGCCGATCACGCGGCGACGCTCGCGGAAGGGCTCGCCACCCGGGACGCGGTCCTGAGCGTCCTTGAGGCGGACGGCGCGGTCGTGGGCACGCTGTGGGTCGCGCTGCGCGGCGAGAGCGCCTACGTCTACGACGTCGAGGTCGCGGCCGAGCACCGAGGGCACGGCCACGGACGCTCGCTGATGCTCCTCGCGGAGGCCGAGTCGCGCGCCGCGGGCGCCGCCCGCCTGGGGCTCAGCGTCTTTGCGGGCAACACCCCGGCCGTCCGCCTGTACGAGTCACTCGGATTCCGGGCGACCGAGTTCCACCTGTACAAGGCGCTGATCTGAGCGGCGCGCGGGCAGGGGCGGGGCTATGAGCCGAGCAGCCGATCGACGATCTCTTCGACGCGCTCTCGCAGACCGTCCTGGCTCTTGCCGCCGTCGAGCCGCTCGCCGTCGATGACGTACGTGGGTGTGCCCGTCACGCCGATAGCCTTGCCCTCGGCCTGGTCCGCGTCGACGATCAGGATGTGGCGGCCGTCGACGAGCGCGGTGTCGAACTCCTCGGCGTCCAGGCCGAGTTCGCGGGCGACCTCGACGAGGAACGGCTCGCCCTTGCGGTCGAGCTCCTCGACCCGGCCGAGCACGGCCTCCACGTACGGCCAGCCCTCCCCCTGCTCGAAAGCCTCCTCCGCCGCCTGCGCGCCGGCGAAAGCGTGCTTGTGCTTCTCCAGCGGGAAGTGCCGCAGGCGCAGGTCGATGCGGTCGCCGTAGCGGGCCCGGAGCGCGCGCACGTCGTCGAGAGCGGTGCGGCAGTCGGGGCACTGGAGCTCGCACCAGACGTCGAGGACGGGGCGGCCCTGAGGGGCGGAGGCGGGAGAGGCGTCGTTCATGGGTCCAGTCTTCCAGCCGGGCGCCGGGGGCCCCAACCGGCACGTGTGACGACCCCTGCCCCACCCAGGTCGGACCCCCGCTGACAGCCCCGGACCGGGACCTGCGGAGGAGGCCGTACCCGGAAATGTCCCTGAGGTCGGGCCCGACCGTGGCCTGCGGACCCCGGGGCGGTGCACGATGGAGGGGACGGAATGCTCCGTCGACCGCTGCTTGTGCCAGGAGGACCGGATGATTGCCGAGACCGTCTGTTCCGCCGTTTCCGTGGCCGGTCTTGGTATCGCCGCGGTCACCGCGTACCGGAAGCGTTTCCTCACGGCCGCGCGCATAGCGGCCTATTCGCTGGTGCCGATCGGTCTGGTGATGACCGGCGCGGTGGGCTGGCTGGCGGACACCGCGTTCAGCCCGACGGCGTGGGCCGGTTTCGTCGTGCTCGGCGGTGCCTGGCTCCTGTTCATGGGGACCCGCGCGCTGGAGCGCCGCGGCGGGGGCACGCGTAAGGAACGCAAGGCAGCCAAAGCCGCCGCCGAGGCCCAGGCCGTCGCGCCCGCCGCCTCCGCCCCGTCTCTGGGACAGAGCGCCCGGCCCGCGGCCACCCGCCCCGCCGCGAAGCCCGCATCCGAGGACTTCAGCGATATCGAGGCGATTCTGAAGAAGCACGGGATCTGACCCGAGGCACCTCGCGCACGGCAGGTCGGTCGACCATGGTCGGAAAACGGAAGGACTTGGACTCTTCCCGGTCCACCCCGTGCCGCCCACGTCACGTGATCCGGCGAACTCCCGCTTCTTTCGAGCGTGTTGATCGACCGCGGTACGCCGACTGCGTCATCATCGCCGCGAGATGCTGGACACCACACAGGGCGGTACCGCCCCGCAGGCCGACGAGCGACACGAGCCCCTCATGGCCGACGAACGACGAGGCTGCCTCTTCGCACTGTCACAGCCGCCCTTGATGATCTTTCTGGCGGTGATCGGCTGCCTGCTGCTCCTGGCTTCGCTGCACGATCTGTTTCTGCTGTGAGGGCGCGACCTGATCCTGCTGAGGGGGTGCGACCTGGTCAGCCCGCCGCCTCCTTGCGGCGCGCCCGGTATGCCGCCACGTGCAAGCGGTTTCCACAGGTGCGGCTGTCGCAGTACCTGCGGGACCGGTTGCGCGAGAGGTCCACGAAGGCCCGCCGGCAGTCCGGGGCCTCGCAGCGCCGCAGCCGCTCCTGTTCGCCGGCGACCACGAAGAAGGCGAGCGCCATCCCGCAGTCGGCCGCCAGGTGGTCGGCGACGGACGCGCCGGGCGCGAAGTAGTGCACGTGCCAGTCGTAGCCGTCGTGGTCGGTCAGACGCGGCGTGGTGCCCGCGGCGGCGACCAGCTCGTTGATGAGTGAGGCCGCGGCGTGTGGATCGGGCGCCGCGAACACCGCGGCGAACCGTCCCCTTACCCGCTGTACCGCGTCGAGGTCACGCTCCGCGAGCACCCCGACGTCGCTGATGTCGTTCTTTCGTACGAATTCGCCCAGGGCTGTCACATCGGCCAGCCCGTCGGCGGCCTGCTCGTCGTCCGGTGCGGTGTTCACCAGATCCACCACGGTGTCGAGGGCGCACCGGGTGTCGTGGGTGATCAGCACGATTTGCTCCCTGGCCTGGGGGTAGTGGGGGTCTCCCCTGCTCATCAAGAGCTGGGGGAACTGTGCCCGCCGATGCTGGCCGATGTTATAGGTCCGGTCGGGCGTGCGGCGCCTGCCCGCCGGTCCACGGACGCACCGACGCCGCCCCCGTGGGAGATCCCACGGCGGCGGCGTCGATGTATACCGTATGCGGTTGTTGTGGCTCGGTCCGTCTCCCCGAGTGGACGGCATCGAGCGGCTCTCGCGGTGCGTGACTCCGGCGGTGCACCGGCGTCGGCTCCAGGCCTTAGCTTTCGGCCAGGATGTGTGAGAGCTCCGTGTCGAGATCGAAGTGACGGTGTTCCGTGCCGGGTGGCACGGCCGCGTCGGTCCTTTTCAGGAACGACTCAAGAGCCCGCGCAGGGGCTTCGAGCAGAGCCTCGCCCTCCGGAGAGCTCAGAGCGATGCAGACGACACCCTGGCCATGACTTCGGGATGGCCAGACTCGGACGTCGCCGGTGCCGGTGGGCCGGTGCAGGCCCTCGGCGAGCAGATCGCGGGCGAACACCCACTCGACCGTCTCTTCTGCTCCGGTGTGGAAGGTGGCGTGCACGGCGTAGGGATCGGCCGTGTCATACCGCAGTCCTGCGGGTACAGGCAGTGAGGACTCGCTCGACACAACGAGGCGCAGGTGCAGCTCGCAGCTGACCGTGGTGTTCATAAGCGCCAGGGCCTTTCGCTCAGTGTGCGCTCGGGGATTCGCACGTCGGCGAAATCGACATGCCACCTACGGTGCCGTTGTAAACCCCTCTGAGTGTTTTCGGTGGCTTTAGGTAGCTCGGACGGCGGAGTCTTTCTTGTTCCGGAGCGTCCATTCCGGTGACGGGTTTCCGTCGGGTAGGTTTAGCTGTATGAATACGGGGAGTGACGAGGCGGCCGAGTCTGAATCCGTGGCCGAGGCGACGGGGGACGGGGCGAAGGCCGAGCAGGAGCTCGGTTCGCGGGCGCCGGAGTTCATCAAGGCCCGCAGGGTCCTGCACCTGAGCTGGCAGGTCGGCATCTTCGTGGTGGGGCTCGCGGTCGTGGTGGCGGGCGTGATCATGCTGCCGCTGCCCGGTCCGGGCTGGCTGGTGATCTTCGGTGGCATGGCGATCTGGGCGACCGAGTTCGTCTGGGCGCAGCTCGTGCTGCGCTGGACGAAGCGCAAGGTCACCGAGGCCACACAGCGCGCGCTCGACCCGGCGGTGCGCCGGCGGAACATCATCCTGACGTCGGTCGGCGTGGTGATCATCGCCGTGCTCGTCGGCGTCTATGTGTGGAAGTTCGGCCTCGAGATGCCGTGGAAGATCAAGGAGTGAGCGGGGTGGCCCGGGAGGGTCGCGCCGGGGGCGTCGGGGCTGGTCGGAGGACCCGCTGACATGCGGTAATGTTCTCTCTGCGCCCGGGCGATTAGCTCAGTGGGAGAGCGCTTCGTTCACACCGAAGAGGTCACTGGTTCGAACCCAGTATCGCCCACCCCGGACCGAGGGCCCCGGAGGCTTCAAGCCTCCGGGGCCCTCGGCGTTTCCGTGTCGGGCCGCCGTGGCGGGCAAGCGCTTTCCGGTGGTGGGCAGCCCCCTGTGTCCGGCGACCGGAACAGGAATCCCATAATCCATTCGGACGTATGGGGATAACGCGGCAGACCTCTTCGGCAATTCGAAGGGCGGAAGAACCTGACCCCGTTTCAGAGTTCCGGACTTCGCCGGGAATCCAGAAGTTCTGACGATGAATCAATGGTCGTCGCCATCGTGCCAATTCACGTTCAGGTGAGCCGCCGCGTAACGGGGGAGACTCGCACCATGGACTGGAGTCACTACCGCTTCCGCAGCGTCTGGGACCTGCCCGCGGAGCCCGCCGACGTGTTCGCGGCCCTCGAACGCGCCGAGGACTACCCCCTTTGGTGGCCCCAAGTGCGCGAGGCGACCCCCCTCGACGAGCACCGTGGCACCGCCCGCTTCCGCTCGCTCCTCCCGTACGACCTGTTCGTGACGGCCACCGCCCTGCGCCGCGACACCGAGGCCGGGGTCCTGGAGATCACCATGACCGGCGACCTGGAGGGCTGGGCGCGGTGGACGGTGCGTGCGCGCGAGGGCGGGACGCGGGTGTTCTACGAGCAGGAGGTGGAGGTGTGCAAACCCCTGATGCGGCGGTTCGCTCTCATCGGGAGGCCGGTGTTCCTCGTCAACCACGCGCTGATGATGCGGGGCGGGCGGCGCGGGCTCGCCGCGCGTCTGCGCCGGCGCTGACCGAACCGGTTTGATGGAAACCCTTCGGGGCCTGTATGGTTCAACCCGTTCCCGGGCGATTAGCTCAGTGGGAGAGCGCTTCGTTCACACCGAAGAGGTCACTGGTTCGAACCCAGTATCGCCCACCCGGAAGAAAGCCGGTCCGTCAGCAGACGGACCGGCTTTTCTGTGCCCCGGACCGGAGCCCGGACGGGCAACTCTCAGGCGGCCTCCCGCAGTTCCGTACGCATCGGCCACGCCGGATCCACCATCTCCGGATTGCCGCTGCGCGCGAACCACGCCTGCAGACCGCGCGCCTGCGCGGCGTGCCACACCGCCTGAAGGGTGTGCAGTTCGGCGGGGGACAGCCGGTCCAGCCGGGAAGCGAAACGGCGCCCCACCGCCCGTACGACGTCCAGGGACGCCTGTGCGTCAGCGGCGGCGTCGTGCGCGCCCTCCAGGTCCACCTCGTAGTGGGCGCACAGGTCCGTGAGGGTGCGGCGGCCCTTGCGGTAGCGGTCCAGGTGTTTGTCGAGGACGCGCGGGTCGAGGACGCACAGCGACGAGCTCTCCATGTAGCGGCCGAGCGCGGACGCGCGATGGCGCCGCAACTCCCGGTCCAGGAGCGTCAGATCGAACGGCGCGTTCATCACCACGAGCGGGCGGCCCGCCGCGGCCTGTTCGCCCAGCAGCCTGGCTATCTCCTCCATGACGGGAGCCGGCCAGCGGCCGTTGCGCTGGAGGTGCTCGTCCGTCAGTCCGTGCACCTCCGTCGCCCCGGCCGGGACCGGTACCCCCGGATTCACCAGCCAGCGTGAGACACGCGGCCGGCTGCCCGCGGCGTCCTGCACGACGATCGCGGCCGACACGATGCGGTCGCTCTCCACGTCCACGCCGGTGGTCTCGGTGTCGAATGCGGCCAGAGGGCCCTCGTACCAGCACGTCATGTCAATGCAACTCCTCGTTCACACCTGGCAGATGACCCCTCGCGGCTGCCCGTTTCGGTGATACCCGTGCTGTTTGCGTCGTACGCCGACCGGAGACAACACAGATACGGGTCACGGCAGTTCAGCGGCCCGTCCAGGTAATTCACCTGTTTCGGAAGGCCTGTTGGACATGGCGCTCGCGCAGCCCGAACAGGGTGGGCTGCTGCCCGAGCGGATCGCACCGCCGCGCGGCACACTCGCCACCACCGCCTGCATGGAGACACTCCAGGTGGGCTATCTGCACGCCGTAGCGGCAGCCGCGGGCTGTTCGCTCTCTCAGCCGTTTCCTGACAACGGCATCGACTGGCACGTCAGCCACAGCGCCCCCGGGCACACGGTCGACGACGAGGTCACCATCAAGGTGCAGCTCAAGTGCACGTACCAGATCCCGCCGAAGCCGCCGGGGCCGTCCTTCTCCTTCACGCTCGACAACGCACACCTGGAGAAGCTCGCCCGCACACCGGTGTCGGTGCACAAGATCCTGGTCGTGATGATCGTGCCGCGTTCGCAGGACGACTGGCTGCGGGCCGGTCACGACCGGCTCGACCTGCGGCACTGCTGCTACTGGATCAACCTGGCCGGTCATCCCGTGACGGGCAGGCGCCGCACGACCGTGCGCATCCCGACCTCGCGGATCTTCGACGACCGTGCGCTCTGCGAGATCATGACGCGGATCGGGACGGGCGGGAGGCCCTGACGAACGCGGGAGGCCCTGACGGACAGGGAGGGAGACCCTGATGCAGCACCGCCCGACCGACGAGCGCGTCCGCGCCCTGAACACCGCCCGATCCCACCCCGCCGACCTCGAAGGCCCCGGGCCGGAGCAGGTCGACCCGGTCGTGCTCAACGCACTGCTCGACCGGCACGGCTGGGAGCGCCGTGGCGGCGCCACCGGGCGCTATGTGCGCTGGACGCTGCCCGGCGCCTCCGGGCGCACCAGCCTGCTCGTGCCGGAGACCCGCGCCTTCCCCGACAGTGACGATCTGCTCGGCGAGGCGCTCGAGGCGCTGGAGCGCAGCGGCTCGCACTCCGCGCGGGAGGTCCTCGTCTCGCTCGCCGTCCCGAGCGACGAGATCCGCTGGTGGCGGGATGTGCCGGCCGGTCCCGCGGGCAGCGCCGCGTGGCCGGCGGAGGAGCAACTGCGCGCCGCCGCCCGGCGGATGCTGCTGGCCGCCGCGCTCGCCGCCCGGGGCCGGGCCGGGTACTACGGCGCCCGCCACCGCAGGCCCGCCGCCGCGTCGCTGGAGACCGTCCTCGTCGGTGACGCCCCCGGCGGCCGCAGGCTCACCGCGTTCGTGCCCGTCGCCGCGGGCCGCACGCTCGCCGTCCGCCTCCACCAGGCGCTGTACGCGGCCCGCGAGGCCATCGACTACCGGCGGGCCACCGGCGGCATGGACGCCTTCGACGGCGCCGTCCAGGCGGGGGTGAGCCATGAACTCGTCGAAGCGCTGGTCGCCCTCGTCCGCGGTACGGAGGGAGCCCGGGTCGGCGTCGAATGGGCACCGGCGGCCGGGGTGCCCGACGAGTGCACCGACGGGGACGCGCCCGTCGAGTTCTCGCCCGGCGACCTGGCCGTGCTGCGGGAGGCGAGCGCCCGCTATCTGCAGTCCGAGCCGTCCATCGCCGTCCGCGTCACCGGCACCGTCGTGCGCATGCGCAGGTCGGGGCCGCGCGGTGAGGGCACAGTGCGGCTGCACGTCATCGGGGGAGCCGATGTGCCGCACGTCCGGATGACGCTGGACGAGGAGGCCTACCGGACGGCGGGGCACGCGCATCTCGTGGGGCTGCCGATCAGGGTGCACGGGCGGCTGGAGAGCCGGGGCGGATTCCGGCGGCTGACCGGGGCGAGCGAAGTGGTGCCCGTGCAGGTCGAGGAGGCCGAGCGGGACCGGCTGATGAAGTCGCTCCAGGAGAATCTGGACTTCTTCGAGGAGGCGTGCAGCGGGGACGACTGAGCTCTCGGGCTCGCGAGCAGGGGGTTCCCGGCGTGTGCGCGAGGGCGGCGGAGCGGGCGGCGTCGATACCGTTTCGCGAGTCGGGCCCCGGGCTCGGTACGATCCCCTGTGTATTGCGCGCGTGGCCAGAACATCGCGCGCCCCCTTCAGGTAGGAGAGTCCGGTGTCAGACGTCCGTGTGATCATCCAACGCGATTCCGAGCGGGAAGAGCGCGTGGTGACGACGGGCACTACGGCGGCCGAGCTCTTCGCCGGCGAGCGCACCATCGTCGCCGCCCGGGTGGCAGGCGAGCTGAAGGACCTCGCGTACGCCGTGCAGGACGGCGAGGAGGTCGAGCCCGTCGAGATCTCCTCGGAGGACGGCCTCAACATCCTGCGCCACTCCACCGCGCACGTGATGGCGCAGGCCGTGCAGGAGCTGTTCCCCGACGCCAAGCTGGGCATCGGTCCGCCGGTCAAGGACGGCTTCTACTACGACTTCGACGTGGAGAAGCCCTTCACGCCCGAGGATCTCAAGGCCATCGAGAAGAAGATGCAGGAGATCCAGAAGCGCGGGCAGCGCTTCTCGCGCCGCGTCGTCACCGACGAGGCCGCCCGCGAGGAGCTGGCCGACGAGCCGTACAAGCTGGAGCTCATCGGCATCAAGGGCTCCGCGTCCACCGACGACGGCGCGAATGTCGAGGTGGGCGGCGGCGAGCTGACCATTTACGACAACCTCGACGCCAAGACCGGTGACCTGTGCTGGAAGGACCTCTGCCGCGGTCCCCACCTGCCCACCACGCGTAACATCCCCGCCTTCAAGCTGATGCGGAACGCGGCGGCGTACTGGCGCGGCAGCGAGAAGAACCCGATGCTCCAGCGCATCTACGGCACCGCCTGGCCGTCGAAGGACGAGCTCAAGGCGCACCTGGAGTTCCTCGCCGAGGCCGAGAAGCGCGACCACCGCAAGCTGGGCAACGAGCTGGACCTGTTCTCCATCCCCGACCAGATCGGCTCCGGTCTGGCCGTCTTCCACCCCAAGGGCGGCATCATCCGCCGGGTCATGGAGGACTACTCGCGCCGCCGGCACGAGGAGGAGGGGTACGAGTTCGTCTACACCCCCCACGCCACGAAGGGGAAGCTCTTCGAGACCTCGGGCCACCTGGACTGGTACGCCGACGGCATGTACCCGCCCATGCAGCTCGACGAGGGCGTGGACTACTACCTCAAGCCCATGAACTGCCCGATGCACAACCTGATCTTCGATGCGCGCGGGCGTTCCTACCGTGAACTGCCGCTGCGCCTCTTCGAGTTCGGCACCGTGTACCGGTACGAGAAGTCGGGCGTCGTGCACGGCCTGACCCGCGCCCGTGGCTTCACGCAGGACGACGCGCACATCTACTGCACCAAGGAGCAGATGGCGGAGGAGCTCGACAAGACGCTCACCTTCGTCCTCGGGCTGCTGCGCGACTACGGCCTGACCGACTTCTACCTGGAGCTCTCGACCAAGGACCCGGAGAAGTTCGTCGGCTCCGACGAGATCTGGGAAGAGGCCACCGAGACGCTGCGCCAGGTCGCCGAGAAGCAGGGCCTCCCGCTGGTCCCGGACCCGGGCGGCGCCGCGTTCTACGGCCCGAAGATCTCCGTCCAGGCGAAGGATGCCATCGGCCGCACCTGGCAGATGTCGACCGTGCAGCTCGACTTCAATCTGCCGGAGCGCTTCAACCTCGAGTACACCGGCCCCGACGGCACCAAGCAGCGCCCGGTCATGATTCACCGCGCGCTGTTCGGCTCCATCGAGCGGTTCTTCGCGGTGCTCCTCGAGCACTACGCGGGCGCCTTCCCGGCCTGGCTCGCGCCGGTGCAGGCGGTCGGCATCCCGATCGGCGACGCGCACATCCCGTACCTCCAGGAGTTCGCGGCCAAGGCGAAGAAGAAGGGGCTGCGCGTCGACGTGGACTCTTCGTCGGACCGCATGCAGAAGAAGATCAGGAACGCGCAGAAGCAGAAGGTGCCGTTCATGATCATCGCCGGCGACGAGGACATGGCGGCCGGCGCCGTCTCCTTCCGCTACCGCGACGGCTCGCAGGAGAACGGCATCCCCGTCGACGAGGCGATCGAGAAGATCGTCAAGGTCGTCGAGGAGCGCGCGCAGGTCTGACGTCCGCCGCTGACGGCACGGACGTACGACGTCAGGAGGCCCCCGGGAAGTTTCCCGGGGGCCTCTCGTCGCCATCGCGCCGGAACACCTGGAACATCCAGGACGAGAACGAGCCCGTGATCGCCCCGAGCAGCGCCAGACCGCACGTCATCAGCCCCGCCGCCACCAGACGCCCGAGCGGGGTCACCGGGACCACGTCCCCGTATCCGACGGTCGACAGGGTCGAGCAGGCCCACCACACGGAGTCCCCGAAGGTATGGATCGTGGCGTGCGGCTGCCCGCGCTCGACCTGGTACATGGCCAGGGACGCGGCGAATCCGAGCAACAAGGCGGACATCCCGGCGTAGGTCGCCACGCGCGCGTGCAGGCTGAGCCGCGGTTCTTCGTGCCGCCGCCGCACGGCGTCGTAGGTCCGCACGACCTGCAGTGGGCGCAACAACGGCAGCGCCACGACCACCGCGTCCAGCCAGTGTCGGCGCACGAACGAGAGCCCCTTGCCGCTGTGGCGCCATCGGACGGCGAAGTCCAGAGCGAAGACGGCCCAGGCGGCGGAGGTCACCGCGAGACACGCGTCGCGCACCGCCTGCGGAAGCCCGTGCCCCAGGACTCTGATCGCGTACGACGCGAGGAACAGCAGGGCCGCCAGTGACAGCGGGGTCTCCATCCGGTGCTCCCACGGCGTCCGCCGTCTCTCGTCCATCGGTCAAGGATCGCGGCCGGGGATGGGGACCTGCCCCGCCGACACGCTCCGAACGGGCGAAGCCATATGCTGCACCTCATGACGAGTGAGCCGGAGCAGCACACGGGGCCGGTGGGTGAGCCGGACGGGTTCGGGCGCCTTTGGACGCCGCACCGGATGGCCTACATCCAGGGGGAGAACAAGCCGACCGGACCGGGAGCCGACGACGGCTGTCCCTTCTGCGCCGCACCCGGCATGACCGACGAGGAAGCGCTGATCGTGGCGCGCGGCGCGAGCGTCTACGCGATCCTCAACCTCTACCCGTACAACGGCGGCCACTTGATGGTGCTGCCGTACCGGCACGTCGCCGACTACACGGACCTGGACGACGGCGAGACCGCCGAGCTGGCCCTCTTCACCAAGCACGCGATGGCCGCGCTGCGCACCGCGTCCGGGGCGCACGGCTTCAACATCGGCATGAACCAGGGCGCGGTGGCGGGAGCCGGTATCGCCGCGCACCTGCACCAGCACATCGTTCCGCGCTGGGGCGGCGACACCAACTTCATGCCCGTGGTGGGACACACCAAGGTGCTGCCGCAGCTGCTCGGCGACACCAGGACCGCGCTGGCCAAGGCCTGGCCCGACGCCGACTGAGCCGATCGTGACCGGCCGGCCGGGCTCTGCCGTCCCGGGCCGGCCGGGCGCGGCTACGCGTCGTACACGTCGGCATTCATGGGCATCGGGGCCTGGACCAGGGTGCTGAGCAACGTCGAGCGCATACCGAACTTCTCCGTGTCCACGCCGTTCTCCTCGAGGACCTTGATCGCCGCCGAGTGCACCGCACGCAGCACCGGGGTGGCCGTGCGCAGCGCGTCGTCCGCCATGAAGCGGTGGCGCCACGGCTTGTCCGCCCAGGCGTGCCGCAGACCGAAGGGCTCGGGCAGGACCAGCTTGCCGCCTATGAAGTCCAGGAGCGGCGGGTACCACGTGAAGGGCGCGCGCACCGCCAGGCGGACGACCTCGTCGGGCTCGATGAGGGGGAGCTTCTTCTCCATCGTCTCCCAGAACTTGACGGCCTTGGCGACTTCCTTCGTCTTCGGCTCGGGCTTCGTCGTGAACAGGGAGTGCACCGGGCCGAGCGCATGGCCCGTGACCTCGATGCGCAGCGTCTCGTGCAGGACCGTCACCGTGATCAGCATCGTGATCACCAACTGGCCGTCCCAGAGCGTGAACTGCACGCCCAGATAGTGGCGGTCGCCGCTGCCGAACTGCTGCTCGTTGCAGATCCGCTGTATCTCGTGGTTCTTGATCTGGAAGGCCTCGACGTCGGTGCCGGTGGGGCGGGCCACCTTGTTCGCGTTCTCCCCGATCGGCGAGACGATCCAGTGCTTGATCGACGGCGTCGGGAACCCGCCCGTGTGCAGCGGGCCGCGCTCCAGGAGCCGCAGCTTGTCGTGCACCGCCCGTATGACGTCCCAGCTGCGGAACGGGTGGATCTCCGCGCCCTCGTCGCGAGGGATCAGCTCCTCGGCGAGCTGCCAGCTGCCCCAGCGGGTGCCCATGCCGAGGATGCCCTTGGGGCCGGCGTAGAACACGGCGTTCGACTGCTGCTCCGCGGTCAGCTTGGCCAGGCTCTGGCGCAGGCGCTCGGCGGCCGTCTCGCCGGGGCTGCCGGGCACGGCCTCAGGGATCTTTGCGCCGATGCCGCCGCCCGCGAGCAGGCTGTCCCAGCGCTCCCGCATGTCCTGCGCCGTGCGCTCGCAGATCTGCCGGGCCCACAGCCAGCCGACCACGGGCGCCACGATCGCCGCCCGCAGATACCAGGCCCAGAAGCCCGTGAAAGGCAGCTTGACCAGGAAGATCAGGGCGACGACGGCGACCGCCACCATCAACGCCGTGAACAGCGCGGCCGTGCGCTTGTTCTTCTGGCTGCCGATCATGCGGCGGACCTGGAAGACGAGCAGCCACGCGATCAGGCCGGGCAGGAAGAGCAGGCCGCACAGCGCCATCACGGCCGTCAGCCAGCTGTCGCGCTGCTTACGGATCCGGTTCGCCGCGAGACAGTGCTCGACGACGACCTGCGGCTCGGTGCCGAAGGACTGGATGAGCGGCTTGCGGGCACCGCCGAGCAGCCGGCCCTGGACGGCCCGCGAGAACGCCTCGCCCAGATTCGGCGCGGCCAGCGACCAAATGCCCTTCTTCACATCGGACTTGTGCCAGTCGCTGTTGGCGGCGAGCAGATCGTCCACCTTCGCGTCCCGGTACGCCGCCGAAGCGAGGGCGTACGTGGCCGCGGTCTGGCCCGCGGAGCCGTGCAACGGCACCTGCGCCCCGGGCCTGAAGTCGAATACGTCGTCCGCCACTGCCGCCCCCATCGCCGCGCGCCTTCGCTCCTGCGGCTTTTCCCGACTTCCTTGCCCCGCACACCTGTTGATCAGGTCATCGGCTTGATCAGGTCATCAGCGTATCCGGGAGCACCGACATTCGTCAGGGGGCAGCCGAAGCCGCCCGCCCGGAACGGGACCGGGCGGGCGGCCTGGCTGCCGGGTGGCCGGGGGTCGGCCGGCCGCGACCAACTACGAGGCGTCCTGCGCCTGTTCCCGCATCCTGTCGCCCAACTGCGAGGGCATCGGCTCGTGCCGCGCGTACGCCCGGCTGAACCGCCCCGTGCCGTGGGACAGCGACCGCAGGTCCACCGCGTAACGGCCGATCTCGATCTCCGGGATCTCGGCCCGTACGAGCGTGCGAGACCCCGGTGTCTGTTCCGTACCGACCACGCGGCCGCGCCGCCCCGACAGGTCGCTCATCACCGCGCCCACGTAGTCGTCCGCGACGAGCACCTGCACCTCGGCGACCGGCTCCAGGAGATGGATCTTCGTGTCCGCCGCCGCCTCCCGCAGAGCCAGCGCGCCCGCCGTCTGGAACGCCGCGTCGGAGGAGTCGACCGAGTGCGCCTTGCCGTCGAGCAGCGTGATCCGCACATCGATGAGCGGATAGCCCGCGGCCACGCCCTTCGCGGCCTGCGCCCGTACGCCCTTCTCCACGGACGGGATGAACTGCCGCGGCACCGCGCCGCCGACGACCTTGTCCACGAACTCGATGCCGGATCCGTTCGGCAGCGGCTCCACCTCGATCTCGCAGATCGCGAACTGTCCGTGCCCGCCGGACTGCTTCACATGGCGCCCGCGGCCTGCCGACCTGTCGGCGAACGTCTCCCTGAGCGAGACCTTGTGCGGCACGACGTCGACCTGGACGCCGTACCGGTTGCGCAGCCGCTCCAGGGCGACATCGGCATGCGCCTCACCGAGGCACCACAGGACGACCTGGTGGGTGGCCTGGTTCTGTTCGAGCCGCATCGTCGGGTCCTCGGCGACCAGCCGGGACAGGCCCTGCGAGAGCTTGTCCTCGTCCGGTTTGCTGTGCGCCTGGATCGCGAGCGGGAGCAGCGGGTCCGGCATGTCCCACGGCTCCATGAGGAGCGGGTCGTCCTTGGCGGAGAGGGTGTCGCCGGTCTCCGCCCTGCCGAGCTTGGCGACGCACGCCAGGTCACCGGCGATGCAGTGGGAGATCACGCGCTGCTGCTTCCCGAAGGGTGAGGAGAGGGCGCCGATGCGTTCGTCGACGTCATGGTCCTCGTGGCCGCGGTCGGCGAGGCCGTGTCCCGAGACATGCACCGTGTCGTCGGGGCGCAGGGTTCCGGAGAAGACCCGAACCAGCGAGATCCGGCCCACATACGGGTCCGAGGCCGTCTTCACGACCTCGGCGACCAGGGGGCCGTCCGGATCGCAGACGTTCACCGTGCGTGCGTCGCCCGTCGGGGTCGTGACCACGGGGGCCGCGCGCTCCAGGGGAGTGGGGAAACCGCCCGTGATGAGTTCGAGCAGCTCGACCGTGCCGATGCCCTGCCGGGCGCCCTGCGCCGCGGGCGCCGCGGCGAGCACGGGGTGGAAGACCCCGCGCGCGACGGCCCGCTCCAGGTCCCCGACCAGCGTCTTGTAGTCGATCTCCTCGCCGCTCACATAGCGGTCCATGAGGGTCTCGTCCTCGCTCTCGGCGATGATCCCCTCGATCAGACGGTTGCGCGCCTCCTCGATGAGCGGCAGTTGAGCGGGGTCCGGCTCGGACTCCTTGCGCTCGCCCGACGCGTAGTCGAACACGCGCTGCGACAGGAGGCCGACGAGGCCGGTGACCGGCGCGTGCCCGTCGGGCCCCGGCTCGCCGTGCAGGGGCAGGTAGAGCGGGATGACGGCGTCCGGGTCGTCGCCGCCGAAGAACGTCTCGCAGGTCTGCGTCATCTGTTCGAAGTCGGAGCGCGCCGCCTCCAGATGCGTGACCACGATGGCGCGCGGCATGCCGACCGCCGCGCACTCCTCCCACACCATGCGCGTCGCGCCCGCCATGGTCTCGGGCCCGTCGGACGCCGAGACGACGAAGAGGGCCGCGTCCGCAGCCCGCAGACCGGCCCTCAGCTCCCCGACGAAATCCGCGTATCCGGGGGTGTCCAGAAGATTGATCTTGTACCCGTCCCATTCGAGGGGTACCAGGGAGAGCTGCACCGAACGCTGCTGCCGGTGCTCGATCTCGTCGTAGTCGGAAACGGCGGTCCCGTCCTCCACCCGGCCCGCCCTGTTCACCGCCCCCGCGGTCAGCGCGAGAGCCTCCACCAACGTCGTCTTGCCCGATCCGCTGTGGCCGACCAGCACCACGTTCCTCACGGACGCGGGGTGGTCGGCCGTCGTAGCCCTGCCGGCGGCTCCGGGGTGTGTATTCGCCTTGTCGCCCATGCCTTGCCTCCCGGTTACTTGCACGGTGAGGTGGCACCCCTGCTGAAGAGGGGGTCCCATTGGGCGCGGACACGCGGGACCCGCGATGGCGGCTCCGACGACGCCCGCGGTGTCTTCGAGCTTTGCACTCCGGTCAGGGTGCGTCCATACGTCGTACGCGGTTCCCCGGGGCGCGCGGGTGCCCGTCGGTCGTCCACGCGCGCGCGTGACTACGATGGGCCAGCCGGTGGCCAGAAGGGCCGCGCGGCCATCCGACCCTCGGGAAGGCCATGCTGAACAAGTACGCGCGTGCATTTTTCACGCGTGTCCTCACACCGTTCGCCGCGTTTCTCATCCGTCGCGGGGTCAGCCCCGACGCGGTCACGCTCCTCGGCACGGCCGGGGTCGTGGCGGGCGCACTGGTCTTCTTCCCCCGCGGGGAGTTCTTCTGGGGCACGATCGTCATCACGCTGTTCGTGTTCTCGGACCTCGTGGACGGCAACATGGCGCGCCAGCTCGGCCGCACCAGCCGCTGGGGCGCGTTCCTCGACTCCACGCTCGACCGCGTCGCCGACGGCGCGATCTTCGGTGGCCTCGCCCTCTGGTACGCGGGATCCGGCGACAACAACATGCTGTGCGCCGTCTCCATCTTCTGCCTCGCCAGCGGCCAGGTCGTGTCGTACACCAAGGCCCGCGGTGAGGCGATCGGCCTGCCCGTCGCGGTGAACGGCCTGGTGGAGCGTGCCGAGCGGCTCGTGATCACCCTCGTCGCCGCCGGCCTCGCGGGGCTGCACACGTTCGGCGTCCCGGGCATCCAGGTCCTGCTGCCGATCGCCCTGTGGGCCGTCGCCGCGGGCAGCCTCGTGACGCTGATCCAGCGGATGGTGACCGTGCGCAGGGAGTCGGCCGAGGCCGACGCGGAGGCCGCCGCCGCGCCCTCCCAGGAGAGCGGGACCGGATCGTGAGCACTACGCGCGAGCGACTCGTCGACGCCCTCTACGGAGCGGGCTGGAGCACGGTCAAGAAGCTCCCCGAGCCCGTCGCGGTCCGCCTGGGCCGCACCATCGCCGACCTCGCGTGGAGGCGGCGCGGCAAGAGCGTCCTGCGCCTGGAGTCCAACCTCGCGCGCGTGGTGCCCGACGCCTCCCCGGAGCGCCTCAAGCAGCTCTCCCGGGCGGGCATGCGCTCGTACCTGCGGTACTGGATGGAGTCGTTCCGGCTGCCGTCCTGGAGTGCGGACCGCGTGCGGAACGGGTTCGACGTCGACGACGTCCACCACCTCACCGACGCCCTCGCCTCCGGCAAGGGCGTCATCATCGCCCTGCCCCACCTGGGCAACTGGGACCTCGCCGGCGCCTGGGTCACCACGAAACTGGAGACCCCGTTCACGACGGTCGCCGAGCGGCTCAAGCCCGAGACCCTCTACGACCGCTTCGTGGCCTACCGCGAGAGCCTCGGCATGGAGGTCCTGCCGCACGAAGGGGGATCCGCCTTCGGCACGCTCGCCCGCCGGCTGCGCGCCGGCGGCTTGGTCTGCCTCGTCGCCGACCGCGATCTGTCCGAGTCCGGCGTCGAGGTGAAGTTCTTCGGCGACACCGCGCGCATGCCCGCGGGCCCGGCGCTACTCGCCCAGCAGACCGGCGCCCTGCTCCTTCCGGTCACCCTCTGGTACGACGAGTCGCCCGTCATGCGCGGCCGCATCCACGGCCCCATCGAGGTGCCCGAGACAGGTACCCGCGCCGAAAAGACGTCTGTCATGACGCAGGCGGTGGCCGACGCCTTCGCCACAGGGATCGCCGACCACCCGGAGGACTGGCACATGCTGCAGCGCTTGTGGCTCGCTGACCTCGAGGAGCGCCGACCGTGAAGATCGGCATCGTCTGCCCGTACTCCTGGGACGTGCCGGGCGGCGTCCAGTTCCACATCCGCGACCTGGCGGAGCACCTCATCGCCCTGGGGCACGAGGTGTCCGTCCTCGCCCCCGCCGACGACGAGACCCCGCTGCCGCCGTACGTCGTGTCGGCGGGCCGCGCGGTCCCCGTGCCGTACAACGGTTCCGTCGCCCGGCTCAACTTCGGCTTCCTGAGCGCCGCGCGGGTGCGCCGCTGGCTGCACGACGGCACGTTCGACGTGATCCACATCCATGAGCCGGCCTCGCCTTCGCTGGGGCTGCTCTCCTGCTGGGCCGCGCAGGGTCCGATCGTCGCCACGTTCCACACGTCGAACCCGCGGTCCCGCGCCATGATCGCCGCGTATCCGATCCTCCAGCCCGCCCTGGAGAAGATCAGCGCGCGCATCGCGGTGAGCGAGTACGCGCGGCGCACGCTCGTGGAGCACCTCGGCGGGGACGCCGTCGTCATCCCGAACGGCGTCGACGTGGACTTCTTCGCCCGCGCCGAGCCCAAGGCCGAGTGGCAGGGGGGCACCATCGGCTTCATCGGGCGGATCGACGAGCCCCGCAAGGGTCTTCCCGTACTGATGAAGGCCCTGCCGAGGATCCTGGCCGAGCGGCCCGGCACGCGGCTGCTCGTGGCGGGGCGCGGCGACGAGGAGGAGGCCGTCGCGAGCCTGCCCGTCGAGATGCGCGAACAGGTCGTGTTCCTCGGCATGGTCAGCGACGAGGACAAGGCCCGGCTGCTGCGCAGCGTCGACGTGTACGTGGCCCCCAACACGGGCGGCGAGAGCTTCGGCATCATCCTGGTCGAGGCCATGTCGGCGGGCGCGCCCGTCCTGGCCTCGGACCTCGACGCGTTCGCGCAGGTCCTCGACCAGGGCGGCGCGGGCGAGCTGTTCGCCAACGAGGACGCGGACGCGCTGGCGGACTCGGCCATCCGGCTCCTGGGGGACGCCGACCGGCGCGAGGAGCTGCGGGAGAACGGCAGCAAGCACGTGCGGCGCTTCGACTGGTCGACGGTGGGGGCGGACATCCTGTCCGTGTACGAGACGGTGACCACCGGAGCGGCCGCCGTCGCCACCGATGAACGCAGCGGACTGCGGGCCCGGTTCGGGCTCGCCCGCGACTGACGGGACGTACCGGCGCGCCACGCGCACAAACGCGCCACGCGCACAAACCGGTACGTCCCTCCCGTCCCGTACGCGGCTGATCTCCGCTACGGCGCACGGCTGTAGCCTTTGCGCCCGTGACCTCCACTTTGATCTGGATCGCGGTCTTCCTCATCGCGGTCGGCCTCTACCTGAGCTGGACAGCCGGCCGCCTCGACCGGCTGCACGCCCGGATCGACGCGGCCCGC
This sequence comes from Streptomyces sp. NPDC045026, assembly GCF_056432625.1. Classification (NCBI taxonomy): domain Bacteria; kingdom Bacillati; phylum Actinomycetota; class Actinomycetes; order Kitasatosporales; family Streptomycetaceae; genus Streptomyces; species Streptomyces sp. NPDC045026. The sequence continues at coordinate 38,579 of NZ_JBWKIS010000043.1, forward strand.
GCCGCCCTCGACGCCCAACTGCTGCGCCGCGCCTCGGTGGCACAGGAGCTGGCCACATCCGGAGTGCTCGACCCGGCCGCCTCGATCGTCCTGTACGAGGCCGCGCACGCGGCGCGGCAGGCCGAGGAGGACCAGCGTGAGGTCGCCGAGAGCGAACTGAGCCAGGCGTTGCGGGCCGTACTCGGCGAGGCCGGGCAGATGGAGGCGGTGCGTGCCGCCCCGGGCGGCCCCGACGCGGCCGAGGAGCTCGCTCAGGCGGTCCGCAGGGTGCCCATGGCCCGGCGCTTCCACAACGACGCCGTACGGGCCGCACGCGCCCTGCGAAGGCACCGCAAGGTGCGCTGGTTCCGCCTCGCGGGCCACGCGCCGTTCCCCCTGGCTTTCGAGATGGACGACGAGCCGCCCGTCGCGCTCGCCGACCGGCCGACCACATGACCCGGCCGACCGCGTAGCGGGGTGGTGAGCAGGCGCCTTCACACTGAATGCGCCACCGGTCGGATGAAGAATGAGCCACCGGTCAGGTATTGGCCCTTGATGTGGACTGGTCGCGGGGCGTTTCCTCTATGGAGTACCAAACCCACCTTTTCCACCGAGCGAGGTCACCCGTGTCCAGCACCCCCCAGTTCGTCGAAACCACCGGCACCGCGCGCGTGAAGCGCGGCATGGCCGAGCAGCTCAAGGGCGGCGTGATCATGGACGTCGTCGACGCCGAGCAGGCGAAGATCGCCGAGGACGCCGGCGCGGTGGCCGTCATGGCGCTCGAGCGGGTGCCGGCCGACATCCGCAAGGACGGCGGAGTGGCCCGGATGTCCGACCCGAACATGATCGAGGAGATCATCGAGGCCGTCTCCATCCCGGTCATGGCCAAGTCCCGGATCGGCCACTTCGTGGAGGCCCAGGTCCTGCAGTCCCTCGGCGTCGACTACATCGACGAGTCCGAGGTGCTCACCCCGGCCGACGAGGTCAACCACAGCGACAAGTTCGCGTTCACGACCCCCTTCGTGTGCGGTGCCACCAACCTGGGCGAGGCCCTGCGCCGCATCGCCGAGGGCGCGGCCATGATCCGCTCGAAGGGCGAGGCCGGCACGGGCAACGTCGTCGAGGCCGTCCGCCACCTGCGCCAGATCAAGAACGAGATCGCCAAGCTGCGCGGCTTCGACAACAACGAGCTGTACGCCGCCGCCAAGGAGCTGCGCGCCCCCTACGAGCTCGTCAAGGAGGTCTCCGAGCTCGGCAAGCTGCCCGTGGTGCTGTTCTCCGCCGGTGGTGTCGCCACGCCCGCCGACGCCGCCCTGATGCGCCAGCTCGGCGCCGAGGGTGTCTTCGTCGGCTCCGGCATCTTCAAGTCCGGCGACCCGGCCAAGCGCGCCGCCGCCATCGTGAAGGCCACCACCTTCTACGACGACCCCAAGATCATCGCGGACGCCTCGCGCAACCTGGGCGAGGCCATGGTCGGCATCAACTGCGACACCCTCCCCGAGACCGAGCGCTACGCGAACCGGGGCTGGTAATGACCTCTCCCGTAGTGGGCGTCCTCGCGCTCCAGGGCGACGTACGGGAGCACCTCGTCGCCCTGGCCACGGCCGATGCCGTGGCCAGGCCCGTGCGGCGGCCCGAGGAACTCGCCGAGGTGGACGGGATCGTCCTGCCCGGCGGGGAATCGACCACCATCTCGAAACTGGCCGTCCTGTTCGGGCTCATGGAGCCCCTGCGTGCGCGCGTGCGTGAAGGCATGCCGGTGTACGGCACCTGTGCGGGCATGATCCTGCTCGCCGACAAGATCCTCGACCCGCGTTCGGGCCAGGAGACGGTCGGTGGGATCGACATGATCGTGCGCCGCAACGCCTTCGGACGTCAGAACGAGTCCTTCGAGGCGGCGGTCGACGTACGCGGCGTGGAGGGTGCCCCTGTAGAGGGCGTCTTCATCCGCGCGCCCTGGGTCGAGTCGGTGGGCGCCCGCGCGGAAGTCCTCGCGGAGTACGACGGGCACATAGTCGCTGTACGGCAGGAAAACGCCCTCGCCACGTCCTTCCACCCCGAGCTGACCGGCGACCACAGGATGCACGCACTGTTCGTCGACATGGTGCGGGCGAAGCAGGTCGCCGGGTCCTTGTAGGATCTCGGGGGGTTCCCCGGCCCTTGAGGCCAGGGGGAGTTCGTACTGGGTTGGTTACGCGAAGGAGACAGGCAGATGTCCGGCCACTCTAAATGGGCTACGACGAAGCACAAGAAGGCCGTGATCGACGCCAAGCGCGGCAAGCTCTTCGCGAAGATGATCAAGAACATCGAGGTCGCTGCCCGCACGGGCGGCTCCGACGTGTCCGGCAACCCGACGCTCTTCGACGCCATTCAGAAGGCCAAGAAGAGCTCGGTCCCTAACAAGAACATCGACTCCGCGGTCAAGCGCGGCGCCGGCCTCGAGGCCGGTGGCGCCGACTACGAGACGATCATGTACGAGGGCTACGGTCCCAACGGTGTCGCGGTGCTCATCGAGTGCCTCACCGACAACCGCAACCGTGCCGCGTCCGACGTGCGTGTCGCCATGACCCGCAACGGCGGCAACATGGCCGACCCCGGCTCCGTCTCGTACCTGTTCAACCGCAAGGGTGTCGTGATCGTCCCCAAGGGTGAGCTGTCCGAGGACGACGTCCTCGGCGCCGTGCTCGACGCGGGCGCCGAAGAGGTCAACGACCTCGGTGAGTCCTTCGAGGTGCTCAGCGAGGCCACCGACCTGGTCGCGGTGCGCACCGCGCTCCAGGAGGCCGGCATCGACTACGACTCGGCCGACGCCAACTTCGTCCCGACCATGCAGGTCGAGCTGGACGAGGAGGGCGCCCGCAAGATCTTCAAGCTCATCGACGCGCTCGAGGACAGCGACGACGTGCAGAACGTCTTCGCCAACTTCGACGTGAGCGACGAAGTCATGGAGAAGGTCGACGCCTGACACGCAGGCAGCACACGGGCCGACGGGACACACACCCGTCGGCCCGTCGCATTGTCAGCGGTACCCGATAGCCTGCACGAACTGGCTATCGAAGGAGGGGCGGGGTGCGCGTACTCGGCGTGGACCCGGGGCTGACCCGGTGCGGTGTCGGCGTGGTCGAGGGGGTCGCGGGGCGGCCCCTGACGATGCGCGGTGTCGGCGTCGTACGGACCCCGGCCGACGCGGAGTTGGGCCACCGTCTCGTCGCCATCGAGCAGGGCATCGAGCAGTGGCTGGACGAGTACCGGCCCGAATTCGTCGCCGTGGAGCGGGTGTTCAGCCAGCACAACGTGCGGACGGTCATGGGGACGGCCCAGGCGAGCGCGGTCGCCATGCTCTGCGCCAGCCGCCGCGGCATCCCCGTCGCCCTCCACACGCCCAGCGAGGTCAAGGCCGCCGTGACGGGCAGCGGGCGGGCCGACAAGGCGCAGGTGGGCGCCATGGTGACGCGCCTGCTCAGACTGGACGCGCCCCCCAAGCCCGCCGACGCGGCCGACGCCCTGGCCCTCGCGATCTGCCACATCTGGCGGGCCCCCGCGCAGAACAGACTCCAGCAGGCCGTCGCCCTGCACGCCTCGAAACCAGCTACAGCACCGCGCGCCTCGAAACCAGCTACAGCACCGAAAGGCCGTATCGCATGATCGCCTTCGTCAGCGGCCCGGTGGCCGCCCTCGCCCCTGACACCGCGGTGGTCGAGGTCGGTGGCATCGGCATGGCCGTCCAGTGCACTCCGAACACGCTCTCCGGACTCCGCCTCGGCCAGCAGACCAAGCTCGCCACCTCCCTCGTCGTACGCGAGGACTCGCTCACGCTCTACGGCTTCGCCGACGACGACGAGCGCCAGACCTTCGAGCTGCTCCAGACCGCCAGCGGCGTCGGACCCCGCCTCGCGCAGGCGATGCTCGCCGTGCACAGCCCCGACGCGCTGCGCCGCGCGGTCGCCTCCGGTGACGAGAAGTCGCTCACCGCCGTGCCCGGCATCGGCAAGAAGGGCGCCCAGAAGCTGCTCCTCGAACTCAAGGACCGGCTCGGCGCGCCCCTCGGCACGGGTACGGGCGTGGGCGCCCCCGTGACCTCCGGCTGGCGCGACCAGCTGCACGCCGCGCTCATCGGGCTCGGCTACGCGACCCGCGAGGCCGACGAGGCCATCGAGGCGGTCGCCCCGCAGGCCGAGGAGGAGGGCGGCACCCCCCAGGTCGGCAAGCTCCTCAAGGCCGCGCTCCAGACGCTGAACCGCACCCGCTGACCGGGCCTCGGCCGCCCTCCTGATCCCGCCCGAACCACCACCACCGCGAGGCACACCTCATGAACTGGGACGACACGACCGACGCGACGCCCGACACCGAGCGGCTCGTGGGCTCTGTCGCCGACCGCGAGGACCAGGCCGTCGAGGCCGCCCTGCGCCCCAAGGACCTGGGTGAGTTCATCGGCCAGGAGAAGGTGCGCGAACAGCTCGACCTGGTCCTCAGGGCGGCACGCGCGCGTGGTGCCACGGCCGACCACGTCCTGCTCTCCGGAGCGCCCGGCCTCGGCAAGACCACGCTCTCCATGATCATCGCGGCGGAGATGGGCGCCCCCATCCGGATCACGAGCGGCCCGGCCATCCAGCACGCCGGGGACCTGGCCGCAATCCTCTCCTCCCTGCAGGAGGGCGAGGTCCTCTTCCTCGACGAGATCCACCGCATGTCCCGACCCGCCGAAGAAATGCTCTACATGGCGATGGAGGACTACCGGGTCGACGTCATCGTCGGCAAGGGCCCCGGCGCCACGGCCATCCCGCTGGAGCTGCCCCCGTTCACCCTCGTCGGTGCCACGACGCGCGCGGGCCTGCTGCCGCCGCCGCTGCGCGACCGCTTCGGCTTCACCGCGCACATGGAGTTCTACGAGCCGGCCGAGCTGGAGCGCGTCATCCACCGCTCCGCGAACCTCCTCGACGTGGAGATCGACCCCCAAGGCGCCGCCGAGATCGCTGGACGCTCCCGCGGCACCCCCCGGATCGCCAACCGGCTGCTGCGCCGGGTCCGGGACTACGCGCAGGTCAAGGCCGACGGGCACATCAACCGCGACATCGCCGGGGCGGCCCTGCGCGTCTACGAGGTGGACGGCCGCGGCCTCGACCGGCTCGACCGCGCCGTCCTCGAAGCACTGCTCAAGCTCTTCGGCGGCGGCCCCGTCGGCCTCTCCACCCTCGCGGTCGCCGTGGGTGAGGAGCGCGAGACGGTCGAGGAGGTCGCCGAACCCTTCCTCGTCCGCGAAGGCCTGCTCGCCCGCACGCCGCGCGGCCGGGTCGCCACGCCCGCAGCCTGGGCCCACCTCGGCCTCACGCCGCCCCAGCAGACAAGGGGCACAAGCGGACAACAGGACCTCTTCGGGGCGTGATCGCGCAGGGTAGTCGCATGTCAGGAACCCCGGTGCCATGCTGAGCGTTGTTCCTGGAGTGCGGACTCGCTTAGACTCCGCCGATGCCGCCCTTGTGGACGGCGTGCCCACCCCCATCCAACAGGCCGCTTACGTGCGCGGTCGTGCGAAGGAAATTTCCGTCCCGTGAATATCGTGACCCTCCTCCCGTTCATCGTGCTCATCGGGGCCATGTTCCTGATGACCCGCTCCGCCAAGAAGAAGCAGCAGGCGGCCGGCCAGATGCGGGACCAGATGCAGCCCGGTTCCGGCGTCCGCACGATCGGGGGCATGTACGCCACCGTCAAGGAGGTCCACGACGAGATGGTCCTTCTCGAGGTGGCCCCCGGCGTCCACGCGTGCTACGCGAAGAACTCGATCGGCGCCGTCCTCGACGACGACGAGTACAACCGCATCGTCCACGGCACCGAGAGTGACGACCACGACGCCCTCGGCGCCGATGGTGCGATCGTCCCGGACGACGCTTCCTCCCTCACCGAGACCGACGAGACCACCGACGCGTCTGACGACTCGCGCATCGACCTCGGCAAGAAGGACGAGGCTGCCTCCACCGACGCAGCCTCCGAGGCCGAAGGCGCCGAGCCGAAGAAGACCGACGGCGAGTCCGACGCGAAGTAGTCACGCCCCCAGGGCCGCGCGCGCCCGCTCGCGCGACGCGGTCCCGGACGTGTGATTTCCGCACGGATTCTCGACACCATTTCATGGCCGTCCGGGCACGTACCCCGCTGCTGGACGGATGGAGAGGGAGAACGAGAAGGTGGCAGCACCCAAGAAGGGCCGAAGTCACGGCGCCCAGAGCAGGCCGGGCCGCACACTGGCCTTCATCCTGATCGCGATGGTGGCGCTGACCGGCGGGATGTTCCTGTCCGGCCACACCACGCCGCGCCTGGGCATCGACCTCGCCGGTGGTACGAGCATCACGCTCAAGGCGAAGAGCGAGCCGGGCCAGAAGAACGCGGTCAACCAGACCAACATGAACACGGCCGTGAGCATCATCGAGCGCCGCGTCAACGGTCTGGGTGTCACGGAGTCCGAGGTCCAGACCCAGGGCTCCGACAACATCATCGTCAACATCCCCAAGGGGACGAACGAGGCGCAGGCGCGCGAGCAGGTCGGCACGACCGCCCAGCTCTACTTCCGCCCCGTGATCACCGTGGCCGCCGGTGCGCCCACCCCCAAGCCCTCCGCCAGCCCCTCGGGCTCGGACAAGGACAAGGCGACCGACAAGGCCACGGACAGCAGCAAGGACAAGGCGTCCGGTTCGCCGACCGGCACGCCGACCCCGTCCGCGACCCCGCAGGGCCGCGCCGTCACCGACGGCCTGAAGGCCGACTCCTCGCCGTCGCCGAGCGCCAGCTCCTCCGCGAGCGGCAAGCCCACCCCCTCGGCCAGCCCCACCCCGGACGCGGCCACCGCCGCGCTGCAGAAGAAGTTCACGGACCTCGACTGCACCGACAAGGCCGCCCGAAGCCAGGTCACCTCGGGCGTCAAGCCCGAGGACACGGCCGTGGCGTGCGGCAAGAACTCGTCCGGCCAGTGGGAGAAGTACATCCTCGGCCCGGCCGAGGTGAACGGCAAGGACGTCGACAAGGCGCAGGCCACGATCAACCAGCAGACCGGTGCCTGGGTCGTCAACATGGACTTCACGGGCGGCGGCTCGAAGAAGTTCGCGAAGATCACCAGCAAGCTCTCGCAGCAGCAGCCGCCGATGAACCAGTTCGCCATCGTGCTCGACGGTGACGTGGTCTCGGCCCCCAGCGTCAGCTCGACCCTGAGCGGCAGCGCGGAGATCTCCGGCAGCTTCAACCAGCAGTCCGCCCAGGACCTGGCCAACGTGCTGTCCTACGGTGCCCTCCCGCTCTCCTTCCAGGAGCAGAGCGTCACGACGGTCACCGCGGCCCTCGGCGGCGAGCAGCTGCACGCCGGCCTGATCGCCGGCGCCATCGGCCTCCTGCTGGTCGTCATCTACCTGGTGGTCTACTACCGCGGCCTGTCGCTGATCGCGCTCGCCTCGCTCCTCGTGTCCGCGGTCCTCACCTACGTGATCATGACGCTGCTCGGCCCGGCCATCGGCTTCGCGCTGAACCTGCCGGCGGTCTGCGGTGCGATCGTGGCGATCGGAATCACGGCGGACTCGTTCATCGTGTTCTTCGAACGGATCAGGGACGAGATTCGCGAGGGCCGCTCGCTTCGGCCGTCCGTCGAGCGCGCCTGGCCCCGTGCCCGGCGCACGATCCTGGTCTCCGACTTCGTGTCGTTCCTCGCCGCCGCGGTGCTGTTCGTCGTCACCGTCGGCAAGGTCCAGGGCTTCGCGTTCACGCTCGGCCTGACCACCGTGCTCGACGTGGTCGTCGTCTTCCTGTTCACCAAGCCGCTGATGACGATCCTGGCCCGCAAGAAGTTCTTCGCGAGCGGACACCCGTGGTCCGGGCTCGACCCGAAGCGCCTCGGCGCCAAGCCGCCACTGCGCCGCACGCGCCGTGCCCCCGGCTCTTCCGTAGGCCCTGTCGACACGAAGGAGGCGTGAGATGTCGAAGCTCGGCCATCTCGGCGCCCGGCTCATCCGCGGTGAAGTCGGCTACGACTTCATCGGCAAGCGCAAGATCTGGTACGGCATCTCGATCCTGATCACCATCACGGCCATCGTCGGCCTGGCGGTGCGTGGTCTGAACATGGGCATCGAGTTCGAGGGCGGCGCGGTCTTCACCACTCCGAAGACCAGCGTCTCCGCGGGCACGGCGGAGCGCTCCGCCGAAGCGGCCTCCGGGCACGACGCGATCGTCCAGGAGCTCGGCACCGGCGGTCTGCGCATCCAGATCTCCGGCGTGGACACCGCGAAGTCCGACCAGATCAAGACCGAACTCGCCAAGGACCTGAACGTCCCCGAGGCGAAGATCAACGCCGACCTCGTCGGACCCAGCTGGGGCGAGACGATCGCCAACAAGGCATGGACCGGCCTGATCGTGTTCATGATCCTCGTGGTGATCTATCTGGCCATCGCCTTCGAGTGGCGCATGGCGGTCGCGGCCCTGGTCGCACTGATCCACGACATCACGATCACGGTCGGGATCTACGCCCTGGTCGGCTTCGAGGTCACCACGGGCACCATCATCGGTCTGCTGACCATCCTCGGTTACTCGCTCTACGACACGGTGGTGGTCTTCGACTCCTTGAAGGAGGGCACGAAGGACATCACCAAGCAGACCCGCTACACGTACAGCGAGATCGCCAACCGCTCCATCAACGGCACGCTGGTGCGATCGATCAACACCACGATCGTCGCGCTGCTGCCGGTGGCGGGCCTGCTGTTCATCGGCGGCGGCTTCCTCGGCGCGGGCATGCTCAACGACATCTCGCTGTCGCTGTTCGTCGGTCTCGCGGCCGGTGCGTACTCGTCGATCTTCATCGCCACTCCGCTCGTCGCCGACCTCAAGGAGCGCGACCCGCAGATCAAGGCCCTGAAGAAGCGCGTGCTCGCCAAGCGCGCGTCGGCGGCCGCCAAGGGCGAGTCGGTCGAGGCCCCGGCGCCGCAGGGCGACGACTTCGACGACGACACGTCGGACGACGAGACGGCGACCGCGGTCGTCGGACCCCGCCACCAGCCGGCCTCGCGGGGCCGCGGCCGCGGCCGCCCCTCGGGGAAGCGCCGATGACCGAGCTCACCGGCATCAGCGAGCTGCTGCTCAGCCGCATCCGCGATGTGCCGGACTACCCGGAGCCGGGCGTGATGTTCAAGGACATCACCCCGCTCCTGGCGGACCCGTCGGCCTTCACGGCACTCACCGACGTGCTCGCGGAGCTCTGCGTCGCGAACAGCGCCACCAAGGTCGTCGGCCTGGAGGCGCGCGGGTTCATCCTGGGCGCCCCGGTCGCCGTACGCGCCGGGCTCGGCTTCATCCCCGTACGCAAGGCCGGCAAGCTCCCCGGGGCGACGCTCAGCCAGTCGTACGACCTGGAGTACGGGTCGGCCGAGATCGAGGTGCACGCCGAGGACCTGGTCGCGAGTGACCGCGTCATGGTGATCGACGACGTCCTCGCCACCGGTGGCACGGCCGAGGCGTCGGTGCGGCTCATCCGGCGCGCGGGCGCCGAGGTCGCCGGGATCGCCGTCCTGATGGAGCTGGGATTCCTGGGCGGCCGCGAGCGGCTGCTTCCGGCCCTCGACGGCGCCCCGCTGGACTCACTGCTCATGGTCTGAACACCTGGTCACAGGCGTAAGGGCGGGCCCGGAGGAATCCGGTGCCCGCCTTTTGCGTTTCAGCTGTTGAAAGCCGTCCCACCGGCCGAAGGCGAGCGGGCGGCCCAGTGTCGATACCATGGGCTTTCCGGGACCTGAACGGGGGACCCGTCGCGCACGAGGAGCGCCGTTGCCAGACGAGGCCAAGCCACTCTCCCCCAGCGCCGAGCGCGTGGGGGTACCCACAGCCGCCAAGCCCGACCAGAAGGCCGACAAGGCCGCGGCTCCCACAGCCGTGCCCGCGAAGCCCGGGAAGACCGGGCAGGGCTCCACCGGCGCCCCGGGCGGCAAGGCGGCCGAGCAGCAGCCGCGCCCCAAGCCCCCGGCAGAAAAGCCCCCGGCCGGCAAGCGCCCAGCCCCCGGCCCCGCTGCCGCCGCCCCGGCTCCCGCCACGCCGCCCACGCCGCCCGTGGTGCGTCCCGCAGCGGGCCAGCCCGCTCGCTCCGGCTCCTCGAACCGCGTCCGCGCCCGCCTCGCCCGTCTCGGCGTGCAGCGTTCGAACCCGTACAACCCCGTTCTCGAGCCGCTGCTGCGGATAGTGCGCAGCAACGACCCGAAGATCGAGACGTCCACGCTGCGCCAGGTCGAGCGCGCCTACCAGGTCGCCGAGCGCTGGCACCGCGGCCAGAAGCGCAAGAGCGGCGACCCGTACATCACGCACCCGCTCGCGGTGACGACGATCCTCGCCGAGCTCGGCATGGACCCCGCGACGCTGATGGCGGGCCTGCTCCACGACACCGTCGAGGACACCGAGTACGGCCTGGACACCCTGCGCCGCGACTTCGGCGACCAGGTCGCCCTGCTCGTCGACGGCGTCACCAAGCTGGACAAGGTCAAGTTCGGCGAGGCCGCGCAGGCCGAGACCGTGCGCAAGATGGTCGTCGCGATGGCCAAGGACCCGCGCGTCCTGGTCATCAAGCTCGCCGACCGCCTGCACAACATGCGCACGATGCGCTACCTCAAGCGCGAGAAGCAGGAGAAGAAGGCCCGCGAGACGCTGGAGATCTACGCTCCGCTGGCGCACCGCCTGGGCATGAACACCATCAAGTGGGAGCTGGAGGACCTCGCCTTCGCGATCCTCTACCCCAAGATGTACGACGAGATCGTGCGTCTGGTGGCCGAGCGCGCGCCCAAGCGCGACGAGTACCTCGCCATAGTGACCGACGAGGTGCAGAGCGACCTGCGCGCCGCCCGCATCAAGGCGACCGTCACCGGCCGCCCGAAGCACTACTACAGCGTCTACCAGAAGATGATCGTCCGCGGCCGTGACTTCGCGGAGATCTACGACCTGGTGGGCATCCGTGTCCTTGTCGACACGGTGAGGGACTGTTACGCCGCCCTCGGCACGGTGCACGCGCGATGGAACCCGGTCCCCGGCCGGTTCAAGGACTACATCGCGATGCCCAAGTTCAACATGTACCAGTCGCTGCACACGACGGTGATCGGCCCCAACGGCAAGCCCGTTGAGCTCCAGATCCGTACGTTCGACATGCACCGCCGCGCCGAGTACGGCATCGCCGCGCACTGGAAGTACAAGCAGGAGGCCGTTGCCGGCGCCTCCAAGGTGCGCAGTGACCAGCCGAAGGCCACCGGCAAGGACGACCACCTCAACGACATGGCGTGGCTGCGCCAGTTGCTCGACTGGCAGAAGGAGACGGAGGACCCGGGCGAGTTCCTGGAGTCCCTGCGCTTCGACCTCTCGCGCAACGAGGTCTTCGTCTTCACGCCGAAGGGCGACGTCATAGCGCTCCCGGCCGGCGCGACCCCCGTCGACTTCTCGTACGCGGTCCACACGGAGGTCGGCCACCGCACCATAGGAGCGCGGGTCAACGGGCGGCTCGTGCCGCTCGAATCGACCCTGGACAACGGCGACTTGGTGGAGGTCTTCACCTCCAAGGCCGAGGGCGCGGGCCCGTCCCGGGACTGGCTCGGCTTCGTCAAGTCCCCGCGCGCCCGCAACAAGATCCGCGCCTGGTTCTCCAAGGAGCGCCGCGACGAGGCGATCGAGCAGGGCAAGGACGCCATCGTCCGCGCCATGCGCAAGCAGAACCTGCCGATCCAGCGCATCCTGACGGGCGACTCCCTCGTCACGCTCGCGCACGAGATGCGCTACCCCGACATCTCGTCCCTGTACGCGGCGATCGGCGAAGGCCACGTCACCGCGCAGAGCGTCGTCCAGAAGCTCGTGCAGGCCCTCGGCGGCGAGGACGCCGCGAACGAGGACATCGCCGAGAGCGCACCCCCGTCGCGCGGCCGCTCCAAGCGCCGTGCGAACGCCGACCCCGGCGTGGTCGTCAAGGGTGTCGAGGACGTCTGGGTCAAGCTGGCCCGCTGCTGTACGCCCGTCCCCGGCGACCCCATCATCGGCTTCGTCACGCGCGGCAGCGGCGTATCGGTGCACCGCAGCGACTGTGTCAACGTCGAGTCGCTGTCCCGCGAGCCCGAGCGGATCCTCGAAGTCGAGTGGGCGCCCACGCAGTCCTCCGTCTTCCTGGTCGCCATACAGGTCGAGGCCCTGGACCGCTCGCGGCTGCTCTCGGACGTCACCAGGGTCCTGTCCGACCAGCACGTCAACATCCTGTCCGCGGCCGTGCAGACGTCCCGCGACCGGGTGGCCACCTCCCGCTTCACCTTCGAGATGGGCGACCCCAAGCACCTCGGTCACGTCCTGAAGGCGGTCAGGGGAGTGGAGGGCGTCTACGACGTCTACCGCGTGACGTCGGCGCGCAGGCCGTAGTCGACAGACACGCGCAGGCCGTAGTCGACAGACATGAGAAGGGCCCCCGGCGCCGAGCGCCGGGGGCCCTTCTCATGCGATGACTGCTCAGCCGCCGAACTCGTGCAGGCCCTTGAGTGCCTGGTCGAGCAGCGCCTGACGGCCGTCGAGCTCACGCTGGAGCTTGTCGGCCCTCGCGTTGTTGCCCTGTGCGCGGGCCGTGTCGATCTGGCCACGCAGCTTGTCGACCGCCGCCTGGAGCTGACCGGTGAGTCCCGCGGCACGCGCGCGTGCCTCCGGGTTCGTCCGGCGCCACTCGGTCTCCTCGGACTCCTGAAGCGCCCGCTCCACGGCGTGCATCCGGCCCTCGACCTTCGGACGCGCATCGCGCGGCACGTGGCCGATGGCCTCCCAGCGCTCGTTGATCGAGCGGAAGGCGGCGCGGGCCGTCTTCAGGTCCCCGATCGGCAGGAGCTTCTCGGCCTCGTCCGCGAGTTCCTCCTTGAGCTTGAGGTTCTCGCCCTGCTCGGCGTCCCGCTCGGCGAAGACACCGCTGCGCGCCGCGAAGAACACGTCCTGGGCGCCGCGGAAGCGGTTCCACAGGTCGTCCTCGTGCTCGCGCTGGGCGCGGCCCGCGGCCTTCCAGTCCGTCATCAGATCGCGGTACCGCGCGGCCGTGGCCACCCAGTCGGTCGAGCCCGACAGCGACTCGGCCTCGGCGACCAGCTTCTCCTTGGCCTGGCGGGCGTCCTCGCGCTGCGCGTCCAGCGAGGCGAAGTGCGCCTTGCGGCGCTTCGAGAACGCCGAGCGCGCGTGCGAGAAGCGGTGCCACAGCTCGTCGTCCGACTTGCGGTCCAGGCGCGGCAGACCCTTCCAAGTGTCCACCAGCGCCCGCAGCCGCTCGCCGGCCGCGCGCCACTGCTCGCTCTGGGCCAGCTCCTCGGCCTCGGTGACCAGGGCCTCCTTGGCGTGCCGCGCCTCGTCGGACTGCTTCGCCTTCTGGACCTTGCGCTCCTCGCGGCGCGCATCGACGGTCTCGACGAGCTTGTCCAGGCGCTTGCCCAGAGCCTCCAGATCGCCGACGGCGTGCGCATCGGTCACCTGCTCGCGCAGGTGCTCGATGGCCGTCGTGGCTTCCTTCGCCGACAGGTCGGTCGTCTGCACCCGGCGCTCGAGGAGCCCGATCTCGACGACCAGGCCGTCGTACTTGCGCTTGAAGTAGACGAGGGCCTCATCAGGAGAACCTGCCTGCCACGAACCGACTTCACGCTCGCTGCCGTCGGCCGAACGCACGTACACGGTCCCCGTCTCGTCGACGCGGCCCCACGGGTCGCTGCTCACAGCGCCTCCTCCACATGATGCCTGCAGGGCGCCTTGGGGGCCCGGGCATCGTCCACAGTTTCGTCACGGCCAACATAGGCGACCGGCGGGGCGGCTGTCCGCATCCCGCGCGACCGAAATTTCACCGCCGGCGGTCAGGATTTCTTCACGGTCGCCTTGTCGATCACGACCGTGGCGTTCGGGGCGCCGTCGCCCTGCCCGGTGCTCTCACCAGCGGCGGCGATCTTCTTGAGCGCCTTCATACCGGAATCGGAAATGGTCCCGAACGGTGTGTAGCTCGGCGGCAACTGACTGTCCTGGTACACGAGGAAGAACTGGCTGCCGCCGGTGTGCTTCTGGCCCGTGTTCGCCATCGCGATCGTGCCCGCCGGGTACACGTTCGCCTTCAGGCTTTTGTCCTTCAGGTTCTCGTCCGGGATCGTGTAGCCCGGACCGCCCGCGCCGGTGCCCTTCGGGTCGCCGCACTGCAGGACGTAGATGCCGTTGGTGGTGAGCCGGTGGCACTTGGTGTGGTCGAAGAAGCCCTTGCCGGCGAGGAAGTCGAAGGAGTTGACCGTGTGCGGGGCCTCCTTCGCCTTGAGGTCGATGCCGATGTCGCCGCACGTCGTCGCGAGGTTCATCGTGTAGCCGGCCGACTTGTCGATGGTGAGTGCCGGCTCCTTCTTCCAGCTGAGCGGCTTCACCTTGCCCGCGGCGGGCTTCTCGCACGGGTCGGCTGCCTTGGAGGGGCTCGCGCTCGGCTTGGAGGCCGCGGAGTCCTTCGTGTCCTTGCCGTCGAAGGCCCCGGCGGCGAACGCGCCCGCGCCCGCCACCACGACCACGGCCAACGCCGACGCGATCACCGTGTTGCGTGTGCGCGCCCTGCGCCGCGCCGACTCCCGCCGCTGCTGCTGCCGCAAGAACTTCTCCCGGGCGAGCTGCCGCCGCCGCTGATCGTTGCTGACCACCGGGTCTACTCCTCGTACGTCTCGAGACCTGATTCCGAACCGATGCGAAGTGATCCGAACGGGACGAACCTGATCTGAACTGGACCTGTTACGACCGCCTGCTGTGTGCCCCGTACCGTATATGGGTTAGCTGTGGAATCGGCAGCGCCGGTAGGCTCTGATCTGCCGCATTCTTCTGCGGACACACTTCCGCCGGACGACATACGAAGGACGATCGTGCTGATTGCCGGGTTCCCCGCCGGGGCCTGGGGCACCAACTGTTACCTGGTTGCCCCCGCCGCGGGTGAGGAGTGCGTGATCATCGACCCGGGCCACCAGGCCACCCAGGGAGTCGAGGACGCGCTCAAGAAGCATCGGCTCAAGCCGGTCGCGGTCATCCTCACGCATGGCCACATCGACCACGTCGCCTCCGTCGTCCCCGTGTGCGGAGCCCATGACGTCCCGGCGTGGATCCACCCCTCCGACCGCTACATGATGAGCGATCCGGAGAAGGCGCTCGGCCGCTCCATCGGCATGCCGCTGATGGGCGAGCTGACGGTGGGGGAGCCCGACGACGTGCGGGAGCTGAGCGACGGCTCCGAACTGAAGCTGGCCGGCCTCGACCTGACCGTGGCGCACGCGCCGGGTCATACCAAGGGGTCGGTGGCTTTCACGATGCCCGAGAGCGCGGACGTCCCGTCCGTGTTCTTCTCCGGGGATCTGCTCTTCGCCGGCTCCATCGGACGCACCGATCTGCCCGGTGGCTCCATGGACGACATGCTCGAATCGCTGGCACGCGTGTGCCTGCCGCTCGACGACTCGACCGTGGTGCTCTCCGGGCACGGCTCCCAGACGACCATCGGCCAGGAGCGCGCCACCAACCCGTATCTGCGGCAGGTGGCCGCCGGCCAGGGAACCTCATTCCAGGCTCCCCGACGAGGAATGTGACGAGAGACTTCCGTGAGCACCTTTCAGGCCCCCAAGGGCACGTACGACCTGCTTCCCCCCGACTCCGCCAAGTACCTCGCGGTGCGCGACGCCATCTCCACCCCGCTGAGGAACTCCGGCTACGGCTACGTCGAGACGCCCGGCTTCGAGAACGTCGAGCTGTTCGCGCGCGGTGTCGGTGAGTCCACCGACATCGTCACCAAGGAGATGTACGCCTTCGAGACCAAGGGCGGCGACAGGCTCGCCCTGCGCCCCGAGGGCACCGCGTCCGTGCTGCGTGCCGCGCTGGAGGCCAACCTTCACAAGGCCGGCAACCTCCCCGTGAAGCTCTGGTACTCCGGCTCGTACTACCGCTACGAGCGCCCCCAGAAGGGCCGCTACAGGCACTTCTCGCAGGTCGGCGCCGAGGCGATCGGCACCGAGGACCCGGCGCTCGACGCCGAGCTGATCATCCTGGCCGATCAGGCGTACCGCTCGCTCGGGCTGCGCGACTTCCGCATCCTGCTGAACTCGCTCGGCGACAAGGAGTGCCGCCCGGTCTACCGCGCCGCGCTCCAGGACTTCCTGCGCGGCCTCGACCTCGACGAGGACACCCTGCGCCGCGCCGAGATCAACCCGCTGCGCGTCCTCGACGACAAGCGCCCCGACGTCCAGAAGCAGCTCGTCGGCGCGCCCTCGCTGCGCGACTACCTGTGCGACGGCTGCAAGGCGTACCACGAGGAGGTCCGCGAGCTCCTGACCGCCGAGGGTGTCGCCTACGAGGACGACGAGAAGCTGGTCCGCGGGCTCGACTACTACACGCGCACCACCTTCGAGTTCGTCCACGACGGCCTCGGCTCGCAGTCCGCGGTGGGCGGCGGCGGGCGCTACGACGGCCTCTCCGAGATGATCGGCGGCCCGTCGCTGCCTTCCGTCGGCTGGGCGCTCGGCGTCGACCGTACGGTCCTGGCGCTGGAGGCGGAGGGCGTGGAGCTCGAACTCCCCTCCACCACCAGCGTGTTCGCGGTCCCGCTCGGCGACGAGGCGCGCCGCGTCCTCTTCTCCAAGGTCACGGAGCTGCGCCGGGCCGGCGTCTCCACCGACTTCTCGTACGGCGGCAAGGGCCTCAAGGGCGCGATGAAGAACGCGAACCGCAGCGGCGCGCGCTTCACCATCGTCGCCGGCGAACGCGACCTCGCCGACGGCGTCGTGCAGCTCAAGGACATGGAGTCGGGCGAGCAGGACGCGGTGGCGGTCGACGAGATCGTGGCTGTCCTGAAGAACAAGCTGGCGTAGCCCGGCACGTCGGTCGATGACAGAGCGGGTCACGGGCACGGCCCTGTGACCCGCTCTGTCGGTTTGTGCGCTGTGTGTCGTCGTCTTGTCAGGGAGCGTTCCGCAGGAGCGAACGTTCCGGGACCGTCGGCCGTACATGCTTATGGCCATCGAACGGTGGACACACAGGAGCGTGCGGCAGAATGAGGCTGCCAGCAGGCCACCACCACGAGCGACGGAACGGCGTGATGAGCAAGACGACCACGGCAAGCGACAGCGCCTCTTCCACCGGCGACGGAGCGGACGCTCCTCGCAGTGCCGGGGGTTCCCTGGGTTTCGCGTTGCTTCTGGTGATCACCGGTGCGGCGGGGCTGCTCGCGGCGTGGGTCATCACGATCGACAAGTTCAAGCTGCTGGAGGACCCGAACTT
>NZ_JBWKIS010000044.1:0-54724 GCF_056432625.1 Streptomyces sp. NPDC045026
GTGAAGATTCGACACCTCCACCACACACGGAGGCCTTCGCCCTCTTCAAGGCCCGCGCGTGTCAACAACGCTCATGCTCAATACACCTAGGGCCTGTCTTCAAATTCCCGTCTGCCCCGCGAGTCCGGCCGGAGCCCCGGCGCCCCGCAGCAGGGTGTCCACGACGCGGGTGGCGAGCGCGTCCGTGTCGCTGTCTCCCGCTCCCTCCTTGGCGGCCTCGTGGATGAGGGCGTAGTAGACGCGCCGGGTCCAGTCGAGGTCGATGTCGGGGCGGAGCACGCCCGCCTCCTGGGCGCGGCGGAAGAGCCGGACGCAGGTGGCCCGGACCTCGGCGTGGATGCGGGCCGCCTCGGGGTGGGCGTCCTCGGCCGCGCGGTTCATGGCGAACGACCAGTCGGTCTTCACGCGGAGGACGTTGGCAGTGACCTGGTAGAGGGCGACGAGCGGCGGGGCAGCGTCGGGGCGGGCGGTGTCGACGGCGGCCGCGAACTGGCGGGCGGCCCAACCGGTGAGCTCGTCCAGGAGCGCCTCACGGGTGGCGAACCGGCGGTGGACCGTGGTCCGGGCGACGCCGGCGGCCCGGGCGAGCTGCTCCATGGTCGCCGCCTGGTTGGTGGCCAGGACGCGTTCGGCCGCTTCCAGGATCGTCTGCACGGTCCGTTCGGTGTCGGCCCGGAGGGGCCGTTTCGCCTGCGGTTCCGTCTGCTGCTGCTTCTGCACCGTCACGCCAACATGCTACATCCGCACTCCCTCAAAGGATTTACTTGCAACATTGTTGTTGCATGTCATAGGTTCATCGCGTCGGAGAGGTAGCAACTCTGCACCCCGTCCGCGGGGAGAGGCGACATCAAGGAGCAGTGAGTGATGCAGCACAGGAAGCTGGGCCGCACCGGCATATCGGTCAGCAAGTTCGCGCTGGGCACCCTGCGCCTGGGCGCGTGGGGGAACACGGATCACGACGATGCGGCCCGGCTGATCCACACGGCCCTGGACGCCGGGATCAACCTCATCGACACCGCCGACCAGTACTCGGGCGGCGAGGCCGAGGAGATCGTGGGCAAGGCAATCCGAGACCGCCGCGACGAGGTCGTGCTTGCGACGAAGGGGCACTTCCCAGTCCGCTTCAAGGACGAGGACCCCAACCGGCAGGGAAACTCCCGCCGTTGGCTCACCAAGGCCGTCGACGACAGCCTGCGCCGCCTGGGAACCGACCGCATCGACCTCTACCAGGTGCACCGCCCGGACCCGAGCACGGACATCGACGAGACGCTCTCGGTCCTTTCCGACCTGGTACGCGCGGGCAAGATCATGGCCATCGGGACCTCAGACTTCCCCGCCGAACAGCTCGTCGAGGCACAGTGGACCGCCGACCGCCGGAGCCACATCCCCTTCCGCACCGAGCAGCCCCCGTACTCCGTCTTCGTGCGCGGGATCGAGGCGGACGTGCTGCCCACCGCGCAGAAGTACGGACTCGGCGTGCTGACCTGGAGTCCACTCAACAGCGGCTGGCTGACCGGGCGATTCCGCCGCGGCGAGCCGATCGAGATGAACGGGTTCCGACAGGCGGTCGCCCACAAGTTCAACCTCGACCTGCCGGGCAACCAGCGCAAACTCGACGCCGTCGAGCGCCTGTCGGCCTTGGCGGACGAGGCGGGAATCTCCCTGACGCACCTGGCGCTCGCCTTCGCGTCGACCCACCCGGGCGTCACCTCGGTGATCCTCGGCGCCCGCACGGCCGAGCAACTCACCGACCAGCTCGCCGCCGCCGAGGTCCGGCTCGACGACGAGATCCTCGACCGCATCGACGAGATCGTCGCCCCCGGCGTCACGCTCAACCCCGCGGACATCGACTACAGGCGGCCGGCTCTGACCGACTCCGAGCAGCGCCGCAGGCCCGCCCACCACCGCTGACGGCGGTCCGCCTGCGACGAGTTCCTGCGGCACACACCGGAGCAGGCTACGACCCTTCAAATGATCTTGAGTGTTGGATCATGGCCGGGTGAAACGTCGCCATGAACTGTCTGATGAGGAGTGGGAGTTCGTCCGTCCGTTGCTGCCTGAGTCCTTGCGGGGGCGGAAGCGGTTGGACGACCGAACCGTGCTCAACGGGATCGTGTGGAAGTTCCGGACGGGCACGGCCTGGCGGGATGTGCCCGAGCGGTATGGCCCGTGGGCCACGCTGCATACGCGGTTTCGCCGGTGGGCTCTGGACGGCACCTTCGAGCGGATGCTCGAGGCCGCCCAGGCCCGGGCGGATGCGGTTGGGGAGATCGACTGGCTGGTGTCGGTCGACTCCACCGTCGTGCGGGCCCACCAGCATGCCGCCGGAGCCCGAAAAGGGGGGTCCGCAGCCCCGGCCTCGGACGTTCCCGGGGCGGTCTGACCAGCAAAATCCACCTGGCCTGCGATGCCTTCGGTCGCCCGCTCGCCTTCGTGGTCACGGGCGGGAACACCAACGACTGCACGCAGTTCACCACGGTGATGGACGCGATCCGGGTGCCTCGCCTCGGCCCGGGCCGGCCCCGGGTTCGGCCCGCCCACGTGCTGGGCGACAAGGGCTACAGCTCCCGGGCGATACGGACCTGGCTGCGGCAGCGGGGCATCAGCTACACCATCCCTGAGCGAGCCGACCAGGTCCGCAACCGGCTCCGGCGCGGCAGCCGTGGCGGGCGCCCACCGGCCTTCGACAAGCAGCTCTACAAGCGGCGCAACGTCGTGGAACGGTGCTTCAACTGTCTCAAGCAGTGGCGTGGCATCGCGACCCGCTACGACAAGACCGCCGAGTCCTACCAGGCAGCCGTCACCCTCGCTTCGCTCCTGATGTGGGCGTGACATTTGAAGACAACTCCTAGAGGCCTCCCCCGGCCAGCAAGTCCGTGGCCCCGGACGTTGCCGCCGCCGCGACGGCCTGCGAGACCCTGCACCTCGAACACTGGGTCCGCGCCACCCCGGCCGACACCAGGCACCCTTCCCGCGGTCGTCAAAGGGGGTGGGGCTGCCGGACCGGGAGGGGCACAACCTGATGGGCGCCATCCAGTGGCCAGCACCTAACTCAGCGGGTGTGATGGGGATGCGGCCTCTCGGCCGCGTCAGCAGGCCGCATTCTGAGAATCTGATGGAGGCAGCGGGGTTGCGCATGCGAAGCAGCATGCATCTGAGCACGCCGACCGCCGCGAGCGCCGACGCTCGACGAAGGAGTCCCTGTGGCAACGCCACCCTCTGATAAGCCGGACCGCGAACACAATGACGACCACGATGGTGGCGGTCCCAGACACCTGAATGGCAACAGAGGCGGCGGCGATCATCCGCCCCACGAAGACGAGGGGAGCGAAGGCGGCGATGCTGGCCGTCCATCTCGGAAGGACGCCGCGAAAGGCGGTTCGTCCAAAGGCGCCGTGAAGCGCACACTGCGGGAGTTCAAGGAGGACAACCTCACGGACTGGGCAGCCGCCCTGACCTACTACGGTGTCCTGGCGATCTTCCCGGCCATGCTGGCTCTGGTGTCCGTTCTGGGACTGCTGAGCCCTTCCACCATCGACTCACTGATCAAGAATCTCTCCAGCATCGCACCCGGGTCCGTGCGCGACATCCTTACCACCATGCTGGAGCAACTGAAGGGCGGCCAGGGCAAAGCCCTGCTCGCGTTGATCATCGGTGTCGTCTTGGCGCTGTGGTCGGCCTCCGGCTACGTTGCCGCCTTCATGCGTGCGTCCAACATCGTCTATGACATCGGCGAGGGCCGACCAGTATGGAAGACGCTGCCGGTCCGCGTCGGCATCACCGCGGCCGTGGTGATCCTCTTGGCCCTGACCGCGATCGGCATCGTCTTCACCGGCACCCTGGCCAAAAAAATGGGATCGATCCTGGGGCTGGGCGACACGGCAGTGACCGTGTGGAACATCGCCAAATGGCCGGTCATGCTCCTCCTGGTCATTCTGATCGTCACGCTGCTCTACTGGGCCGCTCCCAACGTCAAACGGCCAATCCGGCGAGTGATGCCCGGGGCTGCCGTGGCCGTAGTCATCTGGCTCATCGTCTCCGCGCTGTTCGCGCTCTACGTCGCCAATTTCAGCAGCTACAACAAGACCTACGGCGCCTTCGCTACCCCGATCGTCGCGCTGATCTGGCTGTGGCTCACCAACATCGCGATCCTCCTCGGACTGGAGTTCAACGCTGAACTGGAACGCGGACGTGCAATTGAAGGCGGGCACCCCCCGGGCGACGAGCCCTACGCCGAGCCCCGCGACACCAGCAAGCTCTGATGACGGCCGACACCTCTACGCCCTCCTCTCCTGGCGGCGACTTCGCCCGGCTGTCACGCAGAGTGGCTGAAGCCGGCCAGCCTGATGCGCCGCTGCCACGGCTACTGCGCCATCCGGATCACCGCGGTGATCGCCCTATACAAGCCTGCCGGGAGCCGCTCCGCAGACCTGCGCTGATCAGGAAGGCAGCGGTTACAGCAGATCGTGCGCCGGGGCAGCACCAACTCGGTGCGCTACCGGCGCGCGATGATGCTGCTCGCCTCGGCCGGCGGGAACCGCGTCCCGGTGATCGCCCAGCTGGTCCAAGCCGACGAGGACACCGTCCGCGACGTGATTCATCGGTTCAACGAGATCGGCCTGGCCTGCCTGGACCCTCACTGGGCGGGAGGCCGTCCCCGCCTGCTCAGCTCTGACGATGAGGACTTCGTCATCCAGACGGCCACCACCCGCCCCGCCAAGCTCGGCCAGCCCTTCACCCGCTGGTCCCTGCGCAAGCTCGTCGCCTACCTGTGGAAAGTCCACGGTCGGGTCATCCGCATCGGCCGCGAGGCGTTACGCTGCCTGCTCGCCCGGCGCGGCGTCACCTTCCAGCGCACCAAGACGTGGAAGGAGTCCCCGGACCCCGAGCGCGAGGCGAAGCTGGACCGGATCGAGGAAGTGGTGGACCGGTTCCCGGACCGGGCCTTTGCGTTCGACGAGTTCGGCCCGCTCGGGATTCGGCCCACGGCGGGCTCCGGCTGGGCCAGGAAGAAGCGCCCCGGCCGGCTGCCGGCCACCTACCACCGCACCCACGGGGTGCGCTATTTCCACGGCTGCTACTCGGTCGGCGACGATCGCTTGTGGGGCGTCAACCGCCGCAAGAAGGGCGCCGGGAACACGCTGGCCGCGCTGAAGTCGATCCGCGCCGCCCGGCCCGACGGTGCACCCATCTACGTGGTCATGGACAACCTGTCCGCCCACAAGGGCACCGACATCCGCCGCTGGGCGAAGAAGAACAAGGTCGAACTGTGCTTCACCCCGACCTACGCCTCCTGGGCCAACCCGATCGAGGCGCACTTCGGACCGCTGCGGCAGTTCACCATCGCCAACTCCCACCATCCCAACCACACCGTGCAGACCCGGGCCCTGCACGCCTACCTGCGCTGGCGCAACGCCAACGCCCGCCACCGCGACGTCCTGGCCGCCGAACGCAAGGAACGTGCCCGCATCCGTAGCGAGAAAGGCATCCGCTGGGGCGGACGTCCCCTCAACACCGCAGCCTGACCAACCGCGAGCCGCAGCCCCGGAGGGCCGAACGGAGCCGGTTCAGGAGAAGGATGACTCAGGAGGCGGACGGGTCGATCTCCCCCGCGAAGACGATGACCTGGTCGATGAGGCTCCGCCGCAGATGGACGACGTCCGTTCCCGCCAGACGGGGGCCTCCATCCGGCGTGGTGAAGACCCACTGGTACCGGGCCCACTCGTCAGGCATGTCCACCGCCGAGCAGCGCACCATCGTGCCGGTCCCCGCCGGGTGGCGCCGGATGTCCAGCACGAACCGCTCGACCGCCTCGACCCCTTCGCTGCGGCCCAACGGCCCCCAGAAGACCACGTCCGAGGTCAGGGCCTGGGAGAGGAGCGCAGTCACATAGCTGTCGTCCGAGGCGTTGAACGCGGAGATGAACGTGTCGATCGCGGACCGCGCGGTTTCTTCCTGCATGCACCAGTAATACCAGTCGTTTCGCGGAACGCGCTCGTCCCGTAAGCCGTCTTCCGATCACGGTGAACCATCCCGGTCACAGCACAAGCGGGGCAGCACCCTGTGCCTGGTAACGGCTGAGGGGGGAGTCGTGCGCGCGGTCGTCCAGGAAGCCCAGTGGACGCGCCTGGGCGAGCCCTCCGTGGAATGGGCCGTCGACTACACGTTCAAGACGACCCTCTGGGAGCAGTAGCTGCCGCCCCGGTCAGTCCGCCTCCGCACACCAGACATGCTCCAGAACCTGCACGTATAGCCGCAGCCATGGTTGGCCACCGGCGGGCACTTCGACCACGTCCGCGTCACCTACAAGGACTGAGCGTCGCGTAGTGCGCTCGCCGCGGCACCCCCACATCCCTGTCGGGCCTACGAGTTGAGGTCCATCACTGGCGCACCGAGGCCCTCGTAGTCCGAGGGGGCGATGGTGGCGACAAGCGCACCGTCGGGACGGTCCAGGGTAGGACGTGCGGCGTGCACTGCGGCCGCCACGCCGAACGGGACGTTCCGGCGGTGCAGGTCGGCGATGGCGTGGGCGGCCTCGTAGTCGGTGCCCAAGGTGTGCAGCACGTCGAGGATGCCGAGGTAGTCGACGATCCCGGTCCGTTCCCGCTCTGCTTCCAGCGCGGACACGATCGGCACCCACAGCCGCACGGTGGGATCACCGGCTGCGACATGAACGAGCCCGGAGACCTGCTTGTGTCCGCCCAGGGCGAGGAGGGTGGCACTGTCCAGGATGTAGTGCTCGACGATCACGCTGCCGTGCCCCGCACCCGCGCCTGGTGGGCGGCCTGCGCCTGACGCATTCGCTCACGCAGCGCACCGGCATCATCCTCGCTGACCCGATGGCCGAACTCCGAGACCAGGAATGCGTCCGTGCGCTCCGCCCGTTCCTGCAGCTGCGCGGGCGTGAGCGCAGTCGCGGCGAACTCCTCAATCAACGCCCGCATCGACATGTTGCGGGCCTCGGCCAAGGCCGCAAGCTTGTCCCGAGTCTCGGCACCGATCTTGATCGTCGTATCCATACCGCGAGTATACCGGAATGAATACCTCGGGGCTGGCGCGCTTCGACTCTCGGCGCGCGACGGGGCCAAGCCACGATCCGCAGGAGAGGAATGAGTTCGGCAGGCGACGGTGCGCGGCCTCGAGCATGTCCACGCGAAGCACCGTGGCCACCTGCGCAATGACGAACGGCATGACGCTTGGGGCGCTCGTCCCGCCAGGCACCCAGCCGAGCGACCTTGCGCCCGGCAGCGTCACGTGCCCCCGTCCTCGAAAACCTGCTCGTCGTGCAAGGCAGTGAAAGCCAAACTGCCCCTGCACGTCCGTGTGTTCTCCTGCGAAGCGTGCGGCCTGGTCATCGACCGGGACGAGAACGCCGCCCGCAACCTCGTCGACCTCGCATCGGCCGGCACAACCGGTACCGGAGTGGCCGGAGACCGGGGCACGCCCAGCGTGCCGAAACCGCGTGGAGCCGTCCAGAAGACCCGCGTCAGCCGGGCCAGCCGCAAAGCTGACCCGGTGCGGGCAGGTGGCGCAAAACCGCCCCACAGGCGGAAGGAACCGCGAGACCTTCAACAGGACACCACCGCCCAGCTCGGGCTGTGGTGACACCGTTAAGGACCATCTGTGCGTAAACGCACGGATTGCTGAGATCTGACTATGACCTCAGCAACGGGTTACCGACTCCTGCCCTCCTCCTCCCACTGCGGCGGCCAGCCGCTGTAGGGCGCCTGCTGCCCGTACTGCGGGGGCTGCTGCTGCCCGTACTGCGGGGGCTGCTGCTGTCCGTACTGTGGAGGTTGCTGCTGTCCGTACTGCTGGTGCTGCGGTGCGCCGTGCGGGGGCTGGGCCTGGCCGCCGTACCCGGGGGCCTGCTGTGCGTACTGCTGCAGTGACTGGCCGTGCTGCGGCTGGGAGCCCGGCGGCAGGTGGAAGACCTGGCCGGGGGCGGGCTCGTGGCGTACGAAGCCCGCCGCCTGGAGGTACGCGCCGGCCTTCTTGTGGCGCAGGAAGTTGATCCATATGCCGACGCCGGCCAGGACGGCCATGCCGCACCCATAGCCGAGGGCGAGGCCTGGAGAGCTGCCCAGGAAGGTGAGCGAGCGCAGGAACGCCAGGAGAACGATCACCCCGACGACCGGCAGCCGCTTCAGCAGCGCAGCCTTGCTGCTCAGGTCGAACAGCACGCGCTTCTTGTTGAGTTCCAACGTCTGCGGCGGGATCCCGGGCATCTGCGGCGCGTACGGCCAGCACTGCGCGGCGCGTGCCTGCGCCTGCGGGCTCGGGTCGGGGGTGAAGAGCAGTTTGATGGAGAAGATCTCCTGCCGGGCTCCGGCGTACTGATAGCCGAAGAGCTCGGCGGTGGACACCAGCGTCGCGAGCCGCTTCATCATCGACATCTTGGTCGTGAACTCGAACGGCATGCCCCTGCGCATGTGGTCGAACAACTGGACCGTCTGGCGATCTGCCATGCGTCTTCCGTCCCCCGTCTTGGCGCGCCCGGCACTGCCGCACGCCGCCGCTGTGGCAAACATTCAGGAGGGGCAGCCTAGCCAGCCATGCTGTCCAGGCCACCCCCTCCCCTTCTGGAAGGCTGAACTGCTACGCGCAGAGGAACACCGGGTTCGTGAACGCCGACGAACAGGATCGGGATGACGGCGTGCATGCCGACGCCGAGCGGGTCCGGCCACGCGGCCGCGCCGTTGAACGCGATCGTCGCGGCGGTCAGCAGCCACGCCGTGTCTGGCGCAGCAGCGGGAACGGTATCCGGATCCAAGTCAGCAGCAGGTCCAGGGCGAGCAGTACGCAGATACCCGCGTCGATGCCGATCGGGAGCGCGTAGCTGAACGTCCCGAACCCCTTCTGGAAGGCGAGCTCGCGCACAGCTACGTATGAGCCTGCAAAGCCGATGCCGGCGATGGCCACCGCTCCGGCGACGACCACGCCGATGAGTATGCGGTGCGTTCGTGTCAGCTGTGGCGCGGCCACCCCACCTTCCCGCCCTACCGCACCCTCTCCCCGCCCCCGCACGCCCCCGCCATCACCTGGTCAACTCGCCCATCACACTTCACTTTTGCACACCCGGTCAGGTCACGACACACGGAATCAACAACTGCCCAACTGCACACCGGTTGATCCAGACGACAATGGCCGCGGAATTGCACCAGACGGGGCCTTCTACGGGCATGGCGAGAGTCCCCAGACCAGGACTGTGCCCTCCATCGGGAGCCCTGCAACGTCGAGGCCCACGTGTTCACGGCGGTATGCCACCCAACGGGGAAAGGCGCTCTCGGCCGCTGCAGCGGCCCTGAACTACTCCCTTCTGCACTGAAATTCGTGATGCCGGTCCGTCAGGGACAGCGTCCCGTCGTCCGCGTACACCGCGGCCTCCCGCCAGCGCTCGAACACGTACGGCGTCCCATCCTCCCGGACCACCACACGCAGCGGGAACCCGGCGATCACTTCTCCCTCACCGTGGCGGTCGGCCTGGCACGCCTGCGTGATGGCACGGTGCGAGTCGCTCTCGACGGCCGGTGCAGGCTCGAGAATCGCGGCCGCCGTCTGCTGCTGGCGCGAACCTGATCGGCGCGTACGTGCAGGGTGGCTGGGGTCTGGGGCGGAGCCCTGCGTGTACTGACCTGGCCTGATCTCCACTTACGCGATCACCGTGGGTGCAGGTTTGCTGACTCAATGTCAGTGGTGGTTGTCAGTATCGGCAGTTCGGCGGGGACCCGCGGTGGAGGGGGAGGCTGCATGCCTTGGGTGAGGCCGTACGTACGGAAGGACGGGACGGCGGTTCGCGGATACTCGCGGTGGGCGTCCGGCGCTCGACGTGAGATGGCGATACTCGCGACCGTGGCCGTGGTGGTCGTTGGTGGGGGCAACGCCATGGACGGCTCGGGAAAGGCCTCGGGGTCGGAGCAACGGCCGCGCCCTAACTCCACGGCGGTGTACCCGGTGCGATTCCCGGGCTGGCATCAGAAGCCATTGCCGAAGCCGACGGTGACGTACCCGATCCGCTTCTCACCCCGGGATGGTCAGCGATGACGCGGCGACCGCCAGCGCGAAGGCGTAGGCGAAGCAAGCGCCGCCAGCGCAAGCAGGACCAGCTCGTGGCTCTCCTCGTGGGCGCGCTCGTCGGGCTGGCGCTCGTCATCGCGGTGGTCAACTGGTTGTTGGCGCACTGGTGGGTCTTCGTCCTGCTCGCCGTGGTAGCCGTACTGGCGAGCGTGGGTGCGCTGTACCAGCGGCAGCAGCGCGCCCTGTGGGCGCGCGCCCAGTGGCAGGGGCTGCGCTACGGGCTGCCTCAGCTCGACGGGCTGCACCACCGCGACTTCGAGTACGCAGTGCGCAACTTGATGCGGAGGGACGGCTGCACGGACGCGAAGCAGATCGGCGGCGCGGGCGACAACGGGGCAGACGTGCTCGCCACCGACCCGCTGGGCCGCAAGTGGGTTATCCAGTGCAAGCACCGCAAGAACGGGGCCAAGGGCTCGGCGGTGGGCACACCCGACCTTCAGCGGGTCAACGGGACGGCCCGCCAGCTGTAGGGCGCGGACGTGGTGTTGGTCGTCACGAACGGGCGCTTCTCGACGAAGTGCCCTCAGCTGGCCCGGCAACTGCGCATGCACCTAGCCGACCGCGCGCTGCTGGCCTCCTGGGCGGCCGGCTCACGGCCGCTGTGGGAGCTGCTGCCGAAAGTGCCTCCCCCACGTCGTTCGACGCCTTTGAGCTGAGAGAAACCGCAGGTCAGCGCAGGGGAAAGATTTCTGAGGCCTGTGGTTGAGCGGAAGGCGGCAATTTTGCCGGATACCCTCAACCACGGACTTCGTAGTCCTCCAGGACCTCCTCGTCGATGACGTCGTCGGCCGGAACGGTGACCTTTGACAGGATCCTGTCGACCTCCCAGAGGCGCTTCTGCAGGTACTCGGCTGCGCGGCGGAGCGTCGCTCCCTCACCAACAATGCGTTGTCCAGTCGCTCCAGTGCTGCGCCGGCCGCCCTCCGCGCGACGCCGCGCGTTCTCAGGGCCGACGGGGCAGTTGACTGCTAGTCTCCGGGCCGCACAGATCTCAGAGGGCGGTATGTGAGTGAATAGATAGTTTGTCGTCGCCTGAATGTGTAGCAGAGTGGCGTTCCGGCGGGTGGGGGGCGTGGGCATCGTTCAGAAAGCAGCACTGGCGACCAAAGCCTCTGCCGAGGGTTTCGGACTAGACAGCTGCACACACGTCAAGCAATGGGAGAAACTGGGAAACTAGCGAGACTCGACGGACGAGCCTGCGAAGGAGCCGCGCGGTGGGCGACGAGTCGCTGTTCTATCGGCCGGGAAGCACGCTGCTGACCACGATCCGCGCGTATACGGGCGGGCCCGCGCCGAGTCGCCCTGACGACCCGGCCGTCCGTTTCCATCCCGGCGGAGTCGCGTACCACCAGGCGTACGGATACGTTCCCGTGATCAAACTGGGCTGGCCGGCGGTCCGCGCGGTCGCCGTCCTCCCCGGACCGGTCCCGGACCGTCAGGCTCTGTGCGTGTACCGGCTCAACGAACCACCGGAGCCCGACGTCCCGGCCAACGAACTATTCACCGGCACCGGGCGGGGCCTCGGAGTCCACTTCCAGGCGCTGTTCGGCACGAAACTCGTGGTGCACCTGCACCACGTACGAGGCCCGTCCCTAAGGAAACTCGCCCAGCGCCTACCAGCCTGGACAGACGGCCGCATCACCCTCACCACCGAACGCCCAGCCTGAGAGGGCGGTGCGTTCGACCAGCCGCTTGAGCTTCAGCCGGACGTTGTTGACGTTGCTGGGTGCGATCTCCAGGTCCATCGCCTCGCAGACCGCCCGTGCCCGCAGCGGGGAGTCGGCCGCGGCGAACACTGTCATGATCTGCTGGTAGGCCGGATGGTCCGGCAGCTTCGCGGCCGGCGGCGTCGGCGGGGACGGATCAGGCAGCGCCAGCAGGGTCTTGCGGGTGATGCGGACCTCCTCGGCGACCCGGTCGAACTCCTCCAATTGTGCGGTGAGTTCCGCGATGCTTCCCCGCGTGGCCTCGGCCTGCACGGCGATCTCGCGCTCTTGCTCCTCCAGGTGCGCCAGCACCGCTCCCAAGGTCAGCTCGCTGCCGCTCATGCGTCGCGCCAGGTGGGGGTGGAGGTCACGGTGAGCATCCGGGCCATCCGGTCGCTTATGGCCCAGTACACCCTCGACTCGGCGGAGTCGGGCCGGTGCTCGTAGTCCCGTACCAGCCTGCGGTGCAACATCATGATCCCGTTCACCTGCTCCACCACCCACCTCTTGGGCTGTGTCGGTGTCGGCGGCGACCTTGTCCAGCAGGGCGATGCCGGCGGCGTTGTCGTGCGCGGACGCGGCCAGCACCACCACCGCGATCACCAGACCGAGAACATCAACTGCCAGGCCGCGCTTGCGGCCTGGGACTTTTTTTGCCGCGTCCCTTCCGGTGGTGTCGGCGGGCACCCCGACGGCCGCGTGCAGGCTCTGGGTGTCGAGCACCACCAGGCTCGGGTCGGCCTTGCGCCCACGGCTCTCGCGGACCTGCCAGCGCAGCAGGTCGTGGATCGTCTGGTCGGTGCCGTCATCGCGCCACTTGTAGAAGTAGTACTTCACCGCACCGACCGGGGGCAGGTCATGGGGGAGGTAGTCCCACTGGCAGCCGGTACGGGACTGGTAGAGCAGGGCATTGACGATCTCCCGCATCTCGTAGGCGCCCTGGTGGCCACTGACAGAGGGATGCTGAGCCTTCCAGGAGGCGATGACGGGTTCGATCAGAGCCCACCGCTCGTCGGACAAGTCGCTCTTGTAGGGCTGGCGGTCGCTCACGAAGAACACTCCAGCACGACAGGACTCCCCGATCAGCCCCGATGCGCCTGCGCCACACGTTCCAGCGACAACAAACGTGGCATCACGTCACATACCGCCCTCTCACATTCAATTCCCGGCCTGACCCGCCGGGCTGAGGGGGATTCATGATTCTGAGAAGGCTGGCCACCATCGGGGCGGTCATCGGACTCGCAGTAGGTCTGAGCAGCACGTCAGCCAGCGCCACGCCGAGGAACTCCTCGTTCCAGAACAGGGCCGAACCCAGTTGGCGGTGCCTGGACTTCCGCGCCGACTACGGCCCGTACGTCTTCGGCTGCAACCACACGACCTATCAGCAGTGGTACTGGAACGACGAACTCGAGTACAAGGCGCTCCGGCAGAAGGCGACCGGGTTGTGCCTCGTGTTGCGCAACGGTCAAGCGACCATGAAGCCCTGTAACGCCGCGGACGACGCAGCACTGTGGCTCTTCGACGACGAGGGCAGTACCGCTGTGATGATCAGGAACGCCGTTAGCAACCTGTGCCTGGCCCGGATGGCGAACGACCGCGTCAACACGACCAAGTGCACGGGGGCCCGTCCCAGCGCTGGACCGTCTGGGACAATGTCTAGCGGGTCGTCCACAGGATGTGCCAGGACGACGCAGCCGTGCCGCTCACCGTGAGCAGAGCGGTGAGCTCGCTGTCGTCCTGGTCATCGACGCCCCATGTGCTCGTGGCGCCCGCAGGGACTGTGAGCGCGCCTTCGCCGGTCGTCGCGGCGGCCGGGCTGTCGGCGCCTGCGCCCGATGCGAGCGCTGACATCGGCGCGGCCGTCAACATCAAACACCGCCTCCTCGCTGCCCAGGAAGAAGCTGCTTGACGGGAGCCGGACGGCGGACATCGCCCAGGGGCGGACGGGAAGTGAGTTGAAGGATGGGTGACGGCACTGCCAATGGCCCTGACCTGCCCGATCCCGGCGAGCCGATGACCGTCGAGGCGGTCCTGACACGATGGCCCACCGGCGCGTGGAAACGCGAGCTCATCGACGGAGTCATGTACTTCTATGGCGAGTTCGACCAGCGGGACGTCGAGATCGCCGAGCGGACCTACCCAGGACGCCGTGTGCTGGTCAACCGCGCCGGAGACCTGGAAGTTCATCCCGGCGGCGCGGACCCGGCACGGTCCCTGCTGGACAGCTCGTGAACGCCCGACGGACCCCCGATCGTAGGAAGGTCACACCGTCTTCGAGACGGCTGCCGACGGCCCGCACTGCCTCAGGCCGCACACCCTGCGCAAGCTGGAACTGACCGACGAGATCACCGCCGAACTGACCGTGCTGGTCGGCTTCGACCAGGACCTCGCGGCCGAGGCCACCCGCACCTCCCCTGCTCACCCAGTTCCACCCCAGCCTGGAGCGTGTCCTTGGCCCGCGCCTGGACCACAGTGCCGTGACCTGGCTGCTGGAACGCTACGGATCCCCGGCCAGCTTGCGAAAGGCCGGTCGCCGCAGGCTCGTTCAGGTGATCCGACCCAAGGCTCCGCGCATGGCTGCCCGGCTGATCGACGAGGTCTTCGACGCTCTCGACGAGCAGACCGTCGTGGTCCCGGGCACCAACACCCTCGACGTCGTGATCCCGTCCCTGGCCCGTTCGCTCGCCGCCGTCCACGAACAGCGACGAGCCCTCGAAACGCAGATCGGACAGCTGCTGGAGGCTCACCCTCTTTCCGCAGTCCTGACCTCGATTCCGGGGGTCGCGGTCAGGACCGCCGCCACCTTGCTGGTCACCGTCGGCGACGCAACCAGCTTCCCCACCGCCGCCCACCTGGCCTCCTACGCCGGCCTTGCCCCGACGACCAAGTCGTCCGGGACCTCGATCCACGGCGAACACGCGCCCAGAGGCGGCAACCGGCAGCTCAAACGCGCGATGTTCCTGTCCGCGTTCGCCGCCCTGCACGACCCCGCCTCCCGCACCTACTACGACAAATGCCGGGCCCGTGGGAAGACCCACACCCAGGCCCTCCTCCGCCTCGCCCGCCAGCGGATCAACGTGCTGTTCGCGATGCTCCGCGACGGCACCTTCTACGAACCAAGAACCCCACGCCTCGCTTGACGAAAGACATAGAGGCACCCCCCGTGTCAGCGGTGCGCATCTGCCGGTCGAACGACACGTGGGAGTGGTGGCTGAGGCAGTTAACTGCCCTGCTACAAAGAGGTCGTAGGAGTGGAGCGCTCGTCCGCATTGGGAAGATATGTGGCGAGGTTTCGAGCTCATCGCAAGGGCAGTGACTTGGGCTGAACGCGAATGCCCGAGGCCTGCGGGCCAGTCACACGCCCGCAAACCGGTAGCGGACGGTCACCTTGGGCGGCGAGTCCGGGCGGGCCAGTACCCGGTACGGGTGCGTAGGTGTTGCTACGGCTGACCAGGGCCCGGGGGTGCCCCAGCTGCCTGCTCATTCGCCCGCCGACCCTGTGACGACAAGTGACGGCCCTGGCTGCCCTCCTGCAGCGTCAGGCCTCCCGCAGGATCCGCAGGGCCGCGATGATCTGCTCAACGGGCTCGTCATTGCGCAGCCGGCGTCGTGCTGAGATGCCGTCGATCCGTACCTCCAAGTCGCTCAGCATCAGCCCTTCCTCACTGAGCCGGGCCGCGGCAGGAGCCGAGCGCGGTCCGATCGCTTCGGCCCACTCACGCATCCGTGCGAAGGTCCCACAGACTGAGAGCCACCGGTCTGTCAGCGGCCGGCTTCGCTGCGGTGACAGTGGCGGCGCAGTAGATAGGCGACCGTGCGGTCTCGCTCTGCCACCGGCGGTGCCGGCCTCCTCTGGCCTGCACCGGGGCGAACAGCCCTACGAGCCCTGCGACTTCGGCGATCTGCCGGGGCGTTCGCGGGCGTGCCGGCCGATGTCGTGGCATGCACGCATGTGATGGCTTGTTGCCAGCGGTCGGCTGGGGTGACGTCCCGGTCAGCGGAGCCGGGCAGCACTTCGGTCACAGTGGGGTCCCCCCAGATGGTTCAGAGACCTGCAAGGTTGCCAGGTACGGGCTCACCGCGCTGCGTGCCCGCCGCATCGTCGAACCGGAACCTGACAACGCCCCGCCGTCCGCTCCGACTTCGACCCCGACACCCTGAACCTCGCCCTGCGCACCGACACCCGCAACGCCCTCGCCCACTACTTGCGCGCCCTGCGCCCGGACCTGCTCACCAACGACGTCGGAGCCAGCCGGACCCGCGCCGCCGGTGCATCGACCTGCTGCGCGAAGCACTCGGTCTGCCCGGGGTGGGTCTAGGTGGCGGGGAGGTTGGGCTGCAGCCCGCTCCGGAGGCGGCCACCCTCGCCGCGCTGCACCGCCAGCTCGACGGGTACCTGGGCGGGGCGATGTCCCCGGCGCAGACCCGGCTGACGGCCGTGCTCGCGCTGGAGCTGGACACCGCGGCACGAAGTGGGGAGCTGGCCGCGCTGCGCACCACGGACCTGGCCGATGGCCATGCGTCGGTGTTCGTCGAGCGGCACCCCCAGGGCGGCGGCACCGTCGAGGGGGAGTGGGTCGAGACCTCGGCGCTGACCCGGGCCGCGCTGGAGCGCTGGCTGTCGGTGCGCGAGGACGGAGTGGGTCGAGACCTCGGCGCTGACCCGGGCCGCGCTGGAGCGCTGGCTGTCGGTGCGCGAGGACCTGGTGCAGCGGGCCCACGGCACCTCTCGGCTGTGGGTGTCGCTCTGGATGAGCCACGACGGCGTCCTCGACGACGAAGGGCGCACGGTGATCCGTCCTCCCGGGATGCCGCTGGAGGAGAACGGGCTCGTAAGCTCGTTCCGGATCGGCAGGCTGCGCTACGACGGTCTGCGCCAGCTGCTGCCCCTCAAGTTGGAGCAGCTGCGGCGTGCGATTGACGCCGAACGCCGGCGCACCGCCGCATAGCCGGTCTCTCCTTGTTGCTGCTTGGCCTGGTCTTTCGCGGTACGGCCGCACCTGCGCCCCGAAGGGCTTGTTATCCCCTCGCTGCAACGGTGGCTACGGCGGCGGTGCACTCCCGAAATCCGGCGACAGCACCAATCCGGCCGGAGGATCTTCGAAGGAGTCTTCCAGCACCGTCGCATCGCTGATGTGCTCCTCGGAGATGTCGACGGTGCCGCCGGAGAACTCCGCGTTGCGGAAGTCGACTGTGCCGCCGAGGAACTCCGCGCCGTCGAGGTCGACCGTGCCACTGGAGAACACCGCGTCGCGGCTAGTCATCTTGGGCACGGGAGCTTCCTCTCACCCATACCGGCGGTGCGTTGCCCGCGTACTGCTCCCGGTCCCGAGGCACCAGCGGGGTACTTCGGGGAGGGATGCTGCACCACTCAACTCTGAAGACCCCCGCTACTGTTCCACAGAGCTTGCTGGGCTGGTCCGGCGAGGCGCAACCCAATCAAATTCGCAGGTAACGTGCCAGCAGCCGTTGGGCCATCTCGTGGTCATAGAAGGTGGCCATGCGGCCCCGCTGTCGCACGCGAGAGGGCAGAGTGATGCCCCGATCCCCTTGCCGCCGCCCGCGGCTCCCGCCCCACCCCCTTCGGTCGTACAGCGCGCGGCCGCCTGTCCACCGCCCGATCTCGGTGGAACAGGGCCACCCCACCGTCGATCTCCTCCGGCCGCCTATCGGTGA
The DNA here is from genome assembly GCF_056432625.1 of Streptomyces sp. NPDC045026. Classification (NCBI taxonomy): domain Bacteria; kingdom Bacillati; phylum Actinomycetota; class Actinomycetes; order Kitasatosporales; family Streptomycetaceae; genus Streptomyces; species Streptomyces sp. NPDC045026. The sequence goes on from NZ_JBWKIS010000044.1 coordinate 17,460, forward strand.
CGCGCTCGCCGAGGCATGGACGCCCACGGTGGAGCGCACCGCCCTGTACGTCCGCCCGAACGAACTCCACCAGGCATGCAACTTCCACTACCTGAAGGCCTACTGGGACGCACAGGAGCTGCGCGGCGTCATCGACAACACGCTCGCCGAAATGCGCCCGGTCGGCGCCCCTACGACCTGGGTACTCTCCAACCACGACGTCACCCGGCACACGACCCGCTTCGCGAACCCGTCCGGCCTCGGCACTCAGATCGGCACCGCAGGCGATATCGAACTCGGTCTGCGCCGCGCCCGGGCTGCGATCCTGCTGATGCTGGCGCTGCCTGGCTCCGCGTACCTCTTCCAAGGCGAGGAACTGGGTTTGCCGGACGTCGTCTCTATCCCGGACGACGCCCGCCAGGACCCGTCATTCCACCGTGCGGACGGCCAAGACGGACTCCGCGACGGCTGCCGGGTGCCCATCCCGTGGTCCCGCGACGGATCGTCGTACGGCTTTGGCGAGGCGGGCTCGTGGCTGCCCCAACTCGCTGACTGGGGCGCCCATAGTGTCGAGTCCCAACAGGGCGACCCGCACTCCTCGTTGGAGCTGTACCGCATGGCCCTGGCCGTGCGGCGACAGCACCCGGCGCTGGGAGCTGGAGAGTCCGTCGAGTGGCTTGACGCCCCCGCGGGTGTACTGATCTTCCGACGGACGGCACACGATGGACAAAGGTTCGTTTGCACTGCCAATGTGACGGGCGCTCCGGTCCGCATTCCGCCTCTCGGCCGGGATGGTGCTGGCGAGCACCGTCGATGGCGTCCGCATCACTGAAGACGAGGCGCTCCTCCCGGGCGACAGCTCCGTGTGGTGGAGCGACTGACCATGACCCCTGACCTCGCTGTGCGCCGACGACGGCGGGAGCTGTTCCTGTTCTTCTCCCTCCCCGGCATAGCCCTGTCCTCCTGGGCGACGTGCACGCCGGGATGTCCGGGACCAACTCAGGCTATCGACACGACAGATGGGGATCATCCTGTTTTGTCTCTCCATCGGTTCGATGGTGGGCATCCTGTGCTCGGGTCACCTGGTGGACAGGTTCGGAACGCAGCCTGTCATTGCACTGGGAACTGCCCTCATCCTCGTGAGCATGGCGGTCATCGCCGCATACCCCTGGTCGGCCTCGTCCGCACCTTGAGGCACAGGCATGTCCAGGTCCTTCATGCACACGGTGTCGTCGCGCGCGAACAGATACTGACCGCCCATCAAGATCACAAACCATGCTCATCGCGGGTGTCACGAAACGGACGCTTCATCAACATGCAGAGCGTCATCCAACAGTTGTTGCGCGACGTTGAAGATGTGCAGGAAGACGACGTGGTCACTGTCGATAGAGCAGCGTAAAACAACCCCAGCGGCTACGGGAGTCTCCAATAGACGGCGGATCCGATGATCAAGGAGACGCCTGATGCGCGAGGCCGTAGAGGAGTTGGTCGTCGAGTCGGCCGCGGAAGCGGTGTCGGACGAGCAGTTGGTCGCGATGCTGGTCGACCGTGCCCACTCCGAAGGACTGCAGCTGACCGGCAAGGGCGGGCTGCTGCAGCAGCTGACCAAGAGGGTCCTGGAGTTCGCGCTGGAGGGCGAGATCACCGATCACGTCGGCTATGACAAGCACGACGCGACGGGCAGGAACAGCGACAACAGCCGCAACGGCACCCGGTCGAGGACCGTGCTCACCGATGTCGGTCCGGTCGAGGTGAAAGATTCCCGCGCACGGCCGGCACGTTCGAGCCGCAGATCGTGAAGACGCGACAGCGGCGTCTGACCGGCGTAGACGAGATGGTGCTCTCGCTGTCCGCGAAGGGCCTCACGCACGGGGAGATATCGGCTCAGCTGGCGAATCCTCACCAAGCTCCGCCTCGACACCCGCCACGCTGCTGCGGGCGCTGCTCGTACTCACGGACCACGAAGTCGCCCGCTGACAGACGATCCACCATCGACACCCGCCCACGACCAGCGCGAGTACCCAATCACCCTCATTCCAGCCCCCTGACCAGCAACTTCAAGATTAACGATCTTCAATGGCGAGATCCCCATGCCGGTGCAACGAGCGTGGAGTCGGGTTGGTCGCGCGCCGGGCGGGCTGCGAACCGGTAACGGACCGTCAACGCCCCAGCGCTGCTCCCCCGTTCACATGCACGATCTGCGCCGTCATGTACGCCGCTTCAGGTGACGCCACATAGTGCACCGCGGCGGCGATGTCCGAGGGCCGGCCCGCCTGGCCGGTCAGCGACTGCTTGGTCCGGGCGGCGACGAACTCGGGCGTGGCCCGGTCGCCGAAGAACTCGGTGTCGGCGACGAAGCCTGGAGCGACCGCGTTCACGGTGATGCCCTGCGGGCCGAGCTTCTGCGCCAGGTCGACGGTGTAGGTGTTGACGGTGGCCTTGGAGCCGCCGTACGAACCGGGGCCGCGCAGCGCGGCGATGGACGACATTTGGATGATCCGGCCGCCGGGCCGGGTGAGGTGCGGCAGCAGCCCTTCGGTGAGCAGCACGGCGGTGAGCACGTTGGCCTCGAAGTTGCGGCGGAAGCTGTCCGCGATGCCTTCGAGGGTGCCGTCGTGGGCCGGTGCGACGTTGCCGCCGGCGTTGGCGACGACCACGTCGACCTGTGCGCCGCCCGCGGTGCAGAATTCGACGGCTCTGCGGGCCTGGCCGGGATCGCTCAGATCGGCGGCGACCCAGGAGGCCGTTCCCGCACCGTGCGCGGCGTCGAGCTCTCCGGCGGCCTTCTCCAGGGGCCCCTCGCGCCGCCCGATGAGGACGACGTGGTCGCCGTCCGCCGCAAAGACCTCGGCCACCGCCCGCCCGATCCCCGTACTGCCACCTGACACCACGACCCTGCGCTGCCCCACGACCCCACCCCATGTTCTCGTTTATGAACGACGGTCACGTCTCTGCCCGCCGCACGGTACGGCCGCGGGTCGTCGGCGTCAACGGGCAGGTGCCGCGGGCTCCTCACCCGGATGACGGAGCCGCGATCCGCTCCAACATGCCCAACATCCGCCCCTTCGCCCCAGGTCACCGATCCGGGACGGATCGTAAGAAGCGCCGCATGGCGCGCACAGCAAAACCCGCAAAACCGCCCGGCCCGAAGCGTCAGACGATCTACAGCACAGACACCCGCCCGCGATCAGCGCGAGTACCCAGCAGAACTGTCACACCAGCCCCGTGACCAGCAACTTCAAGATGAACGATCTTCAATGCTGCTCCGTCCGAGAGTGGTGGCTGCCCGCCGGCCCCGTCTTCTAATCTATTCGCGTGATCGACTACGACGATTCCGGACGCCCAGCCGTCCAGGTGGGAGACCCCGGTCCAGTCCGCCTACTACTGTCGGAGCCGACACGCCCGTTCGAGGATGAACCAAGGCTCGACTTCCTCATCAGGGCCTGCGGGCCCTGGGGAAGTGTTGAGACCTCGGTGGAGACTTGGGCCAGCGACGGCCTCGACACCTTCCTCGCCTCGCTTGCCGAAGACTTCCGGGGCTGGGAAGGCGCACGTGCCTGGCACTCCCTCTGCTACGACCTGACCCTCTCAGCGGAGCACCGTGGTAGCCACGTCCAACTGACCTGGGGCATCCACGATCGAGCGCCCTCCGAGGAATGGCACTTCGAGACCACCACGGCGCACGCGGCAGGCGAGGACATGCGCAACCTCGCCGCCGACATCCACACGTTCATTGCGAGCATCGCCAAGTAGCCGAAAGAGTCCCAAGTCGGTTCGCACCGGCCTTGAAGTGCGGCCAGCACCCGCAATGGCTACGGACTTGAAGCTGTGTCCTCATCCCTATCAAGTCGATCAGGGCGGCTCATTGGCTGCGGTGATGCAGCTCCGGGGCCTTGACCCAAGGCCGGGTAGTTAGCGAACTTGCAGGTCATGCAAGGGATCCGTCACTGTGTGATGCCGAGTAGCGGCCGGTGCGGACCCTCTTGATCATTCCTCTCTCGGTCCAGCGGGCGAGTTGTCGATAGGTGGCGACGAGGGTGACGTCGCCGAGGAGCTCGGCGATCTCCCTTGAACGCCACTGCCGTTCGGGTTCTGCCTGCAGGATGGCCAGGACGCGTGCCATACGGCTGCCGGCTTTGCCGTTTCCGGCCTTCTCCCGGACGGTCGTAGCAGGCAGTGCGGGCTCCGGTGACGGGGGCGACAGGAGAGTGATCATCATCGATGTCACGATCTTGCTGCGGTCAGGACGGCCGTCCAACTTCCTTTCCGCGTAACGCGAGATGGGAGACTTCACCTTGCGGGTGCTGACACGGGATCGCCGCGCGGGCAACAGGGCTGACAGGACCCGGCGACCCATCTCCCCGATACCCTGCTCGAGGACTCCTTCCGCGCATACCAGCAGGTCTCGGGCGGTTTGGAAGGCGACGGTGAAGCCGCAGCGGTCTGGATCGGTGCCCGGCCTGGATTCCGCCGCCTCGACCATCGCCCGGCGCAGGAGCTGGTAGAGGGTGAGCAGGGACCACATCTCCTGCTCGACACCGACCGGGTCGCATGAACGCAGCACACGTCCGTGCAGGATGGTGTGACGCAAGGCGTAGTAGGCACTCTCGTGCTCCCAACGTTCGTGGTAGAGGCGCACGAGACGGTCGGCCGGGTAACGGCGCGCGTCCAGGAGTGTGGTGGCCAGGCGGTAGGAGTCCTCGAAGGTGCTCCCGTCGGCGCAGGTGATGCTCACACTCGGGCTTCGATGATGCGGACCGGGACGCCGCCGATGGCCGAGAGGTAGGAGGAGTCCTCGAGCCGCTGGACGACCGGTGGGCGGCGGCGATGGCGAATACGGCCCAGGACCCGTGCGCCGGTGGCGTGCACGGCGGTGAGGAAGTCGTTGCCGTCGAAGCCTCGGTCCCACAGCACCAGCATCTCGGGGCTCAACTGGTGCAACAGCCAGGTGGCGTACGAGGTCTCGCCTTCCCGGGTGGGGCCGAAGACCGCCCCAATCACGGCCCGGGTGCCGGTCTCGACCAGCGTCATCAGCTCGACCTGGGGATAGCCGCCGTGCGGGCACCGCCCCAGCCAGCCCCGGTTCCGCTCGCTGTCAGGCACCTTGATCGAGCTGCAGCCGTCGAACGACACCGTCCGATACGGGCCGAACCGCACCCCCGGCGTCGTCGGCTAGGCCAGCGGCCCGGCCAGCACCTCGAACAACGCCTGCACCGGCGCGCTGCCGAGTCTGCGGCGCAGATCACGCAACGCCTTCGTGCTCGGACGAACGATCGGGATCCCGGTAAGGCCGGCGGTCAGCTTGTCCCAGACCAGCCGGTAGCCGACCTCGGGGAACAGGCACATCGCGAGGAGAAAGTAGACCCCGCCCCGCGAAGGCAGATCACGCAGCCGCTGCTGCACGGTCCGCGTCTCCGACAAGGCCGCGTCGACGAGTTCGAACGGCACGATCGCCGTCAGCTCTCCCAAATGGCCGGGAGCGAACCGGCCCGTGGCCACCGTGACCGTTCGGGTGATGGCCGTCAGCGCAGGCGGCAGGACACAATGAGAAGGCAACGGAGCTCCTTGCGGGACAAGCTGTCTTGGACGACTGCCTGTACCAACGAGCTCCGTTGCTCCATATCGGAAACTCGTCAACACCCCTTGCATGACCCGCGAGTTCGCTAACTACCCGGCCTTGGGGGAACTTCACCTGAACCAACTCTGTCCATCACAGACTGAAGCCGGACCGCCGCACGCCATCGATCTCGCCGAGCATCGCGTCCACCGCATAGCCGTCCTCAACCGGCTCATCAACGAGTACCGGATCGCCAGTTGACACCACTACGAACCCGCAGATCAGCGGCCTGATCCTATATTTGAGCCCCACAGGGTCCCTGGGCGTACTCGACGAAGCCGGGCAACCCCTCGCCGTAGGGGCACAGACCCATCCCGAAGCCCCGCACTTGTACTTCGCCGGATACACCAATCCCCTCACTGGTGTCCTTCGCCAGGCGGGCATCGAGGCGCGCGCCATCACCCACGCACTTCGACGTGAGACGGCGCGGGCACCCGTTCTCACCGCCCAGGTCGGCGACCGCACAGCCGACACACCCCAACAAGGGCACGCTCCGAGCTGACGGAGCGCGTTCAACCTCGATGCTTCAGCGGCCGTGAGTGCACGCCCGGGCCGTCCGCCGGCGTGATCCGATCGTCCCGGGGCAACCACTGCGGACGCCTCGCTCCGTCGGGAAGAAGAGATCGCGCAGGCAATGGATCAACCCCTCCCGCTCTCCGGGTAACGTCAAGGTATGAGTCATCCACACCCTGAACTGAAAGCCGCCCCGCCCCTTCCCGAAGGAGGGCTGCGGGTCATCGCCCTGGGCGGCCTGGGTGAGATCGGCCGCAACATGACCGTCTTCGAGCACGCGGGCAAGCTGCTCATCGTCGACTGCGGCGTGCTGTTCCCCGAGGAGACCCAGCCCGGCGTGGACGTCATCCTCCCGGACTTCACCTCGATCCGGGACGGCTGGACGACATCGTGGCCGTCGTACTCACCCACGGCCACGAGGACCATATCGGCGGCGTGCCGTACCTGCTGCGCGAGCGGAGGGACATTCCCGTCGTCGGCTCCAAGCTGACGCTGGCGTTCCTGGAGGCCAAGCTCAAGGAACACGGCATCCGGCCGCGCACGGTGCGGGTGCAGGAGGGCGACCGGCGCGGCTTCGGGCCCTTCGACTGCGAGTTCGTGGCGGTCAACCACTCCATCCCGGACAGCCTCGCGGTCGCGATCCGCACCCGCGCCGGAATGGTGCTGCACACCGGTGACTTCAAGATGGACCAGTTCCCTCTCGACGACCGCATCACCGACCTGCACGCCTTCGCCCGGCTCGGCGAGGAGGGCGTCGACCTGTTCCTCACCGACTCCACCAACGCCGAAGTGCCCGGCTTCACCACCTCCGAGCGTGAGCTGAACCCGGCGATCGAGCAGGTGATGCGCACCGCGCCGCGCCGGGTCATCGTCTCCAGCTTCGCCAGCCATGTGCACCGCATCCAGCAGGTCCTGGACGCCGCCCACCAGCACGGCCGCAAGGTCGCCTTCGTCGGCCGGTCGATGGTCCGCAACATGGGCTCGCCCGAGACCTGGGCTATCTGAAGGTCCCCTCCGGTCTGGTCGTGAGCACGAAGGAGCTGGAGAAGCTCCCGGACCACAAGATCACTCTGGTCTGCACCGGCTCCCAGGGCGAACCGATGGCCGCGCTGTCACGGATGGCCACCCGCGACCACCAGATCCGCATCGGCAAGGGCGACACCGTCCTGCTCGCCAGCTCCCTCATCCCCGGCAACGAGAGCGCCATCTACCGCGTCATCAACGGACTTACCCGGTGGGGCGCCCACGTGGTCCACAAGGGCAACGCCAAGGTGCACGTCTCCGGCCACGCCAGCGCCGGCGAACTCGTCTACTGCTACAACATCGTCAAACCCCGCAACGTCATGCCCGTCCACGGCGAATGGCGCCACCTGCGGGCCAATGGCGACCTCGCCATCCGTACCGGCGTCGACCCCGAGCGGGTCGTCATCGCCGAGGACGGTGTCGTCATCGACCTCGTCGACGGGCGCGCCTCCATCACCGGCAAGGTCCCCGCCGGCAACGTCTACGTGGACGGCATGGAAGTCGGCGGCGCCACCGAAGCCTCCCTCAAGGACCGCCTCACCCTCGCGGAGGAAGGCGTGGTCACGGTGGTGGCGATCGTCCACGCGGACACCGGCGCCCTCGCCGAGGCCCCCGACTTCCTGGCCCGCGGCTTCGTCCACGACGACACCACCTTCGAGCCGGTCATCCCCGTCATCGAGAAGACGCTGGCCAGCGCTGCCGAGGAAGGCGTCGGGGACGCCCGTCAACTCGAACAGCTCGTTGCCCGCGCCGTGGCAAACTGGGCGTTCCGCACCCACCGCCGCAAGCCCCTCATCATCCCCGTCATCATCGACGCCTGAGCCACGGCCCGGCACGGTCCCCGGTTCCGGTCGCGGTCTCGCCGGGCATCGCGGCCGGGCACGGGAGTCAGCAGCCACCCTAGGATGCCGAGGCGGCAACGCAGTCCACATGCTGAGTCATCCGAAATACGTCCCAAGGACTGGAGGCGCGAACGCCCGCAGTTCAGCGGGGGTTGCCCCACCTTGGGGACGATCTCTGAAGCGTCCGGGGCGTCAAACGAGCGTCACAGTCACGCCATGCGAGGGCGTGCAGGGTCTCGCCGACCGGTACGCCGACACCCGCGACAAAACCACCGGGAACGACCGAGGCGACCACGTTCGCCGACGCCGTAAAGCACCACCTCATCGACCAGAACCAGCAAGCAGCCAGCGAGAAGGAACCGGCGCTTGGCCGAGTGGAACACCGTTCAAGGGCACGGTGGTGCCATAGCATCTGCCCGGCACCGAGCTTTTGGCGCGGGCCCCTCGCGCCGCCGGGACCGAAACCCTGAGCACCAGCGAGCGGCAAGGAGTCACGGTGACCGTATGCGAGCCTGACAGAGACGGTGGGCCGACCAGTCGTACCCCGGAGAACGGGCATGGCCGGGGCAGGGCGATGACCTTGGCGGGGACACTGGCGGCGGCGGAGGCCGCAGCGCCCGTGGAGTCGCTCGACGTGGTCGCGCGCATGCTCAAGGACCACCTCGGGCCGCGGCGGTGTCGTTCCTGATCACCGACTTCACCGGTGGTTCGGTCGTACGGCTGGGGGCGGCGGGCAGCGTCGACACCGATGAACCCGCCCGGCGCATCCCGCTGCGGGGCACGCTGTACGACGATGTGATCCGCACCCAGCAGCCGAGCGTGGAGGACAAGGGTGAGGGCGCGCTGGTGCGGGTCGTCGCCCCGGTGACCAACTGCGGGGACGCCATCGGGCTCCTCGAACTGTTCCTGCCCGCGGCGCCGGACGCGGAGGTGATGCGGGAGATCGGCGAGACCGCGCACGCCGTAGTGTGCATCGTCGTCGCGAACCGGTCCTACACCGACGTGTACCAGTGGGGCCGCCGTACCGTCCCGCTGAGCCTGGCCGCGGAGATCCAGCACCGGTTGCTCCCGGCCTCGCTGGCGCGCGAGGCGGCGCAGTTCGCGGTGGCAGGGGCGCTGGAGCCGGCCGACCACGTCGGGGGCGACACCCTCGACTACGTGATCGACCGGGACACCGTCCAGCTCTCCGTCACCGACGCCATGGGTCACGATGTCGACGCCGCGCTGCTGGCCACCCTCCTGGTGGGCGCCCTGCGCCGCGCCCGGCGGGCCGGTGGCGACCTCGCCGAACAGGCCCGCCAGGCAGACCAGGCCATGCGCGAGCACGGCCGCCAGGGCTACGTCACCGGCCAGCTCCTGCGCATCAGCCTGATCGACGGCACGACCGAGTTCATCAACGCTGGACACCCCTGGCCACTGCGCATCACCAGCCAGTCGCCCGGCCGCAGGTCCAGCGACTGGACCCGGTAGCTGTGAAGGGCAGGGAAGCCGAACGGCATATCGATCTTCGGAGTGATCTCCCGCACCTGTCCGTTCCGCATCTGGTCGAAGCACTCACCATCACGAACATGGTCAAGTCCGCTCGGGGCACCATCGCCGAGCCGGGGACAGGCGTCGCCCAGAAGGCCGGACTCAACCGCTCCATCAGCCAAGAGGCATGGGGCAGGACGGTCACGATGCTGACGTACAAGGCCGGCCGGTACGGCGGCACCCTGCAGAAGGTGCCCGCCCCGAACACCTCCCGACGCTGTTCCGCCTGCGGCTTCATCACGCCCGGCAGCCGGGAGGACCAGGCCACGTTCGTATGCAAGAACCCGGACTGCGGATGGTCGGGCAACGCCGACCACAACGCGGCCCGGAATATCTTGCACCTGTACCGGATGGGCCACGCGCTCATCCCGGCTGCCGGGAGGGCAGTCGTTAGGCGTGAGAAGCGCGTCAACCTGACCGACGGCATGCTGGAGCGCAACGCCAACCGCCTCGATCTGTCCGACCTGATCGTGCGCACCCGCGATCTGCATCCGCGCGAGGCCGCCCGCACCCTCATCGCGGCGATCGTCGACGCCAATCACGGTCACCTGCAGGATGACGCGACGGTCATGTGCCTGGACTGGCAGGGCGTCGGCCACTCCCGGCGTGACGCCGACACCGGTGCCGACCTCACCGACGCCTCCGCCCCGTCGCGGACGAGGCAGACCACTGCCGGACCATGACTCGGGCCATCTTCCGGTCCCCCGCTTCTGCGAGCCCTTGGGCGGACGAGCCAGGTGTGCTTGCCCCGGATGGCGGCGTCACCGGGGCAGGCGCCTCCGGAGGCGGCCCAGGCGCAGGCTGAGGAGGACGAAGACAGCGGTCAGGACCACCACACCGGTGACGAGCAGTTGAAGTGCCCGTCTACCTTGCGGTGGCGGGGACCATGACGCCGTACTTCCGGGCGAGGGTGGTGGTCATCTTGTACTGCCAGTCCTGGTGTCGTCGCGTGGCTTTGGCGCGCAACCCTCGGATCTGGTCATAGGTGTGGTGCAGGCGGCGGCTGGTGCGCTCGCCAGACTTCGGTGTGTCTTGCGCTGGGCGGCCCGGCGCTCAAGGCGCAGGAGCTTGCCCTTTTCCTCGGTGTTCAGCCACTTGTCACGGTCGGCGCTGCCATCGGGGAGGCGAGGCGCACGCCCGTGGTCCTGGTGGTTGCCGTCCGAGAGGGCAAGGGGCAGGTTCACCCCGGCATCGATTCCGACCTCCGCCCCCTGGTGGGATGCGGGTTTGGATTCGAAGCTCTGCACGCGGAAGGCGACGTGCCATCCCAGGTGGTCCTTGACCAGCCGTGCCCCGGTGATCCGGTTGTCGGCGTTCGCCTTCTTGCCCACGGGGAGGTCTTTGGTCCAGCGGAAGCGGACCCGGCCGACCTTGGGAATGTTGGCCATGCCCCAGCGGCGGTGCACCCGCTTGATCTGGAGGTCACGGCCCTGCGGGATGTCCACGCTCATCGCGGACCGGAACCGGCCCTTGAAGTTCGAAGCGTCAACGCGGCCGTCCCAGCAGTTCTTCCAGGCTTGGAAGTACGTCTTGAGGACCGCTTGCGCGGCCTGCGCAGGAAGGACGGCGAGGAAATCGATCTCTTTGCGGGCCTGGCGTATCGCTGCGTCCGCGTTCGCCAGAGTCCGCCTGTCCTTCGGCATCATCTGCCACCACGCGTGCAGGCAGTTCCACATCGTGCGGGCGGCGTGCGCCTGCTCGTCGGTGAGGAGACTCTCGGCAGCAGACAGTGCCAGTCGGGCGCGGTGCCCGAACTGCCGCTTCTCCCAACCGAGTTCACCCACGGTGATCACCCTACTACAGTTGGTCTATGTCACCGCGATGGAACCCGAACCCCGATGTTAGAACCGGCCGGCACGTCGTCTATAACCTGCACGTCCACTTGGTGTTCGTCACCAAATACCGACGCAAGGCGCTCACGGACAAGATACTAAAGCGCTGCGAAGAGATCATGCGGGAGGTGTGCACGGATTTCGAGGCCGAGCTGAAGCAGTTCAACGGCGAGGAGGACCACGTGCACCTGCTCGTGCACTACCCGCCCAAAGTCCAGCTCTCCAAGCTGGTCAACTCCCTCAAAGGCGTCTCCTCCCGGCGTCTGCGCCAGGAGTACGACGCGCACATCCGCCGCCACCTGTGGGGCGGCCACTTCTGGTCCGGCTCCTACTTCGCCGGAAGCTGCGGCGGTGCGCCCCTGACCGTCGTACGCCAGTACATCGAGAACCAGAAACGCCCCGTAGGCTGAGGTGAACAGTGCCGACCCGCGCTCACCCGCGGGTCAGAGCAGTCCTGAGATGGCCTTCACCCCCGGCGTAAACGCCGGAGCACTGGCCAAGATCAAAAGGTAGAACAGGCCCTTCGCCACCAATCCTCGGAGTGGGGGAAGTTGGAGGAAGCATCAACGGCGAGCGAGGCAATACTCGTCGCCGCGCCCGTTCGATAGGCCGGCTCGTAGTGCGCGAAGACCCCCCTCTTGTCCTTTGCGAGCAGTTCGCTGTCCGTGTCGATCGAGGGCGCCATTTTGACCTGCTTCTTGTCGTAGCGACCTTCAGATGCCCCGGATCGACCGTCGCCTCGCCCAGAGGGACGAACACCAGCCGGTGCCGGGTCGGCAGCAGGCCGACCGCGACCGTCGCGAAGCCAGGCTGGTCCGTGGTCGTGTCGACGTAACCCGCTTCCAGGACACCGACCGTGTGCCGCGCAAAGTCGGTGTCCTGCCCTCGCCGTTCCCTGACGCCTTCCGCCTCGAACTCGAGGCTCCTCCGTCGCGGGTCAGCTACGGACCGATGCCTCGGCCACCGCCCGGCCCGTTCGCGGTGCAGCACGCGGCAACGCGTGTGACCAGCGGCGCAAGCCCGGACGGTGTCGCGGTCAGTAGGTGGCCAGGGAGATGGCGATGTAGTGCGCGGTGAAGGCTGCCACGGTCAGGGCGTGGAAGACCTCGTGGTAGCCGAACCAGCGGGGTGAGGGGTCGGGCCGCTGTAGGGCGTAGACGACCGCGCCCGCGCTGTAGAGGAGACCGCCGACAACAATCAGGACGACTACGGCTGCTCCGCCGGTGTGCAGGAAGTCGGGCAGGTAGCGCACCGGCGCCCACCCCAGGGCCAGATAACACGGGGTGTACAGCCAGCGCGGAGCTCCGACCCACAGGACCCGGAACACGATGCCGGCCAATGCTCCAGTCCATACGATCCACAGCAGCATGGACCGCTGGTCCGGCGGGAGGAGGAGCACGGCCAGGGGGGTGCAGGTGCCGGCGATGATCAGGAAGATGTTGGCGTGGTCGAGTCGTCGTAGAAGAGTCTCGCCCAGTGGTCCCCAGGTGCCGCGGTGGTAGATGGCGCTCGTTGCGAACAGCAGCCAGGCGGTGACCGAGTACACGACGCAGGCCAGGACTGCTTGCGGAGTACTGGCCAGGCAGATGAGTACGGCGCCAGCGATCAGTGCGGCGGGGACCATTCCGACATGGAGCCAGCCACGCAATTTCGGCTTGATCGGTTCGGCCAGGTCGGCCGCCCGCTCCACCAGGGCGGAACCAGAGTGAGTCTTCTCCCCTGCATGTCCGCCTTGCGATCCATCGGGTAGCCCGTCTTCACGGCGCTCTCCACGCGCTGAGGCGGCGTGACCGTATTGGACTTCAGCGGCATCACGGGACACAGCTTCTCGTTCTCCCTCGGGCGACTGGGCGTCACTGGCAGCAATGCGGTAATGCTAAAAGACCTCACTCCGGCAGCATTCATGGGAGGTCGGTCCAGGACCCCAGGGCCATCGCCGGGCCCAGGCCGACTCGCCACCGTGTGAACTACAGCCCCGTTGCCCCTGCCGCCGATTGGGCCTGCCCAAGCCGAGTAGATCGGCCGGCCATGGGAAAGATCAGGGCTTACGAACGGGCATCTCCGCTCGCCTACGCGCAAGGATCGCCGATGCTTCCTCAGGTACGCCCCCACGTATCCACCGCCCTGGCACACCAGTTGGAACATCAATTGGGTCTGGCTTCGCGTCTCGAAGCCGACCAACTCGATGTGGAGCGCGTAGCAGGCATCGCAGTCGTCGCAGCCGCCCACTCGGATGGCTATGCGGCCACCGGCCATCTCCTCGGGCTGCTGGCCGCGCTGCCTGCCCCCACCAAGGCAGGAGAACGCTTCTGGTCGGACCTGTGGAGGTCCTCGGGCACCGCGTACCTGCTACCCGTCAACATGAAGGCTCAGGTGCTGCGTTCTCTTGAAGGAGAGGGAACCGCCCTGGCCAGGCAGATCCTCTCGGCCGTCGATGAGATGACCCCGCCCCAGCGCGTAGCGGCCGGGGAGGTGATCGGTCAAGCCCTCGCCGAGTCCGACCATTTGCCTGACCTCAAGACACAGGTCATCGGCGAGTTGTGGCTCCGAGATCTCGAGCTCACCGCCTGGCGCGTTCTGCATGCGGACCGCAGATGGGACGATCCGGTTGGACGGCAAGCCTTCCTCGCCGCCTGGACGGGCACATGACCGTCTAATACTCCAAACTGCGCGAACAGAGGCGCAGGGCATGCGGCACCCGAACCGGACAACGCTCGAAGCAACCGAGGTCAGGAAGTTCGGGCCGAGGTCGCACCCGCCTCCGCCTCCGCAGATCAGGGGCCGCGCAGCAATGGCTGCGCGGCCCCTGATCCTGTGCACGCCCGGCACGAGAGCAGGCGCTTCGCCCGGTGGGCGGTAAAGCCGGCACGGGCGGCGCTCACCGGACGCAGTGTGCGCGATCCCTGGGGCAGGTCTGCGAGGTCAGGCCAGGTTGATGTTCTCGGCCTGCGGACCCTTCTGGCCCTGGGTGACGTCGAACGTCACGGCCTGGCCCTCCTGGAGCTCACGAAAGCCGGTGGAGTTGATCGCGGAGTAGTGCGCGAAGACGTCCGCGCCGCCGCCGTCCTGGGCGATGAAGCCGAAGCCCTTTTCCGCGTTGAACCACTTCACAGTTCCCGTTGCCATGTCTGGTGCCTTCCAGTCGATGAACGCCTCCCACTCCATGTGGAAGGCAGAGGTGATCGCCCTGGTCCCTGCGGCACAGCACAGCAAAACGCCCACACCAGAGGCGTAGGCAAGAGGGAATTCCGAACCACGACAGCTGACGCAGAACGTTACACGCCCACACGCCGCGTCACCATAGGAAATGATCACACCGCACGGCAGACCGTGCGTGCGGTGCCCGCCGACACGGACGGGCACGCTCATCTCATGCTGCTGCGGTCGGTTTCGCTGATTCGGCGGCGCGGCGGTGTTCGGCGTTGATGCGCTGTGCTTCTTCGAGCTGGTCTTCGAGGATGATGATGCGGCAGGCGGCCTCGATGGGGGTGCCCTGGTCGACGAGTTCCCGGGCGCGGGCGGCGATGCGCAGCTGGTAGCGGGAGTAGCGGCGGTGGCCGCCCTCGGAGCGCAGTGGGGTGATGAGGCGGGCTTCGCCGATGGCGCGGAGGAAGCCCTGGGTGGTGCCGAGCATTTCGGCGGCCCGGCCCATGGTGTAGGCGGGGTAGTCGTCGTCCTCGAGACGGCCGTACGAGTCGTCTGCTGTCATTTCACCTCTCTGTGGAACATGCGGAGGGGCCCTGGTGCCTATGGCACCAGGGCCCCGAAGGAACTGCTACACCATCTGCCGGCCCTGGTACTGCGCCGGCCTTCTGTGTCCGCCGACCCGACCTGAGCTCTGTCGGGGATGCGGGGATCGCGGTTGCTTGACCGGAGACCACCTCACTATCGATGTCCTGCGGTACCCGGGCTCAACACTCCGCCCGGGCGATCCTGATGGCGCTCGTTCCTCCGTTCTTCCCTCTGGGATCAATCACTTACCTACCGCTGGTGATGCGAACTACTCGGTGACCTGAGTAAGCGTCACTCTTCGGCAGCCAGCCCCGTCGCCCGTCCTGCATCTGCTCTGGCTTAGAACCCCACTGCCGAACTTCCCGGTGCGCGCGTCCGCAGCCGACGCCTTCACCGAGGTGCTGCTCACTTAACTTCACTGCTGGTACTGCGAACTGCACTTACGCGTACTGCGGTACTGCTCGCGGCGGCCCCTGATCACTGCGGGCCACCCGGTCCGGTCGTCAGTCCCGTCGCCGTCCTGCAACAACCCTGGCTTCGGAACTCCACCACCGCACCGTCCTACGCACTGCAACTACGGGTACTGCTGCCGGCAGTTCGTCTCTGCCAGGCCCTGCGGTCCCTCTGGGCTACGAGAGAAACCATAACCACACCACCGCTCAATGTCTACTCCGGCCGACATAGATTTCCGCGCGTTCGGTGATGAGGTAATCGACATCGAACGGCGGTGAAGGGCACGCGCAAGGCGGCCTGTCGCGCGGTTAACCGGCCACAGCCCGGGGCACAAGCACCGCACTGCCAGGACCGGGCACAGACGATGCAGAGACCAAGGTGACCTGGAGCACCCGGGACTTCCTCGACCGCCTCGGACACCCCATGGCGGCCGAGGCCGCCGACACCGTGGTCCTGGTCGTCTCGGAGCTCGTCACCAACGCCCTGCGCCACGGCGGCGGTACCTGCACCCTGGACCTGACCGCGCACCCGGACAGCATCGAGGTAGCCGTCCACGACCCCAGCCCACAGGCCCCACGCATGCGCACCCCCGACCTGAACGACGGCACCGGAGGCTTCGGCTGGCCCATGGTCAACCGCCTCGCCCGCGCTACCGCCGTCACCCCCCGCACGCCCGGCGGCAAGACCGTCAGCGCCCTCCTCGCCCGGTAGCGCCAAGGCGCCGCCGGCGCCGACCGGGGCGAATCCGATGTTCCTCAACCCCCAATCCACGCCAGCCCATGAATCCCGAATAACGCTCACATATGCGGGACACAGATGCGACAAACAGCGCTACGAACAAAGGGGCGTGACGGGACGTCATGGAACACACCAAGACGAGTGCGGACGCATCGCACGTCGTCACCCCCTCCCTGGTGCTGCCGGCGTCGGCCGGTCCGGCGGGCACCACCGAGGTGACGACCGCCGCGGCGTTCAGCCCCGACGTGCTCGCCAAGCTCGCCGAGCTGGAGAAGCACAGCGCGCAGCACGAGAAGGACCTCCAGCCGCGGAACACCTCCGACTCCTACGCCGCCGACTGGAAGCAGTGGGAAGAGTTCTGTGCGCTGCTCGAACTGCCCGTCACCGCCATCACCCCCGGCAGCCTGACCGCGTTCGTCGAGTGGCTGTGGTTCCAGCCCGGGTGGAAGAAGGGCACCTGCACCGTGCCCTCGACCATCGACCGCCGCCTGTCCGGCGTGGTCGTCACCGGCCGCACCGACCACCACCTGGTCCTCGACAAGACCGTGGCCGCCCGCGCCCGCCGGGTGCTCAAGGCCAAGGTGGGGAGAGGCGCGGCCGGGGACCGGCGCCCGCGCTGCTCGCCGAGCACCTGGGCGCCACCGTGGTCGCCGCGCCCGAGAGCCGGCTCGGCATCCGCGACCGCTCCATCGGGCTGACCGCGTTTGCCATCGCCGGGCGCGAGCACGAGGTGGCCTTTCTGCGCGTGCGCGACTTCACCGAGACCGAGCACGGCATGGAGGTCCACGTCCGGGTCTCGAAGATCAAGCCCGCGCCGTCGCCGAAGTACTTCGCGTTCAAGCGGGGCATCACCTGGCTCAACGCCGTCAACGACCAGGTGGCGGGCATCGGGCAGATGGTCGTCCCCGGCACCCCGCGCGACTCGACGCCGATCTGCGGCGGGGTCAGCGATGCCAGGTAGGCGATGTCCACCAACTCGTTACAGTTCCACGCCGTACGGCGGTTCCGCCCCGGCCCGCGAGCAGGTGACGGCCGCCGCTCGCGCCGCGAACCGCAGGACATCGCTCCAGTCGGCGGGCCCGAGCCCTGCGAGCCCGTCACGGGACAGACGGTCGCGGGAGTCCAGGGCGTGCAGCAGCGCCGCGTTCACTGTGTCGCCGGCCCCGATCGTGTCGACGACCTCGACGTCCACGCCGGGCACCGCGTGCGGGCCGTCGCCCATGGCGGTGAAAGCCGTCAGACCCGCACCGCCACGGGTCACGACGACGGCCGACGGCCCGGCTGCGAGCCAGCCCTCGATGCCGCCGCCGAGCCACTCCGCATCCTCCTCACTGAGCTTGAGCAGGGAGACGTACGGCAGCCAGCTCTCGAAGCGTGCCCGGTAGGCGTCCGCGTCCGGGATCAGGCCGGCGCGGATGTTCGGGTCGAGGGCGACGAAGACGCCCCGCGCGGACTCGCGCCGCATCAGGTGCTCATACGCGCTCGCACCCGGTTCGAGGACGAGCGAGCACGTACCGACGGACAACGCCCTTACTCCCGACGGGAATTGAACAGGGGCCGTGAACAGGCGGTCCGCGCTGCCCTCCGTATAGAAGGTGTACGTCGCCGAGCCGCCCTCGGCGACGGACGCGACCGCGAGGGTGGTGGGTTCGGCGCCGCGCTGGACGAGGTCGACCGCCACTCCTTCCTTCTCCAGGTGCGAGACGAGTGCCGTACCGAACGCGTCGGTCGAGACGCGGGAGCAGAACGCGACGTCCGCGCCGAGCCGCCCGAGCGCGACGGCCGTGTTGTACGGTCCGCCGCCGCGCGTGGGCAGCAAGGGGGCGAGCGGGTCGCCGGTGCCGCTCTGCGGCACCAGGTCGATCAGGGCTTCACCGGCGACGACGATCACGCCAGGGCTTCCTTTCCGGTCAGGGTGATCCCCTTGGAGTCGGGGCGCAGGGTGAGTACGGAGACGGCGGTGACAGCGGCGACGCAACAGCCCATGACGGCATACGTGCCGCGGTAGCCGATGCTGTCGTAGCCGAGGCCAGCGAGCGGGGAGATGACGGCGGCGCCGAGCTGGGTGGCCAGCTGGAAGCCGACCAGATAGATCGTGGACGACAGCCGGGGCTCGAAGTGGCGGTTGATGTACTTGAAGATCGCGATCAGCATGATCGGCAGCTCGACGGAGTGCAGCAGTTTCACCGCGGAGATCGCGAGGGCGCCGGTGACCAGGCCGGACAGCAGGATCCGGGCCGCCATGACGCAGCCGGAGATGAGCAGCGACTTCTTCGGCCCGATGCGGTTGACCAGGAACGGCGCGAGCGCCATGCCGCCCGCTTCGAGGAAGACCTGCACGGAGTTCAGGTCGGAGAACATCCGGTTGCCCTCGGCCTCGGTGGAGAAGAGCGAGGTGAAGTAGGAGGGGAACATCGCGTCGTACGTGTTGTACGTAGCTGTCACCGCGACCACGAAGAGCAGCAGGCCCCAGAAGGCGGGGTAGGCGAAGAGGGACTTCACGTCCGAGAGCGAGACCGAGGAGGCCGCTTCGTCGACAGCCTCGGCGCGGCGGCCGTCCGCGACCCGGATCGCGACGATCAGGCCGACGAAGACGGCGGCGGCGACGGACGCGGCCCAGAAGTTCAGATTCGGGTTGATGTTGAACAGGCGGCCGGCGAAGAAGGTGGCGGCGGCCCAGCCGAGCGAGCCGAACATCCGAGCCCGCCCGAACTCGAAGCCGTGGAAGCGGCCGAGGCGCTCGGTGTAGCTCTCCAAGGTCGCGACGGCGACGGCGAAGGCCATGGCCAGGTAGGCAGAGCCGACGACCAGGCCGAGGGCGAAGTGGTGCTTGAGCAGCGGCCCGTACACGTAGATGTACATCGGGCCGACCAGCAGCATCAGGCCGCCGATCCAGTACAGGAGGTTCTTGCGCAGGCCGAGGCGGTCCTGGAGGTAGCCGTAGACCGGCATCGTGATCAGACAGCCGATGGCGTTGGCGCTGATCACGAGCGAGCTGCGGCCGGCGCTCAGACCGATGTCCTGGGTCAGCCAGATCGAGAACAGCGACCAGGACAGCGACCACGTCACGAAGAACATGAAGAGCGCGGCGCTGGCCAGGGTGAAGTTCACCTTGCGCCGACTGTGCCCGGGAGCAGGCGCGGCCCCGGACGCACCGGTGGGCCGATCTCCGCCGGGGTCCGCGCCTGTCTCCTGCCGGCCGGGGCCGCCCGCGGGGGACGTGGCCGTCACCGCTTCCTTCTGCATGGTCATGTGTGCGCTCCCTCGCGCCAGGCACCGCGTCGTACGCGCGGAGCCGCCTCATCATGCCGGAATGATTCATTCCGAATCTAGTCCCTAACACGTGCTAGGGCGGGATTACTATCACGTGTTAGGTTCCGTTTGGCAAGAGGCAGGACACGCACCGGCAACACGCCCGACACCGTGTGCCGGGCAGAACCACACACCGACGGCGGCGCGCCCCCGCCTCGACGCACCGCCGACACGGCGCACCCGAAACGGCGCGCCCGCGACGGCCCGACCTCCGGGCCCTACGGCAGTACCCGTGGGCCCTACGACAGAAAGTGACGCCGCCATGGCCGACCGGAACACACCCCGCCTCCACGTACGGCCCGCCGCCGGTCAGTGGTGCAACGACCCCAACGGCCCGCTCTTCCACGACGGCCGCTACCACCTCTTCTTCCAGCACAACCCGGGCGCGCCCGTCTGGGGCGACATTCACTGGGGCCACGCCTCCAGCCCCGACCTCGTGACCTGGACCGACCAGGGCATCGCGCTCACCCCGACCCCCGGAACCCGCGACGAGCTGGGCGCCTGGTCCGGCTGCGCGGTCGTCGACGACGGTGTGCCCACCGCCGTCTACACCGCAATGGACCGCACCGACGGCATCGGCTCGGTCATGCTCGCGCGCGCCGCCGACGAGGCGATATCGACGCTGAAGGCCGAGCCGGAAGCCGTCGTCCCCGGCCCGCCGACGGGCCTCGACCTGCTCGCCTTCCGCGACCCGTTCCTCTTCTCGTACGAGGGCCGGCGCTGGGCCCTGATCGGCGCCGGGCACCGACGCGCGCCGGAGGCGGGCGGCCGCCCCGACGTGCTGCTCTACCGCGTCGACTCGCTCAACGAGTGGACCTACGCCGGCTCGCTCCTGGACGCGGCCCACCCGCTCGCGGCCCGCCACGCCGCGCCCGCCGACGCCTGGGAGTGCCCCGCGCTGCTGCCCACCGGTGACGGCCGCTGGATCCTGCTCCTGTCGCTGTGGGCCGCCGACATCACGTACTCGACCACGTATCTGATCGGTGATCTCGCGCCGTCCGGCACCGGGTTGGCCTTCGTGCCGTCCTCGGGCGGCATGCTCGATCACGGCCGCGACTTCTACGCTCCCACCGCCCTTGTCGAGGACGGCCGAACCCTGCTGTGGGGCTGGAGCTGGGAGTCGCGTACCGAGGAGGAGTCCGTGACCGTCGGCTGGGCGGGCTGTCTGACGCACCCGCGCGAGATCGACGTGCACGAGGACGGCACGTTGCGGCTCGCGCCCGCGCGGGAGTTGACGGGGCTGCGGGGCGCCGAACTGGCCGTGGGAGACGTGCTTCCCGCCGCGTACGAGATCGAACTGGACGTGGCCGTCGGCCACCCCGACTCCGAGGTCGAACTGCACCTCGGGGACACCATCGCGCTGCGTCTGAACCCGACGCGCGGACTCGCCACCCTCGACCGGACAGGCGCGCCAGCCAGCTCGCACCATCCGCTGCCCAGGACCGCGCAGGTCACCGCCGTCGTGCCGGGCGGGTCCCGGGCACGGCTGCGGGCTCTGGTCGACGGGCCGCTGGTCGAGGTGTTCGTCGACGAGCGGGCCATGCTGACGGAGAAGGTCTACCCCGCGCCCGAGGGCACGCTCGGCGTCGCGGTCGTGCGCGGTGCGGCCGAGGTCCGGGTGACGGCCTGGGAGCTGACCGGTCGCTGAGCCCGCGGGCGGGCGGCCGAGAGCGCTACGGGGCGACGGCCCGGTCGCCCTTCCGACACCTGGGCGAGGCCCTTCCCACCCTCGGGCTCGTCGCCCCACCCCGTCGTGGTCGCCGCGCATCCCGCCATGGCGCTCGGCACGTGCATCAGCGGCCTGCTCACCAGGTCGACGGGTCACGGCATCACGGAGCTGTCCGGCGCCCTGGGCGCTTGCGCCGCCGCCGGTTCGCGGTTCAGCTCGGGCTGCCCACCGACTCCCGTTCCACCACCGGGCAGTCGAGCAGCAGGCCCGCCGACCGGTCGACGTCGTGCCCCGCGTCCGCCGCGTCGAGCAGCGCACGGACCGCCTGCGCGCCCATCTCGTAGTGCGGCAGCGCGACCGTGGTGAGTGCCGGGACCAGATGGGCCGCCATCTGGTCCTGGTCGTCGTAGCCGACGAGGGACAGCTTGCCGGGGACGTCGATCCCGAGCCGGGCTGCCGCCAGCATCGCGCCCGCCGCGACGCGGTCGTTGGCGCAGACGATGCCCGTCGGGCGGGTCTCACCGGGCCGGTCGAGGATCCGCAGGGCCGCCGCGTAGCCCTCGTCGATCTGCCAGCCCGCGCGCACCGTCCATCCCTCGCGCGCCGTGAGTCCGGCGGCGCGCAGGCCGTCGGTGAATCCGCGGGCGCGGTCGGACGCCGCGATGTTGCCGGTCTCGCCCGCGAGCAGCGCAATGTCGCGGTGGCCCGCCGCGATGAGCACGTCCACGGCCGAACGGCCGCCGCCCCGCTCGTCCGCCACCACGTACGCGTATGAATTCGGCTGCTGCGGGAGGCAGTTGGCGAGCACCGTGCGGGCCGGGTCCAGGCTGTCCGGGACCTGGGTACGGCGCATCGACATCGCCGCGTAGACGACGCCGTCGACCCGGCGGGCCTGCAGTTCGGCGATGGCCTCCGTTTCGGCGGCCGGATCGTTGCGTGACTCCAGAAGCAGGACCTGGTGCCCGCGTTCGCGGGCCGCGTCCATCGCGCCGAGCACCATCCGCCCGGCGAACGGGCTCGTCGCGATCTCGTCGCTGAGCAACCCGATGACCGCGCTCCGCTTGCGCCGAAGGGAACGGGCCACCTCGTCGGGCCGGTAGCCGAGTTCGTCGGCCGCCTTCTTGATCCGTTCCTGCGTCGCGGCGGAGAGGTTGCCCGCCGCGCGGCCGCTGAAGACGAAGGAGACGGCGGCCCGTGACACCCCGGCGAGTTCGGCTACGTCGCGGGCGGTGGGGCGGCGGTTCACGGTGTCGTCCTCGATTCATGGGGCCCTGGGTCGCGCCCGTTCCTGTACGCGGCCCGTGCATACGTCCAGTATCTCCGTACGAGGTCACGAGTGCCGTCGGTAGGGTGCTCTCATGGTGGGCAGAGGCGGTTCGGGCGGCAAAGCGGTCGGTGCGCGGGGGCAGGACGCCGCCGGTGCCGGTGGCACTTCGGGCGCCGGCGCCCGGGGTGGTGCGGGGGCAGCCGAGCCGGGTGCCGTCGCGCGGCCCACCTCCCGTGACGTGGCACGGCTCGCGGGCGTCTCGCACACCGCCGTGTCGTTCGTGTTCAACGGCCGCGCCGACGGCAATCTCTCCGCCGAGACCCAGCGCCGGATCCGCGAGGCCGCGACGGAGCTCGACTACCGGCCGAACGCCGTGGCACGCGGTCTGCGCAGTCGGCGTACCGCCGTGATCGGCCTGGTCACCGACCACATCGCGTCGTCGCCGTTCGCGGGCGCGCTGCTGCGCGGCGCGATGGAGACGGCCTGGGAGCACGAGCATCTGCTGTTGACCGTCGACTCCTCGGGCGACGCGGCGAAGGAGGACGCCGCCGTCGCCGAGCTGCTCGACCGGCGGGTCGACGGCATCGTGTACGCGGCGATGTCGCTGCGCCGCGCGGACCGGCTGCCGAAGGGGCTCGACCGCACGCCGTTCGTGCTGGCCAACTGCCTTCCCCCGGAGGGGAGTCCGCACGCCGCCGTGGTGCCCGCCGAGCGGGCCGGCGGGCGGGCCGCGGCACGGCTGCTGCTCGACGCGGGGCACCGGCGGCTCGCTCTCGTCGGCGGGCTCGACGACATCGCGACCGCCGAGCGGCTGCGCGGCTTCCGTGACGCGCTGCGCGGGGCGGGGCTGCGCGCGGCGGCCGAGGACGTGGTGCGCACGGGCGGCGAGATCTCCGCGGGGTACGAGGGGGGCCTGGGCGTCCTCGACCGGCCGCGCCCGGACCGTCCGACGGGCATCGTCTGCTACAACGACCGCGTCGCGGCGGGGGTGCTGCATGCCGCCACCCGGCTCGGGATCGACGTACCGGGCGAGGTGTCGCTGGTGGGGTACGACGACCAGGAGCACATGGCGGCGTTCCTGAACCCGCCGTTGACCAGCATCGCGCTCCCGCATCGCGCGATGGGCGAGGAGGCGGTGCGACTGCTGCTCGACGCCATCGGCGCGCGGCGCGCGCCCGAGGCGCGGGTGCGGAAGCTGGAGTGCCCGGTGGTCGTGCGGGAGTCGGTAGGAAACGGGCCGGGCGCGCGACGGTAACCGGGCGCCCAGAGAGCCGGTTGCCGGGAACGGTTCGTTTCGGGCAGTGACCTAAATCGTGTCAGGAAAGTGAACCTGGCCCCTTTCCACCTTTAACGAGTTAGGTCTACAGTCCTGGTCGCCCCCTCGTCAGTGAAGCTGGGAGAACCGAGGACCGATGACGCCCCCTGAGCCGCGCCTGAACCGCAGGACCCTTTTCCGTACGGCCACCGCCCTCGGCGCCGCCGCGGCGCTGCTGCCCGTCGCCGCGCCCGCGCAGGCCGCCGCCCCAGCGGCGCACAGGGTGAAGGCGAAGTCCACGTCGACGGCCACCGGCTACCGCGACACGTACCACTTCACGGTCCCCGACCAGTGGAAGAACGACCCGCAGCGGCCGATCTGGATCGAGGGCGAGTACCACTACTACTACCTCTACAACCCGGACTACCTCACGGGCGGGACGGAGGCCGGTACCACCTGGCGCCTGGCCACCAGCACCGATCTGGTGTCCTACCGCGACCGGGGTGTCGCCGTGCCCAAGGACACGACTGCGAACGGGGACGTGTGGTCGGGGTGCGCGGTGGTCGATGCCAGCAACACGGCCGGGTTCGGCGCGGGCGCCGTCATCGTCGTCGTCACGATGGAGCCTGACAGCACCGCCAACTCCCAGGCGCAGTACCTGTACTACTCCACAGACGGCGGCCACACCTTCGCCAACCACGGCACCGACCCGGTCCTGGCCAACCCGGGCGTCAAGGACTTCCGCGACCCGAAGGTGATCCGCGACGAGGAGCGGGGCCGCTGGGTGATGGCCCTCGCCGAGAAGACCAAGGTCGGCATCTACCACTCCGACGACCTCAAGTCCTGGACATACGCGAGCGGCTTCACCCACGAGGGCCTCGGCACGCTGGAGTGCCCGGACCTGTTCCACATCACCGGCACCGGCGGCACGGCCACCTGGGTGCTCGGTGTGAGCGCCAACGGCAAGGCGTCCGGCCTGCCCAACACATACGCGTACTGGACCGGTTCCTTCGACGGCACCACCTTCACTCCGGACGCCGCCGCCCCCCAGTGGCTCGACCACGGCTTCGACTTCTACGGCGCCGTCACCTTCGACAAGCACCGCGCCGACGGCTCCGTCGACCCGGCCATGCGGTACGCGATCGGCTGGATGAACAACTGGGACTACCCCAACACCACGCCCACCATCGACTCCGACGGCTTCAACGGCACCGACTCGATCGTCCGCGAGGTGACCCTGCGCAAGGACCCCTCCGGCACGCTGTATCTCGCCACCAGCCCGGTCACCGCGCTCGACGACCACGTCTCGAAGACCGTGGACCTCGGCGATCTCACGGTCGACGGGGAGCTCGCGCTGTCGTACACCGGCATCTCGTACGAGCTGACCTGCGAGATCACCTGGGACGGCGCGCTCACCGGAGCGGGCGTCCAGCTGCGCAAGTCGGTCGACGGAGGGCGGCACATCGACGCGGGCGTCTATGACGACTTCGCCTTCGTCAACCGTCGTGGCGTGCCGAATCCGGACTCCTCCGGGAACTACCAGGAGAGCCATACGCCCTTCGACGCGGCCACGCGGTCGGTGCGGCTGCGCGCGCTCGTGGACCGGACGACCGTCGAAGTGTTCTTCGACGACGGGCGGTACGTGCACTCGATGGAGGCGTTCCCCTACCTGGTCGACGTCGGGGTCTCGCTGTTCACCACCGGGGGTGCGGCGGTGTTCCGCGACACCGTGATCCGGGAGTTCACCGTCTGAGGCACGTCACACAGGGTTGAACCACTTTCCGCTGCCCGTCACTCGGACACCGAGTGACGGGCAGCGGGAGAGCCGCGGAACGCGAGCGCCGCGCGAACTGGCCATCGCTCCCCCGACCGCGCGCCGGCTACAGCGTGGGTCTGATGGTGCAGTTCTGCGTATCGGCCTTGATCTCTCCGGCCGAACCTCTGTCCAGCACCTTCGTTCCGGTAGTCGTCGAGTCGAGCACCACATGGTTGCTTGCGACGTTGCTGACCATGTGGTTGTTGGAGACGAAGTTCCCGTCCCCTGCCGCGACACGGACCAGGGCGAGCGTGGCCACGGCGGGCCGGATCGAGGCGGCGGGCACGTCGTAGGTGACGAGGTTGGTGGAGACCATGTTGTTGTCACCGCGGAGGTGGATGACGCCGTAGAGGTCGTCCTGGCCGTTCGACGGGGGGGTTGCCGCCGGGGGACAATTCGCGCCGGAAGTGGTTGTTGCTGATGAGGTTCTCCTTGTTGGGGCCTTCCGTGTCGATCATGCCGGGGAAGTAGTTCTTGAACTTGTTGGACACGATCGCCGAGCGGTTCGTGTCCTTGAGGCGCACGATGCTCCGGCCCGGGAAGATGTTGTTGCCGCAGATGAGCAGCCCCTCGGCGTAGATCGAGTAGCCGATCTGACCGGCGCCGATCAGGTTGTCGGTGATCTTCGAAGCCTGTGACGCCCCAGTGAGCTCGATGCAACTGCCGCACCGATGAAGTTCCCAGTGACATCGAAGGCGTCGGCCCCGTTGTTGACGAGGACGCGTTCCAGGAACACGAACCCCATGCCGACGACCTTGAACGAGTTGTTGTCCGAGGCGCAGCGGATGCCCGTCTTGCCGTTGGTGAACGACTCTGGGCCCAGCGTGAAGGCGACTGCGTCGATGCAGAAGTCGCGGAACTCCACGGAGCTCAGGCGGGGGCTGCCCGAGCGCTGTACGAGGAACGCCTCGGTGTTGCCGTCGGCGTTCTCCACTTTGACGTGGCTGGCGCCGGGCAGATCTCGTGCCGACCGGAGGTGTCCGCGCTGCCGTAGCGGATTCCAGGGAGGTGAATCCGTGTCCGGAGCCCTTGATCTGGAGGTAGCTGATGTCGACGGTCAGCCGGGTCTTGAGCGAGCAGTCGCCAGGCGGGATGTAGATGGACCTTGACCCATGGCCGGGTAGTTAACGTCCGGTGGGATGGGCAGTCCCTCGCGCGATGAGCAGCCGGCGTGTGCCGTGCTCGAAGAACACGAGCGCGTACACCCGGCGCAGATCGACCAGGTCGATATGGACGAAGTCGCAGGCAATGATGCCCTCAGCCTTCGCGGTCAGGAACTCGCGCCACGTCGGACCGCTGCGGCGTGGGGCCGGATCAAATCCCGCTGCACTCTCCCTCGTCGTCGAGCCGACCGGATGCCCGAGCCGGACGAGTTCCCCTGGATCCGTCGGCAGCCCCAGCGCGGATTCTCCTAGGCCCACCCCCGGGCAATCAGTCTGCGGTGCCACGCCCGCATCGACGCGGGCGCCACCGGGAACACCTGCGCCCAGCGAGGCCAGCCCTGCGAACCACAGCCGATCCGCCGGCTCGTAGCGCACCGGCTTCGTGAGCTACCTGCGCAGCACCGCGTTCTCGTGCCGCAGCACAGCAATTCCGCGTCCTTGGCCACGTCCCTGCATAGCAGCACCGCCGGAACCGCGAGCAGCTTCCGGGCACCCGGTACACCAGTGAAACGATCAACGGACAGGGTTCCAGCAGACAGTGATGCCGCGCCGGACCACCCCCGAGCAGTAGCGATAAGTTTCCGAACGGCACAGGATGGGGGCCTCGGTGCCCCTTGACAGCCCCGTCCCGTTCCGCGCAGGATCACTCACGTGAACCTGTCAGACAGCCAGACAGGTGGGTCGGTGCCGCGGCGCGTCAGCGCGATGGAAGCGGTGCTCACCCACCTCCGCGGCGCCATCGAGCGCGGCGAGTACGCCATCGGCGACAAGCTCCCCTCCGAGGCGGAGCTCTGCCGCCGCCTCGAAGTCAGCCGACCGGTACTCCGCGAGGCACTGCGGGCCCTGCAGGTGATGGGGCTGACCGTGTCCCGCACCGGCAAGGGCACCTTCGTGGTCGCCAACACGGTCGAGGACCCCACCTTCGGGGACTACGCGGCCAGCGACCTCCTCGAAGTGCGCCGCCACGTCGAGATCCCGGTCGCCGGGTACGCGGCGGCGCGGCGCACCCCGGAGAACCTCGACCACCTCACCCACCTCCTGGAGCGGATGGAGCGGGAGACCGATACCACCGCCTGGGTCGCCATGGACACTTTGTTCCACATCGTTGTCGCCGAGGCCTCGCAGAACCCGGTGTTCCGCCGGGTCATCGAGGAGATCCGCGATGCGCTGGGCCGCCAGTCCGCCTTCCTCAACGAACTCGGCGGCCGCCGTGAGCAGTCCAACCGCGAGCACCGGGCGATCGTCGAGGCCCTCATGGACGGCAGCGAACACGACGCGGTGGAGGCCATGACCCACCATCTCGACCGCGTCCAGACCACCCTCACCTCCATCGTGCGCCCCGAGCGCGCGGCCCCACCCGCGGAAGGCGGACCCCAGGCGTGAGCGAGCGATCCCTTCAGCAAGACGCCCTGCGTAGCGAGAAGCCGGCCTCCGGACACGTCGACGCCGGAGACGCGGGCTACAGCAAGTCCCTGAAGTCCCGGCACGTCAACATGATCGCCATCGGCGGTGCCATCGGCACCGGCCTCTTCCTCGGCGCCGGCGGCCGCCTCGCCGACGCCGGACCCTCCCTCTTCGTCGCCTACGCGGTCTGCGGCCTCTTCGCCTTCCTCGTCGTCCGCGCGCTCGGCGAACTCGTCCTGTACCGCCCCTCGTCGGGCGCCTTCGTCTCGTACGCCCGTGAGTTCCTCGGCGAGAAGGGCGCGTACATCGCGGGCTGGATGTACTTCCTGAACTGGGCCACCACCGGCATCGCCGACATCACCGCCGTGGCCGTCTACACCCACTACTGGGGCATGTTCTCCGACATCCCGCAGTGGGTGATCGCGCTCATCGCGCTCGCCGTCGTCCTCACCGTGAACCTCATATCCGTGAAGATGTTCGGCGAACTGGAGTTCTGGTTCGCGATTATCAAGGTGAGCGCGCTCGTCGTCTTCATGCTCATCGGCATCTTCCTGCTGGTCACCCAGCACCCCGTTGACGGCCACAACCCCGGCCCGTCCCTGATCACCGACAGCGGCGGCATCTTCCCCAACGGCCTGCTGCCGATGCTGCTGATCGTCCAGGGCGTCGTCTTCGCCTACGCCTCCGTCGAGCTGGTGGGCGTCGCGGCGGGCGAGACCGAGAACCCCGAGAAGATCATGCCCAAGGCGATCAACTCGATCATGTGGCGCGTCGGCCTCTTCTACGTCGGTTCCGTGGTCCTCCTGTCGATGCTGCTGCCCTGGAGCTCGTACAGCGCCGCCCAGAGCCCCTTCGTCACCGTGCTGTCGAACATTGGCATCCCCGCCGCGGGCGGCGTCATGAACCTCGTCGTCCTCACCGCGGCCATGTCGTCCCTCAATTCCGGCCTGTACTCCACCGGCCGCATCCTGCGCTCCATGGCGATGTCCGGCTCGGCACCCAGGTTCACCGGCGTGATGAGCCGCAGTCAGGTCCCCTACGGCGGCATCCTGCTCACCAGCGGCATCTGCGTCATCGGCGTCGCCCTCAACTTCGTCGTCCCCGCCGACGCCTTCGAGATCGTGCTGAACTTCGCGGCGATCGGCATCCTCTCCACCTGGGGCATGATCATGCTCTGTCACGTGATGTTCTGGCAGAAGACCCAGAACGGCGAGCTGACCAGGCCCAGTTATCGCCTGCCCGGCTCGCCGTGGACCGAGATCGTGACGATCGTCTTCCTGGTCTCCGTGCTGGTGCTGATGTACGCCGACGGCGGCGCGGGACGTGCGACCGTGCTGTGTCTGCCGCTGATCGCGGCGGCGCTCGTCGCGGGTTGGTACGGGGTGCGCCGCCGGGTGGCAGGGATGCGCGACGGAGCGGACGCGTGAACCAGGCAGTGATGTACGGAAGTTCGGTGGCCGAGGCCCCGGTGATCCGGGAACCGCTCCACGCGCCGGTCGCCCACCTCGTCCGCGGCGGTGTCATCGAGGGCATCCACTACGGCTCGGTGGTCGTGCTGGGCGCCGACGGCAGCGTGGACCTTCAGATCGGCGACATCGAGGCCGCCTTCTACCCGCGCTCGGCCCTCAAGCCCGTCCAGGCCGTGGCGATGCTACGGACCGGGCTGCCGCTGGACGGCGAACTGCTCGCGCTGACCGCCGCCAGCCACTCCGGCGAGGAGCGGCACCTGGCCGGGACCCGCCGGATCCTGGAGCTGGCCGGTCTATCGGAGGACCAGCTGCGCAATGTCACGGACCTGCCCTTCGACCCGGTCGTCCGGGAGGACTGGGTGCGCGGGGGGCGGCTGCCCTCCCGCCTCGCACAGAACTGCTCGGGCAAGCACGCGGCCATGCTCTACACGGCGCGGCTCAACGGCTGGTCCCTCGACGACTACCTCGACCCGGCCCACTCCCTCCAGCAGGCCATCGCGGAGATCGTCGAGGGCCTCACCGGACAGCGGATCGCCCAGGTGACCGTCGACGGCTGCGGCGCGCCCCTGTTCTCAGTCTCGCTGCACGGCCTCGCCCGCGCCGCCGCCCGCATCGTCACCGCCGCGCCCGGCACCCCCGAGGCCATGGTGGCCGACGCGATGCGCGAGCACCCCGAGATGGCCTCCGGATCGGGGCGGGACGTCTCCGCGCTGATGCGGGCCGTGCCGGGGCTGCTCACCAAGGACGGCTTCGAAGGCGTGCAGGTCGCCGCGCTCCCGGACGGCCGGGCCGTCGCCGTGAAGATCGCCGACGGCGCGGACCGGGCACGCGTCCCGGTGGCCGCGGCCGCCCTCGCGCGCTGCGGAGTCGACCCTGCCGCGCTCGCCGAGTTCGCGACCGCCCCGCTCCTCGGCGGCGGCGAGGTGGTCGGCAGCATCCGGCCCGCCCGTGCGCTCGCCCCGCTCACCCACCCCACGTACACCTGATCCACCCACCTCCGAAAGAGGCCCGCACAGCCATGACCGCCG
Source organism: Streptomyces sp. NPDC045026 (assembly GCF_056432625.1). Taxonomy (NCBI): domain Bacteria; kingdom Bacillati; phylum Actinomycetota; class Actinomycetes; order Kitasatosporales; family Streptomycetaceae; genus Streptomyces; species Streptomyces sp. NPDC045026. Next base: position 48,102 of record NZ_JBWKIS010000044.1, read on the forward strand.
CATCCCACCGCAGCGAGCACGACCTGCTCGGCGACCGCGACGTCCCCGCCGAGGCGTACTGGGGCATTCACTCCCTGCGCGCCAAGGAGAACTTCCCCATCACGGGAACGCCGATCTCCGCCTACCCGCACCTGATCGACGCCCTCGCCGCCGTCAAGGAGGCCGCCGCCCGCGCCAACGAGGAACTCGGCCTGCTCGCCCCGGACAAGGCGGCCGCCATCGTCGAGGCCTGCCGCGAGATCCGCGAGGGCAAGCTGCACGACCAGTTCGTCGTCGATGTCATCCAGGGCGGCGCCGGCACCTCGACGAACATGAACGCCAACGAGGTCGTCGCCAACCGGGCGCTGGAGCTGCTGGGCCACGAGAAGGGCCAGTACGAGTTCCTGCACCCCAATGAAGACGTCAACCTGAGCCAGTCGACCAACGACGTTTACCCGACCGCAGTCAAGATAGCGACCGTCTTCGCGGTGCGCGGGTTGCTCAAGGCGATGGCTGTACTGCAGGACGCCTTCGCCGGCAAGGCCGTCACGTTCCGCCATGTGCTCAAGATGGGCCGTACACAGTTGCAGGACGCGGTACCCATGACGCTCGGTCAAGAGTTCTCTGCGTTTGCCGTCATGATTGACGAGGATCGCAGCCGTCTTGACGAGGCAGTCGAGTTGATCCATGAAATCAACCTGGGCGCCACTGCCATCGGCACCGGCCTCAACGCCCCCGCCGGATACGCCGAGGCGGCGCGCCGCCACCTCGCCGACATCACCGGGCTGCCCTTGGTGACCGCCGTGAACCTCGTCGAGGCGACCCAGGACTGCGGCGCCTTCGTCCAGATGTCGGGTGTGCTCAAGCGGATCGCCGTCAAGCTCTCCAAGAGCTGCAACGACCTGCGCCTGCTCTCCTCCGGACCGCGCGCGGGCCTCAACGAGATCAACCTGCCGCCGGTGCAGGCCGGTTCGAGCATCATGCCCGGTAAGGTCAACCCGGTGATCCCCGAGGTCGTCAACCAGGTCGCCTTCGAGGTGATCGGCAACGACGTCACCATCACCATGGCGGCCGAGGCGGGACAGCTCCAGCTCAACGCCTTCGAGCCGATCATCCTGCACTCCCTGTCCGAGAGCATCACGCATCTGCGCACCGCCTGCCTGACCCTGGCCGAGCGCTGCGTCGTAGGGATCACCGCCAACACCGAGGGGCTGCGCGCGGCCGTCGAGAACTCCATCGGCCTGGTGACCGCCCTCAATCCGCACATCGGGTACACGGCTGCCACCGACATCGCCAAGGAGGCCCTCGCCACCGGACGCGGCGTCGCCGAACTCGTGCTGGAGAAGGGGCTGTTGCCGGCCGAGCGGCTCACCGAGCTGCTGCGTCCGGAAGTCCTCGCGGGTAGCGGCTCCGCGCATGCCTGAACCACGAACGCGCACCAGGACCGGCCGGGAGGCAAAATAGTGATCACGACGTCGCCGCTGGCCTTCCAGCCGGTCCTCGAACGCATCGCCACCGAGATCGAGCAGACGCCGGGCCGCGGGCGGCCTGCCGACTACATCCCGGCGCTCGCCGCCTGCGACCCGCGCCGCTTCGGCATGGCGGTCGCGGAACTCGACGGCACGGTGTACGGCGTTGGGGACTGGCAGCAGCCGTTCTCCACGCAGTCGCTTACCAAGGTCTTCACGCTCGCCCTCGTCCTGGCCCGCGAGGGCGACGAGCTGTGGGAGCACGTGGGCCGCGAACCCTCCGGTAACCCGTTCAACTCCCTGGTGCAGCTGGAGTACGAGAACGGCATCCCCCGCAACCCCTTCATCAACGCGGGCGCCCTCGTCGTCACCGACCGCCTGCAGACCCAGACCGGTGACGCGGCCGGCATCCTGCTGGAGTTCCTGCGCACAGAGAGCGGCAACCCGCAGCTCGCCTTCGACAGGGACGTCGCCTCCTCAGAGGCCGCGCACGGCGACCGAAATGCGGCACTGGGCCACTTCATGGCGTCGTACGGCAACATCGACAACCCGGTGCCCGCGCTGCTGGAGCAGTATTTCCGCCAGTGCTCCATCGAGGCGTCCTGCGCCGATCTCGCGCTCGCCGCCGGGTTCCTTGCCCGGCACGGCATCCGCGCCGACGGCTCCCGGCTGCTCACCCGCAGCCAGGCCAAGCAGGTCAACGCGGTCATGCTCACCTGCGGCACCTACGACGCGGCCGGCGAGTTCGCGTACCGCGTGGGACTGCCCGGCAAGAGCGGCGTCGGCGGTGGCATTGTGGCGGTCGTGCCCGGCCGCTGCACGCTGGCCGTGTGGGGCCCGGGACTCGACAAGCGAGGCAACTCAGTGGCGGGCGTCGCGGCCCTGGACCGCTTCACGACACTGACGGGGCTGTCGGTGTTCTGAGCCCGATCTCTTTGCGGGCCTGGCGTATCGCGGCGTCCGCGTTCGCCAGAGTCCGCTTGTCCTTCGGCATTATCTGCCACCACGCGTACAGGCAGTTCCATATCGCGCGGGCGGCGTGCGCCTGCTCGTCGGTGAGGAGATTCTCGGCAGGGGACAGTCCCGGTCGGGCACGGTGGCCGAACTGCCGCTTCTCCCCTCGAGCGCCCGGTGTACGTACTCACCAGTGCCATCACCTTCTCGGGCGGGGAGGACGTGGCGTACACCCTGCAGGCGCACGGGCGAGCTGTTCTCGTCGGCGAAACGACCCACGGTGGTGCTCACCCGACCGCCCGGCACACGGTGACGGAACACATCACCGTCACCGTGCCGACCGCCCGGACGATCAGCACCGTCACCGGGACCAACTGGGAGGGCGTGGGCGTTGTGCCCGACCTAGCCGCCACCTCAGAGCAGGCGCTCGCGACGGCACACAAAGACGCACTGCGACGCGCAGCGTAGCCGACCGGAGGATGCGGCCACCGCAGCGGCCCTGCGACCCGATCAACCCGAGGGCAAGAACCGGGCTGGTCGGGCGTCGGCGTACTTGCCGATGCCGCCGACGTCGGCTCTCCTCACGGCCGCGAGCTCTCCGTGACCGTGAGTAGGACGCTCGTCGTGGGTCGGATGCTGCCCGCCATATCGGCGGGGTTCAGCTGGAGAGCGATGTCGACGACCTCTTCCTGCCCGTCCAGCGCCTCGCGCTGCTTGTCGATGAGGACGGCGGGCGCCTGGATTTGAGCAACATTCCCACACAGCCCGAGACTCGACGGGGCGGCACCGACGTCACCAAGCTCGAACCGTCCGTCGTCGAGGTTGTGCTGCCCCTCCGTCACGATCTTGTTCTCCCGCAGATACGCCTGCATCGCCTGCGAGGTGCTGCGGAACGCCACAGCCAGCCGGACACCTCCGGCCGCCGCCGCAGAGTGCGTGACGTAGTGGATATTTTCGGCACCAGCGGGCAGAGCAAGGCGTATGACATCGAGCTCCTGCTGCAACGGAACATCGCTCCCTTCGCAGGCCCGCGCGTCACCGAACGGATGCCCCTCGTCCATGAATCCCAGCCAAAGGCCCACGCCCAACGCCGCCAGGACGCACCCGCCCCCGGCCACCCACCACAGCCCACGCATAGGCTCCCCCTCCTATATTCCGGACCGTTCACCGCACCGAAGCGGTTCGCCCACCAGCCCATGGAAGATCGCGCATGCCGATCTCAGCTGACGTTCACCCAACCGTGGCCGCTTACTCAAACCGATGCTCAACACGATCTATAGGGCAACGCGTTCAGAGACCACACCAGAGATCTGACTCAGGTCACTAGCGGGTCAGCATCTCGAAGCCGACATCGCCGCAGTACTGCACGACGCGCCCCTCCGCCTCGGAGTCACGGTTGTTCATCGCTGCCACCGTCGCCTCCGCCAAGGTGCGGCCTCCGCCAACGGGCTCATCCCGGAGCGGTCGCATCGCGAGGAAGGCGTCCTGAGCGACCGCCCCGACATCGTCGTACCCTGACTTCGGAGTGTCCGTGTCCGCCGCGTTCCGCGCCTCCTGCCACGCCCCCAGCTGCGTGCAGTAGTTCTCCCGCTGCGCGGTCAGCCGCTCCGCGTCCCTGCCCTCGGACGAGGAACACCCCGCCGCCACCGCCATCAGGGCGAGGACCGGGACTACCGCCTTAAGCACCCGCACCACGTTGCCCCCCGGCTGAAACTGCGTCCACTCGACCCTGCCACCTGCAACCCCCGCAGCAGAATACCCGCGCCGGATACCCTGCCCCCGCTCGCTCCCCAATGAGCCGACCCGAGGCCACCGAGAACACATCAAACCCGGGCGTAGCCACCACCCGAAGAGACCTATCAGCACCTGGCTGAGGCGCCCACACATCCGCGGCCAAAATCAAGCAAAATTGCGATCAGCGCTGCCGGTTACCGGGACACGCCCCTAGGCCGTGTGTCGGAAGTGGATCTCGAACGGTGCGGCGAAGGTTCAAATAGCAGTGGGCCCGTGGTGTCGGTCGGCACCGTTGGCCTGGGTGCGTACGCCGATCATCAGTCCCAGATCAGCCTGCCGCCCTGAACACGTCCAGTTGCGCCCTGCGCCCCTGCAGAAATCTGCTCCATGAGGACGACCGTCTCGCTGAACAGAGCGTTCAGTGACTCGTGAACTCCGAAGGATGGCTCATCCCCGTCGCCGAATGAACCGATCTGACCGCTACGCGCATCCAGGAACTTGCCGTAACAAGTATCGTCGTCCGAGATGATCGGAATCCACTGCTCATGCCAGAAGGGAAACTCCGTATCGGGGGACGGGTCGTCGCGCTCGATCTCCATCTTGAAGTGGTACGTCCGCTCCATGGCCGCGAGTCCCAGCAAATCGCGGTTGCTGCCGGGCACGACCCCCTCCGTGACACCCTCAGGGCCGTTGTCGGCCCCGGATGCCTGGAGCCACGTCCGAAGGTCGACCGGGAAAACGACGCCCATGCGCTTCTCTGCCGCAGTGATCGCTGCCGGCGGAGCGGGAGCAAGGATCGACGACGCAGTCGTCGGTGCATGCGTCTCCAGCCAGTCCACCAATCGCTGCCACGCCAACTGCACGTCCCCCATGGTCATTCCTTTCTGAACGTCTACCTCAGGGCCTGACGGCGCACTCTACGGCCCGGCAGCGAAGCGCCCCAGAAGCGAGTGCCCGGTCGCACATGGTGGGACGCCAGCATGGTCGCGGCTCGGGGCAAACGCCTCTGCAGGGGAGGCGCCCGCGGCCCTCAGACACCACCCCACCATCGTCCCTGCCATCAGCACCACCAGGACGTACACGTTCACCAGCCGCATCCCTTCACTGGGTGGGAGCGGGCCTGTTGCCCCTCCCTCATCCTTCCGGGACGTCCAGCAGCAGGACCGGCAGAGAACTTTTTCGCAGCCTCGACGTGTGGTCCGCCAAGGGCAGGACGTCGGCTGTTCATGCGGCGTCCAGGCCCTGATGGTCGCCGGCCGCCCGCGCGCCCACGGTGCTGTCCCAGCGGCGCACGTTCATAGTCCGGTGTGCGCGGTCCACAGCTCCGTGGGCCCGTACGGGCGGCAGGTTCTTATGGCTGTTGCTGTGCGCGGTACGCGATCTGACGGCCGATGTGCGTCCAGGCCGGCTCGCCAGCTTCTTGGTCCGGGGCTGGTCCGAGCAGACCGGCTAGGTGGTCGAGAGCGTCCTGCGTGACGAATCGATCGGGCTGGATGCCCTGTGTATGGCGGAGTAGCTGGTCTTCGTCGATGCCATGCCGCTGTAGGCAGGCGGCGATGGTTCCGACGGCCAGGTAGTTGTAAACCAGCGCGTCGGTCAGCGCGTACAAGACCAGGCGCTGCCACTCCTTGTGCCACTCGCCGTACTGGTTGCCGACCTGCAAGGCGCGGGTCCAGTGCGTGTGTGCGTGGCGGGACAGCTCCTGGACCATGGCCAGGAGCTGGGGCGGGACCGTCTCGGGCAGCTTGGCGTCGCGCGATGGGCGTTGATGGCGGGCGGGAGTGCATCGGGGCCTGCGCAGCTTGCTCCGGGACCGGAACACGGGGTTGGGCACGGGGAAGTGCTTATCGGCCGGCTCCGGCGTGGGCGTGGCGGCCGTCGTGGTGGGGGCCGTGCCAGTCGAGGCACAGCACCGTGGCGTCGTCGGGCAGGTGGCCGCCGCAGGCGTCGGCAACCGCTGTTGTCAGGACGCGCACGACCTCGCGGGGATGTTCGAAGGCGGTCTCACGCATGAGGCCGGGCAGGTCGACGGACTCGGCTTGTCGTTCCTGCATGCCGTCGCTGTGGAGCAGGAGCCGGTCGCCGGGGCGCAGGTCGAGGAACTGTACGTGGCACGGGGTGGGTCCGGGGGCGCCGAAGAGCAGGTCGACGTCCAGGCGCACCTCGTTCACCGTGCCGTCGCGCAGGAGCAGCGGCCAGGGGTGTCCGGCGTTGACGACCTGTGCGCCGGTCCCGTCCAGGGCGATGCGCAGGAGCTGGCCGGTGGCCATGGTGTGGTGGCCGTGGTCGAGGAGAGCCTGGTGGATCCGGCGGGCCTGCTCGGTCAGGCTGGCGCCGTCGCGACGAGCGCCACGCGAGGCATTGACCAGGAGGGTGGCCATGAGTGCGGCGCCGACGTCGTGGCCCATGGCATCGGTGACGGAAAGATGCAGGGTGTCGTGGTCGAGGGCGTAGTCGTAGGTGTCCCCGGCGGCGTCGTCGGCCGGG
>NZ_JBWKIS010000045.1:0-44415 GCF_056432625.1 Streptomyces sp. NPDC045026
TCCTCCACACCTACAACCACCACCGATGCCACACCGCACTCGCAGGCAAGCCCCCCATCAGCCGCGCAAACAACGCTTCAGGGCAATACACCTAGGGCGTTCTTTAGGATCATCGAGCCGGCGCTTGGCATGGATGATGGCCAGTGCAGTGACGGCTCACGACCGCCGGTCTGGTTTCATCGCCGCCGGCCGAGCAGCCTGGGCAGGTGCCCCGCGCCGACGGTGTGGCCGAGCAGAAGCGCCTGTTCGTTCTTGAGGTGCGTGAATCCTTTGCGGGTGTATTCCCTCAACTCCCGGCCGGGGAAGGGTATGCCCGACAGGTGCTCTTCGTAGTGGCCCTGCGCCCATCGTGCGGCGGTGATTTCGTAGCCGGAGACGTGTGCGCAGAGCTGGAGGAGGGCGGGAGGCATCTCTTGCTCTATGAGGAGATCGGCCTTGGTGACCACCACGTCGCGCATCACCTGGATGTTGGGGATGAAGACGGTGGTGGCCCATGTGCGCCACTCAGCGAGCTCATGCTCCGTGGGGGGCTCGTCGTGGTCGAAGGGATCGCTGCCGTCGGCTCGGGCGTACCTCTCAGCGAAGGAGTCGTAGGTCCTGCTGTTGGCTTCCATGATCACGAACAAAGGCCCGTAGAAGTCGCTCAGCTGCAGGTTGACGCGCGCCAGACGAGCTTGTCGCTGTGCCAGTCGCACACCGTTGAGGTAAGTAGCCAAGTAGCCAACGAGCGCCAGCCCGACAGTCACGATCGCAGTGTTCATGGCAGGTGATGCTAGGCCGCGCCGATCTGATCAGCGTGCGGACCAGAGGAAGATGCCTGCGAGGTGGAGCCCGGCCAGGTCGACCGTGGCGGTCTTCTCGTAGCGGGTGGCGACGCCTTGCCATTTCTTCAGACGGTTGATGCGGCGTTCGACTGCATTGCGCTGCTTGTACGCCTCGCGGTCGAAGGCGGGCGGTCTGCCGCCTTGGCTGCCGCGCCGTTTGCGGTGGGCTCGCTGGTCGGCGGGGGATCGGGATAACTGCCTTGCTCCCTCGCCTTCGCAAGTGGGCGCGGATTACGCGGGAGGAGTACGCCTTGTCTGCGAGGACCGTCACCGGCCGGATGCGGGGACGCCCCAGTGGCCGGGGCACTCGCAGTGCTCTCATCACGGTCTCGAAGGCGGGTGCGTCCCCGGCCTGTCCCGGGTGAGGACGAAGGCCAACGACCGACACTCGCTGTCGGCAGCAAGATGGACGATCGCATCGATCACCTCGCGATGGTCTCGCCACCGACCGCCCCGCCGCGGCGTCCGGTCCGGCAGTATCGGCTCAATCCACGCCCACTGCACGTCGGTCGACGGCACACACGGACCAACGATCAAATGATCCGAAAGAACTGTCCTAGCCGAGAGTCCTCCGCTTCGCCTGGACCTTCAACCACGGGTTCTCCGCGCGTGATTGAACCCGGTCCAGGTACTCGCGCTTCACCGCCGCGGCCCCTTCCTTCCAACGGCCCTGCTTCGTCGGGTCGCCGTGTCAGTATCCGAAGTCGGCTGCACAGATGACTGGAGTCGGGTGCACTCAGCGCGGCCTCCGCTAGCGAGCCTCGCTTCACTTTGGGTCCGGCCTCGAGTGGCGCCAGGTCTCAACGACGAGAGTGAGTGAGAGCAGTCGACTGGACGTACTTCGGCGTCTGCCCGCTCCGTTCCACTCCACTGCAGGGCTCCAAGAGTCATGCAGGTACCCTGAGCTAGGATTTCGTCACCATATGGGATCTTTGTCAGGCACCTTCGAAGTAGGGGCCCGGAGCGTGCTGCTCGTTATAGATCAGCATCCAGTCCTGCACGCGGCCCGTACGGTGCGCTTGGACTTCTCAGCGTGGGCGTTCATGCCCCAGCACTGCCCGGTACGGCCGACGGACGGACTCCGAACTTCGGTGCCAGGGAGGCGAATTGCACACTCGTGCACCCGGCGGATTCAATCGGCCGTCGCAACACCTCCTTGATGGAACAGGATGTTGTGGCCCAAGGAAGACCACGTGCGGCGGCCTCGACGCCGTCGACGGATTCGCCAAGGGTGACTGCCGCTGCTTCGATCGCGCCGATGATCCAGGTCGGCACACCGGTGCTCGGCCATCGGGCGGCCGACCACCGATCCGTCCACAAGCAAGAAGGGCAGGCGCCGCTTCAGCGCTGCTCAGCCACACCGACGATGCGTAGCGCGATGTCGCCGTACTGGTAGGCGAGTTGGTCGACGGTGAACTCGCCCACCTCGTGGAACCAGCTGGACACACCGATACCCATGTCCAGGATCGAGTACGAGGCGATCCTCGTCGACTGAACACGGAAGACGCCCTCGGCGGCGCCCCGCTCGATGAGTTCGCGGATGCGGCGTTCGTAGGCGCTGCGGCGGCTGAGGACCCGGTCCTGGTCGGGCTGCTCCAGGCTGCCGATCTCACGGTTGCCGACGAACGCTTCCAGGCGGTGGCGCGCGTGGTAGCGGATGTGCGCCTCCACGGAGCGGCGCAACTGCTCGTGGACGTCGTCCACTCCGGCGACGGCCGCCGTGTTGTCGGCGATGAGCTGCTCCATCGTCCCGATCATGATCTCGACCAGCAGCTCGTGCTTGGACGCCACGTGTTTGTAGAGGCTCGGACCGCGGATGCCGACCGCGGCCCCGATGTCGGCCATGGTGGTGGACCGATAGCCCTGCGCGGCGAACAGCTGCAGCGCGGCCTGCCGGATCGCCGACCGGCGGTCGGCCGGGGAGGCGCCCCCGGGCTGTGCGGGTCGGTGCGGACGTTCGTAGGACCCGTCTTGGGTCGCACCTTGAGCTGCACGCATCCGAACCCCCGAAGCTATCCATCATTAGCCGCGTCTCCGGCCTCAAGCACCACACTATAGCCGTCGCTTTCGCCCGTGGCCTTGACATGAGGCTCGCTTCAGTCCTCTCATGGCTAATGGTCAGTAGCCAAGATCAGAGGTGAAGCATGACCATCGGGTTCGAGATCGACGACAGGGTCGCCGACATCGCGCGGCGCACCACCGACTTCGTTCGAGATGTGGTGATACCTGAGGAACAGGCCTGCGACGGGAACATCCATACGGGCCGGAACCACTGCGCCGCCGATTGCAGGAGGCCGCCCGGACGGCCGGGGTGTTCGCCCCGCACGTGGGCACCGACTGGGGCGGGCTCGGGCTCGACCTGTGCGGGCAGGCGGTGGTGTTCGAGGCGGCCGGGCACTCTCTGCTGGGACCGCTCGCACTCAACTGCGCGGCGCCCGACGAGGGCAATATGCATCTGCTCGAAGTCGTCGCCACAGCGGAGCAGAAGGAGCGGTATCTGCGGCGTTTGGCCGCCGGTGAGGTGCGGTCCTGCTTCGCGATGACCGAACCGGCACCGGGCGCGGGTTCCGACCCGCGCGCGCTCGCCACGACCGCGACGAGGATCGACGGCGGCTGGCGGATCGACGGCCGCAAGTGGTTCATCAGCGGTGCGGACGGCGCAGGCTTCGCCATCTGTATGGCCCGCACCAGCGGCGGCCCCGGCGACGCCGGCGGCGCGACGATGTTCCTCGTCGACGCCGACAACCCCGGCATGAAGATCGTCCGGAACATCGACACCCTCGACCAGGGCCTGTTCGGCGGACACAGCGAGGTCGTGTTCGAGAACTGCGAAGTGGGCGACGACGCCGTACTGGGCGAGGTGGACCAGGGATTCAAGTACGCGCAGGTACGCCTGGGCCCCGCCCGGATGACACACTGCATGCGCTGGCTCGGAGTGGCGCGCCGGGCACAGGACATCGCCCTGGAGCGCGCCGCCGAGCGCTCGGCCTTCGGTAAGCCGCTGGCCGAACTGGGCATGGTGCAACAGCTGTTGGCCGACTCCGAGATCGACATCGAGACCAGCCGTGCGGTCCTGTGGCGGGCCTGCTGGGAGCTGGACCAGGGCCGCTCGGCCGCACAGCACACCTCCATCGCGAAGACGTACGTCTCCGAGGCCGTGAACCGGGTCGTCGACCGTGCGGTGCAGGTGTGCGGCGCACTCGGTATCTCGGGGGACGCCCCGCTGTCGCGGCTGTACCGCGAGGTGCGTCCGTTCCGGATCTACGACGGCCCGTCCGAGACCCACCGCTGGGCGATCGCCAAGCGCGCGGTGCGGACGGCACGGGAGCGGAGGGCTGCGCGGTGACCACCTCCGAGGAGGCCGTGGTCGGCGTCGACGTGCCCGCCCTGCGGCGCTACTTCGAGCGCCATGTACCGGATTTCACGGGTGAGTTGCGGATCGCGCTGTTGCAGGGCGGGCGCTCCAATCTCACGTACGACGTCACCGATGGGACGCACCGGTGGGTGCTGCGCAGGCCGCCGCTGGGCGTGCTGACGCCGACCGCGCACGACATGGACCGCGAGTACCGCGTCGTCGCCGCGCTCGGCGGCACCGGGGTGCCGGTCGCCAGGGCCGTGCTGTCGTGCACGGACTCGGACGTGATCGGGGCGCCGTTCTGCGTAGTCGACTTCGTGGAGGGTCCGGTGCTGCGCGACGGCGACCGGGCCGCCGATCTGCCGCCCGCCGACGCGCGAAGCGCCGCCGAGGCGCTTGTGGACGCGCTGGCGGCGCTGCACTCAGTCGATGCCGCCGCTGTCGGGCTCGGCGACTTCGGCCGCCCCGACGGCTATCTGGAGCGTCAGGTGCGCCGGTGGAGGGGCCAATGGGACAAGGTCGCCACCCGGACGCTGCCCGAGGTCGACGAACTGCACGGCAGGCTCGCCCGCGCCCTGCCCGCGAGCGGCGCGCCGACGATCGTGCACGGCGACTACCGCCTCGACAACACCATCCTGGCCCCGGGCGACTTCGGCCGGATCGCCGCGATCGTCGACTGGGAGATGGCCACACTCGGCGATCCGCTCGCCGACCTCGGAATGCTCCTCATGTACTGGGACGCGACCTGCGAACCGGTCCTCGGGGCACGCCACGTCCCGACGGCCAACCCCGGTTTCCCCTCCGGGCAGGACCTGGCCGAGCGCTACGCCGCCAAGTCCGGCAGGGATGTCCGATCCCTGCACTACTACCAGGCGTTGGCCTGCTTCAAGCTCGCCGTCATCGCGGAGGGCATCCATGCCCGCTACGCGGCGGGACAGACCGTCGGCACCGGTTTCGAGCGGGTCGGCTCCGCGGTGCCCGCGCTGCTGAACTCAGGGCTGGAGCTGCTGTCGTGACCGCGACCACACCGCCTTACGAAGGAGACACCGTGCGAGACCGCCTGTCCGGACAGATCGCCCTCGTCACCGGAGCCACCGGCGGCATAGGGGACGCCGTGTCACGGCGCCTGGCGGCGGAGGGCGCCACCGTCGTGGTCACCGACGTCGACGCCGGCCGCTGCGAAGAGCTGGCGAAGGAGCTGACGGCCGGCGGGGCGCGGGCGCTCGGCCTCGCCCTGGACGTCAGCGACGAGGACGCGTGGCGCGACGCGGTCGAACGGGTGGTCGCCGAACTCGGCGGCCTGACGGTGCTCGTCAACAACGCGGGCATCGCCGAGATGCGGACCGTGGAGACGGAGACCCAGGAGTCCTGGGACAAGGTCATCGCGGTGACGCAGGGCGGTGTCTGGCTCGGCATGAAGCACGGCGGGCCCGCGATCGAGCGCTCCGGTGGCGGCTCGATCGTCAACATCGCCTCGATCTTCGGTACGGTCGGCGGCTTCGGCAGCCAGTTCTCGTACCACGCGGCCAAGGGCGCGGTCCGGCTGATGACCAAGAACGCGGCCCTGCACTGGGCCACCCGCGGAGTCCGTGTCAACTCCCTCCACCCCGGCTTCATCGAGACGCCCCTGTCCCGCGAACTGTGGCGGGGCACACCCCGGCACACCGCGATGGTCGAGGGCACTCCGATGGCGCGGCTCGGCAGGCCCGACGAGGTCGCGGGGGCGGTCGCGTTCCTGGCCTCCGCGGACGCGAGCTTCGTCACCGGCTCCGAGCTGTACGTGGACGGCGGCTGGACGGCGCGCTGACGGAGAACGCGGAAGGGGGCGCGGCGGTTGCCGCGCCCCCTTCCGCCCGTACGTGCACTGTCAACGCACCCGCGTGTACTGGTTCACCCCGTCCCGGAACGCCACCGTGGCCCGGCCCCGCAGCACGAGCACGTCCAGGTGCGCCGCCGTCTCGTTGACCGCGAGCATCTGGTTGAACTCGCTGAGCTCGCCGAAGGGCACCTCGCGGCGCGTCCAGCCCAGTTCGCGCGCCACCGCGTGGGCATCGAGCGTGCCATCACCCAGTGCCACCAGGCTCTTGGCCAGCCGGTCGTCGTGGTGCGTGAGCAGCTCGGCGACGCGGGTGTGGGCGCTGTCGGCGACCGGTCCGTGCGCAGGCAGCAGGCGCGTGTCCGCGTACTGGGTCATCAGACGCAGGGAGTCCAGATAGTCGGCGAGCGGCTTGCCTCCGGGCTCGGCCAGTTCGAAGCCGATGGACGGTGTGATGTGCGGCAGGACGTGGTCCCCGGAGAACAGGAGCCCGCGCTGTTCGTCCAGGTAGACCACATGTCCCTTGGTGTGTCCGGGGGTTGGCACGACCCGCAGTGCGTGGTCGCCGAAGCTCAGGGTCTCCGCGCCGAGCCAGCGGTCGGGGGCCTCCCACACGCTCGGGTCGTAGCCGCCGTGGTCCATCGCCTGCACGCGGTCGGCCAGGTCGCCGGCGCCCGCCCTGCGCAACGTCTCCAGCGAGCCCGCGGGTTCGTCACTGCGCAGCCGGTCGAGCATCTCCAGGCCCGGACGCTCGCCCGCGCCCAGGTACACGCGCGAGCCGAGCAGCCGGCGCAGCTCTACGGCGTTCGTGTAGTGGTCGCGATGGATGTGCGTGACCAGGATGTGGCTGATGTCGCCGAGGTCGCGGCCTATGGCGGCCAGGGCCTCCTCGAGTGCCTTGCGCGCCTCGGGGATCGCCCAGCCGCCGTCGATCATGACGATGCCGTCATCGTCCGCCAGGTTCTCCAGCAGATAGACGTTGACGGCGTGCAGCCCGTCGTTCGGCAGCGGCAGGGGAACGCGGTGCACCCCGGGCTGCACGGTCTGGATTCCGGCTGCGGCCCATGGGCCCTGGTCGAACCGCGTGGTCATGATGCTCCCTTGCTGGCTGGTGCTGGTGTGTCTGTGTGGATCGGCCCGGCCTCGTGGATCAGGCCGGGCCGGGAGTGTCCGTGCGCAGCCGGTGGGCCAGTTCGCGGGCCCCGGACCGGTCGAGCTTGCCGACCTTGGTCTGCGGCAGCTCCTCGATCCCGTAGACGAACTCGGGCCACTTGGTCCTGGACAGGCCGACGCTATCGAGGTGGCCGGTCACCTCCGCCAGGTCGATGCCGCCGCCGTCCTCGGTGACGACGAGCAGCGCGATGCGTTCGCCGAGCACCTCGTCCGGGACGGCCGCGACGCAGGCCCGCGCGACCCGCGGATAGCTGGCGACGGCACGCTCGATCTCGGTGATGTCGATGTTCCGGCCACCGCGGATGATGATGTCCTTCTCGCGGCCCATGATGCTGATGGTGCCGTCGTCATGGGTCATCAGCAGGTCGCCGGTGGGGAAGTAGCCGTCCTCGGTCAGCGTCGGCGCCTCGACCTTGCCGTCGCGTGCGTAGCCGAGGAAGAGGGAGGGGCCGCGCACCTGCGCGCGGCCCGACACCCCGGGCCCCGCCGTGTCGCCTTCGGGGGTGAGTGCGCGCAGGTCCGTGCCAGGAAAGGGACGGCCGTCCCTGCCGAGCCGGATCTCCTCGGGTTCGTCGGGGCGCGGCGAGGTGTGGCCGAGACACTCGGACATGCCGAAGACGCGCAGGATCCGCGTACCCAGGGACTGTTCGGCGCGCGCGAGGGCGCCGCGGTCCATCGGACCGCCTCCCACGGTGATCGCGCGGACTCCCCCGAGGATGCCGGAGCCGGCAGCCTCGGCCCCCATTTGCAGGGCCATCGTCGGCACGCACATGGTCCAGCGCACCTGCGCCTCGGCCATCCGCTGCAGAGCGACGGCCCGGTCCCACTTCGTCATCAGGACGAGCGGGCCGCCGAGGAGCAGTGCGAGGTAGACGCCGAAGCAGTACGCGGCCGTCGACGACAGCGGGACGATCGCGGCCACTGCGTCTCCGCGCGTCAGGCCGTTGATCTCGATGGTGCTCGTGCCCGCGTAGCGCAGGGCCTCCTCGGACTGGACGACGCCTTTGGGCCGCCCGGTCGAGCCGGAGGTCAGACCGATGAGGGCGCCGCCCGACCAGCGGCTCACCTCCCGCTGCCCGGGCGCGGCGTGACAGGTCCAGCCGTCGAGCACCGGGTCCGAGGTGAAGGCGGCTCCGGCCCCGCCCTTCAGCAGGTCGGACACCCCCCATTCGTCCATCGCCGAGGGCTCGGCGACCACGGCGTCGGGGCGGATGTCCTCGAAGGCGGCCGCGAACTCGGCACGTGTGGTGTGCCGGTTGACCACCGCCAGGACCCCGTCGCCGAGGCCCACGGCCAGCGTGCCCGCGACGGTCCGCCATGAGTTGTCGGCCTGGAGCATGACGGCCCCGACGGACCCGTCTCCTGCGCCGGCGGACATCGCCGAGGCGAGCCGGCCCGCCTCGGCGAGCAGCTCACGCGCCGTGTGGCTGCCCGAGTCGTCGATGACGGCGACGAAGTCCGCCTGCTCGGCCCGTCGTTGGAACTCCTGCACTACCTGTCGCATCCTGCTTCCTCGCTACGCTGTGCCGAACTCCGTAATGAAATCTGCTCTGTGCATGCCGTGCTGGATGTTGTGGATGTGGTCATGCCGGGTCTGTGGTGGCCTCAGCCGGTGAACATCTCCGCCTCGCGGCCCATCACCGCGATCCGGCGGCCCTTCATGTCGCCCACCTGGGCCACCGCGTCCGCCCATTCCGGGCTCGCGAGGGCCTTTTTCAGAGCTTCTGGGGAATCGAAGCTGAGCACGGAGATGCCGTCCCAGCCCTCGGAGCGCGGCTCCAGAGCCTGGTCGATCTCGGTGTGCCGCCAGGCGCGCAGCCCGGGCAACCGGTAGGTCAGCTCCGCGTGGTCGCCGCGCCACCAGTCGATGAACCGCTCGTGGGTCCACTCCGGCGGACGGGCGGCCAACAGGACGAGGTTGTACATGAGTTGCCTCCGAATCTGTTCCTTGTGTGGTCACGTACGTAGTCCTGTGCACGTCAGCCGAAGCGGATCTCGGACGACCGCCCGATCAGCAGCCGCTGCAGCCGGCCACCATCGTCCACCCGCCCGGCCGCGACGAAGGTCGCCTCTGGAACGCCCGCGCGCCGCACCTCGCCGAGGAACAGCTCGTCCTGGCCCAGGGTGGTCGCGGACAGCCGGTGGTGGGTGCGGGTGCCGCGCTCGCGCTGTTCGAGATAGCCGACCAGAGCGGCCCGGTCACCTGCGAAGTCGGTCGCGTTCCCGTCACCGGTGGAGAACAGGATGGAGAGCGTGAAGTCGTCGCTGATCAGGTCGAGGATCCGGTTCGGCTCATCGGTGTCGAGGATCTCGAACCAGGCGGTGAGGAAAGGCGCGGAGGCCGTGTCGGTGGACGTGGTGGTGTCGCTCATGACTGCTCCGGAAACTCGATGAGGTCGTAGGTCGTGGTGAAGTACGACTGGTAGCGCGCCATCTGTCCGCCCTGCGTGATCACGGCGGCGGAGAGGAAGGATCCGACGGCCTTGCCGGACTCGGTGACCACTCCGTACACGGTCTCCAGGTCGCCGTCGGAGCTGTGCCGGAGGATCTCGTGCGTCCGCTCGACGGGGTTGCGGCCGGAGATGTACGCCGCGAAGTCCTCCTTGGACCAGCCGGTCTCCTCACGGCCAGGGAGGGCGATGCGAAAACGGAAGTCCGGTGCGAGGAGTTCGAGAGCCGTCTCGGGACGGTCGCTGTCCATCCGTGCCATATAGGCGCGCAACACACTGGCCATGGGGTGGTCCTCTCACTGTTGGTCACTATGGGTCACTGCCGGGGCGGGTGCCGGCCGCGGACGGATGTCAGTCGCGGGTCGGCGGGGTGAAGAAGTCGCCCTGCGACTCCCAGCGTCCGTTCCTGACGACGACCTTCTGTACATCGCGGGTGCCGAGGTGGTTGTCCGGGGAGAAGTTCAGGACCGGTCCGACCCCGGTGTCGACCGCTTTGGCTTTCTCGTACGCGGCGGTCAGGGCCTCGGAAGTGACCGGACCGTCGATGGTCTTGGCGACCTCCACGAAGGCCTTGGCAGCTTCCCAGCCCCACAAGGTGATGAAGTCGGCCGGCTGCCCCTTCTCGTACTTCGCCATCGCCGTACGGAACTCCTCGACCGCGGGGTCGTCGTCGTTCGGCGACTTGACCAGCTGCACCGCCCTGACCCCTTCGGCCGCCTTGCCCGCCAGCGTGAGCGTGGACTGGGCGGCCACCGGCGCGTATCCGTACACGGGCGTGGACAGGCCCTGCAGCTTCGCCTCCTTGAGGTACGAGGCGGCCTCGGCGGACGCGAGGATCAGCACGACCGCGTCGGGCTTCTCGGCCTTCACCTTGCTGATGACCGGGCTGTAGTCGGAGGTCTGGAACTTGACCTTGAGCCGTTTCACACGGACCGACGGGTCGGCCTTGCCGGCGGCGGGGCCGATCTCCTTCGCGACGTTCACAAAGGCGGCCGGGTCGCTGTGCACGACCAGCACCTTCTTCGCTCCGTCACGCGCCACCCAGCCCCCGAGCGCGGCTGCCTGATCCTCGTAGAGGGTCTGCAGGCCGAACAGTCCGTCCCTGGCCGGCCGGTACCACGTCGCGTCCCCGCCCAGCGGGTTCAGGACCGGCACCTTCTTCTGGTCCAGGACGAAGGGGAACGTGGCCTGAGACTGGGCCGTGCCGTTGGCCGCGACGATCGCCACGACTCCGTCCTGGTCCACGAGCCGGCGGGCCACCTGCACGGTCTGCTGCGGATCGAAGGCACTGTCCTTGACAACCCAGTCGATCTTGCGGCCGTTGATCCCGCCGCGGGCGTTGACGGACTTGAAGTACGCGTCGGCACCCGCCCGTTCAGGGATGCCGAAGGATGCGACGGCACCGGTGAGCGGGTACCAGGCACCGATCTTGATGACCTTGTCGTCCCCTGCCGCCGAGGGGTTCTTGGTGCCGCAGGCGCTGGCCACCACGGCGAGCATGGCGGCGAGTGCGGCGATGAGCGCGCGTGTCGTGCGGCGTCGCATGACCCCTCCAGGAATCAACCTGAGTTCAGTTCAATTCACACGTCGGATCTTAATCCTGAGGAAACACGCCTGGCAATGGCTGGTTACGTACGCGATCACCGCGTATGCGCGGCGGGGCACCGTCCGGACAGCACTGCGGCCCCCGGACGGGCATCCGTCAGGGGGCCGCACGATCGCGGGAGCGCCCAGTGCGTCAGGCGGCGACCATCCGCACGCAGGCGCCCTCGATCAGCTCGCTGATCTCAGAAAGCGGCGTGGCTCCGGACGGCCGGTACCAGCGCCACACGCTGACGATCAGACCGAGCACGCCCGCGCCCAGCAACTGCGCGTCCCGCAGCGGGAACGCGCCCTGGGACATGCCCTTCACCAGCAGGTTCGTCCAGTCCCGCTCGACGACCTGGACGAGCTGGCGCGCCGCGACGCGCTCGGCCTCCTCACGCTTGGACCTGCGCGAACCCGAGAGCAGATCCATGTGGTTCTGCAGGATGCGCATCTGCAGGACCTCGTGCGGGGAGACGTCGTACGCCGCCCGGACCGCGGCGCGCAGCGCCTCGACGGGGTCCTCGGCGTCCTTGGTGGCCGCCACGAACCGGTCGTGGGAGCGCTCCAGTTCGAGCCGCATGATGGTGAGCAGGCAGTGCGTCTTCGACTCGAAGTAGTGGTAGAGGGCGGTCTGTCCGATACCGACCCGCTCCGCCACGGTGGACCACTTGGTGGCCTCGAAGCCGGCTTCGCCGAAGCAGTCCACCGCGGCCGTGAGAATGGCCGCGCGCTTGGACCTCGGTCCGGCCTCCGGTTCAACGATCCTTGTCATGCTCCCTCTCCTGGCCGTCACCCACCGTGTCCGTACCCGAGAGTAAACCCAAGTTGAACTCAGTTGCCAACCGGATCCGGTCAGAGACGTTCGAGCACGGTGGCGTTCGCCATGCCGCCGCCCTCGCACATCGTCTGCAGCCCGTAGCGTCCGCCGGTCCTGCGCAGCTGGTGGACGAGTGTGGTCATGAGCCGGGCGCCCGTGGCGCCTAGCGGATGACCGAGCGCTATCGCCCCGCCGAAGGCGTTGACCTGCTCGTGAGCGGCGCCGATCTCCTTCTGCCAGGCGAGGACGACGGAGGCGAACGCCTCATTGATCTCGACCAGGTCGATGTCGTCGATCGCCAGCCCCGCCCTGTCGAGGACCTTTTCCGTGGCGGGGATCGGGCCGGTCAGCATATGGATCGGGTCGGAGCCGACCACCGCCGTGGCGTGCACGCGGGCCAGCGGAGTCAGGCCGTGGCGGCGTACCGCCTCCTCAGAGGCGATCAGCAGGGCGGCGGCGCCGTCGGAGATCTGGCTGGAGACGGCGGCGGTCAGCCGGCCGTCCTCCGTCAGGGTCTTCAGACCTGCCATCTTCTCCAGGGTGGTGTCGACGCGTGGGCCCTCGTCGGCACTCAGCCCGAATGCCGGCGTGATCTCGTCGTCGAAGTCACCGGCCGCCTGGGAGGCGAGGGCCCGCTGGTGGCTGGCGAGCGCGAACCGCTCCATGTCCTCGCGGGTGACGCCCCACTTCTCGGCGATCAGCTCGGCGCCGCGGAACTGCGAGACCTCCTGGTCCCCGAAGTGCTCGCGCCAGCCCTCGCCCGCGAACGGGCTGCCCATACCGGCCTGTCCGCCGACGACCATCGGGCTGGCGATGGGCACCAGACTCATCACCTCCACGCCCCCGGCGACCACCAGGTCGGCGGCACCGGATCCGACCGCCTGGGCGGCGAAGTGCACGGCCTGCTGGGAGGAGCCGCACTGCCGGTCGATGGTGGTCCCGGGCACATGCTGGGGCAGGCCCGCCGACAGCCATGCGGTGCGGGCGATGTTCCCGGTCTGGGCGCCGATCTGGCTGACGCACCCGAAGTACACGTCGTCGACCGCGCCCGGGTCGACGCCTGCG
Organism: Streptomyces sp. NPDC045026; assembly: GCF_056432625.1. Classification (NCBI taxonomy): domain Bacteria; kingdom Bacillati; phylum Actinomycetota; class Actinomycetes; order Kitasatosporales; family Streptomycetaceae; genus Streptomyces; species Streptomyces sp. NPDC045026. The sequence continues at coordinate 13,088 of NZ_JBWKIS010000045.1, forward strand.
CGCTCGAGGAGCGCACGCAGCACATGCGCGCCGAGATCCGCGGGGTGCACGCCGCTGAGCGTGCCCTTGCGGCGGCCGACCGGGGTGCGGACGGCTCCGACGATGAATGCTTCCGACACTGTGGGCTCCCTCTGATACGGGTACGGGTACGGGTTCAGCGGTTAGGGGTGACGCCGGTGAAGTCCGGCGCCCGCTTGCCGAGGAACGCGGCGACGCCTTCGCGGCCCGCGTCGGACGTGGCCGCGGCGGCGAGCGCGCGGGACTCGCGGTCGAGGTGTGGGCCGAGGTCCGAGGTCAGACCGGCGGCGACGAGCCGCCGGGTGACGCCGAAGGCTGCGGTGGGGCCGTCGCGCAGGGCCTCGGCAGTCCGCACGGCCTCGGCTGCCAGCTGGTCCGCAGCCACGACCCGGCTCACGAGTCCGAGCGAGGCGGCTTCCGCCGCCGGGAGTCGCCGGTTCGTCAGCAGCAGGTCCAGGGCGCGCTTGGGCCCGATGAGGCGGGGCAGCGTCCAGCTCACTCCGGCGTCCGGTGCGTAGCCGATACCGGTGTAGGCAGCGGTGAACGTGGCGTTGTCAGCGGCGAGGGTCACGTCGGCGCCCGCGGCCAGGCCGATGCCCGCGCCCGCGACGGCTCCCTGGACAGCGGCCACCATGGGCGCGTCGAGCGAGGCGAACACACGCAGCGCGTCGTGCAGCGCGCCGGTGACCGCGCCGAGGTGCTCCTCCAGCACCTCGCCGGAGAGCGAGGCGAATTCCCTGAGGTCGCCGCCGACGCAGAAGGACTTTCCCTCGCCGGTGAGCAATACGACCCGGACGGCGGCGCGTTCGCAGGCGTGAGCCGCGTCGAGCAGGCCGCGGGCCGTGTCCAGGTCGATGGCGTTGCCGGCCTGGGGGCGGCGCAGGGTGACGCGGGCGAGCCCGTCGTCCTGTATCTCTACGCCGACGCTCATCGCGCGGTCCATCCGCCGTCGATGGTGAGGACTTGCCCGGTGCAGTACGAGGAGGCGTCCGAGGCCAGGAACAGCAGGGCGCCGTCGAGTTCGTGGCCGTCGCCGCCGCGCCGCAGCAGGGTGTTGCGATCGACCCAGCGGCTGGAGCGCTCGTCCCCGAAGAGGTCCTCGGTCATCTCCGTACGGAACCAGCCGGGGGCGAGGGCGTTGACCCGTGTTCCGTCATGACCCCACTGGCCGGCCAACTCCCGCGTCAGACCGATGAGTCCGGCCTTGGACGCCGAGTAGCTCGCGCCGCCGAGGGGCGCGGCGGAGACCAGGCCGAGGATGGAGGAGACGTTGATGATGCTCCTGCCGCCCGTGCCTTCTCCGGCCTGCGCCTCGGCGGTGAGCCGGGCGAGGTGGAAGGGTGCGGTGAGGTTGACGCCGAGGACGTCGGCGAAGGCGTCCGGGGTCTCGTCCTGTGCGCGCGTCTCGCCGGAGGTGGCCGCATTGTTGACCAGGACGTCGATGCGGCCGGTGGTGGTCAGCACCGTGTCCACCAGCCTCGCACGGTCCGCCTCGACGGAGACGTCGCAGGCCACGGGGTGGATGCGCGCGTCGGAGTCGGCGAGTTCCTTCAGCCGGTCGATGCGGCGGGCGGCGGCGAAGACGGTGGCGCCGGCCTGTGCGAGGACGGTCGCGAACCGGGCGCCGAGTCCCGCGGAAGCTCCGGTGACGACGGCCGTCTTGCCCTCCAGGGAGAACAGTTCGGCTGCGGTCGGTGGCGCGTTCACTCGTCCACCCCGATGGGCAGCGCGGTCGCGCCGCCGTCGAGGACCAGTGTCTGGCCGGTCATCCAGGAGGAGGCGTCGGACGCGAGGAAGAGGGCCGCGTTCGCCACGTCCTCCACCGTGCCCAGGCGTCGCATTGGCAGCTTGGCGGTCAGGATGGGTTCGCGAACTTCCCATACGGCACGGGCCAGTTCGGTCTTGATGAGGCCGGGGGCGATGGCGTTGACCCGGGCCCGCGGGCCGAGTTCGTAGGCCAGCTGCCGGGTCATGTGGAGCATGGCGGCCTTGGTGGCGTTGTAGTAGCCGATGTGCGGGTCGACGATCAGGCCGCCCACGGAGGCGATGTTGACGACCGCTCCCCCGTGCTCGGCCATCCAGGCGCGCCAGGCGCAGCGGGTCCAGGCGATCATCCCGTACTGGTTGACCCGGACGGTCTTCTCCGCGCGCGGCAGGTCCAGGTCGAGCAGGTCGCCGTGGTACGGGTTGGTCGCCGCGTTGTTGACGAGGATGTCGAGCCGGCCGAAACGGGCCATGGCCTCCTCGACGCAGGCCTCGGCCTGGTCGGGTTCGCCCGCGTTGGCGACCACCGTGTGCAGGTCGCCGTCGCCCTTGACACGCAGCAACTGCTCGCGCGCCTCGGCGAGTCCGGCGGCCTTGCGGGCGGCGATCACCACGTGGGCGCCGGCCGCCCGGTAAGCGGTGGCGATGCCGAGGCCGATGCCACGGGATCCGCCGGTGATGACGGCCACCTTGCCGTCGAGGGTGTTGGCGCTCACGCTGCCCCTGCCTTTGTATCGGTCTTCGTGTCGGTCTTCTCGTTCTTGGCCCGGTACTTGGCCAGCTCCTGGCGGGCGACGGTCCGCAAGTGCACCTCGTCGGGGCCGTCGGCGATCTTCAGCGCGCGGGTGATGGAGAACAGCCGGGCCAGTACGGTGTCGTCGCTGACCCCTGCCGCGCCGTGTGTCTGGACCGCCCGGTCCACGACCTTGTGGGCGACCTCCAGGGCGGCCACCTTGATCGCGGCGACCTCCATCCGCGCGGCGGCGTTGCCGACGGTGTCCATCAGCCAGGCCGACTTGAGGACGAGAAGCCGCAGTTGTTCGATCTCGATGCGGCTGCGGGCGATCCACTCGCGCACCACGCCCCGCTCGGCCAGGGGTCCGCCGAAGGCGACCCGTTCGGTGGCGCGTTCGCACATCAACTGCAGTGCACGCTCGGCGAATCCGACGGCGCGCATCGCGTAGTGCATGCGCCCCGGGCCGAGCCGCCCCTGGGCGAGCGCGAAGCCCTCCCCCTCGCCACCGAGGATGTTCCCGACGGGTACACGCACGTCTTCGAAGAGCACCTCGCCGTGCCCGCACCGGTCGGTGTAGCCGAACATCGGCAGGTCGCGCACGACCGTGACGCCGGGGGTGTCACGCGGGATGAGCAGCATGCTCTGCTGCCGGTACGTGGGCGCTTCCGGGTCGGTCTTGCCCATCAGGATGATGAGCTTGCAGTCGGGGTCGAGGATCCCGGAGGTGTACCACTTGCGGCCGTTGACGACGTAGCTGTCGCCGTCGCGGGTGATGCGGGTACGGATGTTGCGCGCGTCGGAACTCGCGACCTCGGGCTCGGTCATGGCGAAGCAGGATCGGATCTCTGCCTCCAACAGGGGCCGCAGCCAGCGCTGTTGCTGCTCGGGCGTGCCGTACAGCGCGAGGAGTTCCATGTTGCCGGTGTCGGGCGCCGAGCAGTTGAACACCTCGGGGCCGATGATGGAGCGGCCCGCAAGGCCCATGAGCGGCGCGTATTCGAGGTTGGTGAGGCCCGCGCCCCAGTCGCCGTGCGCCATGAAGAGGTTCCACAGGCCTTCGGCCCGCGCCTTCTCCTTGAGCTCGGTCATGACCGGCGGCAGCGCGTGCGGGTCGTCCGCCTCGGCCAGCTGTCGGTCGTAGACGGGCTCCGCGGGAAAGACGTGCTGCTCCATGAATGACCGCATGCGGTCCTGGAGTTCACTCGCGCGGGGCGAGAATCCGAAATCCACGATTGCTCCTGTACGGGGGTGGGGCGGCCGGTCCGGGTCAGCCGAGGATGTCGAGCGCGGTGCGGATCATCGCGGCGATGGTGGGCGGCAGCCGTTCCTGGTCCGGGTCGTGGTGCTTGCCCTCGCGGTGCCGGCGCAGGTTGTGGCCCATGATCGCGGCCATCTTCATGCGGCCCAGGGCCCGGAACCAGTCCATGTCGGGAAGCCCGGGGCCCCCGTCGCCGTACGCGTCGAGGAGTTCGGCCTCGGCGGGCAGGCCGGGCACGGCGCGCCCCAGCTGCGGGAAGTTGTGGTGATCGGCGAAGAGCAGGAACCAGCCGAGGTCGATGCGCGGGTCGCCGACGCTCCAGATCTCCCAGTCGACGACCGCCACCGCCCGCTCGCCGACACACAGCACGTTGCCGAGCCGGAAGTCGCCGTGCAGGAGGACCGGCGGGAGGCCGTCGGGCACGTCGTCGGCGAGGCGCTTCAACAACTCCTCTCCACCTGGGCGCAGTTCTGCCGGTACGGCGTGCAGGGTGCGGCTCCAGCGCTCCAGCTCACCGGCTGCGTCAAGTGGTTCGGGCGCGTCGAGACCGGGCGTGCGGATGTCGGTGGCATGCAGCCGCCGCAGCACGGAGGCGATCTCCAGCATCCGCGCCCGCGCAAGTTCGGCGGACAGCTCCGGCTCGTCGAGTACGGGCTCGACGGCCTCGCCGGCGGCGAAGTCCATGGCGAACCAGGCGGGTCGGCTCTCGTCGACGGCGGCGACACCCGGTACTGGCACGCCAGATCCGGCGAGTGCACCCAACACCCGTGCCTGGCGCAGGACATCGTTGCGCCCGACGGGCCGCTGTCCGGGTGGCACCGCCTTGACGACGTACTTCGTGTCACCCACGGCGACGGAGTACGTCAGCCCGGAGTGGCCGCCCGGCAGCGTCCTCAACTCGCCGATGGACGCCCCCGGATGCCTGCGCGCCAGCTGGTCCCCGACCCGTACGGCCAGCTCCGCCACCTGCGTCGCCGTGCTCATCGGACCGGCTCCTTGGGCAGGCCGAGCACGCGCTCGGCGAGGATGTTGTGCTGGATCTCGTCGGTGCCGCCCGCGATGCTGTAGCCGGGCGCGCCCAGCAGGTGCTCCGTCCAGGCGTACGTGCCCCACTCCCCCGTGTCCGCCACGAGGCTCGGCCCGAGCAGCTCCGCCACGAGATCGCTGGTGCGTCGCATCGTCTCGGTCGCGTACAGCTTGCCGACCGAGGCTTCCGCGCCGGGCTCGCGGCCTGCGACGAGGGCGCCGGTGATGCGCAGGCCGATGAGGCGTTGCACGAGGGCGCGGACGTAGAGGTCGGTGGCCTGCTGCTGTTCGGCGCCGGTGAGCGGTCGGGGAAGATTCCGGGCCAGGTCAAGGGCGCGGTCGGCGTTGTCCAGGCCGAGGTTGCCGGAGTCGAGGCGCTCGGCGGCCAGCACGCTGAGCGTGACCCGCCAGCCCTCGCCGACCGGTCCGAGCCGGTCGGTGTCGGGCACGACGACGCCGTCGAGATAGACCTCGTTGAAGCTGGCTCCGCCGGTCATCTGCTGGATGGGGCGGACCGTCACGCCGGGCGCATCCATGCGGACCAGGAAGACGGTGATGCCCGCGTGTTTGCGGACGTCCGGGTCGGTGCGGCAGACCGCGACGCCCCAGGTCGCCACTCGGGCCCCGGAGGTCCACACCTTGTGGCCGTCGAGGACCCAGTGGTCGCCGTCACGCACCGCCTTCGTGCGCACCGCGGCGAGGTCGGAGCCCGCCTCGGTCTCCGAGAAGAGCTGGCAGGCGAGTTCGTCGGTACGCAGCATGGGCCGCAGCCAGCGCGCCTTCTGCTCCTCGGTGCCCCAGATGCCGATCGCGGAGGCGACGAGCTGCTGGGTCACCGGGAAGATCTCGGTGCGGTGCGGCACGTCGAATGCCGCTTCTTCGGAACGGTAGAGCTGCTCGTAGTACGCCGGCAGGTCGCGTCCCCCGTACGCCGCCTGCCAGTTGAGCGCGCCCCACCCCAGGTCGTAGCGGGTGCGTTCCCATTTCTGGGTGCGGGCGGTGTGCTCGCGCTCCTGCTCCTCGGTCCAGTTCTCGAACACGGCGACCGAGTCGGAGCCGCTGCCCCACGCGCCGTCGGCGGCGCGCGGCCTGGCGACCGTGGCAAGCCACTGCCGGGCCTCGGCGCGGAACTCCTCGGGTTCCGGGATGCCGCTCATCTCTTCCTCCACGTCGAATGTCAGCGGGGCACTCACCGGGCCAGCACCGTGCATGCGCTCACGCCCGGGGCGCCGTACACATGGGTGAAACCGACCCTGGGTGTGCCGGGGACCTGGCGTTCGCCGGCCCGGCCGCGCAGTTGCTGGACGACCTCGTAGACCTGGCGCAGTCCGGAGGCGCCGATGGGTTCGCCGTTGGCGATGCAGCCGCCGTCGGTGTTGACCGGCAGCGAGCCGCCGATCTCCGTTGCGCCGGAGGCGACCAGCCGCTCCTGCTCGCCGTCCTTGCAGAACCCGCACTCGGCCATGTGCATGACCTCGGCGCCGCTCTCCGTGTCCTGGAGCTGGCAGACGTCGACCTCGCCGGGTCCGATGCCCGCCTCCTCGAAGGCGGCGGCCGCGGCATCGCGGCTGACGCTGGTCAGTTCGCCCCCGGGGATCGACGGGCTGAACACCTCGAACGAGCCGAAGCGCCGGGTCCGCAAGGCCGCCGAGCGCAGGGTGACCGAGGGGCCGTCAAGGGTGCGGGCGACCTCGGGCGAGCAGAGCACCAGCGCGGCGGCGCCCGCTCCCGGGGAGCAGAACATGAAGCGGGTGAGTGGATCGCTGACCATGCCGGAGTCCAGGATCTCGGCGGCGGACACCGGCTTGCGGCGCCAGGCCTCGGGGGTGCGGACTCCGTTGCGGTACGCCTTCTCGGCGACCAGCGCGAGGGTCTGCGGCGTGATGCCGTGCTCGTACATGTAGCGCTGGATCTTCATGCCGAAGAACTGCGTGGTGACCATCAGCCCGTCGCTGCCGTACTCCGCGCCCAGGCCCCAGTCCTCGGGGCGCGGGTCGAAGGCGCCGCGCGGGTGCTTGTCGAAGCCGACGGCGAGGACGACGTCCGCCATGCCCGAGCGGATCGCGTTGACGGCGGAGATCAGCGCGCTGCCGCCGGTCGCGCAGCCGTTCTTGACATTCACGAACGGCAGCCCGGTCAGCCCGAGTTGGGCCACCAGGGTGTCGGCGAGGCCGGCGCTGTCACTGCCGCCGAACGCGGCCCGCACCCGGGACCACTCGATCCCGGCGTCCGCCAGCGCGGCGCCCACCGCGCTGACGGCCAGTTGCCGGCCACTCGCCTCGGACCTGCCGAACGGGGTGCGCCCGGCTCCGCAGATCAGGACGTCGGTGCTCATGCTGCCTCCTGTGCGAGCCTGGCCCGGGGGACGCCGCTGCCCGCGGTCACGGTGAGCGGCATCCCGATCCGGACGGTGTCGAGGTCGTCGACGTCGAGCACGGTGGCCACCCGGACGCCTTCGGCCAGCTCCACGTAGCCGACCGCGAACGGCGCGAACCCGCCGGGCGGCTCCTGGTACGGGGGCGACTTGGGGGCGTAGCGCTGCACCGTCCACGTCCACAGGGTGCCCGCGCCGGACAGGGCCGCCGACTCGGCCGGCCCCCCGCAGCGCGGGCACGTGTCGTCCGCGGGGTAGATCGCCACCGCGCAGCCGGAGCAACGTGCGCCCTGGAGCCCGGTGGCCGGACTCCGCGGATCCGTGGTCATGGGATCAGCGCCCCTGCCACTTCGGCTCGCGCTTCTCCAGGAACGCCGAGACACCCTCGGCGGCGTCCTCGGAGTTGAGCGCCACGCCCACGGCGAGGTGCTCCATGACCATCAGCGACTGTGTGTCGGCGTCCAGGCTGCGGTCGATGGTCATCTTGGTGAGCCACATGGTGAAGGGGCTCTTGTCGGTGAGGTTGCCGATGAAGTCCTCGACCGTCGCGTCCAGTTCGTCCGCCGGTGCCGACTTGTTGATCAGGCCGAACTCTGCGGCCTCCGTGCCCGACAGGAGCTTGCCGGTGAGCATCAGCTCCTTGGTCTTGCGGATGCCGATCATGCGGGGCACCCGGTAGATCGGGCCTGCGCCGCCGAACAGCGAACGGCGGATGTGGAAATCGCCGATCTTGGCGTCGTCCGCGGCGATCGCGAAGTCGCACGAGATCATGATCTCGAAGCCGCCGGCGGTGACGTAGCCCTCCAGGACCGCGACCGAGGGGGTCTTCATCGAGTAGAGCCGGTCGCACACCTTCGCCGACTTGACCGCGACGTCGATCGCGTTCGACTTGCCGACGAAGTCCGCCTTCAGGCTGTCCAGGTCGAACCCGGAGCAGAAAGTGCCGCCGCGGCCGCGGAACACCAGGACGCGCAGCTCGGGGTCCTCGTCGACCTCGGTGATGATCTCGTCGAGCCGGTCCAGGATCGGCACGGTCACGCAGTTCTTCTTCCAGGGGCGGTTGAGCCAGACGCGGGCGACGTGGCCGTCACGCTCGAACTGGATCTCGTCTTCCACTGCCATCTCTGATCCCTCCAAGTCCAAACTGAACTGAATTCATTCCGAGTTTGCGGAGCCGGTGATCCACTGTCAACCCCCGGATCGAAATTGGTTCAGGAGCTGGTTGACGGGATGTCGACGAGGACCTTGACGCACCGCCCGTCCCGGACGTCATGCAGCCCCGCGACGGCGTCGGCGAGCGGGATGTGGTCGAGCCAGCCGCCCGTCGGGTAGCGCCCGGCGGCCATGTGCTCGATGACTCGCTCGAAGACGCCGTCGGGATAGGCCTCGGCACCGAGCAGGGCCAGTTCGGCCAGGCGCACGACGGAGGCGTCGACGGCGACCGGGCCCGAGTACAGGGCCACCATCACGACAGGCGCCTGGGCGGCCACCGACCGGATCGCGCCATCCAGCGCCTCCGGCCGCCCCGAGCACTCGACGGCCGCGTCCACGCCGCGGCCCCGGGTGTGCCGCATCACCTCCTCGACCACATCGACCGCGGCGGGATCGAGCACGCGGGCGCCGTGCCGTTCGGCCGCGGCGCGCCGGGCCGGCGAGGGCTCCACCACGGTCACGTCGTGGACGCCGTGCGCCTTCAGCGCGAACAGCACCCCCATGCCGACCGCACCCGCACCGGCCACCAACGCGCTGCCGCCCCAAGGCACATGGGCCCGCTCGACCGCGTTCAGGCCTACCGCCATGGGCTCCACCAGAGCGCCCTGCTCCAGCGACAGGCCGTCGGGCAGCGGGACCGCCGCGTCGGCCGGCACGACCACGTACTGAGCGAGTCCGCCGCCGGGAGCGGTCACCCCGATCGCCGCCAGCGCCGTGCACAGGTGGGACAGGCCCGCCGTGCAGCGCGGGCAGACACCGCAAGTGCGGATCGGTCGGACGCAGACGCGGTCGCCGGGCGCGACCCGGTCGACCCCCGCACCGCGCTCCACGACCGTCCCGGCGAATTCGTGCCCCAAGGTCTGCGGCAGGGTGGCCCCGGTCAGCGGGTTGGGCTCGTGTGTGGCCCGCGGTGTCTCGAAGTACTCGTGCAGATCCGTGCCGCAGATCCCCGCGTGAGCCACGCGGATCTTCACCTCGCCGGGTCCCGGCTCGGGCTCGGGCATCTCCTCGATCCGCAGATCCTTGGTTCCGTACAGCCTGGCGGCCAGCATCGTTCCTCCTGGGAATCGCTCCGGTGCGACGCACTCGAGACTGTCACTGAACTGAATTGACTTCAACGGCTATACTTGACTCCTGCACCTACTTTGATTCAGGTCCAGGAGGGGCTCAGGGAGCTCCATGCAGCGGCCCTCCGCCCCGACGGGCCCCACCCGTATCCGCCCCCTGTCGACGCGGGCAGAGGGCAGTCAGGAGTGCATATGTCCGCCGGTGACGCGGCGGCGCGGTCGTACCGCGCTCAGCATCCCGTCCGCTTCGTGACCGCTTCGAGCCTCTTCGACGGCCATGACGCGTCGATCAACATCATGCGGCGCATCCTGCAGGCCCAGGGCGCGGAGGTGATCCACCTCGGGCACAACCGCTCGGTGAGCGAGGTCGTGGACGCCGCCCTGGAGGAGGACGTCCAGGGGGTGGCCGTCAGCTCCTATCAGGGCGGCCACATCGAGTATTTCGAGTACCTCGTCGAGTCGTTGCGGAAGCGCGGCGCCGGGCAGGTGCGCGTGTTCGGCGGGGGCGGTGGCGTGATCGTGCCGCAGGAGATCGAGCGTCTGTCGCGGGCGGGCGTACGGATCTTCTCGCCCGAGGACGGGCAGCGGCTCGGCCTCGTCGGCATGATCCAGGCGATGATCGAGGAGTGCGACACCGCACCTTGGGAGGAGGCGCCTGCCGAGATCAGCCGGGTGCTGGCCGGTGAGCGCCCGGCGCTCGCCCGGCTGCTGTCCGGGGCCGCGGCCGGGACGGTGCCCGCCGCGGATCTGCGGGCACTGGAGAAGGCGGCCGGGGCGCGGCCGGTGCCGGTGCTCGGCATCACCGGCACCGGCGGATCCGGCAAGTCCTCACTCACCGACGAGCTCGTCCGCAGGCTCCGCACCGACCAGGGTGACGCGCTGCGGGTGGCGGTCCTCGCCGTGGATCCCACCCGGCGCCGGGGTGGCGGCGCCCTGCTGGGCGACCGCATCCGTATGAACTCCCTCGACGGCGACCGGGTCTTCTTCCGCTCGCTGGCAACCCGGGGCAGCGGCGAACTCCCCGAAGGTCTGGGCGAGTCGATCACCGCCTGCAAGGCGGCCGGCTACGACCTGGTCGTCGTCGAGACGCCCGGCATCGGTCAGGGTGACGCGGCGATCGTTCCCTACGCGGATGTGTCGCTGTACGTCATGACGCCCGAGTTCGGCGCGGCCTCGCAGCTCGAGAAGATCGACATGCTCGACTTCGCGGACGTCGTCGCCATCAACAAGTTCGAGCGCCGGGGCGCGGCGGACGCGATGCGTGACGTCGGGCGTCAGCTCGTCCGCAACCGCGAGGCGTTCGGCTCCCGCCCCGACGAGATGCCGGTCTTCGGCACCAGTGCCGCGACCTTCAACGACGACGGCGTCACCGCGCTCTACCAGCACCTGCGCACCCTGCTCGGCGAGCGAGGCATGCCGGCCCGTCCCGGCGCGCCCGCGGTGTCGGTCCGACATTCCAGTGGCGCGGCGCAGATTGTGCCCCCGTCGCGGGCACGCTATCTGGCCGACATCGCCGAGACGGTGCGTACATACCATGCGCGCACCGGCGACCAGGCCGATGCGGTCCGCAGGGTGCAGCAACTGATGTCGGTTCGTGCCGAGTTGATCGTGGCGCAGGCGTCGTCCTCCGACGTCGACCGGTTGCTGGGCGAGGCGCGGGAGCGACTGGACAAGGACGCCCTGGGCGCGCTGGATCGGTGGCCGGAAACCGTACAGGCCTACAGCGGGGACGAGTTGGTGGTCACCGTGCGCGGCCGGGAGCTGCGCACCGGCCTGCTGCGCGAGTCGCTGTCGGGCAGCCGGATACCCCGGGTGGCGCTGCCGCGGTACACCGACCACGGGGAGCTGCTGCGGTTTCTGCGGGAGGAGAACCTGCCGGGCTCGTTCCCGTTCACGGCCGGGGTGTTCCCCTTCAAGCGGGAGGGCGAGGACCCGGCACGGATGTTCGCCGGCGAGGGCGATCCGTTCCGCACCAACCGCCGCTTCAAGCTGCTCTCCGAGGGCGGCGAGGCGACCCGCCTGTCCACGGCCTTCGACTCCGTCACGCTGTACGGCCGCGACCCCGATCCGCGCCCCGACGTCTACGGCAAGGTGGGCACCTCGGGCGTCTCGGTGGCGACGCTGGACGACATGAAGGCGCTGTACGACGGGTTCGACCTGGTCGCGCCGACCACCTCCGTCTCGATGACGATCAACGGCCCGGCGCCGACGATCCTCGCGTTCTTCCTCAACACCGCCATCGACCAGCGGCTCGACGCGTACGCCGCAGAACATGGCCACGCACCCACTCCGGAACGGGCGCTGGAGATCCGGGCCGAGGTCCTGCGCAGTGTCCGCGGCACCGTACAGGCCGACATCCTCAAGGAGGACCAGGGCCAGAACACCTGCCTGTTCTCAACGGAGTTCAGCCTGCGCATGATGGGCGACATCCAGGAGTGGTTCATCGCTCAGGACGTGCGCAACTTCTACTCGGTCTCCATCTCCGGCTACCACATCGCCGAGGCCGGGGCGAACCCGATCAGCCAGCTCGCCTTCACGCTCGCCAACGGGTTCACGTACGTCGAGTCGTACCTGGCCCGCGGCATGGACATCGACGACTTCGCGCCGAACCTGTCGTTCTTCTTTTCCAACGGCATGGACCCGGAGTACTCGGTGCTCGGCCGGGTGGCCCGCCGCATCTGGGCCGTGGCGATGCGCGACCGGTACGGGGCGAACGAGCGCAGCCAGAAGCTCAAGTACCACGTGCAGACCTCCGGCCGCTCCCTGCACGCCCAGGAGATGGACTTCAACGACATCCGCACCACGTTGCAGGCGCTCACCGCGATCTACGACAACTGCAACAGCCTGCACACCAACGCCTTCGACGAGGCCGTCACCACCCCCACCGAGGACTCGGTGCGCCGGGCACTCGCCATCCAGCTGGTCATCAACCGTGAGTGGGGCCTTGCGATAAACGAGAACCCGCTGCAGGGCTCGTACATCATCAACGAGCTCACCGACCTCCTGGAGGAGGCGGTGCTCACGGAGTTCGAGCGGATCAGCGAGCGGGGCGGGGTGCTCGGCGCGATGGAGACGGGCTACCAACGAGGCCGGATCCAGGACGAGTCGCTGCTCTACGAGGAGCGCAAGCACGACGGGACCCTGCCGATCATCGGCGTCAACACCTTTCGCAACCCCCGGGCCGAGGACGGACAGGGCGCGCCCGTCGTCGAACTGGCCCGCGCCACCGAGCAGGAGAAGCAGTCCCAGCTCGACCGCGTCCATGACTTCCAGGCCCGCCACGAGGACGCCGCCCGGAACGCGCTGGCCGGCCTCAAGCGGGCCGCGGCCGGCGGGGAGAACGTCTTCGCCGTGCTGATGGACGCCGCGCGGGTCTGCTCACTCCAGCAGATCACCGAGGCGTTCTTCGAGGTGGGCGGGGCGTACCGGCGCAACGTCTGACGCCCTTCCACATCACCGACCCTCTTCAACTCCCCCTTCAGGAAAGGACTTTCATGACTGCGATCTCCCGCCTCGGCGTCGTCGGCTGCGGCCTTATGGGCTCCGGTATCGCCGAGGTCGCCGCGCTGCGCGGCCTCGACGTGACCGTCGCCGAATCAACCCCCGAACTGGCCGCCGCCGGCCGCGCCCGCGTCACCGCGTCCCTCGACCGCGGGCTGCGACGCGGCAAGCTCACCGAGGCCGATCGCGACCAGGCGCTCGCCCGGCTCTCCTTCACGCACGACCTGGGGGACCTGTCCGACCGGCAGTTCGTGGTCGAAGCCGTCGCCGAGAACCGGGAGGTGAAACTCGAGGTCTTCCGTCAGCTGGACAAGGTGGTGGCCGACCCGCAGGCCGTGCTCGCCACGAACACCTCGTCGATCCCCGTCGTCGACCTCGCCGTCGCCACCGGCCGCGCCTCCCAGGTGGTGGGGCTGCACTTCTTCAACCCCGTGCCGGTACAGAAGCTCGTCGAGGTGATCCCCGCCCTCACCACCGGCGCCGACACCCTGGCCCGTGCCCGTGACTTCGCCGCCGAAGGGCTTGGCAAGGAGGTCGTGCAGGCGCCCGACCGGTCGGGCTTCGTGGTCAACGCCCTACTGGTGCCGTATCTGCTCGCCGCCGTCCGCATGGTCGAGTCCGGCGCGGCCCGTCCCGAGGACATCGACCGCGGGATGGAGCTGGGCTGCGCCCACCCGATGGGTCCGCTGCGACTGCTCGACCTGATCGGCCTGGACACCGCACAGGCCGTGGCCGAGTCGTTGTACGAGGAGTTCAAGGAGCCCCTGTACGCCGCTCCCCCGCTGCTGCAGCGGATGGTGGTCGCGGGGCATCTGGGCCGCAAGAGCGGCCGCGGATTCTACGCGTACGACGCCTGACGACAACACATCACCACGTGTGCACGAGCCGGCCGCTGGACAGCGGCCGGCTCGTGCACAGCGGTACCAGGTCGTCCGGCGGTCAGCCGCCCACGCGCAGGTCGTCGGCGATGCGCTCGGCCAGCATCATGGTCGTCGTGTTGGTCGGCAGCGCCGGGATGTCCGGCATGATCGAGGCGTCCACGACGTACAGGCCGTCCGTGCCGTGCACCTTGCCGTACTGGTCCACGACCGCGGTGGACGTCCCCGCGCCGCCCATCGCACACGTACCGACGGCGTGGCAGCAGGTGTTCTTGCCCTGCAGGACGGTGCGGACCAGATCGGCGTCGGTGGACACCGCGGGGCCCGGCCAGGTCTCGGCCTTGATGTATTTCCGCAGCGGGGACGACTCCATGATCTGCCGCATGTGGCGGATGCCGGACACCATGCGCCGCAGGTCGTCGGGGTGCTCGAACAGGCCGAGGCCGATCCGCGGTGCGGCGTCCGGATCGCGGGAGACGATCTCCATGCTGCCCAGGGAGTAGGGGCGGTACAGGACGAGCGGCACCAGGAGTTCCCCAGGCTCCATCGTCAGCAGGACGGCGTGCAGGTCGACGGCGCCGCCGCTGTCGGCGCCGCCCGCGGCGAAGGTGAGCACGCTCTGCAGGGGCGGGGTGAGTTCACCGACGGCCTCCTCGTCCACCTGGTAGGTGAGGTAGACCATCGGGTGGTCGCGCAGGTTACGGCCGACGCCTTCGAGGGCGCGGACCACCGGTATGGACAGCTCGTCGAGGATCCGCTGCGGGCCTACACCGGAGCGCATCAGGATCGACGGGCTGCCGATCGAGCCCGCGGCGAGCACGACCAGGTCGGCCTCCAGCCGGGTTCCGTCGGTGAGGAGCACGGCACGGGCCGTGGCGCCCTCGGTGAACTCCACGCGGTCGACGGTCCGTTCGCCGAGGACGGTGAGGTTCGCGCGGCCCCGGGCCGGGCCGAGGTAGGCGACGGCCGAGCTCTGGCGGATGCCGTTCGCGCGGTTGAGGGGAAGCGGGCCCGCGCCGAGCTGGTCGGCGCCGTTCATGTCCTGGTGCACCGGGTGGCCGGCCTGGGCGCAGGCGTCCAGGAACGCGGCCTGGACCGGGCGCAGCCCGCTGCTTTCGGTGAAGCGCTCGATGTGCACGGGGCCGCCGGTGCCGTGCAGTTCACCGCCGACCGGGTCGTCCTCCAGCTTCTTCAGGTACGGCAGGACCTGGTCCCAGGACCAGCGGTCGTTGCCGAGGCCGGTCCAGCGAGCGAGGTCGTCGGGCGTGGGGCGCAGGGCGTTGGCGCCGTTGACGGACGAGGAGCCGCCGATGACCTTGCCCCGCAGGACGGGGACGGACTCCTTGTCCACCTTGCCGAACATCGGGATGCTGTCGGCCTCGGCGACCTCGTCGGTCGACGTGTAGCCCCAGTCGTGGGTCGTGAACCCGATCCTGTCGGCGTCAAGGATCTCGGGGGCGGTCTCCTCCGGCGTGCGGTAGTCGGGACCCGCCTCGATCAGCGTGACCGAGTTGCCGGGATCCTCGCTGAGCCGGGCGGCCAGGACTCCTCCTGCGGAGCCGCCTCCGCACACCACGATGCGACGTGCCATTGCTACCTCGCTCTTCTTGGGATGGTCGGGAATCAACACGCGGGCGGGCCGCCGATGAGCGGTGCCCCGCCAGGACGTTCGGCTCAGGACATGGCCGGCAGCGGTCCGGCGGCGACCGCCTCCGCGGCCGCGCGCCCCTCGGCGACGGCGTGCGCGATGCGGCGCGGTACGACGCAGTCGCCGACGGCGCGGACACTCTGGCCGTCGGCCGGGGTGAGGTCCGGGCGGCGCGGACGCCGTTCGCCGACGGTCACCAGGAGGTCGGCGGCGAGGTCCGTCTCCTGGCCGTCCAGGACATGGCGCAGCCGCACACCGTCCGCGGTCGTCGACGTCACGCCGCTCATCGCGACGACACGGAGTGGCGCGCCGGTCAGGCGATTCATGAGCTGAGTGCGGTTCTCCGGCGACAGGCCCGTGGCGAATCCGTAGCCGGGCGTGATGAGCGTGACCTCGCGGGCGCCGGCTGCGAGGGCGCTCTCGACGGCGCTGACGCCCTGCCACCAGCCGAAGCCGTCGTCGAGGACGGCGATCCTGGGCGCCTGCGGCACGACGTCGGCGTACCGGCCGAGGAAGTCGGTGCTGGTGAGTGTCCGGAGCTCGCCCGGCATGGGGACCGTTGCCTCCTCGGCGCCCGTGGCGAGCACGATGTGGGCGTACTTCGCGAGTTCGCCGGCCGTCGGGGACGTACCCAGACGTACGCGCACGCCGAGGTCGGCGAGCCGGTCGCGCTGGAAGTCGACGAGCTTCTGCCACCCCGGGCGGTGTGCGGCGAGCGCGGCGAGGCGGGCCTGGCCGCCGACTTCTCGCGCGCTGTCGAAGACGACCACTGTGGCGCCGGTGCGGGCGAGCGCCATGGCGCACTCCATGCCGGCGGGCCCCGCGCCCAGGACGGCCGCGGACCCGCTCCGGTTGCCAGGACGCCGGGTCAGGAGCAGGGGGACGGCCGGGCGGGCGGCGGCTCCCGGCGGGCCGAGCTCGGGGTTCACCGAGCAGGACCCGGTGGGCTCGAAGGTGCGGCAGCCCTCGTTGCAGCCTGTGCAGGGGCGTATGGAGCGCTCGTCGCCGACCGTCATCTTGCGGGCGAAGTCGGGGTCGGCGATGAACGGCCGTGCCATGCCGACGAGATCGGCGCCCGCGTCCAGCGCCCGCTCGATGTCGTGCGCCGCCCGGAACCCCTGGCTGACCAGCAGTGGCAGGGCGACCGCGGCACGCAGACGGGCCACGGCGTCGAGGAGCGGCGGACGGGTGGTCGCCATGCCGGGGACGTAGGTGTTGCGGACGCCGGTCGTCACGTTGGCGTACGTGAAGGGCGATGCGGCGCTCAGCCGCGGGAGCAGCTCGACGAGGTCGTCAAGGCCGAGCCCGGAGTCCTTGCCGGGCTCCGCCGATACCCGTACGCCGATGGGGAGTTGACCGATCTCGGTGCGGATCGCATCGATCACCTGGGCGAGCAGGGCGATGCGGTCGCCGTAGTCGTCGTCGCGGGTGTTGTTGACGCCGGAGAGGAACTGGGCGAGCAGGTAGCCGTGCCCCGCGTGCAGCTCGACGCCGTGGAACCCGGCCTGCACGCTGTTCGCCGCCGAGATGCGGAACGCGTCGACGACGCCGCGTACTTCCTCGGCGCTCAGCGCGTGCGGCGCGGACGCCTCGCGGGGCGAGCGGACGGCGGCGGCGGAGACCGGAGCGTAGTAGGTGCCGGCGCCCAGGGTCTCCCGGCCGAGGTGGACGAGTTGTGCGATGGCCACCGCGCCGCCGTCGGTGATGGCCTCGGCCCGGCGGCGTACCGCGTCCGCGATCTCGGGGCGCCACGCCTCGGTCAGATAGCGCTGCGGCAGGGTCGACTCGGGGGCGACGGCGGTGCCGCCGGTGATCACCATGGCGGCGCCGCCTTGGGCGAGGCGTCGCCAGTAGGCCGCGTCGGCCTCGGTGGGGGCCCCGTCGGCGACCGCCGCGGTGGCATGGGCGGTGGCGACAAGGCGGTTGCGGAGGGGGACGGCGCCGAGCGTGAACGACGCGGCGAGGGCGAGATCGGTGGGGTGTGTCATGGGATGCGGCGTCTCCCTGCCCGCTCAGGCGGCGGATCGGAGGGCGAGCCCGACGAGTTCGGCGAGCCTGGCGCGGTTCTGGTCCGCCGTGCCGAACAGCGCTTCGCCGCTGCGGGCCCGGCGCACGTACAGGTGTGCCGGGTGCTCCCAGGTGAAGCCGATCCCGCCGTGCAGCTGGACGTACTCGGCCGTCGCCAGGCGGAAGGTCCCGGAGCAGACCGCGGCGGCGGCGCTCGCGGCCACCGGCAGCTGCGGCGAGGCCGTCGCCACGCAGACGGTCGCGTACGAGGATGCCGAGCGGGCCGCCTCAAGGGCGACCAGCACGTCGGCCAGCCGGTGCTTGACCGCCTGGAACGAGCCGATGGGGCGCCCGAACTGCCGGCGCTGCGCGACGAATTCGACGGTGGCGTCCAGCGCGTGGCCGCTGCCGCCGACCTGCTCGGCGGCGAGCGCGGCCCGCCCGGCGTCGAGGGTCGCCGTCACGTCGCCCGACTCGCCCAAGGGCGTGGCGGGTGCGCCGCGGAACTCCATCCGCGCCTGGCGGCGCGTCTCGTCCAGGACGCGGTGCGGTGTCCGCACGCAGGTGTCCGCGGTCGGCTCACAGGCGAACAGCCGTGCGCCGTCGAGGGTTTGGGCCCGCACCACGACGAGATCGGCACCGGCCCCGTCGAGCACGAAGTCGGCTGCACCGCGCAACACCCAGCCCGAAGCGCTGTGTTCGGCACAGATGCCGGGCTCGGTGTCGTCGAAGCCGGCCACGGTCGCGGTGAGCGTGCCGTCCGCGATCCTCGGCAGATGGCGCGCGCACGCCTGCCGGTCCCCACTGTTCAGCAGGGCGTGCGCGGCAAGGACCACCGTGGGCAGCAGCGGCGCGCAATACAGGGCGCGCCCCGACTCCTCCAGCGCCACGGCGAGTTCGGCGAAGGTGAACCCCGATCCGCCGTACTCCTCCGGGATGGCAAGGCCGTGCACGCCGATCTCGCCCGCGAGCCGCGCCCAGAGCGCCTCGTCGTGTCCGCGTGGGGTGGCCAGCTGCTTGCGGACGTCCTCGGGGCCGCTCGTCTCGGTGAAGAAGTCCCGTAGGACCGTGCGCAGTTCCCGCTGCTCGTCGGTCTCGGACAGCGACTGGGGGTCGATTTCGGGGTGACGGCTGTGCATGGGAACTCCATCGTGCTCGGGTGGCGGGGTGCAGTGGCGAGGGGGGTGAGGGAGCGGTCAGCCCGCCCCGGGGCCTGTTCCGCGTGGAACGTTCCTGGTGACCGACTCCGGAAGCTGTCGGCTCGGGTCGATCGAGATCGTCTTCATCACCAGGTACTCCTGTACGGCGTCCGGGCCGTGCTCGCGCCCCAGGCCCGACTTCTTGAACCCGCCGAACGGGGAGCCCAGATCGGCCGCGAACGTGTTGACGGAGAAGGTGCCGGTGCGCACGCGCCGGGCGACCTCGAACCCGTGCGCGGTGTCGGCGGTGAACACGGAACCTGCCAGCCCCAGTTCACTGTCGTTGGCGATACGCACGGCGTCGTCCTCGCCACGGTGCGGAATGAGCGAGGCGACGGGTCCGAAGATCTCCTCGCGCGACACCCTCATCCCGTTGTGCGCGTCGGTGACGAGCGTCGGCTCGTAGTACCACCCACGGCTCAGGTGCGCAGGCCGGCGGCCGCCATGGGCGATCGTCGCCCCCTCCTTGCGCGCCACGTCCACGTAGTGCTCGACCCGCTCACGCTGGCGTGAGGTGACCAGCGGGCCGACCGCCGTTTCGACGTCCATGGGGTCGCCGACCTCGAGCGAGGCGAATGCGTCGGCCAAGGCCTCCGCGTAGGCCTTGTACTGCGACTCGGGCACCAGGAGCCGTGTCTGGGCGACGCAGCTCTGGCCGGCGTTGGTGCCGACGCTGGCCCCCACCAGGACTGGAAGGACCTCCTCCAGCTTCGCGTCCTCCAGGACGATGGCCGCGGACTTGCCACCGAGTTCAAGGACGCACGGCCGGATGAGTTCTCCGCAGGCCGCCGCGATCCTGGCGCCGACCTCGACCGAGCCGGTGAAGCTGACCATGTCCACGCCGGGGTGGCGCACCAGGTACTCCGACTCCGGTGCCCGCGCGGCGACGATGTTGAGGACGCCGGGCGGCAGACCGATCTCCTCGCAGATCTCGCCGACGACGAAGAGCGCCAGGGGGTTGGGTTCGGTGACCTTGACGACGACGGTGCAGCCCGCGATCAGCGCCGGTCCGGCCTTCTGCCCGATCGCCGGAAGCGCGAAGTTGTAGGCCGGGAAGCTGGCCACCACTCCGACGGGTTCCTTGACCACGAGGCTGGACCCGGCCATGGGGATGATGCCGCCGCCCGCCGACTCGCCCCCGAGCCGCGACAGATCGCTGACGCGTACCTCGGCCGTCTGCAGGCTCCGGCCGATCTCGGCGGAGTAGTTGAGGCTCATGACGGGCGACACCGTCTGGTAGATCTGCGAGAGGAACAGCGTGCAGCCGAGCTCCTCGGTGATCAGCTCGGCGAGTTCGGTCCGTCGCCGCTCGATCCCGTCCGCGAGGCGGGAAAGATAGCGGGCTCGCTCCGCCGGGGTGAGCCGGGGCCACTCCCCTTCGTCGAACGCGTGCCGGGCCGCGGCCACTGCGGCGTCGATGTCCGCCTTCGAGGCGGCCGGGACGCTGCCGATGCGCTGCTCCGACCTCGGGGAGATCACGTCGAAGCGGTCCGTGCCGTCGGCCGCTCTCCACGACCCGTTGATGAAGAAAGCCTTGTGGTCGATGGCTGTCATGCTGCCTCCTGCGCATACACGTCTGTGTCTGGTCACGAGTGGTGGGTCGTCCCGCGGGCGGTGTCCGCGGCTGTCAGTCCGAAGACGAGGGCTGAGGCGATGCCGCCCGCGTAGGCGCGGTGCCAGAGACCTCCGGTGTCCGATCCGGCTGCCAGCAGCCCGCCGATGGGACGGCCGTCCTCGCCCAGGACGCGGGCCCGGTCGTCGATGCGCACTCCGTGGAACGGGAAAGTGATGGCCGGGACCGTCTCGATGACGTAGTACGGCGGTTCGTCCAGCGGCAGGTGGTCCAGCTCGCGGCCGGGGGCCGGGGCCTTGCCCGCCACGGCGTGCTCGTTGAACTGCCGGACGGCGGTGCGGACGGTCTCGGCGTCGTAGCCCCATTCCTCGGGCAGGAAGGCCAGTTCGTCGAGGTCCTCGGCGAGTCCGACGCGACCGCCCCGCTTGCCGGCCAGGGCGAACTTGTCGACAGCCACGGCGCCCTCGACGTAGGAGCCGACGATCCAGTCGCGGAACACCCGGGCGTCGGCGATGAGCAGGCCGCGGCCTTCGGGCTGCTCAAGGAGCGCCATCGCGGTGAGGTGATCGCCCAGCGTCTCGTCGACGAACCGTTCGCCCCGCAGATTGAGGAGCAACGCGTGCTCGCTGTAGTAGAGCGACATGTCGACGAAGTCGGCCGGGTCGGCGAAGGGGATGCCGCTGGGGATGAGGTGCCCGTAGAAGCCGGCGTCGTCGTGGCCGGTGGAGGCTCCGGCGTGCGTGGCGAGGCGGTAACCGGCACCGCGGCTATGGGGGTTGGAGCGCAGCTGCATGCGGTCGGCTGCGGGGTGCACGTGGGCGGTGCGCAGGGCGAGGTCGCCCTGGAAGCCACCGGTCGCGAGGAGGGTGTTACGGGCCCGTACCCGCCTGCGCGTGCCGTCCGCCGTCCGCAGATCAGCTCCGGTCACGACGCCGTCCTCGACCACCAGCCGTTCGGTGTCGGTCCCGAGCAGGAGTTCGCCACCGCCTTCGACGACCAGGCGCCGGCAGGTGTCGACGTAGTGGTTGGTGTCGAACTGGTGCCCGCGGCCGAAGCTGAGGATGGGCTGGGCGTCCTTCGCCTCCACGCCGAGGGTGCGGATCCATGAGATGCCGTCGTCGAAGCGGTCCACCAGGGCGCGCTTGAGCGCGCTGTCCCCGTGCGGATTGTGCTGCTCCATGACGTCGTGGCTCGGTGCGGTCCACGCGTAGCCCGCGAAGCGTGCGGACCCGCCGACATCCGCGCCGATCTCCACGAGCGCGACGGTCAGGCCGTCACGCACGGCGCGGGCACCGGCGGTCAGGCCGGCCATCCCCGCCCCGATGATCAGCAGGTCGACGCATTCTGTCTGCACGTGGCTCTCCTCCGGCCGAGGGGTGGGCTGTTGGGCAAGGTGAGGTGACGCGGTCCCTCAGGTACGGCCCGTGGCAGGCACGACGGCGTCGTCCGGCCCGTCGAAGTAGGCCCGTTCGGCGCGGGTGAGGAACACCGGGTCGCCGGGTTCGCCGCAGACGGCGATGGCGCCCTCGTGGAGCACGACCACCTCGTGGCAGGCGGACGCGGCGCGGCCGAGCGACTGCTCGAGGAGGACGACCGTCATGCCCTCGTGGGCGAGGCGGCCGATGCGGGCGTACACCTCGTCGACCATGGCCGGGGACAGGCCGAGCGCCGGTTCGTCGACGATCAGCAGGTCGGGGCGCGCCATCAGGGCTCGCGCGATGGCCAGGACCTGCTGTTCGCCGCCGGACAGTCCCCCGGCGGGTACGCCCATCCGCTCGCGCAGCCGCGGCGGCAGCCACTCGGCGGTCTCTGCGAGCCGGGCCCGCAGGTCGGCTCCCTTGATGCCCGCGGCGTACGCGGCGACCTCCAGGTTCTCGCGCAGGGAGAGCGTCTTGAACAGGGCGCGGCCCTCGGGCACCAGCGCGGTCCGCAGGCCCTCTTCGGCGGTGCGCCGGCCGCGGGTGGGCGGAAGCGAGCCGTGCAGAATCCGGCCCAGTGTGCTCTTGCCCGCGCCGTTTGCACCGACGACGCCGACCACGCTGCCCCGGCCGATGGTGAGGTCGACTCCGTGCAGGGCGGTCACGCCGCTGTAGGCGTGGTCCACCGCGTCGAGCCGCACAGCGGCGCGCTCGGTGCCGTCCCTGGGCGGCAGTTCGTCGTGGGCGCCGCCCTCGCCCAAGTAGGAGGAGCGCACCCGGGGATCGTCGAGGATCTTGCCGGGCTCACCCTCGCCGATCGGCCGGCCGAAGTCGAAGGCGACCACCCGGTGGGCGACGGCGAACAGGTCGTCGAGGACATGGTCGATGATCACGACGGCGGTGCCGCGTTCCTGCTGCCGCACGATCTGCCGGGCCAGCACGGTGCGTTCGGTGGCGTCGAGGCCGCCGAACGGCTCGTCCAGGATGAGCAGTTCGGGATCCTCGGCCAGCGCCCTGGCAAGGTCGAGGCGCTTGTGCAGACCGAACGGCAGCTCGGCCGGGTAGCGGTCGGCGACATGGGCGAGGCCGACGCGGGCCAGCAGCTCGGCGGCTCTGGCCCGGTGCCGGGCGGTGACCCGGCGATGTGTGCAGAGCACGTTCTCCAGGACCGTGAGTTCGGGGAACGTCTCGGCGTGCTGGAAGGTGCGCCCGATGCCGAACCGACGGCGGGCGGTGGCACGGGACTTGAGCAGGGGCTTGCCGCCGTACCGCGCGCTGCCCGCCACCCGCCCGCCGCCGACGAGCCCCGACAGGACGTTCAGGAGTGTCGTCTTGCCCGCGCCGTTGGGGCCGATGATCGCGAGCGTCTCGCCCGCCCGTACCGACATCGAGGCCCCTTCGAGTGCCTTGAGCCCGCCGAAGGAGACGGCCACCTCGTCCAGGCGCAGCAGTTCGGGAGCGGTGGCCGCGGGGGCGGGCACCGGCTGCGGAGGCTCTTCCGGCAGCTCTACGGTGGTCGGGCCGTGCGGGTCCGACTTGCGTACGAGGCGGCGTGCCGTCCGCCCGAGGAAGAGCACCACGCCGCCCGGCAGGAACAGCAGTGCGGCGATGAGCACGACCCCCTGAAGGATCGGCTGCGGTACCCCGGTGCTCTCCGCGGCCGTCGGAGCCCAGGTCAGGTAGGCGCCGCCGACGACCGCCCCCAGCAGGGTGCCCGGGCCGCCCAGCACACACGCGGCGATCAGCGAGATCGCCAGGGCCAGCGAGAAGGGGTCCGGGCTGACGAATCCGACGACCAGGGCCAGCAGGACGCCCGCCACCGCGGCGAACACGGCGCTGACGGCGAAGGCCAGCGCCGACTGGGCCTCCGGCGCGATGCCGATCGACCGGGCCGCCATCGGGTGGGACTTGGCGGCTACGAGCCGCATCCGCAGGGCGCTGGGCCGGGCCAGCGCGGCCACGGCGAGCGCGATCCCGGCCACTCCCACGGCGATGTACTGCGCCTGCGAACCCGCGCTGGATACCGTGCCGAGACCCAGGGCGCTGTCCAGCTTCTCCATCGGGATGCCCTGGTCACCGCCCGTCACACTGGCCCACTGTCCCATCACCTCCAGCGACACCATGGTGAACGCGAGCGTGAGCAGGGCCACGTACAGCATCGAGAACCGCGCGCCCGCGCCGCCCAGGAACGCCCCGAACACCGCGGCGCATCCGGCGGCCCCGAGAACCACGGCCTCCAGCGACCAGCCGTGCGTGCTGCCGTACGCGGCGAAGTAGGCGCCCAGGGCGAAGAACGCGGGATGGGCGATCGACCAGATGCCGGCCCACCCCGCCAGCAGGCCGACCGAGAGGACGAGGACCGTGTACACGGCGGCGAGTCCGACGGAGTACGCCTGGTAGGGCGGGATGAGCCCGGCGTTCAGTACGAGGATGAGTACGGCCGCGGCGAGCGGCCCGAGCGCCGCCTTGGCGAGGTTGGTGCGACTGAAGACAGACATGGACCGCTCCCTCAGACCCGCTGGAACGTGCGTACGCCGAACAGCCCCTGAGGGCGGATCAGCAGCACGAGGATGGTGAACGAGAACACGAACGTGTCGCGGTAGCCGGCCGAGACATAGGCCGCGGCGAGGTTGTCGAGCACGCCGACCGTCAGCCCGCCGATCACGGCCCCGTACATGCTGGTCAGCCCGCCGAGGAAGATCCCGGCGAAGGCGCGGAAGAGCGGCGCGCTGAGCACCGTCGGCACCAGTCCCGCCCGGGGCGCGTAGAGGAACGCGGCGAGCGCGCCGAGGCCGAGCCCGAGCGCCCAGGCGATCCGCGCGATGCGCTGCGAGCCGAGGCCGAGGATCTGCGCGGTGTCGGCGGACTCGGCGACGGCCCGCATGGCGGAGCCGATGGTCGTCCGCCCGAAGAGATACGCCACCAGCGCCATCGCCACGGCCGCCACGCCGATGGTCAGCAGGCTCTGCCTCGGAATCGCCGAGCCGCCGATCGAGACGGACCCCTCCACCAGGCTCGGGAAGAGCCGTGGCTGGTCGTCCCAGATGGTGCTGATGACGCTCTCCGCGATGAGCGAGACGCCCATGGTCATGACCAGGGCCGAGAGTAGCTCCCCCTGCGCCAGCGGCCGGATCACCGTCTCCCGGGCGACCAGGCCGACCCCGGCGGTGACGACGATCGCGACCACGGCGGTCACGAGAAGTGGCAGACCCTTCTCGTACAGCGTCAGTGCCGCGTAGAGACCGACGGTCGCGAGGCTGGCGAGCGCGAAGTTCACCACGTCCGTCGCCCGATAGATGATCACCAGCCCGAGGCCCATCAGGCCGTACACCGCACCGCTGGCGAGACCGCTCACCAGGATGAGCAGGAACTGATCCACGTCGACTGTCTCCTCGTGCCCGAGCACCCGTGCTCCGGGATCTTCAGCGTCGCCCGGGTGATTGACAAACTGAACTCAATTCATGAACTTGCCTCCTGAACGGTAAGCATCGAGTCCCGGGCGGGCAAGACCTGTGCGGGGATGGATTCGACTCAGACCGTGAAACGGCCGCCGTTGGCCAGCAGCACCGCTCCGACCAGATTCGCCGCCGCGTCCCCCGCGAGGAACAGGACGATGTCGGCGATCTCCTCGGGGGTCGCGTACGGGCGCACCCGCGGATCGGCGAAACCACTGCGCAGCGCCGCCGGAGTGCGCGCCGCCATGCCGGTCTCCGTCGGGCCGGGCGCGACCACGTTCACCCTGATCCCGGACGCGACGACCTCCTTGGCCACGGCCTGCGTCAGCGCGTGGACCCCCGCCTTGGAGGCCGCGTAGTGGGGGTAGCCGACGGGGGTGTCGAAGGCCGACGAGGAGCCTATGACGACGATCGCGCCCGCCTTCCGCGGCCGCATGACACGCACCGCGGCACGAAGCACATGGAAGGTTCCGTCCAGGTTGATCCGCATGACGCGCCCCCAGGCCTCGTCGGTGAGGCGGTCGGTCACCTCGGCCGGGCGCCCGTCCCCCAGCGCGTCCGCGATCAGCTGCTTGGCCTCGGGGTCATCGACGCCCGCCGCGTGCACCACGACGTCGAGACGCCCGTGTTCCCGCACGATGTCCGCGACGGCCGCGTCGACCGCCGGAGCGTCCGCCACATCGAGGGCTACCGCCCGGCCGACGGACAGCCCCTTGGCGACGGTGCCGGCGTTCTCGCTGTTCACGTCGGCGAGGACCACGGCCCGGGCCCCCTCGGCGGCGAGCTGCCGGGCGACGGCCGCACCCATACCGGAGCCGGCCCCCGTCACCATCGCGACCCTGCCCGCAAACCGGCCCTGTTGCGCGTCGGGGCCCTGCCGCGGGTCCCGGCCCTGCCGTGTGTCCCGGCCCTGCTGTGTGTCGCTGCTCATCCTGATGCTCCCTCTGCCCCTGCGGGCATCCCGATACTGAACTGACTTCGTCTCTGTTACCGTCACCGCTGTCGATCTGACAAGAGCCGGGACGGTGACCATGAAGGCAGTACGGCTGACGGGTTGGGGACGGGGACCGGCGTTCGTGGACGTCGAGCGCCCGGTCCCCCGCGCCACCGAGGTGCTGGTGCGGGTGGAGGCCGCGGGGCTCTGCCAGTCCGATGTGCACGTCGTCGACGCGGCGGCAGGCGCGCTTCCCTACAAGCCACCGTTCACCCTCGGCCACGAGGTCGCCGGACACGTCGAGGCCCTCGGCCCCGACACCGACGGCCCGACGCCGGGCGAACGCGTCGTGGTCTACGGCCCGTGGGGCTGCGGTCGATGTGCCCGCTGCGCCGCGGGCCGGGACAACTACTGCGACCGGCGCGGCGACCTCGACTGGCACGGGGTCGGGCTCGGCCGGAACGGCGGCATGGCCGAGTACGTACTCGTCCCATCCGCCCACCACTTGGTGCCGATCGGCGACCTGGCCGCCGACCAGGCGGCGCCGCTCTCCGACGCAGGTCTGACCTCGTACCACGCCATCGCCGGAGTGCGGCACTCGCTCGGCGAGGGCTCGACCGCCGTGGTCATCGGCGTCGGCGGACTCGGCCACCTGGCCATCCAGATCCTGCGCGCCACCACGCCGAGTCGTGTTCTCGCGGTCGACATCCGCGAGGCGGCGCTCGCGCTCGCCCACCGGTCCGGTGCGCATGCCTCGACGCTGATGCGGGCGGACATCAGTCGAGCACTTCGGACCGGCACCGGCGGCGTGGGAGCGGACGCCGTGCTCGATTTCGTCGGCAACAAGGCGACTCTTGCCCTCGCCACCGAGATCTTGCGCCCGGGCGGAGAGCTCGTGGTCGTTGGCAGCGGCGGCGGTCAACTGACCGTACGCAAGCCCGGATTCCTCCCCCCTGGCTTCCGACTCTCCCTACCGTTCTGGGGCACTCGGCCCGAACTCGCCGAGGTGGTCACACTGGCACGCGCCGGGACGCTCCACGTCGAGACGGAGCAGTTCCCGTTGTCCGCCGCACAGACGGCCTTCCATCGGCTGAGGCAAGGCGCGATGCGGGGACGAGCCGTGTTGGTGCCCGAGCCCTAGCGGACCACGGAGCCATTCGCACGATGGTGGAGTCCTGTGGCGCTCGTAAAGTCATCGCTGCAGGCAGGAACTTCACCCTCAGCCACTGGCCGCGGGCTTCCATCCCCACAGCACCTACACGGTCACGGAGGCGCCCGCGGCCCTCGCCCTGATTGCCACCGGCCTCGGCAAGGCCGCCCCCTCCCGGACTCCATCCGCTCCGTGCCACACACAAGAAGCTGGACATCCCTGACGTCCGCCGAGCGGAAAAGCAATGAGTGCACAGGAGGAGCGCAACCCCTCGGTCGCCACCGTCTGCCGCCTCCTCGCCGAAGCCGACGGCAACGCCGACGAGTGAGTTGGTGTGCCACTCAAGGCTTCAAGATCATCTCACTGCCCCTTTGACGCGGCGGGCGGCGTATCTCGGTCACACCCCTACCTGGGCGCCCCCAGCGGGGCAGAAAACAGTGCTAGAAAGTGAATATGAAGGGATTTTCCAGCCCAAAACGGCATGAGTCACACCGTCTCTTCGCCGGCCGCGCGTCTGGTCAAGGTGAGTCCGCGGGCTCGGGGCTGCGCTCCCTGCTGAATCTGCACAGCGCCGCCGGGCAGGTGTTCGTCATGCAGGTCGCGATCGTGGTCCTGCTGGTTGCGGCCGCGGTGACAGCCCTGGTGCTCCAGGCGGGGCGTGACAGCACGCGGGAGGCCGCGCGCCAGTCGCTGACCGCAGCAGAGGCGTTCGCGAATGCCCCGGGCACGGTCCAGGCCTTGAACAGCAAGGATCCGACGGCCGTGCTGCAGCCGCGTGCCGAAGCGGCCCGGAAGCGGGCTGACGTGACCTTCATTGTTGTCATGGACACCAACGGAATTCGCTATACGCACCCCGACCCGCGACAGATCGGGAAGAAGTTCATCGGAACCATCAAACCGCCCCTGGAAGGCCACACCATCATTGAGCGCGCCCGCGGGCTCCCCCTGCGCGAGGGCAGCGGGCCGGTCATCCAGGCGGTGGTGCCGGTGACCGATGACCGCGGCTCGGTCGTCGGCCTGGTTTCCGCCGGGATCAAGGTCCGCAAGGTCACCACCCTGTCGGCACGGCAAATGCCGATCATTTTCGGTGCCGGGGCGGCCGCGCTCGCCTTGTCCACCCTCGGGACGGCATTGGTGGCCAGGAGGTTGCGTGGGCAGACGCACGGTCTGGGCCCGGCGGAGATGACGCGGATGTACGAGCACCATGACGCGGTGCTGCACGCGGTCCGGGAAGGGGTACTGATCATCGGTGCCGACGGGCGACTGATGCTGGCCAACGACGAGGCGCGGCGGCTGCTGGAGCTACCTGCGGATGCGGAACAGCGGCAGGTGGCAGAGCTGAAGTTGGATGCGGATACGGCGCGGCTGCTGGCGTCGGGTGAGCCGGCCACAGATGAGGTGCATCTCGCAGGGGACCGAATGCTGGCGGTCAACGTGCGGCCCACTGCCCCGTACGGGGGGCAAGCGGGCTGGGTCGTGACGTTGCGGGACACCACAGAGCTGGCAAGGGTCACCGGACGGGCGGAGGTGGCGCGGGAGCGGCTGAGGCTCCTGTACGACGCGGGCGTGCGGATCGGCACCACGCTGGACGTGGTGCGCACCGCACAGGAACTGGCGGATGTGGCGACCCCGCGGTTTGCCGACATCGTCACCGTCGATCTGCTGGAGCCGGTGACGCGGGGTGAGGAGCCGACCGGGACGGCGGGCATGCGCCGTACGGTAATCAGCGGGGGGTACCAGGAACGGGAAGGGCTCTACCCGATCGGAGAGCTGATCACCTACTCGCCGACGGCTCCACAGGCGCGGGCCCTGGAGACCGGGCGGGCGGTGCTGGAGGACGACCTGCGACAGGCCTGGGGATGGCGGGAACAGGACCCTGACAGGGCCAGTAGGGCCCTGGAGCGCGGGGTGCATTCGCTGGTGACGGTGCCGCTCCAGGCGCGTGGTGTGGTGCTGGGGACGACGAACTTCTGGCGCACGGGGGATTCGCCCCCGTTCAAGGAAGAAGACCTCTCCTTCGCAGAGGAGCTGGCGGCGAGGGCGGCGGTGGCCATCGACAACGCCCGCCGCTTCACCCGGGAGCACACGATGGCAGTGACACTGCAACGGAGTCTGCTGCCGCAGGGGGTACCGGAACAGGACGCGCTGGAGGTGGCCTGGCGGTATCTGCCGGCCGAAGCCGGGGTGGGCGGGGACTGGTTCGACGTCATCCCGCTGCCGGGCGCCCGGGTGGCACTGGTGGTCGGTGACGTGGTCGGCCACGGACTGCACGCGGCCGCGACGATGGGGCGGCTGCGCACTGCGGTACAGAACTTCTCCGCCCTGGACCTACCACCGGACGAACTGCTCGGGCACCTGGACGAACTGGTCACCCGCATCGACAGTGACGAGAACACCGGCGACGGCCCGCAGGGCCGACAGAGCGAAGCGGTCACCGGGGCGACCTGCCTGTACGCGATTTACGACCCGGTCACGGGAGTCTGCACGACCGCGCGAGCAGGGCACCCGGGCCCGGCGGTGGTGCATCCGGACGGGACCGTCACCTCTCCGGAGATGCCCGCTTCGCCTCCTCTCGGCCTGGGCAGCCGCCACCCCTTCGAAACCACCGAGCTACGCCTGCCCGAGGGCTCACGACTTGTGCTGTACACCGACGGACTGATCGTGAACCGCGACCGGGACATCGACACCGGACTGGTCCTGCTGCACCAGGCGCTGGAGGGGGCGGGGCGGACTCCGGAGGAGACGTGTCAGGCGGCGATCGACGCGATGCTGCCGGCGCACCCGTCCGACGACATCGCGCTGCTGGTGGCGCGCACCCGGCTGCTCGAGCCGTCGAGGGTGGCGTACTGGGAGGTGCCGCCTGATCCGGCGGCGGTGGCCCCGGTCCGTACGGAGTGCGGGGCGCAACTGCAGGCGTGGGGGCTGAATGACATCGGGTTCACCACGGAACTCATCCTCAGCGAGCTGATTACCAACGCCATCCGGTACGGCTCGCCGCCCATCAGAGTGCGGCTGCTGCACTACCGCAGCCTGATCTGCGAGGTGTCGGACGGGTCCAGCACGTCGCCACATGTGCGGAGGGCAGCGACCACGGATGAGGGCGGCCGTGGGCTGTTCTTGGTGGCACAGTTCGCCCAGCGGTGGGGCACGCGGTACACACCGGGCGGCAAGGTCATCTGGGCCGAACAATCGCTGCACGACAGCGCCGCTGCCCCAATGAGCGACACACTCACCGAAGCACTCCTCGACCAATTCGACGATCCCACCCTTTGAACGCACGGGAACGTAGCGACAGTTGAGCGGGGCCCGGTGCCGGCGCAGAAGCTCCGGCGACGTGCAGCAGGCTCGGCCGCCCACCGCCCGCTCCATCCGCCGGCATCGACGAGATCCTCGCCGATGCCGGCATCCGAACCGTTCTCACGGGCATCCGGATGCCCCGTATGAACTCGGTCATGGAACGCTGTGTACGGTCCTGCCGCCACGAACTCCTTGACCGCACCCTCGCCTTGAACGAAGCCCACCTGCGCCACGTCTTGCACGAATACGAGCAGTACTACAACTCGCACCGCGCTCGCCAGGCCATGAAACAGGCAGCGCCCCTACGCGCCCTCCCCGAACGGATTGCCGATCCAGGCCGGATCGCCCACCTCGACATACGTCGCCACGACCGCCTCGGTGGAGTGATCCACGAGTACCGACATACCGCCTGAGATACACGGATGAGGTTTCCGGCAGGCGCAAGCCTGACTGGACGAGCTCAGCCACCGCCGCATCGCCGCGTTCGTCGAGGTAGCGCCAGGGGATCCCACGTCCTCTCACGGGGAACGGGGGTGCTGTCTTCGAGTAGCCATCTCCGCGTCACCGGGTCCTCTGCCTTCCCCGCTCTCGGGACCCGGCGCAGCGCAGCGTTCAGTACTGCTCGGTCTCCACGAAACCCGCGTCCGCGTCGTTGTCCGCGCCAAAGGCGTCGGCCGCGGCGGTCGGGTCGAAGCCGGGAGGCGAGTCCTTGAGTCCGAGGCCCATGCCGGCGAGCTTGGCCTTGACCTCGTCGATCGACTTCGCACCGAAGTTGCGGATGTCGAGCAGGTCCGCCTCGGAGCGTGCGACGAG
>NZ_JBWKIS010000046.1:0-44241 GCF_056432625.1 Streptomyces sp. NPDC045026
CGCACGAGATCGGACTCGCCCTTGCGGTGCTCGTGCAGGACCTTCAGCTGGTCGGCGGAGCCGGTGTAGCGGATGTTCTTCATCCGGCCGTCGACAGTCCAGATCGAGACGGTGCGAGCATCGCTCTGCCAGGACAGGCAGCGGTCGTCGAACGGCTGCGCCGCCTCGGACCGGAAACTGACCGGACTGCTCATCGCCCTGCGGTAGCGCCTCGAGGTGGCCTTGCCCAGGAGCCCCGCCCTGGCCTGAGCGGCCAGCGTGGCGTAGGCGTCGACGACCTTCTTCACCACCCGCACCGCGGGCTGCGCGGACAGTCCGAAGGTCGCCTTGATGTCCGCGTAGAGGAGTTTCTGCAGGCCGTTGCGGTCCTTCACACCTTTGTCGAACGCGACGGATGCGACGTGGGTAGCGGCCCGGTTGCAGGCGCGCAGGGTCGCTTCCAGAGCCGCCGCCTGCTCGGGCGTCGGCAGCAGCTTGACCTGCACCACCAGCTTCATGACACGTGACGCTACGACCACCTGTCGTACGTCCACACGACTTTCGCATTCCTGTCCGCGATCCGGTGACGCCTGGACGAGTGTTCGCTTTTCCCGGCTCCGCCGGACAGGACCGATCGCGGGCGCTCCGCGCGCTCCCACTACCTACCGGGATGCGGCGACGCTCCGCGTCGCGAACACAGGAGTCGATTCCTCCCCGGCGTGAACGCCAGGGCCTCCTCGACAGAACCAGGCGAACAAGTTGCGGTCCGGGTCGCACTTCGCCGGGTCGGTCGGCGGGGCGCCGTTGTCGATCGTGAGGCAGTACACAGAGCAGCAGAACCGCCCGGCGTGACCGCCGTCGTGGGCGCGGGTCAACAGTGCAGATCCGTGCCCACGGCCGAGGTCAGAGCGGGCTGAAGATTCGCTTCACCCCGCCCTGAAGGGCGGAGCACTGCGAATGATCCCGGTAGCCGCCCCACACCGACGCGATCTGCATCCACTGAGCAGGCAGGTGAGAGTTGTCCCAGCGCCCGCCCGCATCTCATCCTGCGTCGACCGGCTGTTTCCCGAGTGCGCCTTTATATCGGGCAAACAGGGTTCTCGCGGGACTCTCAGGGCACGCTCAGGTGGCTCTCATGAACGCGGCTCAGGCTTGCTTCCATGACCGAGAGCTTCCGCCGAAGCGGCGAGTACCCCCAGGGCCAGCAGCAGCACTCGCAGTCCCCGTACCCGGGGACCCCCGAGGCGGGCGGCGCTTTCCCGCCTCCGCCCGCGTACGACCCGCCGCAGCCGGCGAACGCCGCCGCGGGTTCGCAGATGTGGCCCGCTCCGGTACCGGAGGGCTCCCCCGCGCCGCCCGCACCGCGGCGGCGACGGGTCAAGGGTCCGCTCGGCCTGCTGGCCGCGGTCGCCATCGCCGCCGCGGCCGTCGGGGGCGGCACCGCGTACGCCTTCCAGGAGCTGACCGGCAAGGACTCCACGTCCACGAACGCCGGGGCGAGCGTCGTGCCCACCAGCCAGAAGGGCACCGTCTCCGGCGTCGCCGAGGCCGTCAGCCCTGCCATCGTGGAGATCAGCGCGACCTCGAACGCGGGCAGCTCCACCGGCTCCGGCGTCGTCATCACGAGTGACGGCGAGATCGTCACCAACAACCACGTCATCTCCGGCGCCTCGACGGTCAAGGTGCGCACGAGCGACGGCAAGACCTACACCGCCGAGGTCGTCGGCACGGACGCCAAGAAGGACCTCGCCCTCATCAAGCTGAAGAACGCGTCGGGCCTCAAGACCGCGTCCCTCGGCAACTCCGACAACGTGAAGGTCGGCGACGAGGTCGTCGCCATCGGCTCCCCCGAGGGCCTGACCGGCACCGTCACCAGCGGCATCGTCTCCGCCCTCGACCGCGACGTCACCGTCTCCACGGACGAGGAACAGCAGCAGCAACAGCAGGGCGGCGGCAGCGACGGCCGGTGGCCGTTCGAGTTCGGCGGGCAGCAGTTCAACGGCGACACCGGCTCGTCGAAGACGACGTACAAGGCCCTCCAGACCGACGCGTCCCTCAACCCCGGCAACTCCGGCGGCGCCCTCATCGACATGAACGGCAACATCATCGGCATCAACTCCGCGATGTACTCGGCCAGTTCGGACAGCGGGTCCGGATCGTCGGGCGCGGGCAGCGTCGGTCTCGGCTTCGCCATCCCCGTCAACACCGTCAAGGCCGACCTCGACTCGCTGCGCAGCGGGGGCACCTCCAACAGCTGACCCCGCCGGCCGACCCCGGCCGCGCGCCGCCGCGCCGCACGCACCCGTAGAGCCGCCGTGCGAGGCTGATACCGGCCCCGCACCACCGTCCGCACCCCGAGGAAGCCCGCCCATGAGCCCCGCCGAAGGCGACCGCGAACCCCAGCGCATTCTCATCGTCGACGACGAACCCGCCGTCCGCGAGGCGCTGCGGCGCAGCCTCGCCTTCGAGGGGTACGGCACGGAGGTCGCGGTCGACGGCGCGGACGCGCTCGACAAGGCCGCCGCGTACCAGCCCGACCTGGTCGTCCTCGACATCCAGATGCCGCGCATGGACGGCCTCACGGCCGCCCGGCGGCTGCGGGCCGGCGGGTCCCGCACCCCGATCCTGATGCTCACGGCCCGCGACACCGTCGGCGACCGCGTGACCGGGCTCGACTCGGGCGCCGACGACTACCTGGTCAAGCCGTTCGAACTGGACGAGTTGTTCGCGCGGGTACGGGCCCTGCTGCGGCGCAGCGCCTACGCCTCGGCTGGCGGCCCGACGGACGACGCCGGTGACGTCCTGTCCTTCGCCGACCTGCGGATGGATCTCGCGACGCGCGAGGTCACCCGCGGCGCGCGCACCGTCGAACTGACCCGCACGGAGTTCACGCTCCTGGAGATGTTCCTCGCCCACCCGCGCCAGGTCCTCACCCGCGAACAGATCCTCAAGGCGGTCTGGGGCTTCGACTTCGAGCCGAGCTCCAACTCCCTGGACGTGTACGTGATGTACCTGCGCAGGAAGACGGAGGCGGGCGGGGAGCCGCGGCTCGTCCACACGGTGCGGGGCGTGGGGTACGTGCTGCGGGCCGGGGGCGCGGAGTGATCAGTCGGGTCCGTGCGCTGCCCCTGCGGTCGCGGCTGGCGTTGCTCGTCGCTGTGGCGGTGGCCGTCGCGGTGGCCGCGGTCTCGGTCACCTGCTGGGTGATCGTGCAGAAGAAGCTGTACGCGGAGGTGGACGACCAACTGCACTCGTCGGGCAAAACGCTCCAGGCCGCCGAGATCAACGGCCTCCTGCAGAACTGCAGCCAACGGCCCAGCGACCGTCCGAGCGCCCTGCGAAGCACCTCCTACGCCCAGCTGGTCAAAGCTGACGGCACCCCGTGCGTCTTCCCCAATTCCCGCGGCACCGTGGAGGTGACCAGCATCGACAAGGCCGTGGCGCGTGACCCCAACCCGGGCGTCGAGACCTACCGCAACGGCACGGACACCGACGGACACCCCGTCCGGGTGGTGACCGTCCCCGTCGTGCTCGGCGGCCCCGGTCAGCCGGTGCTCGCCGGAAACGCCCTGCTCATCGCCCTCCCCCTCCAGGACACCCAGTCCACGCTCAACGAACTCGCTCTGGTCCTCCTCCTCGTCTCCGGAATCGGCGTCGTCGGCGCCGGGGCCGCCGGACTCTGGGTCGCCCGGTCCGGGCTCCGCCCCGTCGACGAACTCACCGACGCCGTCGAGCACGTGGCCCGCACGGAAGACCTCACGGTCCGCATCCCCGTAGAGGGAGACGACGAGATCGCGCGGCTGTCCGCGTCCTTCAACTCCATGACCGCGTCCCTCGCCTCGTCGCGCGACCTCCAGCAGCAGCTCATCGCCGACGCCGGGCACGAGCTGCGCACGCCCCTCACCTCCATGCGCACCAACATCGAACTGCTCACCCGCAGCGACGAGACCGGCCGGGCGATCCCACCGGACGACCGCAAGGCGCTGATGGCCTCGCTCAAGGCCCAGATGACCGAACTGGCCGCACTCATCGGGGACTTGCAGGAGTTGTCCCGTACGGGCCTTGCCGCAGGCGACGCGCCGCTCAAGGTCGTCGCCCTGCACGACACGGTCCGTACCGCGCTGCAGCGCGCCGCGCTGCGCGGGCCCGAGCTGAAGATCACGTCCGAGCTCGCCCCCTGGTACGTACGGGCCGAGCCGGCGGCCCTTGAGCGCGCGATCGTCAACCTGCTCGACAACGCGGTGAAATTCAGCCCGCCCGGCGCCACTGTGGAAATCCGGTTGATGCGGGGCGAGTTGACGGTACGGGACCACGGCCCCGGCATCCCCGCCGACGAACTCCCGCACGTCTTCGACCGGTTCTGGCGCTCACCGACGGCCCGCGCACTGCCGGGCTCGGGCCTCGGCCTGTCGATCGTGGCCCGCACCGTACAGAGCTACGGCGGCGAGGTCGCGCTGGCCCCGGCGGAAGGCGGCGGCACGGTGGCGGTCCTGCGTCTTCCGGGGGCGCCTACGCCGCCGCCGGATGCCGATCACAGCGAGCACGGCGGGAGCGCCGACGCAGGTCAGTGAAAGGCTGAGCATCCCCGCCGCGTCACCTCGGCTCCCGTACGTCACCGACGAAGGCGGCCCAGGCGCCCATGCCGAACACCAGGGCCGGGCCCACAGCGGTGCTGAGGTCAGGACTCCGCATCATGATCTGTGCTCCCCCAGTGCGCCCCTGCTGAACGCGAGTGACTCCGGCGGGGACAATGCCAGATCCCAAAGGCGATCGCAGGACAGGTGAGCCTTCAGGACCTCCTCCTGATCCTCGGTCAACTCGCTGCGCCCGTTGCCCTCCTTGTAGGCAACGGCCATCCCGTCCTTCTGCCACAGCAAGGCCGACGTCCCGCTCATGTGGTGGTGGGCGCCGGCAGCAAAGGGCAGCACCTTCAGTGCCACATGCCGCCACATCGCGACGGCTTCAATGCGCAGCAGCTGGTCGTCCCAGGTCTGGGCGAGCGCGGCAGGACGACGGGACGCGAACTCGTCGCTGATGATGCGGACTTCAGGGGCCGGAGAACGCTCCAAGAACTGCTGACGCCCTGCACTGCGGGACGCCCTGCGCGTGGCGGAGAGCCTCGGGGGCGCCCGCGGGGAGGCTGCCCACGACTACGGCGTCGCGGAGTGAACAGAGTGAGCAGAGTCAGCCGAACTGAACGCCTTCAGCGTCATCGTCGCCTGGTCGGGCACCGTGCCGCCGCCCGCCTGGTGCAGCCCCGCGTACACGCCCCCGCGTCGCAGCAGCTCTCCGTGCGTGCCGCTCTCCACCACCCGTCCGCCGGCCACGACCAGGATCCGGTCGGCGTCGGGGGCGAGCGCGAGGTCGTGCGTGATCATCAGGGTCGTACGGCCGTTCATGAGGCGGCGGAGCGGCTCCACGACCCGGCGGGCGGCCATGGCGTCGAGGCCGGCCGTCGGCTCGTCCAGGACCAGGACGGGAGCGGCGCGCAGCATCGCGCGGGCGATGGCGATCCGCTGGAGCTGGCCGCCGGACAGGGCCGCGGTGCCGGGGTCGATCGGGGTGTCGTAGCCCTCGGGAAGTGAGGCGATGAAGTCGTGGGCGGCGGCCGCGCGGGCCGCCTGCTCGATTTGCTCGTCACTCGCCCAGGAGCGGCCACAGGCGATGTTCTCGCGGACCGTGCCATGCAGGATCAGCGTCTCCTGGGGCAGGAGCGTGACATGGTCGCGGAGGAATTCGAGCGGGACGTCGGACAGCGGAACGTCGTCGAGGCGTACGGCGCCCGCGTCCGGATCGTAGAAGCGGAGCAGGAGCCGGGAGAGCGTGGACTTCCCCGCGCCGCTCGGGCCGGTGACGAGCACCAGTTCGCCCGGCTGCACGGCGAAGGAGACGCCGGTGAGCGAGTCGTCCGCGGCGCCCGGGTAGCGGAAGGTGACATCGTCGAACGAGATCCGGCCCTGCACCCACCACGGTTCGACGGGCGCGGCGGGGTCCGTGACGGCCGGGCGGGCGCTGAGGATCTCCAGCAGGCGCGCGGCGCCGGCGGTGGCCGCGGTGAAGGTGAGGCCGAGCTGGCCGAGGTTACGGATCGGCGGGTAGAGGTAGCCGAGGAAGGCGGCGAAGGCGAGCAACTCGCCCAGGGTCATGCGCTGTTCGGCGATCTCCCAGGCTCCGAAGCCGATGACCGCGAGCACGCACACCGTCTCGACGACCTCGACGAGCTGCTCGTACAGTTCGCTCGCCCGCGCCCCGCGTACCGAGGCCCGCATCCAGGCGCGGGCCTCCTTGTCGAGGCGCTGTTCCTCGGCGCGGCGCCGGTTGTAGGCCTGGGTGAGGACGATGTTGCCGAGGGACTCCTCGACGACCGAGGTGATCGCGCCGTCGGCGGCCCGCTCGTCCTGTGAGGACTCCTTGATACGGCCGGAGAAGCGGCGCGCGGCGAGGAGGAAGAGGGGCGCGAGCAGGAAGGTGACGAGGGCCAGATCCCAGCGCATCCAGAGGGCGGCGCCCGCGTAGAACACGGTGGAGAAGAGCGCCGCGACCGTGCCCACGACGCCGGAGACGACGAGCGCCTCGATGGACTCCACGTCACCGGTGAGCCGTTCCACGAGGTCACCCCGGCGGTGGCGCTGGAAGAAGTCGGGCGGCAGGTCCTGGATGTGCCGGAAGACGTGGGCGCGCAGACGCAGGACGAAGCGCTCCGCGGTCCAGGTGGCGAGCGAGTTGCCCAGGTATCCGACGATCGCGCCGAGCACCGCGACACCGAGCCACTGGCCCGCCGGATTCCAGAAGGCGGATACGGAACCGGCTTGCAGGGCGTGGTCGGTGAGGTTCGAGAAGATCAGGATCGACGCGGTCTCGGCGACTGCCGAGACGATCACGCACAGGATGACGGCCAGCAGCCACTTGCGGTCCCCCCGCGTCAGCGGCCAGAACCGTCTGAAGGTCAGCCCGACTCCGCCGGACGTGTGCAGGCTCGGCACTGGACTCCTCTTTACTCCGTGGCCTTCTGTGGCAGTACGACCGCGGCGGGCCCCCGGAAGTACGTCCGGGGACCCGCCGTTGGCGATGGGGCGAAGATCAGCCCTGCTGCGGGCCCACCGGACGGCGCGGGGCCCTCTTGGCGGCCGGCTTCGGGGCGGGCTTCGCGGGGTGCTTGTGCTCGTGCGGCTTCGGCGGCGCGGGCTTGCGAGCGGGCTTCACCGGGGCGATCTTGCGGAAGCTCATGGAGCTCTCCCTCTTCATGCGATGCAGATGACTGACACAGATGAATTCTGTGACTTCTGACGCGTCGGCCGCGTGGCCAGTGCGGCTCTCGACGTCGGCGACATTACGCACCGAACGCCAAGGAAATACAAGGCCAGGCAAAGGGCGGGCAATGCATGTGCGAGAACGGCATTTACTCAGCCTATCGACAGCCTTTTGACGGTCAATTGACAGCCGATTAACGCCTTTTCCAAGGCTGCGCACAGCGTGCATTCACACCGCGCCTACACCCCTTGGCGCGGGGGGCTCAGCGCCCCTGGCCGCCGACCGGACGGCGCTTCGGCGCGGCGTTCGGGGCCGGCTTGGCGTGCCGGTGAGCGGCCGGCTTCGCCTTCGGGGCGACAGGCTTGCGGTTCTTCTTGACCGGGGTGATCTTGTGGAAGCTCATGGGGTTCCTCTCTGAACAGCGAATGCTTAGCGAATGCCTTTCCGTGTCGTGCCGCGTCCGGCTCGACACGGAAAACATTACGCGCCACACGGAGCGGAAATCGCCAATTCCGATGAGATTCCAATTAATCGAGACAAAGGGAATTCACGGACACATTCACAGCGATTACCGGGAACCGCCCACCGCAAGTCCGGAGCCCGTCAGGCCGACCCTGATCCCGTCCTTCTCGACCTTCACGTCGCTCAGCCGGACGTCGCCCGTCCCGTCGCCCGGCAGTTTCGGCAGCCGGAACGCCAGCGAGAGCCGGTCGGCGAGTTCGGGGCGGGTGAGCCGGGTGAGGCCCTGGAGCAGGGCCGGGTCGAGGCCGAACTTCTTCAGGAGCGCCGGGTGCGCGAGCGCGAGGTCGACCAGGTTCAGGGACATCAGCTGG
The DNA here is from genome assembly GCF_056432625.1 of Streptomyces sp. NPDC045026. Lineage (NCBI taxonomy): Bacteria > Bacillati > Actinomycetota > Actinomycetes > Kitasatosporales > Streptomycetaceae > Streptomyces > Streptomyces sp. NPDC045026. The sequence goes on from NZ_JBWKIS010000046.1 coordinate 8,064, forward strand.
TGCACGAAGCGCGGCGAGCCGGTGAGCTCGCTCAGCCGCCGGTCACTGCGCAGCGCCTCGCGCACCGCGGAGTCGGGCACGCCCAGCCGGTGCACGAGCGACGGCACGGACAGCAGGGCCTTCGCCTTGGCGGTCTCGGTCGCGAGGCGCGCCACCGAGCGGCGGCTCAGGTGCAGGCCCTCGGAGGGACGCGTGCCGGGCCGGTACGTGGCGAGGTCGCCGATGTCGAGCCGCATGCCGCCGATGTCGGTGGCGATGCCGGTGTCACCGATGCGCCGGATCGTCGCGTCGGCACGCACCTTCAGGTCGTGTCCGGCGACGGGCAGCGTGCCGCGCGCGAGGATCCGGTCGCGGCCCCGGCCGCTGAACGTGACCTGGGATGCGCCGAGTTCGCGGTTCAGGTCGTCGAAGGTGAGCAGGACCTCGCCGGTCATGTCGCCGATGCGGGCGCCGCGCACATCGGTGGGTCCGTCGCCTTCGATGCGGACGTCACGGATGGTCGCGGACACCTTGGCGAGGGAGACGCGGCTCGCGGCGACGTCGGGGACGGTGACCTTCACCTCGTCCAGGCGCCGGTCGGCGAGCTGCGTGAGGAACGGGAAGCCCTCGATGTCGACCTCGGGCGCGGCGCTCAGATGCAGCTGGTCCTTGAGCCGGTCCGCGGCGCGGTGCTCGGCGTAGAGGAGGGCCCAGCGGTCGCCGAGGGTGAGGAACGCGGAGAGGACGACGAGTCCGACGACGGCCTTCGCGGCGAGCGGGAGTCCGGCGAACCTGGTGCGGCGGCGGCTGCCGCGGCGGTGGTTGGGCGGCGCCCACTCGACCTCGCCGGGCTCCTCCTCGTACAGGAACTCGTCGAGCGGATTGTCCGCGAGGGCGCCCAGTTCGTCGTACGGGTTGTGCGGCACAGTGCCCGATGGAACGGATTCCTCCGTGCGTACATCAGACAGTTCGGCGGACGCGGACTCGGACGTGAACGTGGCTATGCGGTGGGGGGAACGCATCGTGAGATTTCACCATACGAACCAACCCCACCGCTAAGCATTACTCCCAGTAAGGGACGGTTTAGGTCCCCAACCCGGCCGTGCGATACGTCACTTCACGACGGTGATGCGGTCCGCCTTCGGGGGCGCGATCGGTGACGTGGCCGACGAGTTGGCCGTCAGGTAGTCGTTGAGCGCCTTCAGGTCGTCGTCACCGACCAGCGGGTTCTTGCCCTGGCCGAGCGCCGCGAAGCCGTCGCCGCCGCCCGCGAGGAACGAGTTCATCGCGACGCGGTAGGTCGCCGCCGGGTCGATCGCGGCGCCGTTCAGCTTGATGGAGTCGACGACGACCCGGGCCGCGCCCGTCTTCGTCATGTCGAGCGTGTAGGTCAGGCCCGCCGACGGCTGGAGGATCTTCGGCGAGGACTCATTGGAACCGCTGACCTGCTGCTGGAGCGCGGCGATGACCTGCGCGCCGGTCAGGTCGGCCAGGTTCACGGTGTTACTGAAGGGCTGCACGGTGAAGCCCTCGCCGTAGGTGACGACGCCGTCGCCCTCGCTGCCGCTCGCCTTGTACACGAGGTCGGAGCGCACGCCGCCGGGGTTCATCAGGGCCAGCGAGGTCTTCGGGTCGAGGGTCTTGGCGTGCGCGAGCTGCGCGTCCGCGATCAGATCGCCGAGCGGCGCCTCCGGCGTTTCGGCGCCGCGGCCCGGGATGTCCGCCGAGATGTACCCGACGGGCCGGCCCGCGACGGGCGCAGCCATCTTGTTCCAGCGGCCGATGAGCGCGGTCATGTCCGCGGCCTTCGGCTGCGTGCGGCTCACCACGTGGTTGGCCGACTTCACCGACGTACGCACGATGTCCTTGGTGCGGCGGTCGTACGTCAGCGTCGTGTCCGTGTAGAGCTTCCCGTACGAGGACGCCGAAGTGACCAGACGGGGCTTGCCGGACGGGTCGGGAATCGTGCAGACATAGGCGTTGTGCGTGTGGCCGGTGACCAGCGCGTCGACCTTCGGCGAGATGCCCTTGGCGATGTCGACGATCGGGCCGGAGATGCCCGCGCCGCCGCTCGGGGAGTCGCAGTCGTAGTTGTACGAGCCGGAGGCCGGCACGCCGCCCTCGTGGATGAGCGTGACGATCGACTTCACGCCCTGCTTGTCGAGGATCTTGGCGTACTTGTTGACGGTCTCGATCTCGTCGTGGAACTTCAGGCCCTTGACGCCCTCGGCGGAGACGATGTCGGGGGTGCCCTCCAGGGTCACGCCGATGAACCCGATCTTCACGCCGTTGTGCTTCCACACCCAGTAGGGGGCGAGGATCGGCTTGCCGGTCTTCTCGTTCGTCACATTGGCGGCGAGGTAGGGATAGTCGGCGCCCTTGAACTTCTTGCCGTCCTCGAAGCAGCCGTCCTTGGGGTGGCAGCCGCCGTTCTGCATGCGCGCCAGCTCCGTGGCGCCCTCGTCGAACTCGTGGTTGCCGACGCTCGTCACGTCCAGGTCGAGCTTGTTCATCGCCTCGACGGTGGGCTCGTCGTGGAACAGCCCCGACAGCAGCGGGCTGGCCCCGATCAGGTCGCCGGCCGCGGCGGTGACGCTGTACGGGTGGCTCTTCCTGGCCGTCCGCAGGGACGTCGCGAGGTACTCGACACCGCCCGCGTCGACCTTCCTCGTGGTGCCGTCCGGCAGGTTCTCCGTGACCTGGCCCGACGAACCGGCCGGCGGCTCCAGGTTGCCGTGGAAGTCGTTGAAGGAGAGCAGCTGCACGTCGACCGTGTGCCGGTCCTTGCCGCCGTGGTGCCGGTCCTGCGTGGCGTTCGCGGGCAGGGCCGCGACGAGCGCGCCGACGGTGGCGAGCCCGGCCGCCACGGCGAGTATCCGCGATGCGGGGCGGCGTCCGGGCCGGTGCGGTGCCGGCGGAGACTGCGGTGGCAACGGGTTCATCGGATTGCGTCCCCCTGTGTGGGTGCCGTGTGGCGACGGTGGTGGCGGTGTGCCGTGACCAAGTCGGCAGCCTAAGGTCAACGCGCGTAGCACAACAGGTGTTTGCCGGTTACGAGCTGGTTGCCATCACTCGGCGCAAGCCCGTCGCGGGCCCGTCGCCGTACCCTCTTGTGCATGACCAGCGACGCCGTGCCCACCGCCCCCGACCGCCAGATCGAGACGCTCACCGCCCTCACTCCCGACCAGGCGGAAGCCGTCCTGGAGATCCTTGCCGACGCCGCCCGTGCCGACGGGCAGCAGGCGGTGTCGGAGCAGGGCAGGCTGCAGCTGCGCGGCGGCCCCAGGGAGGGCGTGCGCCACTTCCTGCTGAAGGTCGACCGCGAGCTGATCGGGTACGGCCAGCTGGAGGACACCGACCCCATCGAGGCCCCGGCCGCCGAGCTCGTCGTGCACCCCGCGCACCGCGGGCACGGGCACGGGCGGGCGCTCGGCTCGGCGCTGCTCGGCGCGTCCGGCAAGCGGCTGCGGGTCTGGGCGCACGGCGGCCACTCGGCGGCCCGGCACCTCGCGCAGGTCCTCGGCCTGACCCTGTTCCGCGAACTGCGCCAGATGCGGCGCCCGTTGGCGGAGGGCCCCTCGCTCGCCGAGCCGGTGCTCCCCGAGGGCGTCACCATCCGGGCCTTCGTGCCCGGCGAGGACGACGCGGCGTGGCTCGCGGTGAACGCGGCGGCGTTCGCCCACCACCCCGAGCAGGGCTCGCTGACCCAGCGCGACCTGGACGACCGCAAGGCCGAGCCGTGGTTCGACCCGAACGGTTTCTTCCTCGCCGTGCGGGAGGGCGACGGCGAGGTCATCGGCTTCCACTGGACCAAGGTCCACGCCGAGGAACAGCTCGGCGAGGTGTACGTCGTCGGGGTCGCGCCGGGCAACCAGGGCGGCGGCCTCGGCAAGGCGCTCACGGCGGTGGGCCTGCGGCATCTGGCGAGGTCGGGCCTGCCGACGGCGATGCTCTACGTGGACGCCGACAACAAGCCGGCGGTCACGGTCTACGAGCGCCTCGGCTTCGTCACGTACGAGACGGACCTGATGTACCGCACGGAGTCGTAGGTCGTAGCCGGTCGCAGAACAGCAGAAACACGGGTCAGCAGCACCGAGGGGCAGTCGTCACTTGACACTGCCCCTCCTTTGCACCACCCTTTCACTACTTGATTAGTGAAAGGGTGGTGTTGAAGAACGTGGTCGAGTACCGGATCGACCGGCGCAGCGGCGTCGCCACCTATCTCCAGATCGTCCAGCAGACCCAGCAGGCCCTGCGCCTCGGCCTGCTGGAGCCCGGAGACAAGCTGCCCACGGCCCGCGAGGTCGTCGAAGCCACCGCGATCAACCCGAACACCGTGCTCAAGGCGTACCGCGAGCTGGAGCGCGAGGGCCTGGTCGAGGCCCGCCGAGGTCTCGGCACGTTCGTCCGCAGGACGCTCGGCGCGGCCCCGGCCGACTCGCCGCTGCGGGCCGAACTCGCGGACTGGGCCCGGCGTGCCCGTGCCGCGGGCCTCGACCGCGAGGACGCGGCCGCCCTGTTCGGCGCCGTACTGGACGAAAACTTCCCGAAGGGGGATCAGTGAGTTCCACCAGCACCACCCCGGCCGTCGCCATCGAGGCGACAGGGCTCGGCAAGCGTTACGGCCGCCACGGCCACGCCGCGCTCGACCTGTGTTCCTTCCGGCTGCCCGCCGGGCGGATCAGCGCCCTGGTCGGGCCCAACGGGGCGGGAAAGTCCACCCTCCTCGCGATCGCCGCCGGGCTCATGCGCCCCACCTCCGGGCACCTCACGGTCCTCGGCGCCGCCCCCGGCGTGCACCGCGACCGCGTCGCGTACCTCTCGCAGGACAAGCCGCTGTACCCGCAGCTCTCCATCGCGGACACCCTGCGCATGGGCGCCGAGCTGAACCCGGGCCGCTGGGACGCCGCGTACGCCAACGGGATCGTGGAGCAGGGCGACCTCGACCCCGCGGCCCGGGTCCGCTCGCTCTCCGGCGGACAGCGCACCCGCGTCGCACTCGCCCTCGCGCTCGGCAAGCGGCCCCAGCTGATGCTCCTCGACGAGCCGATGGCGGACCTCGACCCGCTCGCCCGCCACGAGCTGATGGGCACGCTGATGGCGGACGCCGCCGAACACGGCACCACCGTCCTGATGTCGTCGCACATCGTCGCCGAACTGACCGACGCCTGCGACCACTTGCTGCTCCTGGGCGCCGGCCGCATCCGGCTCGGCGGCGGCATCGACGACCTGACGGCCGCACACAGCCTGGTCACCGGGCGCGGCACGGCCGACGACCTCGCTCCGCACACCGTGGTCGAGTCCCGCGCCGCCGGCCGCGGACTGACCGCCCTGATCCGCCGCGACGGGCCGCTCGACAGCGCCTGGGAAGCACAGGAGCCGTCCATGGAGGAGCTGATCCTCGCCCATCTGCGCAACCCCGGCGCCCCCGCGCTGATCACGCCGGGCACGACCGTCACCGCCGCGGCGGTGACGGCATGACCGCCCTCCTGGACAAGGACACCGGCCGCCCCGCCGCGCGCCGCACCCTCCCCGGCCCCGACGGCCTCGTCTGGACCGTGCTGCGCCTGCACCGCACCGCGCTGTGGGTGTGGACGGCGTACGTCGTCATCACCGCGGGCCTGCTGCTGTGGCTGTGGGGACCGGGCGCGAACGCGGCGCAGAAGGCGTTCGACGTGTTCGGCTACAGCGGTGCGCAGGAGAACGCGTACCTCGACGGGTTCTCATTTCTCGGTTTCGGCGGCTCGTTCGACTCCCGCTTCTACGGCCCGTCCTCGCTGATCGGCATCGCCTCGTGCGCCATCGCCGTCTTCGCGGCGGGACCGCTGATCGCGCGTGAACTGGAGCGGGGGACGGCCGGGCTGGCCTGGACCCAGTCCGTGTCCCCCGCCCGCTGGCTCACCGCGAAGCTGGCCGTGCCCGCGGTGTTCGTCGCCGTCGGCACGGGCCTGCTCGTCGTCCTGTACCGGCTGGTGTGGAACGCGCACAACCACCTCCTTGTGGCGGGCATCGGCCCCCGCTCGTTCGCCTTCTCCCTCGGCCCCGCCACCGTGGCGAACGCCCTGTTCGGCCTCGCCGTCGGCGTGCTCGCCGCCCTCGTCCTGCGCCGTACGCTGCCCGCCCTGGCGGTCGCCGGTGTCGTGCAGTTCCTGGCCGGCGCGATGCGCGGCAACAACTGGCCGTTCCAGCATTCGCCGTTCTCGCGTCTGCAGCCCGAACTGCCGGTGTACAGCAAGGCGATCACGTCCACGGGCGCCAAGGTCTCCGACCCCGGCTGCTACCTGAGCCAGAAGTGCCTGGACCGCCACCACATCACCGGCTTCACCCGCAGCTACCTCCCCTCCCCCGACTACTGGCCCCGCCAGCTCGCGGAGACGGGCATCCTGCTCGGCCTGACCGCGCTCGCCGTCGTCGGCGCGTTCCTCGTCCTGCGCCGGTACCAGCCGAAGAAGGAGACCGCCGCATGAGCACCGCCTCCCTCTCCCCCTTCTCCCCCTCGACCGGCCTGACCTGGACGGTGCTGCGGCTGCACCGCCTCGCCCTGTGGCTGTGGGCCGTGTACGTGGCGCTGACCGCGGCGATGCTGCTGTGGCTGTGGGGACCGGGCAGCTCCGGGTGGCACATCACGGGCAAGTGCGTCGCAGGCGTCATGAACGCCTGCAGCGCCACAGGGCCTGGCGCGGGCACGTACGAGTACCTGCTCGCGCTCACCACCGGCCTGATCACGATCGTGCCCGCGATCGCCGCCGCCTTCGCGGGCGGGACGCTCATAGGCCGCGAACTGGAGCGCGGCACGGCCTCGCTCGCCTGGACGCAGTCCGTCCCGCCGGCCCGCTGGCTGACGACGAAGCTCGCCCTCCCGGCCGCCTTCCTCGTCGTGGGCACCGGCATCCTCGTGGCCCTGCGCCACCTGGTCGCCTCTGCGGCGAGCGGCCTCCCGTCAAACCAGTGGTTCACCAACGGCGTCTACGGCGCCCTGGGCCCGACCGCCGTCGCGCTCCCGCTGCTCGGCCTGACACTCGGCGCGCTGGTCGCGTTCATCTCCAAGCGCGTGATCCCGTCGATCTGTGTCTCGCTCGCCCTCCTCGGCATCGTGACCGTCTCGCTCGGCGAGATCCGCGACCACCTCTGGCCCCCCGTCACCATCATCGGCGACGTCCACGAGGGCTACCGGGCCTTCGCCGGCCTCCTCCTCGACGAGGGCGCGGTCACCGGCAGCGGCGCGCACATCGCCGACCCCCTGTGCGTCGACGACAAGAGCTGCCTCGTCCAGCACAACATCACGGGCTTCTACCGCGAGTTCCAGCCCGCCTCCCACTTCTGGCCGCTCCAGCTCGTCGAAACCGGCATCCTCCTCGCCCTGACGGCACTGGTGGCAGCCGCCGCCTTCGCCCTCCTGCGCAGGAACCAGCGTCCCTGACGACGTGCGGGGCGTGGCGGGGCGTCCCGGGAACGTCCGCGGGACGCCCCGCCATGCCCCGCACGTCATGTCGCCGTAACCAACCATTCAGACGGGCTTGCCACCCTCACAGAATGCAGCCCGCCGCGCCCGACCCCACCGGGGCACCGGCGGAGAGCTCCCCGAACGGGAGACTCCGCCTCACGCCCGCGCTCTCCGACGCGCCCATCGTGGTCCGGGCGCGGAAGAATGGGTCCATGAGCCAGCAGAACGCCCAGGACCAGGCCTCCGACCGGCAGGCGCAGCCGTCCGTCGGCTCGATAGCCGCGCACCGCCCGCACACGGTCGCAGGCGGTGACTTCAAACCCGATCTCCCCGAGCTCACGTCCGACATCGACGCCGACCCGGACGAGTTCGAGGACTACAGCGCCGAGCTGCCCCAGGGCCGCTTCCTGGACCGGGAGCGCAGCTGGCTCGCCTTCAACGAGCGCGTGCTCGAACTGGCCGAGGACCCGGACACCCCGCTCCTTGAGCGGGCGAACTTCCTGGCGATCTTCGCGTCGAACCTGGACGAGTTCTTCATGGTCCGCGTGGCCGGACTCAAGCGCCGTATCGCGACGGGCGTCGCCACCCGTTCGGCCTCAGGGCTCCAGCCCCGTGAGGTTCTCGAACTGATCTGGAACCGCTCGCGCGAGCTCATGGCCCGGCACGCCGCCTGCTTCCAGGAGGACGTCGCCCCCGCGCTCGCCGACGAGGGCATCCACCTGGTGCGCTGGGAGGAGCTCACGGACAAGGAGCAGTCCCGGCTCTTCACGCTGTTCAAGCAGCAGATCTTCCCGGTGCTCACCCCGCTGGCCGTGGACCCCGCGCACCCGTTCCCGTACATCTCCGGCCTGTCCCTGAACCTCGCCGTCGTCGTGCGCAACCCGGTCTCCGGGCACCGCCACTTCGCGCGCGTCAAGGTGCCGCCGCTGCTCTCCCGCTTCCTGGAGGCCTCGCCGCAGCGCTACGTCCCCATCGAGGACGTCATCTCGGCGCCCAAGCACCTGGGCGAGCTGTTCCCCGGCATGGAGGTCCTGGAGCACCACATGTTCCGGCTGACCCGGAACGAGGACCTGGAGGTCGAGGAGGACGATGCGGAGAACCTCCTCAAGGCGCTGGAGAAGGAGCTCATGCGGCGCCGCTTCGGCCCGCCGGTGCGGCTCGAGGTCGAGGAGACCATCGACCGGTACGTCCTCGATCTCCTCGTGCGCGAGCTGAAGATCAGCGAGTCCGAGGTATACCCGCTGCCGGGCCCCCTGGACCTCACGGGCCTCTTCGGCATCTCCAGCCTCGACCGGCCCGAGCTGAAGTACCCCAAGTTCATCGCGGGCACCCACCGCGACCTGGCCGAGGTCGAGTCCGCGTCCGCGCCCGACATCTTCGCCGCCCTGCGCGAGCGGGACGTGCTGCTCCACCACCCGTACGACTCGTTCTCCACGTCCGTGCAGGCGTTCCTGGAGCAGGCCGCCTCCGACCCGGACGTCCTCGCGATCAAGCAGACGCTGTACCGGACCTCGGGCGACTCGCCGATCGTCGACGCGCTGATAGACGCCGCGGAGTCCGGCAAGCAGGTCCTCGTCCTCGTCGAGATCAAGGCCCGCTTCGACGAGCAGGCCAACATCAAGTGGGCGCGCAAGCTGGAGGAGGCCGGCTGCCATGTCGTCTACGGCCTCGTCGGCCTGAAGACGCACTGCAAGCTGTCGCTCGTCGTGCGCCAGGAGGGCGACACGCTGCGCCGCTACTGCCACGTCGGCACGGGCAACTACCACCCGAAGACGGCCCGCCTCTACGAGGACCTGGGCCTGCTCACCGCGGACTCGCAGGTGGGCGCCGACCTCTCCGACCTCTTCAACCGGCTGTCCGGCTACTCGCGCCGCGAGACGTACCGCCGGCTCCTCGTCGCCCCCAAGTCCCTGCGCGACGGCCTCATTTCGAGGATCAACAACGAGGTCCAGCACCACCGCGCCGGCCGCCCCGCCTACGTCCGCTTCAAGGTCAACTCGATGGTCGACGAGGCCGTCATCGACGCGATGTACCGGGCGGCGCAGGCCGGCGTACCCGTCGACGTGTGGGTCCGCGGGATCTGCGCCGTGCGGCCGGGCGTCGCGGGCCTGTCGGAGAACATCCGCGTACGGTCCGTGCTCGGCCGCTTCCTGGAGCACTCCCGGGTCTTCGCCTTCGGCAACGGCGGCGAGCCCGAGGTCTGGTTCGGCAGCGCGGACATGATGCACCGCAACCTCGACCGCCGCATCGAGGCCCTGGTCAGGGTCTCCGACCCGGCCCACCGGGGCGCACTGAACCGGCTCCTGGAGACGGGGATGTCCGACACCACCGCCTCCTGGCACCTGGGACCGGACGGGAACTGGGTCCGGCACGCCAAGGACGCGGAGGGCCGGCCCCTGCGGAACGTACAGGAGATGCTCATAGACGCCCGGAGGCGCCGGCGTGGCACAGCAACACCTTGAGACAACGGGAGCGGAGGGCTGCGCGGGCGAGGTCGTCGCGGCCTATCTGCGCGAGCAGGCCACGGAGTTCCTGCGCTCCCTGAGGCAGCACCGCGAGAGCGGCGGCGCCGCACCCGGAGGAACCGCCGAGGAGGCGGCCGACGCGGCGCGCGCCCTGCGCCGCTCGGCCCGCCGCATCAGCGGCACCCTCCACACGTTCCGTCCCCTGCTCGACGCCGAGTGGTCCGACGCGCTGCGCCCCGAACTGGCGTGGCTCTCGGGCACGTTGGCGCAGGAGCACGCGTACGCGGGCCGCCTGGAGCGACTGCTGTCGGCGCTGCACCGTCTGTCCGGCGCGCACATGCTTCCGGGACAGGCCTCCGTGGCCACTGCCCTCCCTGCCGTGGGCAGTCGTTCCGCCGGGGCGGAACGACTGGGCACAGCCCAGTTGCCGCGCAACGAGAATCGGGCGTCGGGAAATCTCACCGTCGGCGCCGCGAAGGCCGGCGCCCTCCTGGAACGCCAGCTCACACTGGCCCGCACGCGAGCCCACTCCACGGCCCTCCAGGCCCTGGGCTCAAGCCGCTTCCACGCGGTCGCGGACAACGTGGCCGTACTCGCCAGCGAGGTCCCGCTGCGCGCCACCACGGCCGACCTCGACGCGCTGACCGCCTCCGCCCGGTCCCGCCTCGCCGAGGCCGTCACCGCGCTCCCCCTCCACCGGGCGGGCCACCCCTACAACGCGGAGGCCCTCGTCCAAGGCCTCACCGCGGACACGGCGCCCCCGTCCCAGGACGCGCCCTGGCACCACGTACGCCTCCTGCTGCGGCTGCACCGCTATGCCCAGGAGGTCGCGCCCGCCGGGCCCGGCACCGGCGGCGGGCCGGCCGACGCGGAGACCGAGGCGGCCGCCGCGCTCGACCGGCACCGGGACGCCGCCGAGGCCGCGGCCGCCGCCGCCCACGCGGCCCGCACCCCGCGCATCGCCCCGGCTACGGCCTACGCGCTCGGCGTCCTGCACGCCGACCAGCGCCACGAGGTGGAAGCGGCCCGTTTCGCGTTCCAGCGGGCCTGGCTGAAGGAGACGGTCCACACGCCATGAGCAGCAGCGGCGACGACACGATCCGCGCGGCCGGCTGCGTGCTGTGGCGCCGCTCCTCCTACGGCCACGTTCCCCAAGCCCTCGACTTCGATCGAGCGGGGGAGGCCCCGATCGAGATCTGCCTCGTGCACCGGCCCAAGTACGACGACTGGTCGCACCCCAAGGGCAAGCTGAAGCGCGGCGAGGAGGCCCTCGCGGGCGCGCTGCGCGAGGTGGCGGAGGAGACCGGGTTCCAGTGCGCTCCCGGCGCCCGCCTCCCCACCACCCGCTACATCGCGAGGGGCCGCCCCAAACGCGTCGACTACTGGGCCGCCGAGGCGACGGACGGTGGGTTCACACCGAACCGCGAGGTCGACCGCGTCGCCTGGCTCTCCCCGACCGCCGCCCGCCACCGGCTGACCCAGCCCCGCGACAAGACGCTCGTCGACGCGCTGCTCGACGCCCTCCACCTGGCATAGTCGCAGCCAGTGTCGGCATCATCACAAAACGTCACACAGTAGCTCACCGCACCGACCGCCGAGGTTCACCCGCCGTTCACTCATGCCCATCGGTCGCTTCACCTGTCCTGCCTAATTTCGGCCTTACACGGAGCGAGTCGCCCACCAGGGCGAACACCGCACCGCCTGCCTGGAACGAACAGACTTCGCACGCCGTCCCGGATTCACCGACCGGCGGCTCCTGGAAGGAACATCCGAAAGTGAAGCTTCAGCGCAAGAACCGGCTCCGCGCCCTTTCCCTCGGCGCCATCGCCGTCTCCGGCGCCCTGGCCCTCACGGCGTGCGGCTCGGACGACACGAGTGCCAACGGCGGTTCGAACAGCGGCCCGACGGCCAAGGCCGGCAGCATCAAGTGCGGCGATGCCAAGGGCCAGCTCCTCGCGAACGGTTCCTCCGCACAGGCCAACGCCATCCAGGCCTGGGTCAAGGCGTACACCGCCGAGTGCAAGGGCGTTCAGATCAACTACAAGCCCGAGGGTTCGGGCGCCGGTGTCACGGCGTTCACGCAGGGCCAGGTCGCCTTCGCCGGCTCGGACTCCGCGCTGAAGCCCGAAGAGGTCACCGCCTCCAAGAAGGTCTGCTCCGGCGGCCAGGGCATCGACCTCCCGATGGTCGGCGGCCCGATCGCGGTCGGCTACAACGTTCCGGGTGTCGACAACCTGATCCTGGACGCCAAGACCCTCGCCCAGATCTTCGACGGCAAGATCAGCACCTGGGACGACGAGGCCATCGCCAAGCTGAACCCCAAGGCGAAGCTGCCCAAGACCAAGATCCAGGCGTTCCACCGCTCGGACGAGTCCGGCACCACGGACAACTTCACCAAGTACCTCAAGGCCGCCTCCCCGGCGGACTGGAAGTACTCGGGCGGCAAGGCCTGGCAGGCCAAGGGCGGCCAGTCGGCGCAGGGCTCCTCCGGCCTCGCCCAGCAGGTCAAGCAGACCGCCGGCGCGATCTCCTACTTCGAGCTCTCCTACGCCAAGGACGGCATCAAGACGGTCGACCTCGACACGGGCGCCTCCGCGCCGGTCAAGGCCACCGTCGAGAACGCCACCAAGGCGATCTCCGAGGCCAAGACCGTGGGCACCGGCAAGGACCTCGCCCTCGAGCTGAACTACGCGACGAAGGCCGACGGCGCCTACCCGATCACCCTCGTCACCTACGAGATCGTCTGCGACAAGGGCAACAAGGCCGACACCTTCCCGGCCACCAAGTCCTTCCTCACCTACATCGCGAGCCAGGACGGCCAGGACTCCCTGGCGGCCCTCGGCTACGCGCCGATCCCCTCCGAGATCAACACCAAGGTCCGCGACACCATCGCGAGCCTGAGCTGACCCAGCGTGCGGCCCGTCCCCTGAAGGGGGCGGGCCGCACCGTCCGGTGCACCGCCGCCTGGAGCCGCCCGACCGCGGCTCCGCAGACCGGAGAACCCCATGGATATATCCACGAAGACGACTGCTCCACCCGCCCCAGCCGACCCGCCGACGCCCGCGCTGCAACAGCGCGCCGGCCGCGGCGCCACCCGCCCCGGTGACCGGATCTTCCTCGGTCTCTCGCGCGGCTCCGGCATCCTGCTTCTGGTGATCATGGCCGCCATCGCGGCCTTCCTCACCTACCGCGCCTCGCTGGTGCTGTCCCAGAACGACGGCAACTTCCTCACGACCTTCGAGTGGAACGCCAACGCCACCCCGCCGGTCTTCGGCATCGCGGTCCTCGCCTTCGGCACGATCGTGTCCTCGGTCATCGCCATGGCGATCGCCGTCCCGATCGCCGTCGGCATCGCGCTGTTCATCACGCACTACGCGCCGAAGAAGATCGGCGGCGTGATCGCGTACGTCGTCGACCTGCTCGCCGCCGTACCGTCCATCGTGTACGGCCTGTGGGGCGCCCTCTTCCTGGTGCCGCACCTGACCGGCTTCTACAGCTGGCTCAACGACTACTTCGGCTGGACCGGCATCCTCGAGTGGCAGGGCGGCGCCCCGCGCACCCTCCTCGCCGTCGGCATCCTGCTCGCCATCATGATCCTCCCGATCATCACGAACGTCAGCCGTGAGGTCTTCCGGCAGGCGCCCCTGATGCACCAGGAGGCCGCACTCGCGCTCGGCGCCACCCGCTGGGAAGTCATCCGCATGTCGGTGATCCCCTTCGGCCGCTCCGGCGTCATCTCCGCCTCGATGCTCGGCCTCGGCCGCGCGCTCGGCGAGACCATGGCCGTCGCGACGGTCCTCTCCCCCAGCTTCGAGATCAACGCCAGCCTGCTCGACCCGGGCGGCGGCACCTTCGCGCAGAACATCGCCGCGAAGTTCAGCGAGGCCACCGAGCAGGGCCGTGACGCGCTCATCGCCTCCGGTCTGGTCCTGTTCATCATCACGCTGGTCGTGAACGGCGGGGCCCGCGCGATCATCGCCCGCCGCAAGGAGTACTCGGGGGCCAACGCATGAGCAACGCAACCATCACCCCGCCGGCCCCCGGCACCAACTCCCTCAGCGCCGCGCGCCTGCCGCGCTGGTCCCCGTACGCCATCGCCGCCGGCGCCATCGCGCTCGGCTGCGCGATCGGCCTGGGCGCCGGACTCGACAGCCAGATCCAGTGGGGTCTGATCGCCGCGATCCTGTTCGTGCTCGGCACGTACGGCATCGCCACCGCCGTCGAGGGCAAGCGCCAGGCCAAGGACCGCGTCGCGACCAGCGTCGTCTGGGTCGCGTTCATCCTCGCCGTGATCCCGCTGGTCTCCCTGATCTGGGAGACCGTCTCGCGCGGCGTGAAGGTCCTGGACGTCTTCTTCCTGACGCACTCGATGGGCGTCGTCACCGACGCCGAGCCCGGCGGCGGCATCTACCACGCCATCATCGGCACCCTGGAGCAGGTCGGCCTCGCCACCCTGATCTCCGTGCCGATCGGCCTGCTCACCGCGGTCTACCTGGTCGAGTACGGCCGGGGCAGGCTCGCCAAGGCCGTCACCTTCTTCGTCGACGTCATGACGGGCATCCCGTCGATCGTCGCGGGCCTGTTCATCCTCAGCTTCTGGATCCTGATCCTCGGCTTCAGCTACTCCGGCTTCGCCGGGTCCATGGCGCTGTCCATCCTGATGATCCCGGTCGTCGTCCGCTCCACCGAGGAAATGCTCAAGCTCGTCCCGAACGAGCTGCGCGAGGCCTCCCTCGCGCTCGGCGTACCGAAGTGGCGCACGATCGTCAAGGTCGTCCTGCCGACGTCGATCGGCGGCATCACGACCGGTGTGATGCTGGCCATCGCCCGCATCGCCGGTGAGACCGCGCCCGTACTGCTGCTGGTCTGGGGCAACCCGCTCATCAACACGGACCCGTTCCAGGGACCCCAGTCCTCGCTGCCGCTGTACATCTACCAGCAGTACCAGAACAGCGGCGGCAGCCCGGCGGCGTACGACCGTGCATGGGCGGCGGCTCTCGTCCTCATCGCCTTCATCATGATCCTCAACCTGGTGGCCCGCGGCATCGCCCGCTGGAAGGCCCCCAAGACCGGCCGCTGACGCGGCATCTGGAAGTGAATTAGTTATGGCCAAGCGAATCGACGTCAGCGGCCTCACCGCGTACTACGGCTCCCACAAGGCGATCGAGGACATCTCGATGACCGTGGAGCCCCGCTCCGTGACGGCCTTCATCGGCCCGTCCGGCTGCGGCAAGTCCACCTTCCTGCGCACCCTGAACCGCATGCACGAGGTCACCCCCGGCGGCCGCGTCGAGGGCAAGGTGCTCCTGGACGACGAGGACCTCTACGGCACCCACGTCGACCCGGTCGCCGTGCGCCGCACGGTCGGCATGGTGTTCCAGCGCCCGAACCCGTTCCCCACCATGTCGATCTTCGACAACGTGGCGGCGGGCCTGCGCCTGAACGGCTCGTACAAGAAGAGCGAGCTCGGCGACATCGTCGAAAAGTCCCTCAAGGGCGCCAACCTCTGGAACGAGGTCAAGGACCGCCTCAACAAGCCCGGCTCCGGCCTCTCCGGCGGCCAGCAGCAGCGTCTGTGCATCGCCCGCGCCATCGCGGTCGAGCCCCAGGTGCTCCTCATGGACGAGCCCTGCTCGGCCCTCGACCCGATCTCGACCCTCGCCATCGAGGACCTGATCGGCGAGCTCAAGGAGCGCTTCACGATCGTCATCGTGACGCACAACATGCAGCAGGCGGCCCGCGTCTCGGACCGCACGGCGTTCTTCAACCTGTCCGCCGTCGGCCAGCCCGGCAAGCTCGTCGAGATCGACGAGACCGAGCGGATCTTCTCCAACCCGTCGGTCCAGGCCACCGAGGACTACATCTCGGGCCGCTTCGGCTAGACACCACCGACTCCTTGCGGTGCTGCATGGCGGTGCCACCGCAAGGCAAAGGGCCCGCCCCCTGGCTCCCGGGGGGCGGGCCCTCTTTTGCGTTACGAGGACTGCGTGAGCTGCTAGCCGAACGCAAGATTCACGACCCAGTAGCTGGCCGCTGCCACCAGCGCCGCGGCCGGCATCGTGATACTGCACCACCCGGGGGACGACCCCCGGACCCCCAGCCGCATCAGCCCACCCGCAGGTCAGCCGAACGCGAGATTCACGACCCAGTAACTGGCCGCGGCCACCAGCGCCGCGGCCGGCATCGTGATGAACCAGCCCAGGACGATGTTCTTGGCGACGCCCCAGCGCACCGCGTTCACGCGCTTGGTCGCGCCCACGCCCATGATCGCCGAGGTGATGACGTGCGTAGTCGAGATCGGCGCGTGGAACAGGAACGCCGAGCCGAACATGATCGACGCACCGGTCGTCTCGGCCGCGAAGCCCTGCGGCGGGTCCAGCTCGATGATCTTGCGGCCGAGGGTGCGCATGATGCGCCAGCCACCCGCGTACGTACCGAGCGAGAGCATCAGGGCGCAGACGAGCTTGACCCAGACCGGGATCGCGTCGCTGTACGTCTCGTGCCCGGAGATGACCAGGGCCATCATCACGACACCCATGGTCTTCTGCGCGTCCTGCAGACCGTGACCGAGCGCCATGCCGGCCGCCGACACCGTCTGCGCGATACGGAATCCGCGCTTGGCCTTGTGCGGGTTGGACCGCCGGAACAGCCACAGGATCGCGCACATGACGAGATAGCCGACGACCAGACCGATCACCGGCGAGGTGAGCATCGGGATGACGATCTTGTCGAGCACGCCGGACCAGTAGACGGCCGTGCCGCCGGCGAGCGCCGCGCCGACCATGCCGCCGAACAGCGCGTGCGACGACGAGGAGGGAAGGCCGAAGTACCAGGTGACGAGGTTCCAGATGATCGCGCCGACGAGCGCGGCGAAGAGGATGCCCATCCCCTTGCTGCCCTCGGGCGTG
This sequence comes from Streptomyces sp. NPDC045026, assembly GCF_056432625.1. Classification (NCBI taxonomy): domain Bacteria; kingdom Bacillati; phylum Actinomycetota; class Actinomycetes; order Kitasatosporales; family Streptomycetaceae; genus Streptomyces; species Streptomyces sp. NPDC045026. The sequence goes on from NZ_JBWKIS010000046.1 coordinate 24,860, forward strand.
GAGATGATCCCCTCACTCACCGTCTTGGCGACGCCGCTGCCCATGAAGGCACCGGCGAGGTTCATCACCGCAGCCATCGCCAGCGCCGCCCGGGGCGTCAGCGCACGCGTGGAGACCGACGTGGCGATGGCGTTCGCCGAGTCGTGAAAGCCGTTCGTATACGTGAATCCGAGCGCGACGCCGATCGTCACGATCAGTGCAAAGGTGTCCATGAGACGGCTCAGGACTCCTTGACGGCGATGGTCTCCACCGTGTTCGCCACGTGCTCGAAGGCGTCCGCCGCCTCTTCGAGCACATCCACGATCTGCTTCAGCTTCAGCACCTCCATGGCGTCGTACTTGCCGTTGAAGAGCTGCGCGAGAAGCTTCCGGTGGATCTGGTCGGCCTGGTTCTCGAGGCGGTTGACCTCGATCCAGTATTCGGTGAGGTTGTCCATGGTCCGCAGGTTCGGCATGGCCTCGGCGGTCAGGTCGGCCGCGCGGGCCAGGACCTCGATCTGCTGCTCCACACCCTTGGGAAGCTCTTCGACCTGGTAGAGGACGACGAGGTCGACGGCCTCCTCCATGAAGTCCATGATGTCGTCGAGGGACGACGCGAGGTTGTAGATGTCCTCGCGGTCGAAGGGCGTGATGAACGAGGAGTTCAGCTGGTGGAAAATCGCGTGGGTGGCGTCGTCACCGGCGTGTTCCGCTGCCCGCATCCGCTCCGCGATCTCGACTCGGGCGGAGGAATCCGCGCCGAGCAGTTCCATCAGGAGTTTCGAGCCCGTGACGATGTTGTCCGCGGATGCGGCAAACATGTCGTAGAAGCTCGTCTCCCTGGGGGTCAGACGAAAGCGCACGTGGGGTCCTCGGGGTGCTTTGGATTCGGTCAGGCTGATGCTAGGCGCATCATCCGGCCACGGCTAACCGGCAATACCCCAGTGTCGCCCATCAGGCACTGTGATGAGCACGGGGTCCCGCGAACCCGTCGGACCCCCTCGGAATTCGGTACCATATACCCGGTAGGGGTATACAACGGGAGGACGCGATGACCACGGAAGCGACGGAGATCGTGACCGACCACGACGGTGAGACCGTGACAGACCACGACCGCGGAATCCACGGATACCACCACCAGAAGGCCGAGCACCTCAAGCGCCTGCGCCGCATCGAGGGCCAGATCAGGGGCCTGCAGCGCATGGTCGACGAGGACGTCTACTGCATCGACATACTCACGCAGGTCTCCGCTTCCACCAAGGCCCTCCAGTCCTTCGCCCTCCAGCTCCTCGAGGAGCACCTGCGCCACTGCGTCGCCGACGCGGCGGTCAAGGGCGGTGACGAGATCGACGCGAAGGTCGAGGAGGCGACGAAGGCGATCGCCCGGATGCTCCGCACCTGAGACGCCCGGGACGGACACCGCGCGCCCTGCCCCTGTGAGGAACACGACCCGGAGCCGGACCCGGGGCGCGCCGGACAGCCGGCCGCGCCCCCTTCGGGTTCAGGGCTCCCCACGGGCTTCAGGGCTCCCCGCGCCCCTCGTCCCCGAACTCCTCGCCGCGGGGCCACCGCTCCTCGGCGACCCTCAGCACCTCGTCGATACGGTCCGCACTGAGCCGGTCCTCATCCGCGACCGACGCCGCGATGATCAATTCACCGCACAGCTCGATCTCGGCGAGGGCGACGTGGTCATGAACCGCCGTGCCGCCCACCGGAGCCACGTTCATCACCTCTTCCAGCCGTAAGCCGTAGCCGTAACCGACTTCCTAGGGTAGGGAGCGGCCTACGCGCTGCGCATGGCACGGACGGACCATTTCCGGACGGCTAATTCTCGGCGATCTTCCCGGCGAAGATGTCCTTTGTGTCGGGAAGTTCGATATTCGCGGGAATCCCGAAGCCGTAGAGAAGAGTGGTGGACGCCACATCGACGACCTCCCTCTTCCCGGCCTTCCCCTTCACCCCGGCCGTCACCTTCGTATTCACGAAGCTGAACCGGAGGCGCACTTTCCTGACCCGGCCCTCGTCGTCGAGGTACACGTCGAACGGCACCTGGTCCTTGGCGAACCCTTTCGCCGCGGCGGCCAGGGACGGCCGGCCGGCCGGGGAGGCGGCGCGGGCGGCGGCCGCGATGTCGGCGGTCCCGCGGTAGTGCCGGACGTCCGCCCCGGAGAGCTCGCTCTCCCCCATGTGCGTCACCTTGCGCGCCCCCCGCAGCAGTTCGGCGGCGGCCAGCGGATCCGTGGCCCCGCCCGTGACCAGGTTCCCGTCCGACATGGACGCCGTCTCGACCCGCACCCACTTGTCGGCGGGCACACCCGCGCCCCGGTTCTTCATGTACAGGGCGCCGGGCGCGAGGAGTTCGGTGATCGGCCGGTGCTCCTCGGTGCCGGAAGGATCCTGCGGAAGCACCACCTTCAACTGCCCGACGCGCGCCCGGTAGTCGTAGACGCCCTCGCCCCTGATGGTGACGCGGGTCCCGCCGCTGGCCATCTCCATCGACGTACGGGCCTTGGAACTGCCCTCCCTGACCAGGCGGTCGGCCGCGTCGTGCACCGCGGCGGCCGAGTCGGCCGGGCTCTCGTTGTCCGCCTGCGCGGCGGCCGAACAGCCGGTGGAGAGGCCCATCAGGCCGACCGCAGCGGCCGCCGCGACCGCCCGTGCTGCGCGTCCGTGCTGCACCATCGCCTGTCTGCCCCCAAGCTCTGTCGATCCGAGCGTCCGCGGCCCCTCTGTCGACCGGATAACGACAGTTGCCTGCACCCGTCACGCGTACCGTTGAGCTGTGGCACAAGAGCAGTCCGAACTCCCCGGAACCCACCAGACGACCACGGCCGAACAAGGCCGTTTCTGCCTGGCCCGCTGCACCTGCGGCTGGCGCGGCCCCTCCCGCAGAGCCCGCTCGAAGGCGAGAGCCGACGCGGACGAACACACGGCCCACCCCTGACCCGACCGTCCGGCGTGGAACCCGGCGCTCCCCAACGACGTCTCGTACCCCGGGAAACAACGGGAGGCGTCCATGGATCGGCGTACGTTCATCGCAGTCGGCGCGGCCACCGTCACGGCAGGCGCGGCCACGGCGTGCAGCACGGGAACGGCGGGGGCCGGCGGCGGGACGGCGACGTCCGGCGCATCGTCCAGCGCGCCCCCCATCCGCACCACCAGCGCGAGCGCCTCCGCCGCGGCGAACCTCAAGGCACTCGCCAAGGACCTCGACGGCACGCTCGTCACCCCCGGCCAGGCCAAGTGGGCGGCCGCACGCCAGCTCTACAACACCCGCTTCGACAGCCTGAAGCCGACCGCCGTCGCCTACGTCGCCCACCCCGACGACATCCGCACCACGCTCGCCTACGCGCGGGCGCACCACGTCCCCGTCTCGATCCGCAACGGCGGCCACTCGTACGCGGGCTGGTCGTCCGGCGACGGCCGCCTGATCCTCGACGTGTCGAAGCTCTCCGCGATCAGGGCCTCCGGGAGCGAGGCCGTGGTGGGCGCGGGCGCCAAGCTCATCGACGTGTACCGCGCGCTCGCCGCGAAGGGCGTCACCATCCCGGCCGGCTCCTGCCCCACCGTCGGCGTCTCCGGCCTCACCCTCGGCGGCGGCCACGGCGTGGTATCCCGCGCCTACGGCCTGACCTGCGACAGCCTCACCCAGGCCACCCTGATCACGGCGGACGGCAAGCGGGTCGTCGCCGACAAGAGCGAGAACAAGGACCTGTTCTGGGCCCTGCGCGGCGCGGGCAACGGCAACTTCGGCGTGGTCACCGAGCTCCGCTTCCGCACGCACCCCGCCCCGCAGGCCGTCTCCGCGTACATGACCTGGCCCTGGTCGAAGGCCGCCTCCGTACTGAAGGCCTGGCAGGAGTGGGGCCCTTCACAGCCCGACGAGATCTGGTCGTCCTGCCACCTGGCGAACGCGGTCGGGGGCCGGCCGACCATCTCGATCGCCGCGTTCTCCCTGGGCACGTACCGCGAGCTCCAGAACGCCGTCGACCGCCTCGCCGACGGCCCCGGCGGCCCCGGCCCCGCGTCGAACGTCTCCCTCAAGCGGCGCTCCTACGAGGAGTCGATGGAGGTGTACGCAGGCTGCTCGGCGTTCGCCGAGGACGCGATGTGTCATCTGCCGGGCACGACCCCGGGGCGCAGCACGCAGGGGGCGCTGGGGCGCGAGACGTACGCGGCCCACTCGGACTTCTTCGACCGCTCGATCTCCTCGGCCGGCATCCGCGCCCTGTTCGCGAAGATGGAGAACGTCACCTCGGGCGCCGGCAGCATCGCGCTCACCGCGCTCGGCGGGGCGATCAACCGCGTCGACCCGACCGCCACCGCGTTCGTGCACCGGCGCTCCCGGATGCTCGCGCAGTACATAGTGTCCTGGCGGGCCGGAACGTCCGGCTCCACGGCCCGCGGCTGGCTCGACTCCACCCACGCGGCAATGCGGCCGTACGCATCGGGGGCGGCCTACCAGAACTACACGGACCCGACGCTGACGAACTGGCGCAAGGCGTACTACGGCGACACGGCCGCGCGCCTGGCGACGGTCAAGAAGCAGTACGACCCGAACCGGTTCTTCACGTTCCCGCAGGCGCTCTGAGGCCCCCTGCGGGGTGCGGCCCCCGTCGGATGACGGATGCGATGCACGACCGTTCCAGCGGTAAGCGACCCGTACGGCCCACCCACACACGCCCTCGGCTGGCCCACGGCACAGCGCAGCGTTCCGCTGGAACCATGAACAAGCCTCGGATAGCCCGCATAGCCGCCGCCATCGTGGCACCCGCCGCCGCGTTCACCCTGGGTGTCACGACCGCCGCCGTCACCTACGACGGCTCGGACCACCCCGGTGCGGGCCCCCTCGCCTTCACGTGCGTCGTCGTGGCGATTGCCGCCGCGGTCGGCGGAACAGCCCTGCTGCTCGGCCGCGAACCAGCCGCGGAACCCGGGGAGCCGGCGGAACCCGCGGAGCCCTGGGGGACTAAGCGGCCAGATCCCGCTCCTCCGACTCCCGGGCCTCAGGAATCTCCACCGTCTCGCGAGCCTGCGGGGCCGAGCTAGGCGACCACACCAGCCACCGCAGCCGCGTCGTCCGTCCGACGGCGCGCGCCAGCGGGGTGAGCAGCGCGGACGCGAGGGGCGACAGGAGCAGCGCCACCGCCGTGCCGAGCGCGAATCCGCCGACGACGTCGGTCGGGTAGTGCACGCCCATGAAGACCCGGCAGAACCCTTCGAGGACAGCGAGGCCGAGCCCGATCAGGCCGAACTTGCGGTGGGCGACGAAGAGGCCGGCGCCGATGGCCATGGCGAGCGTCGCGTGGTCACTGACGAAGGAGAAGTCCGACTTCCCGTCGACCAGTACGTCGAGGCCGTCGTGGTCGGTGAAGGGCCTGGGCCGTTCCACGAAACTGCGGATCGGCACGTTCACCAGGACGGCGATCCCGGCCGCGAGCGGCGCCCACACGACGGAGGCGACGGACGAGGCGGCGCCGTCGAGCGAGTCGCGCTTCCGCACGCCCCACCAGCACCACAGCGTGAGCAGCACGAGCGCCAGCAGCAGCCCGTACTCACCGACGAACGCCATGGCGCTGTCGAACCAGCCGGGGGCGTCCTTCGCCAGGCCGTTGATGTCGTAGAGCAGACCGACGTCGGGGTTGGACCCGGAGGCCCCGAGTGCCGAGAGTCCAGCCAGTCCAGCCATCTCGTCGCGGCCCCTTCGTCTTGTCGCTCAGCGGGCGCACACTGTCGTGCGCCGCTCGTCCACCCCCGTGGTCATAGATCTGCGGTCTTCGTCGATCCGCGATCGGCTCAGGAAAAGGAACGCACGGTCCCCTCTCCTTCGTTCCACAATCCACCGAATGATCACGCAGACGTTATCGAAGAGAGACACGAAGCCGCAGCTCAGGGCAGGGCTCTGACGGAGAGTTCCGGCCACGTCACACTTCGGGGTTTCCGTCCGGCCTCTCACTCGGCACGGCCTTCGCGCCATCCTCGGTCACCCGCGTCGCCCCGAAATAGTCGGGTGTGTCGACCGGATCGAAGCGGATCACGGCACCCGGACGCGGCGCGTCGATCATGTAACCGCCACCCACATAGATCCCGACGTGCCGGATCGCGCGGCTGTTGGTGAGGTCGTCCGAGAAGAAGACCAGATCCCCCGGCAGCAGCTCGTCCCGCTTGGGGTGCGGCCCCGCGTTGTACTGGTCGTTCGCGACGCGCGGCAGCTCGATCCCGACCTCCCGGTACGCGGCGAGCGTCAGCCCCGAGCAGTCGAACCGGCCACCCTGGTCGGCGGTCCCGTTCCCACCCCACAGATACTCGGTCCCGAGCTTCTTCTGCGCGTAGTAGATGGCACCCGCCGCCTGCTGCGACGGCTGCACCCGCCCGACCGGCCGCGCGAAGCTCTTCTCCAGGTTCGTGATCGTCTTCACGTAGTTCTGCGTCTCGCGGTACGGCGGTACGCCCCCGTACTTGATGACGGCGTACGCACCCGCGTTGTACGCGGCGAGCATGTTCTTGGTCTGATCGCCCGGCGCGTCCTTCACGTACTTCGCGAGCGAGCAGTCGTACGAGGCCGCGGACGGAATGGCGTCCTTCGGATCCCAGATGTCCCGGTCCCCGTCCCCGTCACCGTCGACCCCGTGCGCGGCCCACGTCCCCGGGATGAACTGCGCTATCCCTTGCGCCTGCGCCGGGCTCTTCGCATTCGGATTGAACCCGCTCTCCTGATACAGCTGAGCGGCGAGCAGCGCCGGGTTGATCGCGGGGCAGAGGTTCCCCCACTCCTGCACGATCGACTGGTACGCGCTGGGCACAGCGCCCTTGGCGAGCCCCACGGCCCCCTTGCCGACCCCGCTCGCGAGAGAGCCGGCGGCCATGTACGTACCGACGACGAGGAGCGTCACGAACCCGGTCCCCCCGGCGGCGAGCGCACCGCCGACGACCCACGCCTTACGCACCGTCAACCGCCCCTCGAAGCCCGGTAGTACGCCGGTCCTCAGTGTAGGTGGGCAGGGTTCTCACCGGCCCTCATGACGAGTTCGCACCCCCCGAATTGTCCGAATCACGCACGCCGCGCCCTTCGCCGGTCCGGTTCGGCGGGTGCGGGTTACCAATCAAAAGCGGATTGGGTGGCTGGGGTCCGTGGGTGGTTGCCGGTGAACTGGATGCTGAAGGCCAAGTAGGGCGTGGGACCAGCGCACTTGGCGCCCAGCGGGCATCGCCTTCACTACTGCGGTCTTCTTCCGACCGGCGGGGCACCACACGGGAAAGCCGCAGCACTCACAACACTCAATTCGCCCCGGCGCCCGCCCGCACTACGTTCAGTGAGTGGCCAACGAACCGTCACCCTTCAGGTCACGGCGCAGGCCTGAGGTTCATTGCCCGGAGTGACGCAGCGTGATACACAGAGTGACCATACGTTCCTTCGTATACGCACCGATGTGAAGACGTAGGAACTCAGCCAAGGAATGGCGCCAAGTCGGCAGGCATCCGCGGCGATCTGGGCAAGAATGGGCCTGACCTCTGCGCTGCGGCGGGGGCGACAGAACTACCCACATGGGGCGGTGAGTTACACATGCTGCTGGCAGCCGGCAAGGGCAACATCGACACCATCATCGGCGGGATCGCCCCCGACTGGGGCCCATTCCAGAACCTCGGCAAGGAAGCCCAGGTCATGGTCGAGGTCGTCATGGCCGTGGCGATCCTGCTGTGCCTGGGCATCGCGATCTGGGGCGCGGCCAAGCAACGGATCGGCGCGACGGCGCTGCGCGACACGTTCAGTGCCGAGCAGGGCAAGGGCCTGATCGTCGCCGGCCTGACCGGCGTATTCATCATCGGCTCACTCGGCACGCTCTTCACCATCGTGTACGGCATGGCGATCTAGCCCCTGTTCCGCCCGCTCCGGTCTCATCTGCACTGAGGTTGCAACTCCCTGATGTCGAGTCACCACACCGCGCCCGCGCGGAAAGCCGCGCGGCTACCGTCGTACGTGGCGGTTCAGCACGAGCTTGAGGGGGCGTACGCGGGATGAGTCCGGGTGACGGCAACGACGACGACGGCCTCTACGGCGGCACGGGCCAGACCCGCACGCGCCTGCCGGAGGGCGGGCCGGGCGACGGGTACGGCGACGGGCGCCGACCTGCCAGGTCCTCATCGCGCAGCCTCGTCACGGTGGTCGGGGTGGTGGTGCTCCTCATCGCGGCCATCGCCTTCGCCAACCGTGGCGGGGACACGTCCTCTTCGGCGCGCGGCGACGTCAAGAGGCCGGGCGCGTCCGCGACGGCGGCGACCGGGACGAAGCCGGTGGCTTCGGGGTTCGCGCATGACGCGCAGGGGGCGCAGAGCGCTGCGGCGAATTACGCGGTGCTGTTGGGCGGCGACGGCATGTTCAAGGTTGAGTCTCGGCACTCCATCGTCGACGGCATCTATACGCCGTCAGCGGCCTCCAAGCTCAAGGGCCCCACGGACAAGGCCTACTCCACGGCCTTCCTCAAGAACCTGGGGCTCGACGCGGACGGAAATCCGCCTCAGGGGAGCACGTTCGTGTCCCGCTCCATCCCCGTTGGCTCCAAGCTGCTCGAGCACAGCGGGGACAGCGCCAAGGTCTCTGTCTGGTACATGGGACTTCTCGGCATTTCTGGAGCCAGCTCGACGAACCCCGTCAGTTCCACCTGGCTGACCTGGACGTTCGATCTTCAGTGGACCGACGGTGACTGGAAGATCACGGCGGACTCGCAGAAGAGCGGCCCGACACCTGTCCCGGGCGACGAGCGGGCCTCCACCTCCGACGACATCAGCAAGGCCATTGAGGAGTACGGAGGGTTCACCTATGCCCGGTAGCCCACGCCGAATGCTCAAGCTCACGGCCCTCGTCGCAACCGTCCAAACCACGGCCGTGCTGCTGGCCACGCGCGCCCTCGCGGCGCCGGACCCGAAGCCGTCGAACGATCCCTGCGACCTGCTGATCGGCCCCGCGAAGAAGTACTGCGAGCGGCCAGACGGAGGAGGATCCGGAGGCGGCACCCCCACCACCCCTCCCGGCACCACCAACCCCCTGGACCCCCTCTCCTCCCTCGCCAGAGGCTGTGCCGACGCCGCGTCCTGGACCGTGGACATGCTCAGCAAGTCCATCAAGCAGAACGCCACCGTCGACTTCACCAACCCCAAGTTCCTTCAGCAGTACGCCGTCGTGTTCGCCGCCTCCGCGATCCTCACGCTGCTGCTCTGGCTGCTCGCCGTCGCCAAGAGGGCGGTGCGCGGCGTTCCCCTCGGTACCGCGCTCTCCGAGGCCATCGGATTCCTCTGGCTCACCGTCATCGCGTCCGCGTTCACGCCGCTGATCCTCTACACCGTCGTATCGGCGACGGACGGTGTCTCGGATGTGCTGGCGAAGGCGACCGGGGATCAGACGGACGCGTTCTTCGGGACGTTCTCCGGTGCGCTGAAGAAGGGCGACGACATCGGGGGCGGGCCGATCATGCTGATCGTCGTCTCGCTCGTGTCGATCCTCGCCGCGGGCGTGCTGTACCTGGAGCTGTACCTGCGGGCCGTCCTGCTCTACGTCGGCGCGCTGCTCGGCGTCGTCGTGTACGCGGGGCTCGTCGACAAGAACCTGTGGGGGCACGTCCGGCGGTGGGCCGGCGTGATGATCGCCGTGATTCTGGTGAAACCGGTGATTGTCATCGTGCTCGGACTGGCCGGCGCGTTGTCCGGTTCCGACGGGCCCGACTCGCTCGCCGCCGTCGTCTCCGGGCTCGCCATCGTCCTGCTCGCCATCTTCGCCAGCGGCATGATCTACCGCTTCGTACCCGGCTTCGGCGACGAGATCGCCAACGGCCGCAACAACCGCATCATGCGCGGCGCCGAGAACAAGGCGGCCGCGGTCATCAGTTCACCCGCCGCACTCGTCTCGCAGGGCATCAAGACGCACAGCGCCCGCGCGGACGGTGGCGGTGGCAGCGGTGGCGGCCAGTCCCAGGCCCGTCCCGCGAACCCCGTGTCGGGAGGCGTGGCCGCACACAGCTCACGCCCCTCTTCCGGGGGCAGTGGCGGTGGCGGCGGATCTGTCCCCTCCGCCGCACCTCCGCCCCGTACGAGTCCCTCGAACACGCCGCACGCGAGCAACACGCGTAGCGGTGGGAACACCGGCAACAGCAATCGGCAAGGAGGTGCAGGGCGTTGACGACCCAGTCCCATGTGTCCCCATCGGTCACGCCCCGCCGTACGTATCTGATCGGCCGTGCCCGGCCGAACGCCATCGTCGGCAGGAACCGCGAGACCGGCGAGATCGCCCTCATCATCGGGGGCGCTTTCCTGGGCATGATGTGCGGGCTTCTCGTCCCCGCCCTGTCCGTGCGCATCATGCTGCTCCTGGGCTTCCCGCTGATCGCGCTCGCGGCCGTCTACATCCCGTACAAGCACCGCACGTTCTACAAGTGGTTCGAGATCAACCGCAGTTACAAGCGGCAGCTGAAGCGCGGCACGACGTACCGGTCGCGGGCCATGGACGCGGGGGTGCGGCTCGACGGGCGCGAGGTGGAGATCGGGCCGCCGCCCGGCATCGGCCGGCTGACCTGGCTGGCCGCGCCGTTCGGGCCCGACGAGATCGCCGTGCTGCTGCACGCCGACCGGCGCACCGTCACCGCCGCGATCGAGATCGAGGGACCGGGCGTCGGACTGCGGGACAGCGAGGACCAGGAGGCGCTGGTCGACCGGTTCGGGACGCTGCTCAAGCACGTGGCGAACGGGGACGGGTTCGTCACGCGGATCCAGATGCTCGCCCGTACGCTGCCCGCCGACCCCGACGCGCACGCCAAGGACGTGGCCGTGCGCGGCGACGACCGCACGCCGGGCTGGCTGCAGGAGTCCTACAACCAGCTCCAGTCGATGGTGTCGACCAGCAGCGAGCAGCACCGCGCCTACCTCGTGGCCTGCATGCACTACACGCGCGAGCTGGCCGCCGAGGCGCATGCCATGGCGCGCGCGGCCCGTCCCCACAGCGGCCGCAAGGTCGACCGGGACGCCGGGCTCGCGGTCGTCATGGCGCGTGAGCTGACCGACATCTGCTCGCGCCTCCAGGAGGCCGACATCCGGGTGCGGCAGCCTCTCGGGCAGGGGCGGCTCGCCTCGCTCGTGCACTCCATGTACGACCCGGACCATCCGATCGACCACATCCAGGCCATGACCAAGCGCAACGCCTGGCCGGCTGAACTCGACGCGATGGAGCCGACGTATCTGCAGGCCAAGACACGCGAGTCGTCGACGCGCGCGCCCTGGTGCCACGCCACCGCCTGGGTCAAGGAGTGGCCGATGACGCCGGTCGGCGTGAACTTCCTGGCGCCGCTCCTCGTCCACACCCCCGATGTCATCCGCACCGTGGCCGTCACGATGGACCTGGAACCCACCGAGGTCGCCATCGAGCGGATGCTCACCGAGAAGACGAACGACGAGGCGGAGGCCAGCCGCCAGGCCAAGATGAACCGGACCGTCGACCCGCGCGACGTCGCCGCCAACACGCGCCTCGACCAGCGCGGCGAGGACCTCGCCAGCGGCGCGGCCGGGGTCAATCTCGTCGGCTACATCACCGTCTCCTCCCGCTCCCCGGAGAGCCTCGCGCGCGACAAGCGCACGATCCGCGCCTCCGCCGGCAAGTCCTATCTGAAGCTGGAGTGGTGCGACCGCGAGCACCACCGGGCCTTCGTCAACACATTGCCGTTCGCGACCGGCATCCGACGGTAGAGGCAGGGCTCTGAGATGCGGGATCCGCTGTCCATGGCCACGGACGCCTTCACCTCCTTCCTGTTCGGGAAGGTGGAGACGACCCGGCTTCCGGTCCGTACGTCGACGGGGCAGGCCCAGGCGGTCTATCTGCCGACGGCCGCCCCCGGCCTCGGCGACTCGGGCGTCATCATCGGGCGGGAGGTGTACTCCGGCAAGGGCTACATCTACGACCCGTTCCAGCTGTACGGGCAGCAGCTGCCCGCCCCGCACTGGCTGGTCCTCGGCGAGTCCGGCAACGGCAAGTCCGCGCTGGAGAAGACGTACGTCATGCGGCAGCTGAGGTTCAAGGACCGCCAGGTCGTCGTCCTCGACGCGCAGGGTGAGGACGGCGTCGGCGAATGGAACCTCATCGCCCAGGAGCTGGGTATAACTCCCATCCGGCTGGACCCGACGGCCGCTCTGGACATGGGGATCCGGCTCAACCCGCTCGACCCGGCGATCACGACGACCGGGCAGCTCGCCCTGCTCCGGACGATCATCGAGGTCGCCATGGGACACGGCCTCGACGAGCGCTCCGGCTTCGCCCTCAAGGTCGCGCACGCCTACGTCAACGAGACCATCGTCGACCGCCAGCCCGTCCTGACCGACATCGTCGAGCAGCTCCGCCACCCGGAACCCGAGTCGGCGGAAGCGATGAACGTCGCCATAGACGACGTAAGGGCGTGGGGACTTGATGTCGCGCTCGTCATCGACCGGCTCGTCGACGGTGACCTGCGTGGCATGTTCGACGGTCCGACGACGGTCGGCATCGACCTCGACGCCCCGCTGATCGTCTTCGACCTCTCCCACATCGACCGCAACTCCATCGCGATGCCGATTCTGATGGCGATCGTGGGCGTGTGGCTGGAGCACACCTGGATCCGGCCGGACCGCAAGAAGCGCATCTTCCTGGTGGAGGAGGCGTGGCACATCATCAACTCGCCCTTCGTGGCGCAGCTGTTCCAGCGGCTCCTGAAGTTCGGGCGGCGGCTCGGTCTGTCGTTCGTGGCGGTCGTCCACCACCTCAGTGACGTGGTGGACGGAGCCGCGGCCAAGGAGGCGGCCGCGATCCTGAAGATGGCGTCGACCAGGACCATCTACGCCCAGAAGGCCGACGAGGCACGGGCCACCGGCCTCGTACTCGGCCTGCCACGCTGGGCCGTGGAGATCATCCCCTCCCTGACGCCGGGCATCGCTGTCTGGGACGTGAACGGGAACGTCCAGGTCGTGAAGCACCTCATCACCGAGACGGAACGGCCCCTGGTCTTCACCGACCGCGCCATGACGGAGTCCTCCGCCGAGACGCTCGGCGACGACGCGCTGCGCGCCGCCGACCTGGAGGCGGAGGAGCGGGCGGCCGCGTTCGTGGAACAGCACATGGGCGACCGGTACAAGGACTCGTCGGAGTCAACGGTGGCCTGAGGTCTGAGGTCTGAGATCTCAGGCCTGAGGTCTGAGGCCTAAGGTCTGGGGCCTCGGAAGTTACTGGTGGGGCTCGGCGAGAGCGAGAGCGCAATGCGGCGGCACGACGCCTACGAGCAGGACGACAGGTACGGGGAACGGGACGACAGGTACGGGGAGCGGGGCCGGGGCCGTCCCGGCCCGCGGGAACGCGGCATTCCCGACGGACTGCTCCTCGGCCTGCTCGCGTTCCTGCTCGGCATGACGGTCATGATCTGGACGGCGACGGGCCTGTCGGGCCTGTTCTCCAAGGGCGCCTGGCCGGACGGCGTGACGATCCGCCACACACCGGTGGCCATGCGCTCCCTCATCGGCCGCCCGCACGACCTCCCGGGCGCGTGGCCGGACACCCCGGACGGGCAGCTCTCCGGGTACGGGCTGTTCTGGGGCCTGTTCATCGGCCAGGTCCTTGTGCTGGTCGTGCTCACGGTGTTCGTCGCGGGGACGCTGGCGCGGTGGCGGGCGGTACGGCGCCAGGGCGGGGCGGGGGACAGGAAGCGGGCGGGGGCCAGGACAGGGGCCAGGGAGGCTGATGAGGTTTCGCCCGAACCGGCGACCGCCGCCACGGCGCCCGTCGCTCCGACGTCCATCGCCCCGCCCCCGATCGAGCACGAGAACCACGAGATCCCTGAGGTCCCTGAGGTCCCCGAGGTCCCCGCGAATCCCGCCACCTCGACCGTCGCCGCCCCCCTGCCCGTCCCCGCCCCCCGCGGCCCCGTCGTCCTCGGCCCCGCCGAGACCCGGGCCCCGCGCGCCATCCAGGCCATCAGGGACGCCGAAGGTCCCGTCCTCGTCATCACGTCGTCGGCGGGCGTCTGGGCCGAGACCAAGGACGCCCGGTCGAAGCTCGGCCCCGTCCTCGTCTACGACCCCACCCACCTGTGCGACACCCCCGCCCGCCTCCACTGGAACCCGGCGCAGGGCTGCGAGGACAAGCCCACGGCCGCGTCCAGGGCGGCCGCGTTCCTCGCCCCGATCCGGCCCACCGCCAAACTCGACATGGCCACGGCCGACACGGCGGAAACGCTGCTGCGCAGCTTCCTGCACGCCGCCGCCGTGGACGCGAAGCCGTTCCGGCACGTGCACCGCTGGGCGCAGGGCACCCAGGTCCAGGAGGCCGTACGCATCCTGCGCACCAGCCCGAAGGCCGCGGCCGGCGCCGCGGGCGAGCTGGAGGCCGCACTCACCTCGCATCCCGAACGCCGGGACATGGCACAGGAGTTGACGGCCCGCGCCCTGTCCGCGATGTTCTCGGTCCACATCCGCGAGGCCTGCACCCCGAACCGAACTGATGCGCTCACCCTGGATTCCTTCGTGAACGAAGGGGGAACGCTTTATGTGGTGGGTGAAGCCATCGAGGATCCCAAGGCGGACCCGGGCGCGATGCCCTTCCTCACGGCCCTCGCCTCAAGCGTGGTCGAGCACGGCCGGCGCATGGCCGAACGGTCATCTGCCGGTCGGCTCGACCCACCAATGACGCTCGTCCTCGACGACGTCGCCGCGGTGGCTCCGCTTCCCCAGCTACCGGAGCTGCTGTCCACCGGAGCGGACCGGGGTCTGCCGACCCTGGCCCTCCTCCGCTCCCGGGAACAGGGCAGGGCCCGCTGGCCACACACCGAACTCCCACTGCCTTAGGGCCTGTTACTGACCTTCCAGCACCATCTCGTACTCGGACTTCCCCGGGTCGCCCGGCACCGCCAAGGTCCCGCCGCTGCGGACGAAGCCGAAGCGGCGGTAGAAGCCCTGGGCACGCGCGTTGTCCTCGTGCACGTACAGCCGCACCCGCTCCAGACCCTCCAGCGAGCGTGCCCACTCCACGCCTGCCAGGAACAGCGCCTCGGTCACACCGCTCCCCCGGCGCTCGGGCCGCACGTACACCCCGACGAGATGCGCCTGCCGCACGTCGCTCGGGTCGCCGAACATGAGGGTCTCCCCCGCCTCCTCCACCCGCACGGTCACGGACCCCCACCACCCTCCGTCCGCCCCCTCGGCAACGAACTGCCGCGCCGACCCGTCCAGTTCGAACCGCCCGGCCCGCTCCCGCCAGAACTCCTCGGGCCGCGCGACCGCGGTCTCGTACGTCTCCAGGAAGGCCATCGGTGCCACCGGATCCCGCAGCGCGGCGAGCCGCATCTCCCGCACCGCCTCCCACTCCTCGGCACGGACAGGGCGCACGACGTACTCCGCGACAGGCTCCATGGCGCGGACCCTACGGGACCGTAGTACCGGGGTACTACAGCATTTCCACAGCTCCCCACCCCGGTCGGACGCCCCGCCCGCGCCCCTCTCCCTACCGTCGAACCATGACGATCAGGGCACACGGACTCACCAAACGCTACGGCGACAAGACCGTCGTCCAGGACCTCACCTTCACGGTCAACCCGGGCACCGTCACCGGATTCCTCGGCCCGAACGGCGCCGGCAAGTCCACCACCATGCGCATGCTGCTCGGCCTCGACGCCCCCACCTCGGGCCGCGCCACCGTCGGCGGCCGCGCCTACGCCGCACACGACGCGCCCCTGCACGAGGTCGGCGCCCTCCTGGAGGCCCGCTCGATCCACCCGGGCCGCACCGCGTTCCACCACCTCATGGCGCTCGCCCACACACACGGCGTGCCGCGCTCCCGCGTCGACCACGTCCTGGCCCTCACCGGCCTCAGCGACGTCGCGGGGAAGCGCGTGAAGGGCTTCTCCCTCGGCATGGGCCAGCGCCTCGGCATCGCGGCCGCACTCCTCGCCGACCCGGCCACCGTCATCCTGGACGAGCCGGTCAACGGCCTCGACCCGGAGGGCGTCCTGTGGGTGCGCAACCTCCTCAAGTCCCTTGCCGCGGAAGGCCGCACGGTCCTCGTCTCCTCGCACCTGATGAGCGAGACGGCCCTGACCGCGGACCACCTCATCATCATCGGCCGCGGCCGCCTCCTCGCCGACACCACCGTCTCCGACCTCGTACGCGAATCAGGCGCGGCCTACGTCAAGGTCGTCACGCCCGAAGCCGTACGCCTGCGCGAGCTCCTGGCCGGCGCCCCCGGCGTCGAGGCCACCGACGAGTCCCCCGACACCCTGCACGTCCGGGGCACGGACGCCCCGCACATCGGCCGCACCGCCGCCACCCACGGCATCCCCCTCTTCGAACTCACCCCGCAGACCGCCTCACTCGAGCAGGCCTTCATGGACCTCACGCACGACTCGGTCGAATACCAGGCCACCGCCATGACGGGAGCAGCAGCATGACCACCCCCTTGGTTTCCTCGGCCCCCTACCGCGTCACCACGCCCCGCGTGCTGCGCTCCGAGTGGCACAAGTTCTGGACCCTGCGCTCCACGTGGATCACCCTCGCCGTGGCGAGCGCCCTCGTCCTCGCCGTTGGCATCACCATGGGCTCGACGTACGACGGCGACGACTCCGAGATCGACACGGTCGTCTTCGTCCTCCTCGGCACCCAGCTCTCGCAGATCTGCGTCGCCGTCCTCGGCATCCTGGTCACGGCGAGCGAGTACGCGACGGGCATGATTCGCGCCTCCCTGACGGCGGTCCCGCGCCGGCCGCCCGTCCTGTGGTCCAAGGCCGCCGTGTTCGCTGCCGTCGCGTTCACCCTGAGCTTCGTGACGAACGTGGTCACGTTCCTCGTCGCGCAGATCTGGCTCTCCGACGGCGACAAGGCGACCTCGCTCACGGGACCGGGCGTCCTCGGCGCCCTCGCGGGCAACGCCGCGGGCATCACCCTGATGAGCCTGATCGCCCTCGGCCTCGGCGCCCTGCTCCGCTCGGTCCCGGCCGCCATCGGCGCCTTCGTCGGCGCCGTGCTGATCCTCCCCGAGGTCCTCGGCATGCTCCCGTACGACGCCGTGGACAGCGCCGTCAACTACTTCCCGACCCAGTCCGCCGAATCCCTCGGCTCCGCCACCCGGCTCGCCGACGCGGTCTCGCCCGCCATGGGGCTCCTCTCCCTGACTCTGTGGGCCGCCGCGGTCCTCACGGCCGCGGCCCTCCTCCTCAGGCGCCGCGACGTATGACGCCCCGCGGAACCCTTTCCCGTACGAGGATGAAGCGGTGACGGACGAGATAACGGACGAGGTAGCGGGTGAGGTGACAGGCCGGATGACGGGCGAGGTGACGGGCGACAGGACTCAGGAGCCCGAGCGAGCCCCCTTCCACCTCACCGCCTACGTCCAGCGGCTCACCGAGCGGGTGCGCGCCTTCGACCGGCGCCGCCCGCTCGTCTGGGACCTGCTCCTGAGCGGCTTCTTCGTGACCGCCGCCCTCATCGACTACACGGGTGGCGGCTGGCGCAACATCGCCCACAACACCGACGTACCGGGCCCGCTGCTCCTCTGTGTGAGCCTCACCCTGACGGTGCCCCTGCTGTGGCGCCGCACCCGCCCGGTGACGGCGCTCGCGATGATGGTGGCCGCAGGTGTCGTGAACAGCTGGACGGGCGCCCTCCTCCAGGCGGCGCTGGTCCAGCTCATCGTCGTGTTCAACGTCGCGCTGCGCCGCCCCCTCAAGCTCCTTGCCGGCGCCTGCGCGCTGACGCTGCTGCCTGTCGTCGTGGGCGTCGCCCGCTACCCGAAGGGCAGTTGGGACCAGCAGATCGTCCCGCAGGTGTGGTCGATCACCCTGGTGGCACTGCTCGGCATCGCGGTCCGCAGCCGCCAGGAGTACACGTCGTCCCTCGTCGAGCGCGCCCGCCGCCTGGAGGTCGAGCGCGACCAGCAGGCCCAGCTCGCCGCGGCGGCGGAACGCACCCGCATCGCGCGAGAGATGCACGACATCATCGGCCACAACCTCTCCGTCATCACGGGCCTCGCCGACGGCGGTTCCTACGCGGCCGCCAAAAACCCCGAACGGGCCGGCCAGGCACTGGACGCCATCGCCACGACGAGCCGTCAGGCCCTAGCGGAACTCCGCCGCCTGCTCGACGTGCTACGCGAAGAGGCCGGGCCCCCAGCCGAGTTGGCACCCCAGCCGACCCTCACGGACCTGGACCAGCTGGTCGACGGTGTACGCGCGGCGGGCCTGCCCGTACGCCTCGCACTGCGCGGCCAGCCGGGCTCCCTGGCCCCGGGAAGGGAGCTGACGGTGTACCGGGTCGTGCAGGAGGCGCTCACCAACACGCTCAAACACGCCGGTCCGGGCGCTTTCGCGGCCGTCGACGTCACGTACGGGGACGACGGGGTACGCGTCAGCGTCACGGACACGGGCCGCGGAGGGCCGGCACCGGACCTCGGCTCCGGACGCGGCCTGCCCGGCATGCGCGAGCGAACTTCCCTCTACGGCGGCACACTTGAAGCAGGGCCGCTGCCCACGCCCCCGGGCGGCTGGCGCGTCCGTCTCCACCTCCCGAAGGAACCCTCCCCGTGACCAGCGTGCTCATCGTCGACGACCAGCCCATGCAGCGCTTCGGTTTCCGCATGCTGCTGGAGAGCCAGGACGACCTGACGGTCGCCGGCGAGGCGGGCGACGGCGCCGAGGCGGTCCGCCGCACGGCACGTCTCAAGCCGGACGTCGTCCTGATGGACATCCGCATGCCGGGCCTCGACGGCATCGAGGCCACCCGCCGCATCGTCGCGTCCGGCGGCCTCACCCGGGTCCTGATCCTCACGACGTTCGACCTCGACGAGTACGCGTACGACGGCCTGCGTGCGGGAGCGTCCGGCTTCCTCGTCAAGGACGCGCTGCCGGAGGATCTCCTTTCCGGGATCCGGGCGGTGGCAACGGGCGACGCGGTGGTCGCCCCGAGCCTGACGCGCCGTCTCCTCGACGCGTACGTACAGCACTTGCCGGCCACGAACACTCCTCAGGTCCCGGACCCGCGCATCGCCTCCCTCACAGACCGCGAACGCGAAGTCCTCACGGTCATCGCCCAGGGCTGGACGAATACGGAGATCGCTGCACGTCTGCACCTTGCCGAGTCGACGGTGAAGACGCATGTGAGCCGCGTCCTGGCGAAGACGGGAGCGAGGGACCGGGTCCAGGCGGTGATCCTGGCGTACGACGCGAAGCTGGTGGAGCCAGCGTAAATCTGCGGCTTGCTTTATGGTCGGGAACGCAAAAAAGCCTCATTCCCCGAGTTTTCACTCGGGGAATGAGGCTTTTTATCAAAAATAGTTCGGCGGCGTCCTACTCTCCCACAGGGTCCCCCCTGCAGTACCATCGGCGCTGTGAGGCTTAGCTTCCGGGTTCGGAATGTAAC
>NZ_JBWKIS010000047.1:0-41333 GCF_056432625.1 Streptomyces sp. NPDC045026
CGCAAGCTCTTGCGCACCCGGATCCTCAGCGGAGCAATCAACGAGTACCGACATGCCGCTTGAACTGCAGCGATGACTTTTCGAGCCCCACAGGCGCGGGCCGGGTGCGGTGTGACGTGGTGGGAGTTCCTCGCGGCCCAAGCCGAGGGCTTCATCGTCGTCGACTACTTCCCTCTCGGCACCGTGCTCGGTCGGCGGCTGTACGCACCCGCGTTCCTCGAGCACGCCAACCGGCGGCTACACATCACCGGCGTCACCGCCCACCCCACCCGAGAGTGGGCGGTCCAGTAAGCACGGAACCTGGCAGCCGACTTGGGCACACGCATAAAGGCCCCACGTTTCCTGATACGTGACCGCGAAGGCAGGTGCGGGCAGTCCATCGACGCCGTCATCGACGGCTGACGGCGTGAAAATGATCAAGAGTACGCCGCGAGCTCCCCGGGCGAACTCCCACGGCGAGCGAGTGATCGACAGCATCCGGCACGAAACCCTCGACCACATCCAGACCACGAACGAGGCCCACGCCCGGCAAGTCCCGGCCGCCCACCAACCGCATGACAACAGGCACCGGCCCCATCGGGCACACCATCAACTACCACCGGACTCCGTCCAACAGCCCCCCGGATTCCGAAGCGGTGGACCGTCGAACGGACCTACGGCTGGCTGCTGCACCGCCGGCTGGCCCGCGGCCATGAACCCTCCCCGCCCACTCCGAAGCCATGATCCACCTCGCCATGACCGGCCTCATGGCCCGGGCCCCCACCGGCGAGACCACCGCCTCCTGGCGCGACCCCGCAGAACAACATCAACCGCAGACAGGATGAAGCAACGGAAGAAGACGACCTCCCAGAGGTGTATGCGCCCTGTCGGACGCGCGCCGACCGCGACCGGCCCCCGCCCGGAGTGCCGTCAGCGCAAGTTCAACGCGGTGCACAGGGTGTCGAAGGCGTTCTGGGCCCGTTGCCGGTCCCCCGAGATGACCAGATCGAGCAGCAGGCCGCGGATGGACCACGCGAGCAGGTGTGCCTGGTTGCCGGCCGTTGTTTCGTCCAGTCCCTCGCGGATGCCCAGTTCCCGCAGGATGTCGGTCCAGTTGGCGAGAGAGTCGAGGAACTCCCGGTAGGGATCGGGCTCCTGGGCGGCGAGGCCGAGCACATAGAAGACGTTCCTGATCCGTGCGTCCGAGGCCGGCGAGGAGTAGACCTCCCAGAGCAGTCGTGACATCTCCGCACGGGTGCAGTTCGGCACGTCGGCGAAGTACGTCCGCTGCTCCTCGATGCGGAGTTGCTGCAGCACGTCGGCGAGCAGCCGCTCGCGGGACCCGAAGTGGTAGATGAGCATCCGGTGGCTGGTGCCGATCGCTTCGGCGAGACCCCTGAGCGACACATCGGCCATGCCGCGCTCGCCTACATGAGCGACGGCCTTGGTGAGCAGCTCGTTACGAGACTCTTGACGACCCATGTACCAATGGTACACGCTCCCGTTCTGTACCAGTGGAACATGAAGGGACCCTGCCTTGCCCGACTCTCCGATATTTGTCCACAGCGCCGATCTCTCTCCGGACGGGCGGCGCGTGGTCTGGGCCGCTCAATGGGCCGAGGGACCAGCCGACCGGGTGGAGCTGCGGCTCAGCACCGTCGGCGAGCCTGGTTTCCGGGCTTTCGGGCACGGCTCACGCGACACCGATCCCTCCTGGTCCCCCGACGGACGGCGCGTGGCATTCGTGTCCGACCGCGCCGGACTGCCTCAACTCCACGTGCTGGACCCGGAGTCCGGTGACGTGGTCAGAGTCGCCGAGACGGCCGTGACTCAGGGGCCGGTGTGGAGTCCGGACGGCCGCCGGCTTGCCTGGACCACCCCGCCGCAGAACCCTCCCCGCGACCCGAACGTGCCCTACCGCATCACGCGCGCCGTCCCCTGGGCGGACGGCATCGGCCTGCTCGACGACGCCCACGCCGACATCTACGCGGTCGACGTGGAAACGGGCGAGGTGCGCAGGCTCACCGACGACGACCGGCTCAACCGGGACCCGGTATGGGGCCCCAGCGGCATCACCTATGTGGCGAGCTTCCCGCCGGCCTCACCGCACCTCGCGGACCAGGTGCGGACGGTGACCCTCGACGGCCGGATCACCGAGTGCGGTCCCCTGGTGCCGGACCTGGCAGTGGCTCGTCCACTGGCGGACGGCCGTATCGTCCACGGCTCGACAGCCATGCTCCACCCGGCGTCGGTCGGCGACCTATGGATCACCGGCCCTGAAGGGTCACGCTGCCTGACCGAGGATCTGGGCCTCGACCTGCACGGAGGATTCCACTCCGATATGCCGAGCCCCCTGGGCGAGAGCCCTGTGGTGCTCGCGGACTCCACGCACGCGGTGGCGCGCGTACAGCGTGGCGGCACCCTCGAGATCCACCGGTTCGCTCTCGACGGCCCCGTTCGGTCCGCACCCCTCGTCACCGGACCGCGCACGGCTCATCCGATCGCGCTGCGCGCCGGACGCCTGCTCCACACCAGTGCCACCGCCGCCTGTCCGCCGGACTTGTACGTCACAGACATCGCCACGCTCGCCGAAACACGGGTCACCTTCCTGGCCGCCGAGCCCGTTCACGCGGTGGAGGAGCTGGCCATCCACTCGGCCGACGGCACGGAGATCGACGGATGGTTCCTGCGGCCCGCCGGGGCCACCGCACCGTACCCGACCGTTCTGATGATCCACGGCGGCCCGAAACTGGCCTACGGGCAGTCGTACAACGCCGATGCACAGCACCTCACGGACCGCGGCTACGGCGTGCTCATGATCAACCCGCGCGGCTCACGCGGATACGGCCCCGAGTTCTCCTCCGCCACCAGCGGCGCCTGGGGAGAGAGCGACTTCCCCGACTTCATGTCGGCGGTGGATCACGCCGTCGACAAGGGCCTGGCCGACGCCGACCGGCTCGGCGTCTGCGGCCTGTCCTACGGCGGCTACATGACCTGCTGGATCGTCGGCCACACGGACCGGTTCCGGGCCGCGGTCGCGGAGAACCCCGCCACCAACCTGCACAGCTTGTACGGGACTTCCGACATCGGCGTCCCCTTGGTCGGCGCCGCGATGGGCGACTCCGTGCGGCGCCTCGCGGAGTGCTCCCCTCTGACCCACGCCCACCGCAGCGTCACTCCCACACTGCTCATCCAGTCCGAACACGATCACCGCTGCCCGCCCGAACAGGCCCGCCAGTTCTACACCGCCCTCACCGCGGCCGAGTGCCCGACCGAGATGCTCGTTCTCCCCGGTGTCGGCCACAACGGGTCGATCTCCGGACCCCCCGCCATCCGCGAGGCCCAGGACGAGGCACTGGTGGAGTGGATGGACCGCCACCTCGGGCAGCACACGTGCTGACGCTCGCCGGGGCGACCCTGATCGACGGAACCGGGCGCGATCCGGTCGAGAACACGCACGTCGTGATCGACGGGACGCGCATCCACGACCGCGCGCCGTCCGGACGGACGCTGGACCTGACGGGCCTGACCCTCCTGCCGGGGCTCATCGACGCCCATGTGCATCTCTTCGGCGCAGGACTCTCCCTCGACGACGTCGCCGGGGGCAAGGTCTCCACCGCCGAGGTCGCGGCCGGCATGTTCCGCGCCGCCGAGCAGGCGCTGCAGTCCGGGTTCACCACTCTGCGCGACTGCGGTGGCGCGGACGGGGGCCTCGTACGCGCCATCAAATCCGGTCTGGTACGGGGGCCGCGCCTGCTGGTGGCCGGGCCGATACTGGCCCAGACCGGTGGCCACGGTCACTTCGGCTCACCTTTCTGCAGCGGCAACGCCTGGGCCGCACCAGGCCTCGGCCAGATCAGCCTGGTCTGCGACGGCCCGGACCAGGTCACGCGCGCCGCAAGGACGGCATTCCGCCGCGGAGCGGACTTCCTCAAGATGTGCGTCACCGGCGGCGTCCTCTCCCACTCGGACTCACTGAGCGACACCCAGTTCACCCACCACGAGATCCGGGCTGCCGTTCGGGAAGCGGACGCCCGCGGCACATACGTCACCGTGCACGCCCACAACAGCGAGGGCGTCCGGGCCGCGGTCCTGGCAGGAGCACGCTGCGTGGAGCACGGCAGCTTCCTCGACGAGGAGACCCGCTCCCTGATGGCCCGTCACCGCACCGCCCTGGTACCGACGCTGACCGCGGCCCGGCTGCTGGCCGAGGACGCCGGGCGGATCGGCGTCCACACGGACATCGCCGCCCGGGCAGAGGGGATGGAGGCCGCGATGGCGGAGTCCCTTCGCAGGGCGGCAGCGGCCGGAGTCCCGGTCGGTTCCGGATCGGACCTGCTCGGCGGCGCCCCCCGACGCCACGGACTAGAACTGGCCCTCAAGGCGGACATCATCGGCCCCATGGCGGCCATCACCTCCGCCACCTCCGTCAATGCCCGCATCCTCGGCCTGGACCACCTGCTGGGAACCGTCCAGCCGGGCAAGACCGCCGACCTCATCGCGATCGACGGCGACCCGCTCACCGATCCGGGCCTCTTCGACGACCCAGCCAGCGTCGTGCTGGTCGTCAAGGACGGCCGGATCGTCAAGGACACCCAGCACCTCCTCACCTCCTGACCGCCGCGGACTGCCCCAGGCCCGAGGCCCGACAGAGAGCCGGACACCACCATGACGCAGACCACCGAACACCTCACACAGCCCAGGCTGGGTCGCGGAGCTCTACCCAGCTACGCGGTAGCCATGACCACCCTGTCCGCATGCTTCGGAGCCCCGGCCGGGGTGCTGATCGCCATCCAGGTCGCCGAGTTGGCACCGGCCGACAAGGTTGAGGTCTTCGGGCTCATCAGTGCCGTCTCCGCGCTGGCAGGCGCCCTCGTCACACCGATCGGCGGGGCACTGTCCGACCGCACCCGCTCCCGGTTCGGCAAACGTGCCCCCTGGATCGTGGCGACAACGCTCATCAGTCTGCTCGGCATGGCGGGATCCGGCGCGGCACGCTCGGTGCCCATGCTGCTGATCGTCTGGAGCGCGACCAACGTGGTGCTCAGCCTGCTCCAGACCGTACTCAGCCCGCTCATAGCCGACCGCGTTCCTGTCGAAGAACGTGGCAGGGCCTCGGCGTGGCAGGGCGTCGCCTGGCTGGTGGGCAACCCCCTCGGCATGGCCCTCGCAAGCCAGTTCACCCTGTCCGTACTCACCGGCTATCTGGTGTTCGGCGCCGCGCTCGCTGTGGCCGCGCTGCTGTTCGTGGTGGTCGCGCCCGAGCCTTCCAGCCTCGACGAGCCACGCGTCCCCTTCACTCTGCGCAACCTCCGCGAGATGTACTGGATCAGTCCGCGACAACACCCTGACTTCGCCTGGGCCTTTGCCGCGCGAGCCCTGTTCCACCTCGGGTACGGAGGCCCGCTCTACTTCCTTCTCTATCTCCTCCAGGACTACGTCCACTACGACGGCGACCCCGCCCAGGGCGTCGCGGTCCTCGCGCTCGTCATCGCCGTTCCTCCGCTGGTGGCCGGGCCCCTGACGGGATGGCTCACGGACCGCACCGGCCGACGGAAGCCCTACGTCATGGGCTCCACGGCACTGATGTGCCTCGGCGCAGCGGTGCCGCTGATCTGGCCCACATGGCCGGCGCTCATCATCTTCGTCATCCTGCAGGGCTTCGGCTTCGGCTCCTACTACGCGTCCGACGGCGTACTGATGACACTCGTGCTCCCCCGCGCGGAGGACACCGGCAAGGACATGGGCCTCTTCCTCCTCTCCGGCGGCGCCGCTCTGGCCGTCTCCCCCTTCTACGCCGCACTGGTGGTGTCGCACCTGGGCGGATACCCGGCCCTGTTCACCAGCTCGATGGTGATCCTCACCCTTGCGGCCCTCGCCATCCTGCCGATCCGCGCGGTGCGCTAGAAACCAGGCCTCCCTGATCCCGGCGCCGGGAGATCAAGCTCGTCCTCGACGAGATCAAGTCCCGCCAACGAGGGGGTCGTTCCTTCCTCGGGCCCCGACTGTCGTCCTCCGTGCGGTGATCGAGCCGTGCGGTCATCCCCCCGCGGCCCGCTGGCGTGACCGCCGACTCGGTCTCGGAGAGATCAGCCTGGCTCTGCGGCCATGGCGGCGGTCACGCGAACAGCATCAGCCTCCACAACCAGCTCATCTCGCTCGCTCATCTGTGGACTCATCTGCTGACGGACCATCAAGAGAGCTGAAACGTGGTCACGTTACGACTGCAAGTGAAGGGTTGCAGGTTCGAATCCTATGGAGGGCCGGCGAACGGCGAAGGTCCGTGCAGTGGTCGCTGCACGGACCCTTCGCCGTTCGGCTCTTCGACTATCACCCGCAGCTTGATTCGTGGGGCATGGACGACTTATCGCTGAGACGCGGAGACGTTGTTGCCGCCGACCTTGCGGGAAAGGGACTGGGCATGGCGCAAGGCGGCGAGCGCGACGGTTGCTTCCCGGCTGGTGCCTTCCCTGCACGATCCGATCGCCTTGAGGTGGCCACGGAACGGATCGGCGATGGAGCGAGGAGTTCGGGTGGCGCGGGGGTGGGCGGCTCAGCTGGTGGGGCGGGTGCCGCGTCCGTCCAGGAGGGGGCGGGCGGGGTTCCAGGTGTCGCCGCGCCGCCGTGCGGCCATGCCGGACAGGGCTTCGAGGACGATGCGGTTGCCCAGGTAGGCGGTGATGTCGGCGTGGTCGTAGGGCGGCGAGACCTCGACGATGTCGAGGCCTGCGATGGGCAGTTCCAGGCAGAGCCTGCGTACCGCGTCAAGCAGTTGGCGCGAGGTGAGGCCGCCGGGCTCGGGGGTGCCGGTGCCCGGGGCCATGCCGGGGTCGACGACGTCGACGTCCACGGACAGGAAGACCGTGTCGCAGTCGTCCAGGGCCAGCGCCATGGCTTCCTCCAGGCACTCGTCCAGGCCGCGGTGCGTGATCTCGCTCATCTCGTAGGAGCGCATGTGCTGGTCGGCCATCCAGTCCAGGGTCTCGGGGCCGGGCCAGTAGCCGCGCAGGCCCATCTGGATGAAGCGGTCGCCGCGCGCGGCGCCCGACTCGATGAGGCGGCGCATGGGCTGGCCGTGGCCGTGCAGGTGGCCGAACTCCATGTCACCGGTGTCGGCATGGGCGTCGAAGTGGATGATCGCGACCCGGCCGAATCCGTGGTGGCGCGCGACGCCGGTGACGTCGGGCAGGGCGATGGTGTGGTCGCCGCCCAGGATGATCGGGACCGCCCCGGAGGCGGCGATGGTGGCCACCGCCTCCTCGATGGCCTTGATGCTGCCCTCGATGTCGCCCGCGAACATCTCCACGTCGCCCGCGTCCAGCACGCGCAGGTCGGCCAGGGCGTCGACACGCATCGCCATGGAGGGACGAGAGCCGTCGTGGGCGTTGTAATCGGTGGCGCGCATCGCCTGCGGACCGAAGCGGGTGCCGGGGCGGTGGGTGACGCCGCCGTCGAAGGGCGCGCCGACGATGACCACATCAGCGTCGCCGTGGCTCCCGGGGTCGTCCAGGGTGCATCGGTCCACCCCGAGGAAGGTGATGTCGGGGCCGAACATGGCGCCGTACCGGGTCATGGGATCTCTCCTTTGGGACGGGGGTGAGGATGCGCGTTGGCGTTGGGGCGACGGGACCCTCGTACGGCCATGACTGGTTTTAATGTCAGGAGCCGCCCTGACATTAATGTCAGGATTTCTTGATGGCAATCCCTGTGGAAGGATTGCTCCCATGAGTGCGCACGACGGTCGCGAGCGGGTCCTGGGCGCAGCGCTGGAACTGATCGCGCGCGACGGCTTCGACGGTGTCCGCATCGCCGATATCGCCAAGCGGGCCGGAGTCTCGGCCGCCCTTGTCCACTACCACTTCGCGAACCGCGCCCAGCTGCTCACCGAGGCGCTGGCACAGTCGCTCGGCGCTGCGGAGGCACGCCTTCAGCGCACCACTGACAGCACACACCGCCAAGCGCCCCCCGAGCGCCTCGCCGACCTCATCGACTTCGGGCTGCCCCTGACTCCAGAGGACGTTCTGGAGCTGCGGCTGTGGGCCGAACTGGAGCTGCGCGCCGCCGGCTCGGTCGAACTCTCCCGCAGCCTGGCCGCGTTGAACGATCGCCTGCTGCAGCCTCTAGGAGAGGCGGTTGCCGCCGGTCTGGAGCAGGGTGTGTTTCACAAGTGCGTACCGGGCGAGGTCGCCACCATCGCCCTGGCCCTGCTGACCGGGCTGTCCACACGGCTGACGGCCAGTGACCCGACCTTGACCCTGGCCGAGGCCCGCAGGCTCGCGGGCCGCCAACTCGCCCTGGCCGTGGGCTTCCACGGCGAACTCCCGTTCCAACCCCTCCCCACCCAGCCTGCTCCCTGCAGCAACACCGAAGGGACCCCTCCCCAGAGGGCCCCCGAGCGCCCGACCGCCAGGCGCCGACGCGCACCCAGCCCCGCAGCACGTCCTTGACGGTGGAGCACGCCTTGGGCGGCGCGTGAACTGCTGGGGTCGTCGCCTGTGCCCGCCACGCCTGTGTCCTTCGCTCCTGGCGCGCCGGAGTGTCGGGCTCAAGCAGAAACCTGATTTCGAACCGACTCAAATCTGTTGCGGGTGACCGTGCCCCTGCCGGAAACCTCGTCCGCCCAGGTCACGCGGCATGTTCGTACTCGTGGAGGATGCCGCCCAGGCGTTCACGCCTGCGTATGTCGAGGCAGGTGACCTGCCCTGGATCGGCGATCACCTGGGGCAACGGGTGTGGCGGTCGGGCCTTCGCGATGCCCTGATGGGGCCTATAGGAGTTGTAGAACCGCTCGAACTCCCGCAGAACGTGGCAGAGGTGGCGCTGGTTCCAGATCAACGTGCGGTCCAGCAGCTCACGCCGACAGGTCTGCACCCTGTCCCGCTCGGAAATACGATTCCGGCTCTGGCCTGCAGCTTCTCCACGCGGGGCAACAGCCTCAATGGCGCCTGGGACGATCCTTCGATGTCGCTGTCGATCGTCACCACGCTGGTCCGGAATCTGATCAAGGTGCCCTCTGCCGTACTCCGCAGCCGCGTGGCCAAGGACACAGAGGTCCTCGGCGTTACGGCATGAGAACGCGGTGCTGCGCCGTCAGATCGCCCGCGTCCGCCACAAGCCCGCAAACCGGATCCGGCTCGCCACGCTCTCGCGGTTCGTCCCGCGCGAGCGCCGACGCCAAACCTTCACGGTCACCCCCACCACACTCCTGGCCCGGCACCGCCAACTCACCGCCAGGAAACGGACGTTCACCCGGCACCGCCGCCCCCGCCGACCCTCCACCGCGCCCACCGTCAAGCAGCTCATCCTGCGCCTGGCCCAGGAGAACAGCAGCTGGGGCCACCGCCGGACACAGGGCGAACTCGCCCGCCTCGGCTACCCGATCGCCCCGTCCACAGTCTGGGAGATCCTCCACGCAGCCTGTCAGGTTCCAGAACTCGGCCTGGCTCTATGACCAGTGGCGATGGGTGGAGCACTACCTCCAGGGAATGATCTCGGGGTGTCGCTACGTCTGCTCTATCTGATCTTCAGCCGGCTGCTCGGCTGGTTCGCATTGCTCGCCCGTTCCTCCGCGTCCAAGGACGTCGAGCTGCTGGTCCTACGTCATGAGGTCGCTGTGCTGCGCCGCGCGAACCCCAAGCCGCGCTTCGACTGGGCCGACCGCGCGTACCTCGCAGCACTGGTCCGATAGCTGCCCCGGCAACTGCGACGGCACCGTCTGGTCACCCCCGACACGATGCTGCGTTGGCATCGCCGGCTGGTGACGAAAAAGTGGACGTACCCGAACCACACGGGCCGCCCACCGATCGACCAGTCGATCGCCACGCTCATTGAACAGCTCGCCCTGGAGAACGCGTCGTGGGGATACCAGCGCATCCAGGGCGAGCTGCTCAAGCTCGGCCACCACGTGGGCGCTTCCACTATCCGCAGGGTCCTGAGGCGCCGGAAGATACCCCCGGCACCCCAGCGGCAGACCGACACCACGTGGCGGCAGTTCCTGCGCACCCTGGCCTCGACCATGCTCGCCGTCGACTTCTTCCACGTCGACTGCGCGGTCACCCTGCGGCGGCTGTATGTGTTCTTCGCGATGGAAGTCGGCAGCCGCTACGTGCATATCCTCGGCGTGACCAGCCATCCGGACGGGCCGTGGACCACGCAACAGGCCCGGAATCTCATGGCCGGCCTCGGCGACCGGGCGTCCAAGTTCACGTTTCTCGTGCGGGATCGGGCAGGTCAGTTCAGTGCGTCGTTCGACGCTGTCCTGGCGGACGCGGGCATCGCCGTGGTGAAGATCCCTCCACGTAGTCCACGGGCGAATGCGTACGCGGAGAGGTTCGTGCTCACCGTCCGCTCGGAGGTTACCGACCGGATGCTCATCTTCAGCCAGCGGCATCTACGGGCTGTCCTGGACGAGTACGCCAAGCACTACAACGGACGCCGACCCCACCGTGGACAACAACTGCATCCGCCACGGCCCGACCACCCCATCGCCAGTCCTACCCACGAACGGATCAAGCGCCGACAACGCCTCGGCGGCCTCATCAACGAATACGAGCGGGCGGCATAGACACGCAGCTCAGCGCAGGTGACCCTGTTCTGGAACCCCACAGGCTGTCGGGGCGGGCGTCGATCGCCCAGGTGCGGATAGACATCGAGACGGTGTGCCGGCTGATCGACGTGACGGCACCGCGGGATGCGTAGGGCACTCCGGCTCCGGTGGCGGATCGAGATCTTTCATCTCACATCCCTCACCGCACTGTTCGAGAGCGCCACAAACACTCTTTACCATGGTCATGACCAGTACCGATGGAGAGGAAGACATGACTGACCAGTCAGGCAGTGCAGGCGGCGCGACGGGGACGCAGGCCCCGGGCGGACCGGGTTACGGCGTGCAGCCTCCGGCCGGATACGGGATCCCTGGTGGCGCCCCGCTGCCCAGCGGCAAGGCGACTGCCTCGATGGTGCTCGGCATCGTCGGGCTGGTGCTGATCCCGATCATCCCGCCGATCATCGCGCTGTGCCTCGGCGTCTCGGCCCGGCGCATGGCCGACCGGGGCGAGGGCGGCGGCCGCGGCATGGCGACCGCCGGCATGGTGATGGGCATCATCGGCATCGCGTTCGCCACCCTCGGCGTGATCGTGGCCACGACGCAGGCGCTCTCCGTCGTCTGACGCACCATCACCGCCCACGACCCGAAACGTCGGCGTCGTGGGCAGCCCGGCGGCCGGACTCCGCCGACGTGGAGATACTGGCGCCGCGGCACCAGCTACTGGTCCTGCAACGCCAGGTCGGCAGGCCCACGTTCACCGACATCGACCCCACCATCCTCGCCGGCCTGCTCCACCACCTGCCGGTGGAGACGTGCGGCGCCTCCTGCTGCTGGTACGACCAGAGACGATCTTGCGCTGGCACCGTGACCTGCTCGAGCGGCGCCATACCGCGGCCTGCGTGCCGAAACGACGCGGCCGCCCACCCTGTTCCGCTCGAAAAGTCATCGCTGCTCGTCATGCGGCGTAGCGGTACTCGTTGATGGCTCCGCCGAGGACGTGGGTGCCCCGGAGTCTGCGGTCGTTGAGATCGCGCACGGCGGCGATCTGCTCCTGGGTGTCAGGCGGTCGTTGATCCCGGGATTGGTGGGGCCGGTGCCCGTTGTAGTGATCCTGGTAGGCGGCGAGGACCTTCCGAGCATGGGCCTCGTTCATGATCAGGACGTGGTCGAGGGCCTCGCGCCGGATGGTGCCGATCACCCGCTCGCAGTGAGCGTTCATCCGCGGCGCTCGCGGCGCGCTGAGCAGCACGTCCACGTCCTCGGCTTCGAAGATGGCGTCGAAGCGCTGGTCGTACTTGGTGTCGCGGTCGCGCAGGAGGAGGCGCAGGGATTCCATGCGTTCGCCGAGGTCGACGGCGAGATTCCTCGCCTGCTGCACGGCCCACTCCCGCGTCGGGTGGGCGGTGACGCCGGTAATGTGCAGGCGCCGGGAGCCGTGCTCCAAGAACGCCAGCGCATATAGTCTTCTGCCGAGCGCGGTGTCCACGTGGAAGAAGTCCGCGGCGATGATCGCCTGGGCCTGGGCTATGAGGAACTCGCGCCAGGTCGGGCCGGAGCGGCGTGGAGCCGGGCCGACGCCCGCGGCGCTGAGGATCTGCCAGACGGTGGACGATGCGATCGGATGCCCGAGCCTGTGAGGCTCAAAAACACGAATCGTCGTGCCGCTTTGAAGCCCCTCGCCGCAGAGAACCGGGAGCACAGGACTCTGAGCAGCGGCTCTGCCGCGTCTGGGATCATGTTTCGTGATCCTGTCCACGGTGTACGCCGTCACCCTGTCCCGCTCGAAAATACGATTCGATGCTGTGAGCTGTGGTGCCGTTCGGTCAGGCGGCGCGCTGGTACTCCTTGATCAAGCCTCCGAGGGTGGATCGTCGTCGGATCCGGTGGGCCTGGAGGTCGGCGACGGCGGTCGGGGCGGGCGATTGGGCGCTGTCCGGGGGCAGTTGCTGCCGGGATTGGTGAGGCCGATGCCCGTTGTAGTGCTGAAGGTACTCGGTCAGTACCTTCACAGCATGGGCCTCGTCGTAGATCAGGATCCGGTCGAGGAGCTCGCGGCGGAGGGTGCCCACGGCTCTTTCACAGATCGCGTTCGCCTTGGGCGCCCGAGGTGGGCTGCGCAGGATCTCCATGTCGTCGGCCTCGAAAACGGCGTCAAAGGCGTCGGTGTACTTGCTGTCCCGGTCCCGTAGGAGGAAGCGCAAGGACTCCATGCGGTGGTCCAGTGCTCTGGCGAGGGTCCTCGCCTGTTGGACGGTCCACCCGGCGGTGGGGTGAGCTGTGATGCCAGCGAGGTGGACGCGGCGGGTGTCGTGTTCGATGAAGATCAGGGCGTACAGGCGCTTGAGCGAGATGGTGTCCAGGTGCAGGAAGTCGGCGGCGAGGATGCCGTGGGCCTGGGCGGTGAGGAACTGGCGCCAGGTCGGGCCGGAGCGTTGCGGGGCGGGGTCGATGCCGGCGGCGTGCAGAATCTCCCAGACCGTGGATGGCGCGATCGGGTAGCCGAGGCGGGCGAGTTCGCCCTGGATCCGGCGGTGGCCCCAGGTGCTGTTCTCCCGGGCCAGGCGCAGGATGAGCTGCTTGACGATGGGGGCGGTGGTGGGTCTGCCTGGACGGCACGTCTGTCCGAACGTCCATTTTTGGACAATGAGTTGACGGTGCCAGCGCAGCAGTGTGGTGGGGGTGACCGCGAAGACTTGGCGCCAACGGCCGCGAGGGATCAACCGAGAAAGTGCGGCGAGCCAGATCCGGTCGGCCGGCTGGTAGCGGACCCGGGCGATCTGACGGCGCAACACCGCGTTCTCATGCTGTAGCGCCAACACTTCCGCATCTTTGGCCACGCGGCTGCGCAGCACGGCAGCGGGCACCGCGATCAGATTCCGGACCAGCGCGGCGACGACCGACAGCGACATCTGCAGATCGTCGCAGGGCAGTCGACGCCGCGTCGCCGGGATCAACAAACGTGCAGGCCACAGCCGAGAATCGTATTTTCGAGCGGGACAGGGAGGCCCCCGGCGGAATCCAGCTCGTCGCACTGCCGATCACAGCGCTGGTCCGAGAAGGCCCCGCCCAGCAGCAGCACATTGCGGAGGAGCGGTTCACCCGGCGCACCGTGACCGTAGTCATGGCGGTCATCGCGGCCCTGGCCTTCGTCTTCTCCTTCGGCAACGTCTGAGCGCTCGCCCTGTGGCTCGGCGTTCCCCACCCGATCGCGCTGCTGATCGCCCCCATGGTGGACCTGTCCGTCGCCGGGCTCCTGGTCGCGCTGCGGTTCCTGGCCCTGCGTGGCGTGTCCAAGGCGGAGTTGCGGGCCGGTACCCGGCTGCTGCACCTGTGCGGGCTGCTCACTCTCGCGTTGAACACCGCCGAACCGCTGCTGGCCTGACGCTACGAAAAGGCCTGTCTCGACACCGTCGCCCCGCTCCTGCTCCTGGGCTGGGGCCACGTCGGCCCCGCCTTCCACACCATCAGTGACATCTCTTCCTCGGGACCCTCAAGGCCCAGTTTCCACGATGTCTACCAATCGGGTGGAATCGCTCAAGCTCAGCTCTTGGTGATCCGCAGGACGAACGGGTAGTCGTCGCCGTTCGGGTTTCGGTCCGGAAGCTCGATCTCCACGCCCGATCCGGTACGCCGGAAGGGGATCTTGTGTCCTTCCGCGCCCAGCAGTCTGATCTGCGAGTGGGCCTCGACGGGCAGATCCGCCGGCACCGTAAGCAGTGCACCGGGCCAGCTCAGGCCCAGGACATTGAACGAGCGCTCGGAGACGGTGTAGCGCATGTCGCCGTCTGCGGCACGGCTCCAGGGCACAGTGTCGTAGATGGCAGAGCCGTTCCTGGCGAGCCATGCGCCAACGGCCAGCAATCGCTCGGATTGCCAGGAGGCAATCGTTCCGTCGGATTTCGGGCCGATGTTGAGGAGCAGATTGCCGTTCTTGCTGACGATGTCGACAAGCAGTCGCACGATCTGCGGCGACGATTTGATGGAGGCCGGATCCTCGTTCGTGTCGTAGCCCCAGGAGCGGCCCAGCGTCAGGCATGCCTCCCACTTGTCCGCTCGTAGCGCGTAGCTCGACTTGTCGCCCTCGAGCGTTGCGTAGTCTCGGTGACTGGCCTCGAAGCGGTCGTTGACGAGCACTTCCTTCGGATCCGGCCGGGTGGCGGCCTGGTTGTAGTAGTAGGCGAGGATCTCATCGCCGCGCCAGTCCATGTCTCTCGGTTTGAACGCCGGGCCCGCACCGAGATCGGCATGCCAGTGCTCGCCGTCGGCCCACAGCAGGTCCGGGTCGTAAGCCTCGACGAGGGACTTCAGCATGACGTGCAGATAGTCGTCGACGTAGTTCTGGACCGGCTTGTACCCGACGTAGGGGATCGGCGCCTTCGTGTACGGGTTCCACGGCGGCGTCTGCAGTGCGGGGTTGAAGAACTCGCCGAGCGAGTGGTAGATCCCGCGCTTGAGAGGGCTGGTACGTGCGGCGTCGAACAGCTCCCCCACCAGGTCGCGCCGCGGTCCCATCACGACCGAGTTCCGGTCGGATGCAGAGTTGGGGAAGAGCTGGAAGCCGTCATGGTGCTTGGAGGTGAGCACAAAGTACCGCGCACCGGCGCGCTCGATGAGTTCGATCCAGGCCCGGGCGTCGTAGTGCTCGGCCCGGAACCGCGGGATGAATCGGTCATAGTCGAAGTCGGCGCCGTAGGCCCGCAGATGGTGCTGGTAGGTCTGGTCCGGGGCGCTGATGTGCATCGCGTACGAGTACCACTCCGCGGCGTGGTAGGCGGCGTCGACGCCCCAGGCGGGAACCGCGTAGACGCCCCAGTGAATGAAGATGCCGAACTTCGCGTCGCGGTACCACCGGGGTGCGGTGTGTGCTGCCAATGACTCGGGTGTCGCGTCATACGGACCAGGCGCCTGGAGCAGCGGGGCCGCAGATGCGGCGGTCGACGCGGACGCTGTCGTCCGGCCTGCGAGCGATGCGAACGCGGTGCCCGCACCGATGGCGCCAGTTCGGTGGAGGAAGCCGCGCCTGGTGATGTCGTATCCGGGCATGAAGGAGGTCCTCTCCGTCGTAGATCGGGGGATGGCGAGAGCAGATGCGGCAGAGAAATCCACATGCGCAATGAGCCTGTAGTCGTTCCTCCGGGAGTTCGCCATCCGCCACGGGACATCCTCGAATTCCATCGAGGCCTCCTTCGCGGTCGCGGAGATGGCGTGTCCGGGTCTTCTACAGGGCGGGGGCAAGATTTTCCCAGTGCACAACCCACCCTTGCTGCGGGAAGCCGGGGGCGCTGCCGTCTCGTCCGCTTCGCCCGCGCGCTCCGCGCACACCTGACGGTGAGTCGCTCCACCCGGAGCACATCATCGCGACGGCGTACAACAGGCCCCCGGCGGCGGGAAAATACGGAGACGGCACACCGCTCTTGCCGCTCGCAGGGAGGCCGGTGTCGGTGAATCCGTAGCGCTCGTGAAGCAGGTAGTCGACCGCAGCCTCCGTGTCCCCCAGCCGTGCTGCGTTGAGGGCGAGCAGCGGAAAATCCCAGGCGTACAGGTCGGTTACCGGCCAGGTCTGCCGCACCTTCTGCGTGGTGGCCCGCATGGTGTCGAGGTCGACGCCGTCGCCGGGCAGCATCCCATAGGCCGCGATGGGGTCCGGGTGGTTGGTGTTGTGCTTAGTCCACATGTCTGGCACGCCCTCGTACAGCACATAGACACCGTCCTCTACCGGGAGCGGCGCAAGGTGGTCGAGGATGTCGTCCCAGTGCGGATCGCGTCCCTGCGCCAGCCGTTCCCGCCACTGTTGGGCGATCCTCAGTCCGAATTTCCAGTAGGACAGCTCGAAGGTGGGGTTGGCGGTCGACTCGGAGTCGTTGCGCTCGTTGCAGCACATGATCGGCGGTCCGATCACGTACCGCCCGCTCTCGTCGCGGTTCGCGAACGAGGCGATGAACTCAGCGCCCTCGTGGACGACCTCCTGCCACTTGCGCAGGGTGCCGGGGTTGGGGTGCGCCTGGTAGTCGAGCTCGGCGAGGAACAGGGAGTGCGGCTGCTGCCACAGGAGAAGAGCCGTGGGTTCACCGGGCGACTCACGGCCGGTCGCATCGCCGTACGCTGTCGTCATCTTTGGCCACCGTGCCCCAGAGAAGCCCTGCGACTCGGCACGCCGGCGCGCGGTGGGCAGGAAACGCCGGTAGATGTCGGCGCTCCGGTCAAGAAGCGGCCACCTGTTCCACAGCGCGTAGTGGAAAGCGTGCCACCAGTACATTTCCATATGAAACTTGCCGTACCAGCCGTTGTTGACCAGGCCGGACTCCTGTGCCGGGTCGTTGCCGGCGTCGTTCACGGCAAGGTGGTACTGGCTCAGGACGATGCGTCGTTCCAGTGCCTTCCAACGGGGATCGGTGCTGGCTGACAGGTCCACCGCACCGCCTGTCCTCCAGAACCGCGGCCACCAGATCTCGCTCTGCCTGATCACTTCGGCTGCCGACGGAACCCAGCCTGTGACCTCGGGTGTGAACAGCGCGGCGACGTCGATGGCGTCGCCGCGACCTGTGATCGCGTACCGGTGCGTTGCCGGGTCGACGCGGGCGATACGGGCGTCGGGCGCCAGGGACAGTCCGACCTGGTATCGCGTGTCGTCCATCGCGTGCGTCAGCACGGTGTCACGCAGGTCCGTCGAGTGCAGTTCGGGGCGGTCGTAGAAACCGACGTACGGTGCTTCGAATTTGTCGAATCCGGCGCGCGTCGCATAGGGGAAGTCGAGGAACACGCTCAGACGCCCCTGGCTGACCAGGTCCGATCGGATCCGCGCGGCGACAACGTCGGCACCGGGGTGACAGGCCGTCTGAACCGTGACGAGAGTGCCCTCGAGCCGGAACTGGCTGTGCAGCAGGCCGGTCCAGGGATCCAGCTCCTGGACGACATCGGTCAGATCGCTTTCCTTGGCCTGTGTGCCGTCCTGCTTCAGCAGCAGCAGGCCGATCCGTCCGAGGTTCGCCCGATGCGGGTTCTCGCGCAGCCAGTTGTTGAGTTCGGGCTGGCCC
This sequence comes from Streptomyces sp. NPDC045026, assembly GCF_056432625.1. Classification (NCBI taxonomy): domain Bacteria; kingdom Bacillati; phylum Actinomycetota; class Actinomycetes; order Kitasatosporales; family Streptomycetaceae; genus Streptomyces; species Streptomyces sp. NPDC045026. Next base: position 17,560 of record NZ_JBWKIS010000047.1, read on the forward strand.
TTGTCTCCGGTCCAGTAGTAGACGTCGCGTCCATACGTCTCCCAGACGGTGCCGTGGTAGTCGGAGAGCTGCTTTCCGGGCGGTAGTGCATCGACGTGCCAGCCCCAGTCGGAGAGCGTGTTGAACGGGACAAAGGTCTGGAGCCCGGTGACGTCGGCACCGAAGGCGAGGCGGCCATTGCCGACCTGGACGGGCAGGTCGAGATGGCTGGCGTGGCGCACCACCCGATGGCGGGTGACGAGCGCGTGCCGATCGATCCTCCCTTCGGGTTGCTCTGTCGGCGGCGTCCTCTGGGCGGCCGCCGCCTCCCCTTGGAGCACCCGTGTCATCAGGGTTGCCGACGCGACGCCGGCGAATCCTCGGAGGACCGTCCGACGGTCGTAGCGCGATGGGCGTTCCATGGATGTACTCCTTGTGAGGGCTGATGGGTGGGCAGTTGGGCAGCCGCGGATACACGCCGGCGGAAACTCCGGTTTCGGGGCAGGGCTCGACGTCGCCGGATGGGGTGCGCTGGGTATGTGGTGGTCGGCCGGTGGTGGTCAGTGCCGGCTGCAGCGGGTCACGCTGCGGCCGGCCCCGATCCGTGGCGGTGGTGCGTCAGCCGGCCGGCGCGAAGGTGCTGTGCCCGGAACCGACGGTGTAGACGGCCACGCCATCGTGGACGCCCTCCAGACGCGGGGCGTCAGCACCATCGGGGCCGGCGCCGAGCGCATGCGGTGCTGCATCGCCCTTGACGGGGACGACGACCTCGGCGGTGGTGTTGACGGGAATGTCGACTGTCACGGTGGTGCCCGCACCGCCGGTACTCCAGTGGACGGCGACGGTGCCGGCCTGGGTCCACACCGTGCCGGCTGCGCGGGTCAGGCGGGTGCCACGCGGCGGGGCGACGCGCAGGGTACGGGCGGCCGGCGAGGTGGCGGTGACGCCCAGCATGTCCTGCTGCAGGTCGACCAGCGCGGTCGAGCCCCAGCCGTGGGAGAGACTGTCGCCCGTCTCCGGAGCCTCCCAGGACTCCCAGGTGAAGGTGCCGCCCCGCGCAATGATGTTCGCCCAGCCCAGCGACGTGGTGTCGGTGAGACGCGCGAGCACCTGGTCGTCGCGACCGGCCCTGTGCAGGGCGGTGAGTAGCCAGTTGGCCGTCATCGGACTCATCTGGAGCTTCATCGACGCGATGTGGTCGGCGACTGCCTGCTCGGTGTCTGCGGGCGCGATACCGAAGGCGAGGGCGTAGGCGCCCGCGATCTGCGAGGCATGGGCGCTTTGGGTCCCGTCGGACTCCAGGCCGTCGGTGTAGATCCCGTCGGCGCGACGCAGGCGGGCGTTGATCGCGGCGCTCAGCTTGTCGGCGTCGGCGCGCAGCGCGTGTGTTTCGGCCTGAGGGCGCCCGATGGCCTCAGCCTGGTCGGCGGTGGAGCGCAGCGCGTCAACGGCCAGGATGTTGACGGTGGTGCGTGCGGTCGTGGCGGTGTCGTAGCCGTAGCGGTTGGGCCAGTCGATGATGCCGTTCGCGTAGGAGCCGGAGCCACCTGGGAGCTTCGTGACCAGCCCGGTGTCGGGGTCGATGGAGCGGCGCACGTAGTCGGCGACGTTGAGGGACACCTGGTAGGTGTCGTTGACCAGGGAGCGGTCGCCGGAGTTGAGGTAGTAGGCCCACACCCATCCCGGATACATCTCGGTGTAGTCGGGGATGTCGCGCTGCCCGTCACCGTTGGGGTAGACCGCGTTGAGGCGGCCGTCGGGCCACCATCTCTTCTGCGACTCCGCGAACTCCTTGATCGCCTTCGCGGTCTGGTTCCGGTCGCCCGAGCCGGCCATCAGCGCGCGGGAGATGTCCACGGAGTCGCCGAGGAACTGGCCCTTCTCCCGTGTGGGTGTGTCCAGGAACTGCTCCTGGGAGTCGTACAGCGCCGAGCGCTGCAGCAGCTCTTCCACCTGGTTCAGCATGGGGTCGGAACTGGTGAAGGTCGCCGCGCGGGCTGGGTCCTCGGCCACGTGCTGGACGACCGCGGCGATCGAGTAGGCGTCCGACGACTCGCCGGCGCCGGAAATCTGCAGGTAGCGGAAGCCCTCGTAGGTGTAGGCCTGGAAGGTCTGGGCGCCGTCGTGCTCGGTGTAGGAGTACGACAGGTTGGTGCTCTGGTTGTCGTGCGAGGAGTCGGACACGCTTCCGTCGGCCTTCAGCAGGTACCCGGCCTGCAGGGCGACGGTGTGTCCGGAGGAGCCCTGGGTGAACGAGACCTTCGGCATGGCGGGGATGATCCGCCCGAAGTCGGCGACGACCGAGCCGTCGGCGAGTGTGGTGACCTTCACCGGGTGCACGGTCTGGTAACGCATACGGGTGTGCTGGGCCTGCAGGTGCGTGAAGACCCCGCTGGGGTGGACGCCGACTACCTGCGGCTCCTGCCAGGAGGAGTCATCGAACCCGGGCCGGCTCCAGCCTTGCTGCGCCTGGACCAAGCGGCCGTCGACGGACTCGATGTAGTCGCGGCCGTCGCTGTTGCGGTAGCCCGCGTCCAGCCACGGGCCGCGGGTGACCTTCCAACTGCCGTCGGACAGCACGGTCTCCTGCGAGCCGTCGGCGTGGTCGATCACCAGGCGTGCCAGCATGCCCGGCTGGCCGGAGGGGCGACCCTGACCGGGGCCGTACCAGTGGGAGAGCACGCCGATCGCGTTCGCGCCGCCGGCCTTGACCTCCTTGGTGACGTCGGTGGTCTGGTAGTAACCCTCGTCCGTGTAGGCGTAGGCCGGGCCGCGATCCACCAGCTTGCCGTTGATGTACGCCTGGTACTGGTGGTAGGCCGACAGGTACAGCCGGGCGCGCACCACCGGGCTGGCGCCGGTGGTGAACTCCTTGCGGGCCAGGGTGTAGTCGTCCTTTTCGCCGGTGGTGCGGCGGATCCAGCTCGCCTGCCAGTCGGCGTCGGTGATGCCGGTGTCGAACGACGCCGGCGCTGCCCACTGCGAGGCGGCCCCCTCACGGTCCCAGGTGCGCACGGTCCAGGTGTAGCTGGTGCCGTCGGCCAGCGCGGGGCCGCGGTAAGGGACGTATGCCTCGTCAGCTGACGTGATCCTGCCGCTGTCCCAGACCTGCTGCGCGGCATCGGGTCCGGTGGCGGCGCGCGTCACCACGATCTCGTAGGCCGACTGCGACTCGCCGCCATCGACGTCCTGGGGCTGCCAGCCGAACCGCGGCGCACCCTCGACCTCCAGCGGCCGGGACTGGTCACCGACCGTCAGGTGCTGCGGGGTGTGGGGCGCGTGGTTGGGTGGCGCGGCCACGGCCACGCCGGACGCGGCGGCGGACAGGGCGGTCACGATTGCGGTGGCGAGCAGGACGCTCCTGCGCCGTGGGCGGGCAACGGTGTTCCTGTGGGCTGATGACACGGTGTGGGCGCTCCTCGGTGGCAGCTGGCGGTTCGGGGCGGTGCGGGGGGGGGGGGAACCGGCGTGGACGGTCCCGGCGGCCGGACGGGGCGCAGTCGGGGTCGCCGCCGGCCCTGCGTGGGAGTACTCGCGTCGCCGGGTGAGGGCCGCAGGCCCATTGAAACGACTCAGGCGAGGGGAACTTAACCCCGTGTCCGGCGCCGCGCAAGAGATGGTGCACCGATCGCTCGTCCTGAATCGGAGCCGCAGCGTTTCAGGGTTCGGATGACGGGTGGAGATGCCTCCATGAGCTGGGAAGATCCCATCTTGATGGCACCACAGCCGCACTGCGGGGTCCGTCTGACGCAAGACAGCCCCACGTCGATGCCGACCGGCTGCGCGAGAAGGGGAAGACTCGATTGAAGGCGTTGAAACGTTCAATGCCTGCCCTCCACCCCGAATACGGGAGGCGGGCGCGCGCCGGACCCGCGCGCGAGCCAGCGGGTTCTCGTCCGCGCCATCGGCCCGTGCTGCGCTCACCGTTGTTCCCCATGCGCACCCGGCCTCGGTCTACCGCCGGTGGCCTGAGGGTTTGGCCGCTACGGTCGACCGTAGCGGCCGAACCAGAACCTCACTACGCCGGTGCGGGAGCGGTGACCTGGTACACCTCCGTGTTCATGTCGATTCCGTCGTAGAAGTTGACGGCCAAGTAGTGCCGGTCGCGATACCAACTCTGGTTGTCGTCCAGGGTGATGGGGTCGCTCAGGAAACTGCCGTCCGGTTCCAGGTGCAGGGCGACCGGGGTGGTGTCGCGGTCCACGAACAGCTGAATGGTGCCGGTCTGGGCGAACGTAGGGTGCTTCGACAGGTCGACCCTCCCCGCGACGGCGAAGGTGGCGTTCGATAGCGGTGTGATCAGGTCCGGCCGGTCGATGCTGACGGCTGTCAGTGGCGTACGGGCGCCGGAGCCGGACGCCGCCGTCGTCTTGCCCAGCAGGTTCAGCGGTGTGGTGTCGTACCGGGTGGTCGCCCCCGTCCCAGGGTCGATGTAGGTGACGTTCTGGACGACGAAATTCTTCATGTTCTTGTTCTTCGCGAAGCCCGCCTGCAGCGTGCTGTTGGTGTGGAAGACCGAATCGCGGTAGTAGACGTTTTCCACTGGCGAGCGCGACGCGGCACTGCTGAGGCTGAAGGTCGTCTTCCCGGGAGTCATCGAGAGCGCGGTGTCCACGCGGTCGATGTAGATGTTGCGGATGGTCGGGTCGAAGGCGTCGGCGTTCGGGAACGGGACGGTCTCCGGGTAGTTGCCGTCGAGCTGTACCAGCCCGGAAGTTGCCTGCTGCAGAACGCAACGGCGCATGTAGATGTTCTCGACCGCACCGCCGCGGGTCGAGTTGGTCTTGATCTTCAGGGCCATCGCGAGTCCGGGTCCCTCGAAGACATTGTCGTGGATGAACACGTTGCGGATGGAGCCGGACATCTCGCTGCCCATGGAGATCGCGGCCGAATTGCCGCCGTCGTTGTTGTACACGGAGTCGCGGATGATGACGTCCTCGCTGGGGGCACGATGCTCACGGCCGTTGACGTTGCGGCCGGACTTGATGGCCGCGCCGTCGTCGCTGACCGTGACGTGGTTGTCCTCCATGACCACGTTCCGGCTCGACTCGGGATCGACCCCGTCGTCGTTGTTCCAGCCCTTCACCTCGAAGTCCTTGGTCTTGTCGCTGTAGACGTCCAGACCGCGGATGAGGACATTCGTCGAGCTCAGCGGGTGGACGATCCAGAACGGGGTGTTGCGTATGCTGACGCCCTCGATGAGCACATCGGAGGAGTCGTTGGTCTCGATGAACTGGGGCCGGAAGGTCGACTTCATCGCCTTCGCACCCGCCGGCGGTGGCACCTGCCGGACCTTGCCCCCGTCCACGACCGGGATGGTGGCGGGCAGCTGCCCGTCGTCGGTGAAGATGCGCTGCTCGATGGGGATGTCCTCGAAGTTCATCTGGTTCAGGACACCGTTCTCCCCGTAGGAGGCGTCAGGGTCCTTGTTCTCCACCGAGGGCTCGCCCCAGTAACCCTTCTTCCAGGGCCGCCAGTTCCACATGTCCTCCTGGCCGTCCAGCGTCCCGCCACCGGTCACCGCGATGTCGTGCTGGTGCAGGGAGTAGATCAGCGGCGAGAAGTTGTACATGTCGGTGCCTTCGTAGCTGGTACGCACGACCGGGTAGTACTCGTTGGTCTTGTTGCGCATGAACTTCACGACAGCGCCGTTGTCGATGTGCAGGTTGACGCCACTGAGCAGGTTGATGGCGCCGGAGTAGTAGGCACCGTCGTCGTTGCGTGAGGCGCCCGCCGGGACGTCGACGATGCCGCCGCCCGCCTTGTGGCAGTCCTTGATGGCGGCGTTGATGGCATCGCCGTAGAACCACACCTGCCGAGACCGGAAGACCAGAGGTGAGGACGTGGCAGCCGGATCGCCGGCCTCGTTCCCCACGGCGTACGTCTCCGTGGCCTGGCGGACCAGGGACTGGTATCGAGGCGCGGCCACATCGCAAGGGCGGTCGGGGAAGACCGGAGTGTGGGCGTTCACCGTGCTGTCGGTGCGGTCGTACACCGGCTGGTTCCAGTACACACCGTCCCGCTTGTGTGCCCCGGGATCGTGGATCGCGAAGGCGTACCTGCGCGTCGAGTGTCCGTCCTCGGCCGTGACGGTGAGATGGTCGCCTGCCGTGACGGGGCCGGTGTCTCTGACGGTGCCGGATGCATCGACGATGCTGCGGCTCTGACGGGAGTGGTCGGATGCGATGAGCTGTGCGAGCACTTGGGGCACGGTGGTACCCGCTTGGATGGTCACAGTGGAGGTGCCGACGGTGAAGAGGGCAGGGGCGGAGTCCTGCCTGCCCACCACGACGGTGCCGGTGGACTTCACCGCCTGGTCCGCGGCGTGGGCGGGGAAGGCTGTCGCGGCGGTCAGTGAGAGGCAGGCGAGAGCGCTTGCCGCAACCGCTGGCCAAAGCCGCTGGCTCGTGTGCTGTCTGCGACGGTGCATGCAGAAGGCTCCAAGAATGTGTGATGACGTGGGTCGGTCTTCCGTGAACTCTGCAGCGGCGAGCCTCGCGGCCCTGTCCGCGCTCCGCTCAGTGGGGCACGCCGTTGATGACGACGTTGTCGAGTTCGAGGTCGAGTACGTTGACCGCGATGTTGGGCTTGGTCAGCGGGCTCGCCACGGTGATGTCACTGAGCCGGACCGTGCCGACCGGGTCCTCGGGATAGCCCTGGATGTCCCAGCCCTGGGCGGCCTGGGCGACAGTCCAGTGGCGGAGGTTGATGTCGGTGACGGTCGGCAGGTACGGTCCGCTGTCGCCCTCGCCGTAGTTGAAGTCGATCAACAGCAGCGGGCCGCCGATGGTCTTGCCGTCCACCCGGTAGATGTGGGTGTTCTCCAAGAAGCCGCCGCGCACGGAATTGGTCTTCAGGCGGTGGCCCGACTGCAGGGCGGGAGAGTTCATTGCGAGGTCGCGACCGTAGACGTTGCGGATGCCGCCGGTCATCTCGCTGCCGAGGGTGACGCCGCCGTGCCCGTTGGCGAAGGTGGAGTTCTGCACGACGATGTTCTGGCAGGGCACATTCACCCGCCGCCCGTCGGTGTTGCGGCCGGCCTTGATGGCAATGCAGTCGTCGCCGCAGTTGAACGACATGTCGTCGATGAGGACGCTGTCACAGGACTCCGGGTCGCAGCCGTCGGTGTTGGGGCCGTCGGAGTCGACGGTGACCCCGCGCACGGTGACGTCCTGACACAGCGTCGGGTGCAGGTGCCAGAACGGGGAGTTCTTGAAGGTGACGCCCTCGATGAGCACCCGTTCGCAGCGGTACGGCTCGACGAAGCAGGGTCGGAGGTGGTACTTCGACCCGTCCCGCTGCTCCACCGGCACACCGGCGTTGGCCTCGGCCTCCAGTGCGGCGAAGTCGCTGCCGCCGGGGCTGCCCCAACCCCACCATGTGGCCTTCGAGGCCTGGCCGTCGAGGGTGCCGGAGCCGGTGACGGCGATGTCGTGCTGGCCGTGGGCGTAGATCAGCGGCGAGTAGTTCATCAGCTCGATGCCCTGCCAGCGGCTGTACACCGTGGGCAGGTAGTCGGCCGGGTTCGTCGAGAACCGCAGGGTGGCGCCGGCGGCGACGTGCAGTTCGACGTGGGAGAGCAGGTGGATGGGGCCGGTGGCCCAGGTACCGGCGGGCACGACGACCCGGCCGCCGCCGGCGGCGTGGGCGGCCTGCACGGCGGCCCGCAGCACGGCGGTGTTGTCGGTGGTGCCGTCGGCGACCGCGCCGAAGCGGGTGATGGGGAAGTCCCGCTGGGGGATGCGGGGCCGGCGGATGCTCGCGACGATCTTGTTCGCGGCGACGTCGGCGGCCTGGTCGGAGGTCAGGGCGGCGGCGCTGCCGGCGAAGACGGCCGGCGCCGCGACGGCGCCGCCCAGCGCGATCGCGGCGAGCAGCACCTGCCGGCGGGTGGAGGGGGACTCGGGCATGACGGTCACGACCTTTCGGGTCCGTTGTGCGGTCGGGTTCAGTCCGAGGACCGGGCGACAAGTTGGGTGGGGTTGACGAAACGCAGGGCGATGAGCAGCAGGACGGCCATCGAGGCGGTGTAGAGCACTGCCATGGCGTCGATTGACTGGGTGGAGCGGATGCCCGCCGAGTTGACCGCGGAGAACAGGACGACGATCAGCGTCTGGCTGGTCGGCCCGGAGGTGAGGAAGGTCAGCTCGAACATGCCGAACGTGCGCACCAGCACGAGGATCCCGGCGGCCAGCATGCCCGGCAACAGCAGCGGTGACACGATGCGGGTCAGGACCGTCCAGGTGGAGGCCCCGCACATGCGCGCCGCGTGCTCGATCTTCGGGTCGATCTGCTCGATGAAGGGCGTCATCGTGAAGACCACGAACGGGATCGACGGCACCAGGTTGGCCAGTACCACGCCTGTAACCGAGCCGGCCAGGTGGAACTTGTACAGCACGGTGGCCAGCGGGATGCCGTAGGCGATCGGCGGCACGAGGATCGGCAGCACGAACAGCGTGGTGAACAGCTTCTTGCCGGGGAAGTTCCGACGCGCCAGCGCGTACGAGGCCGGCACGGCGAGCACCAGGGACAGGATCACGACCGCGAACGACACCTCGATCGTGGTGGTGAGCACCTGACCGAGGCTGAATTCCTTCCAGGCGGCGCCGTACCAGGCGGTGGTCCAGCCGCTGGGCAGCCAGCCGGCGAACCATCGCCTGCCGAAGGAGTTCAGCAGCACGGTGCCGATCACGCCGAGCAGGTTGACGAAGAAGAACGCCAGCGCCGCCCAGGTGAGCCAGGTCCCCGGACGTAGTGCGACGCTGCGGCGCGGCGGGGTGTCGACGACGGCGCTCATCCCTTGCCTCCGGTGGCTCCGCTGTACATCCGGGAGCGCAGGCCGGTGACCACGGCGATGACGACGAGCATGAGAACCGTCATGATCATCGCGTCGGCGCAACCCTGCGCGTAGTCGAAGCGCTGAAGTGCCGACTCATAGGCCTCGATGGAGATGACGTGGGTCTTTCCGTCCGGATCCCCGACCATCATCGCGGAGGGGAAGACGGCGAAGGACATCACGAAGGTGAGGCAGAAGGTCGTCATCAGTCCCGGCAGCAGCAGCGGGAAGGTGATGTACCAAAATCGCTTCCACCAGTCCGCGCCGAGCGTGGACGCGGCCTTCTCCAGGCTCGGGTGGATCCCGGAGAGGTAGGAGTGGGTCAGCAGGTAGGCGAACGGGAAGCCGCTGATGATTAGCGACAGCAGCACGCCGGTGTAGTTCATGGTCAGGTGCATCGGCGAGGACGTCAGGCCCAGCGCGTGCAGGGTGCGGTTGAACCAGCCTGCGGGGCCGTAGAACTCGAGGATCCCCTCGGCCGTCAGGACGGTGCCGAGGGTGATCGGCACGACCAGCAGTGCTAGAAGGAGCCGCTTGCCGCGGAACTCCCGCCGCATCCGGTAGGAGATGGGCACCGAGACGCCGACGTTGATCACGGTCGCCGGGATGGCCAGCGAGAACGTCGCCCAGATCGACTTGCGGGCGAAGGGCTCGGTGAAGAACTGGTGGTAGGCGCCGAGAGCGCCGCCCTTGGCCGGCTGGAAGGACAGCTGCAGGCCGTACAGGAACGGGTAGCAGAACAGGGCGACGATCGCGAGCGCGCCCGGCAGGATGAGCAGCAGCATGCGGTCCACGCCGCGCTCGGCGAGCCGGTGACGCAGGGCGGGGCGGGCCGTGCCCGCCGCGGCGGTAGGGGCCGTCGCGGCACTCATGAGGCCCCCTCCTCGCCCGCCACGGCGAAGAACAACGCTCGCTCGGCGTCCACGGCGACCGCGACCCCGTCGCCCGGCTGCACCGGGCGGCGGGACTTCAGGTGCAGCCGGACGCCCTCGTCGGTGACGGCCTCCACGTGCAGGACCCGCCCGTGGTACTCCACGATCTCGGCGACGGCGGCGGCGATGGGCTGCTCGCCCTCCTCGGCCAGGCGTAGGTCCTCCGGGCGGATCGCCACGGCGACGCGCTGCCCGGCCACCAACTGATCCGCCCCGACCGCGGTGCCGCGCAGCCGCACGCCCCCGCCCTCGGCGACCGCGCCCTGCGCGTCGGCCGATTGGACGGTGAGCGGCAGCAGGTTTCGGTAGCCCATGAACGCGGCGACGTGGGTGTCGGTCGGGTGCTCGTACAGCTCCGCAGGCGTGCCGACCTGGCTGACCCGGCCGGCGTGGAGCACGACGAGCCGGTCGGCCAGGGACAACGCCTCCTCCTGGTCGTGCGTGACGTAGATGGTGGTGAGGCCGAACTCCTGGTGGATGCGGCGGATCTCGCTGCGCATCTCCAGCCGCAGCGCGGCGTCCAGGTTGGACAGCGGCTCGTCCATCAGCACCAGCGGCGGCCCCATCACGATGGCGCGGGCGATCGCGACACGCTGCTGCTGGCCACCGGAGAGCTGGGCGGGGTGCTTTCCGGCGTGCTCGGACAGCCGGACCAGGCTCAACACGTCCTCCACGCGCCGCCGGGTCTCCTCCTTGCCCATGCCGCGCATCTTCAGGCCGAAGGCGACGTTGGCGCGCACAGTCAGGTGCGGGAAGAGCGCATAGTTCTGGAACACCATCCCGAAGCCGCGCTTCTCCGGCGGCAGGGTGTCCACCCGCCTGCCGTCCTGGACGATCTCGCCCGAGGTCAGCGGGAGCAGCCCGGCCAGGCAGTTGAGCGCAGTCGTCTTGCCGCACCCGGAGGGGCCGAGCAGGGCGACGAACTCGCTGCCTCGAATGGTCAGGTCCAGGGGATGCAGGGCGGTGTGGGTGCCGTAGTCGCGGCTGACACCGCGCAGTTGCAGCTCGCCGAGCTGGGAGTCGCGTCGGGTGCCGGCCGCGCCGGCGGCACGGGCGCTGTTGGCAGTCGTCATCTCCGTCCCCGTGCTCACTTGGTCGAGCCGATCCTTTTGTCCCACAGGTCGAACGCGGTGACCTGGGCAGTGGCGGGAAGCGAGTTCTTGATGGGGTTGCCAGAGATCCAGCCACCGAAGGCCGGCTCGCCGTACTTGCGGATCGCCTCCTGCGAGGAGGCCGAGGCCTGGTCGATCGTGACGCCCTGCACGGCCGGGCCGGGGTAGAAGTAGCCCTGGTCGTAGGTGACGGCCTGCTGCTCGGGCGTGAGGATGAACGCCAGCAGCTTCATCGCCGCGATCAGCTCGCCGTCCGAGACGCCGTTGGGGATGACGCCGTACTGGGCGTCGCTGACCCAGGTGAGGTGGTCGAACTTGGCCACTTTCATGGACGCCGGGACCGTTCCCTCGGCCCGCGGATTGATGTACCAGCCGGTGGTGGTGGTGATCATGTGCGCCGTGCCCTGGGCCAGGTTGGTCATGATCGCCGAGGTCTTGGTCGGGTAGCTGGAGACGTACTTGTTCAGCTCGGTCAGATAGGCCCAGGTCTTGGCCCAGCCCTTGGTCGGATCGGTCGGGTCGGAGTCGCCGAGCAGGTAGGGCAGACCCATGAGGAAGGTGCGGCCCGGGCCGGAGTTGCGCGGTTGGGCGTACTGGAACTTCCCGGGGTTGGCCTTGGCCCAGTCAAGCAGCGCGTCCGTGGTGGTGGGGACGGTGGTGACCCTGTCCGGGTCGTATTCCAGCAGCGGTCCGGAGGGGTACCAGACGATCTCGATGCCCTGGTCCTGGGCGAGGCCCGCCATGGACGCGGCGGGTGTCTGGTAGTTGGACATCAGGCCCGGGAAGAAGGTCGGGTAGTAGGGCTTGAGGTTGTACCAGAGGCCCTTCTGGATGCCTGCCGACAGGCCGTCGGTGCCCGTCAGCACCAACTGGATCTGCACGTTGCCGCCCTGCTGCTGGGCCTGCACCTTGGGTGCCAGCTCCGGTGCGGTACCCGTGCTCGTGGTGATTTTCGAGACGATGTCGGGGTGCTTGGCCTTGAAGGCGTCGAGGATCGGCTGAGTGAGCTTCAAGTTGCCCGCGACGTCCAGGACGTTCAGGGCGACCGGCTTGGACGGCTTCGTGGCCAGAGCGGTCGGGGCGGCTGCCTTACCGCTGCTGCCGCTGTCGGGGGCGCCGCAAGCGGCGAGCACGGGAGCGGCAGCCGCCCCCGCGGCCAGGGTGCCGAGCACGCGGCGGCGGGACAGACTTCTCGCGGAGGTCACGGGCATCTGGGCGTTCTGGGACATGGCGGTAGAGCCCTTCGGTCGGTGGCTAGGTGGTGACGTGCAATCTGGTACCGGTGCGGACGGTGGCAGTGGCGCGCGCACGGCAGTGGTGGACTGCCCGGCCGGGGGGGTGCCTCTCTGTCTTTCGTCAAGCGAGGCGTGGGGTTCGGTGTTCGTAGAAGGTGCCGTCGCGGAGCATCGCGAACAACACCCTGATGCCTTGTCGGGCGAGGCGGAGGAGTGCCGTGTGTGGCTCTTTCCGCGGGCCCGGCAGCGGTCGTGGTAGGTGCGGGAAACTGCATCGTGCAGGGCGGCGAACGCGGACAGGAACATCGCGCGTTTGAGCTGCCGGCTGCCGCCGCGGGGCGCGTGTTCGCCGTGGATCGAGGTCCCGACGGCTTGGTCGTGGGGGCGAGGCCGGCATAGGAGGCGAGGTGGGCGGCGGTGGCGAAGCTGGTGCCGTCGCCGACGGTGACCAGCAGAACTGCGGCGGTCCTGACCGCGATCCCCGGCATCGAGATCAGGACCTGGGAAAGAGGGTGCTCCTCCAGCAGGGTGTTGATCTGGGCTTCCAGAGCTCGGCGTTGTTCGTGAACGGCTGCGAGCAAGCCGGACAGCGACGGGACGACTATGTCGAGGGTGCCCGTGCCCGGCACGATGACGGTCTGTTCGTCGAGCGCGTGGAAGACCTCGTCGATCAGTCGCTGAGCCATGCGCGGGGCTGTGGGCCGGATCACTTCAACGAGCCTGCGTCGGCCCGCCTTTCGCGGGGCGGCAGGAGACCCGTCGCGTTCCAGGAGCCAGGTCACCGCAGGGTGATCGAGCCGGGGGCCCAGGACGCGTTCGAGGCTGGGGTGGAACTGGGTGAGCAGGACGCGTACGCGGTTGCTGGTGCGGGGATCCAGCCCTCCGCGGAGCCGATGCACCGTGATCGAGCCGGCGCCGGCTTCACGCGCGTGCCTTGCGGCCTCGACCGCGCTCTGAAGGTTGACGCCGGCACCGGCCACGACCTCGGCTCGGCCGTCCACGGCCACCGACTTCGCGGCCTGCCGAGTCCCGGTCTCGTCGAGAGTGGAGAGCTCACTGGTGTCGCCATTGCGGGTGACCACCTCCACGCCGTTGTCGACGAGGCGGCGGATCAGCGCCACCTGGTTGTCCCCGTCCACCGTGCGGTCCTCCAGGAACGGTGTCACCGACATCACAACGACGCTCGGCAGACCTTCGCGCAGCGCCACCAGCGGATCGGTGGAGACCTGTGTCTCCAGGCTCATGGGTGCCCTACTCCGATTCGCGCTCGGGGAAGTTGCGTGCCATGAAGGTGCCAATATGACTGTGCATCAGGCCGCAGACCAGCTCCGCCTCGCCGTTCTCCGTGGCGGTGAGGATGGCGCGGTGCTCACGGGCCTCCTGCTTCCAGGACCGCTGCCGCGAACGGGCGACGCTCGACACCAGCGCGGTCCGGTCACGCAGCTCGTCCAGCCTCTTGACCAGCAGCGGATTGCCACAGCCTCCGGACAGCGCCTGGTGAAAGTCGCGGTCGGCTGGCGCGCGCTCGGCGGCGGCCGCGGCCTGGTCGGAGCGGTTCAGCGCCCGCAGGGCCTCGTCCCACCGGCGTTCGCGGGCGACCGCCCAGGCCGCGGCGACCGGCTCCAGCATCATGCGCATGTCATTCACGCAGCGCGCCAGCCTGCGGTTCACCTCCCACACGGCGGCGCCCTTGCAGGGGCTCGTGGCAACCAGGCCGGATCCGACCAGCGCCTTAAGCGCCTCGCATACCGGCGTCCTGGAGACACCGAGCTGTTCCGCGAGGTCGGCCTCCACGAGTGCCTGCCCGGGCCGCAGCGCACCGGTCAGGATGGCGTGCTTGATGGACTCCGACACCGCCTCCGTGCGGGACGGAAAGCCGCCCGGCCGGGCACGCAGACATGGGACGAGGTTCTCGGACACGCTGTTTGCTCCTAGTTGAGCGGGCGGCGCATGAGATCTCATATCTGAAACGTTCCAAACGCTAGGTCTCCTCGCACCGGCGGTCAATGGAGCGCGCGAGAGTTTCCGAAAGCGGCCATTCCGCCTGCGGGCACGTCAACGCCACAGTCGCTCATGACCGTTGGAACAATGAGGGACGGCGCGCCCCTCGCCACATCACCGCGCTCCGGCCGGGCGAGGAGATCCGACCGCAGGTGGCGGACCGTGACAGTAAGGGCTTTCAGTGGCGGGCCGAAAAGCATGGAAGACGATCGCGCCCATCGCGCCGTGCGGCTTACCCCCGCGGGGCGGGTCTTCCTCACCGAGGCCCGCCGGCACCTGCGCCGGTCGGAGCTCGCTGCGCTCGCCGCCCGCCGGGTGTCCGAAGGTGAGGCCGGGAGCCTGGCCGTCGGGTTTACCGCGGCGGCCGCCCACTCGGTCCTCGACCGTCTGCTCAAGGTCGTCTCGCACGTCGTGCCCGCGGTGGAGGTCGTGCTGCGCGAGCTGGTCACCCGCGACCAGCTCCAGGCCCTGGCCGAGTCGAGCCTCGACCTGGGCATCGTGCGGCCTCCGGTCTCGTCGCCGGCACTGTCGTCGCGGACCGTGGCTGGCGAGCCGTTCGTCGCCGCGTTGCCGGCGGCCCATCAGCTGGCGGCCCGGCAGGGCTCGGTGCACATACGCGAGTTCGACTAGGCACCGGCCTCGAGGGCGGTCACAGTCTGCTGCCGGTGCAAGGAGGGTGGCGTGCCGATGAGGACGAGGTCGGGGGCGCTGCTCGGCGAGCATGACGTCGAACTCCAGGTAACCGGCGACGCCTTGGCCGGCTTCGGCGCAGAAAGCGCCGAGGCGTTCCTGGTCCACGTCGACGGCGGCGAGGAGTTCGACGTCGGCCGCGTGGGCTCTCAGGGCGGGCAGATGACTGCCGGTGACGACGCCGCCGGCGCCGACGACTGCGGCGCGGAGGCGGGGGCTGGGGCTCTGAGGCCATGGGGTGCGCACTCCTTCGGCTTCCACAGATTACAGAAAGAGCTTTCTAACTTCGCCCTAGGTGCGGCCGAATACCGGGACAAGCCTCGGATGCACGGGAGTTGATCTCCGCGGGACACAGCGCGGGCAACCTTCGCCCGAAGTGCTGCGGATGGGCAAGCGCAGGCGCCCGGTCCGGGTCGCTGAACGCGAAGGTCAGGCTCAGGACTTGGAACGCTTCAATCACGCCTCCACAGAGGTGCTCAGCCTGGCACATTTCGCGGTCCAAGCACCGTTCGGGAGGTGCATTGACTAGTAACCAGGCACTTGCTTCAATCGCTTGAAACGTATCAGCGCCGTTCGGAGACCGATCCCCGGAAGCGGCGCGACGAGTTGCCCATGAAGGCCCGCGACAGGTCCAGGAGTGCCATGCACTGGTTCGAGCCCCGTACGCCCCGCACCGGGACGGTGCCCGCCTTCACCATCGAGCCGTGAGGGCACAGCCGACCCCCGTCGTCCTCGTCGGCGGTCGCGGCTACGGCCGTACGCACCTGGCCAACCTGCGACGACTCACCGACACAGGACGGGTGCGGGTCGTCGGGGTCTGCGACCAAGCACCGCTCACGGCCGACGAGTTGGAGGGACTCGGGCCGTTCGACTCGATCGTGCAGTCCCCAGACCTCGCGCCGCTCCTCACGCGCACACAGCCGTCGGTCGCCGTCATCAGCACCCCCCTGCACACCCACGTACCGCTCGCTCTCAGCGCCGTACGGGCCGGCGCGCACGTCCTGGTCGAGAAGCCGCCCGCACCCTCGCTCGCTGGCTTCCGCCAACTCGCGGCAGGGCTCGCCGAGTCGGGCCGGGTGTGCCAGGTCGGGTTCCAGTCTTTCGGCTCCGAGGCCGTGCACGCCGTGCGGCGGCTGGTCGCCGATGGCGCCATCGGGCGCCCCGTGGGGGTCGGCGGCGCCGGGGCATGGGTGCGCGAGGCCCGCTACTACGCCCGCTCCCCCTGGGCCGGACACCGGCGCTTCAAGACCGATGACGGAGCCCACGCCGCGGTGGACGTGGTCGACGGCGTGCTCACCAATCCTCTCGCCCACGCCCTGGCCACGGCGTTGCGCGTGGCCGGCAGTGACCGCGAACAGGACGTTGCAGCAGTGGAGATGGAGCTCTACCGGGCCCACGACATCGAGGCCGACGACACGTCCTGCGTGCGCGTGACCACCGCGCTCGGCACGAAGGTGACGCTCGCGGCGACCCTGTGCGCCGAGGCCAACGCCGCCCCGTACATCTTCGTGCACGGCGAGGCCGGGCGGATCACCCTGCACTACACCGAGGACCGGGTCCTCTTGGAACGCCCGGGCCACGAGGCCGAACGGCTCACGTATCCGCGCACCGACCTCCTGGACAACCTCCTCGAACATCTCAGGGACGGGACGGACCTGTTGAGCCCGCTCGCCCGCAGCGGCGCGTTCACCCGCGTCGTGGAGTCCGTCCGGACCGCAGCCGAGCCGGTGCAGCTCGCGCCGGGCGTCTGGCACCCGGTCGGCGAAGGCCCCCATGAGCGTCGGGTGATCCCCGGAGTCGACGCCCTCACCGACGAGAGCGCGAGGCGCCTCGCCCTCTTTAGCGAGCTCGGGACGCCCTGGGCGAAGGCGACGGTGAGCGAGGCGGTCCGGCCTCACTGATCCGGCCTCACTGCCGCAACCCCCGGCGCTGCGGCGGGGTTTGCCTGCCGCGGTTCCCGCAGAGGTGGAGTGCCGACCGTCGCCGGCCGGCCGGCCGGACGGCGGGGACACCTGGCATTCGCGAGCCCCCGCCTCCTGCACCACTCAGTGACCCGCACCAACGAACAGACCCGCCACGTCCACCGGCAGGCCCGTTGCCAGTGACTCGTTGCCCGCGATGCCCACCGCCAGGGCCCGCGCCCCGTCATGAGCCGTCGCGCCCTTGCCCGCGGCAGGGACCACGCCCTCGTCCGAACCGTCGCCGAGCGGGCCGAAGAGCTCCTTGAGCATGCGCAGATCGCCGCCTCCGTGCGAGCCCGCCGCGACTTCGAACGTCACCTCGCGCGGCTCCTGCCACAGCGGGCGCAGCAGGATGCGAGTGCGGCCCGGATTGTCCATCACAACGCCTCCGTGCGCGGCCTTCCCGGCGTCGCCGGAGGTCCGCGGGCGCTGCCACGTGTTCTCCTCGACCTCCAGCTCCAGGCGTCCCGCCGTGCCGTTGAACATCACGCGGTAGCCCTCCCACGGCGAGTACGCGGTGAGGTGGTACGTCATCGTGGCGCCCGAGTCGTAGCGGACGAGCACCGCCAGGTCGTCCTCGATGTCGATGCCGTCGCCGAATACGTTACGGTCGCGCAGATACGCCGCGCCCGGCTCCGATTCGGCGTCCAGGTAGAGGGACTTGAGGTTCGGGTCGGCGGCGAGATGAAGGGCATAGGGGTCGTCGGCGGCCGGCTGCGCGCCGTGAGCGCGCTCGTAGTCGCGGCGCAGCCCGGTGGCCTCGCCGTTGTCCCGGCCGTAGAAGACCAGACCGCCCTCGGCGTGCACGCGTGAAGGGGCCGCGTTCAGCCACCAGTTGACGAGGTCGAAGTGGTGGCCGGACTTGTGCACGAGCAGACCGCCGCTGTGTCGCTTCTCGCGATGCCAGCGGCGGAAGTAGTCGGCGCCGTGCCGCACGTCGAGCAGCCACTCGAAGTGCACCGAACGCACTTCGCCGATCGCGCCCTCGGCGAGCAGCTGCCACACCTTCTCGTGGGCTGGGTTGTAGCGGTAGTTGAAGCCGACGGACAGTTCGCCGCCGGTCCGCTCGACCGCCTCGAGGATGGCGCGGCACTTCTGCGCGTCGGTCGTCAAGGGCTTCTCCGTGACGACCCGGCAGCCTGCCTCGAGGGCGAGGCTGATGTAATGGTGGTGGGTCGCGTCGACCGTGGTGACGACGACCTCGTCAACGCGTTCGCGGCGCAGCAGGTCCGCGAAGTCGTCGACGCCGCAGGCCGCCGCCTCCCCGTTGCCGAGCCCGGCGAGCAGGCGTTGGTGATGGGCGATCCGGGCGGCGCTGGGGTCGGCGAGCGCCACTATGTCGTAGTGGGCGCGGGCGCCGAGTGCCTTGGTGTACATCTGGGCGCGGTGGCCGGTGCCGACGATCGCGGTACGCCGGGTGGCGGGGGTGACCATGGTCAGGGTTCCTTCCGTAGGACGGGTCCGGTGGAACGGCGGACGATCAACTCGCTGGTCAGGACGGACTGGTGGGGTGTGCTGTCGGGATCGTCCAGGCGGCGCAGCATCAGGTCGACGGCCCGTTCGCCGAGCGTGGCGAGGGGGATGCGGACCGAGGTGAGCGCGGGCGTGGCCGCGGTGGCGAGCAGGGTGTCGTCTGCGCCGACCAGACTGACGTCGTCGGGGACGCGCACGCCGCGCTCCGCGAGCCGGGCCAGCACGCCGAGGGCCATCAGGTCGTTGTGCGCGACGACCGCGGTGGCCCCCGCCGCGAGGGCCAGGTCGGCGACCTGTGCGCCCGTGTGGAACTTGGGCTCATGCGGTCCGAACTCTGTTACTTTCAGCTCTAGTTGCTCGGCGGCTTGGCGGACGGCGTGGCCGCGCCGTTCGCTCGACCAGGAGTTGCGGGCGCCCAGGATCAGCGCCAGGTGGCGGTGGCCGAGGGCGTGCAGATGGGCCACCGCCTGGCGCAGACCGTCCTCGCTCGGCGCGACGACGGACGGCACGCCGGGCACGCTCCGGTTCACGGCGACGCTGGGCACCTGCCGTACGACCTCGGCGAGGCGGTCCTCATCCATCCTCGGGGAGACCAGGAGCAGCCCGTCCACCTGGCGGGCCAGGGTGAGCGCCAACTCGTACTCGTCGTCGGGGTGTTCATCGGTGTCGGCCAGGAACACCGCGTAGTCCTTGCGGCGGGCCCGAGCCTGCACCGCCTTGGCGATCACGGCGAAGAAGGGGTTCGCTATGTCGGGCACGATCAAGCCCAGCGTCCCGGTGCGACCGAGTGCGAGCGAGCGGGCGATCCGGCTGGGCCGGTAGCCGAGCCGCTCCGCCGCGACGAGAACGCGGGCCCTGGTCTCCGGGCGTACTTGGTACGGGGAGGCGAAGCAGCGGCTCACCGTGGAGGGGGAGACGCCGGCCTGGGCCGCCACATCCTCGGCGCCCACGGCCCCGCCGCCTCTGCGCCGGTCGTCCTCAGCCATGGTGCCCCCGTCCCTGCGAGCGGGCCGGACGCCGGTCCACTGCCACCGCAGCCAGGGCGAGGACCCCCGCCACCAGCGGAGCGAGCAGCATCAACTGCCATACGCACACCGCCGATACGAGCACCGCCCCGCCCAGCATGGCCGTCCCGGCCGGATCCCGGCCCGGCCGGGACCAGCGCCCCGCGAGCGACCAGTGGGCGGCAAGCCGCACCTGCACCACGATCACCGCCCCGGCCGCCCCGGCGACCACCAGCGCGAGGGGCCCAAACCCGGGCAGATCTCCGGCGGACGCCGCAAGGCGCAGGTCGGCGGCGAGGAAGGCGAGGGCCAGCAGGCCCAGCGCCCCCATCGCCGTACCGCCGCGCAGCGCCGACCGCCAGGTCGCCAGGAAGCGCCGAGCCGTACCGGAGGAGGGCCCGTCCGGCACACAGCGGCGTACCTCCGCGCAGCCCGCCGCCATCGCTGCCGGCCAGGTCACCACGAGCAGCGAACCGGCCGCCACGAGCAGCCCGATCCACAGTACCTCCGCGAAGAGCGTGAAGCGCTCGCTGTACGGGGTGTCGCGCCGACGGGCCTGCGCAGAAAGGGAGTTCATGACCTTCAGCCCTTCATTCCGGATGTCGCCGCGCCCTCGATCAGCAGCCGCTGGAACGCCACGAAGAAGACGATCACCGGGAGCAGGGAGAGCACCGACATGCCGAGCATCGCCCCGTAGTCCTGGCTGCTGGTCGAGTCGACGAAGAGGCGCAGCGCCATCGGCAGCGGGTACTTCTCCGGCGACTGAAGGTAGATGAGCGGTGCGAAGAAGTCGTTCCACGACCAGATGAAGGTGAAGATCGCCGTGGTGATCAGCGCGGGCCGAAGGAGCGGCAGCACAATGTGGCCGAAGATGCGGAAGTGGCCGCAGCCGTCGATCAGGGCCGCCTCGTCGAGGCTGCGCGGCAGATTGCGTACGAACTGCACCATCAGGAAGACGAAGAACGCGTCCGTGGCCAGGAACTTGCCGAGCAGCAGCGGGACGTACGTGTCGATCAGGCCGGCCTTCTGGAACATCGTGTACTGCGGGATCAGCAGCAGATGCGTGGGCAGCAGGATCGTGCCGATCATCACGACGAACATGGTGCCGCGCCCCCGGAACCGCAGCCGCGCGAACGCGTACGCGGCAATCGAGCAGGACAGGACGTTACCGAGCACCGAACCCAGGGCCAGGAACAGGGAGTTGGTGAAAAACCGCCAGGCCGGGACCTCCGCGATACCGTCCAGGGCCGTGCTGAACCCGTCCCAGGTGATCTTCGAGGGCAGCAGGTCGAAGCTGGAGATGATCTCGTCGGCGGGCTTCACTGCCGCGGTGAACACCCACACCACCGGATAGAGGAGGACGAGGAGCAGGGCGAGCGCACCCACGTGCCAGGCGACGGAGCGGGTACGTGCGCGGGGTGCCCCGGTGGGGATGTGCGTCGTCGTCATGGTCACTTCTCCTCGCCCGCGTAGTGGACCCAGCGGCCCGAGGTCTTGAACAGCACCGCGGTGATCACGCCGACGACCAGGAGCAGCACCCAGGTCAGGGCGGCCGCGTAGCCCATCCGGAAGTCGTTGAAGCCGAGTTCGTACAAGTACATCGAGTAGACGTGGGTGGAACCGGCCGGGCCCCCCGTGCCGTTGGAGAGCACAAACGCCGAGTTGAACATCTGGAAGGCGTGCACCATCTCCAGGACCAGGTTGAAGAAGATCACCGGGGAGAGCATGGGGACGGTGACGGAGACGAAGCGGCGCCAGGGGCCCGCCCCGTCGATCTCCGCCGCCTCGTACAGGTCCCGCGGGATCTGCTGCAGGGCGGCCAGGAAGATGACCATCGGGGCGCCGAACTGCCATACCGACAGCGCCACGAGCGACATCAACGACCAGTCCGGATTGGAGATCCAGCCGCCGGTGTGCACCCCGACCCCTCCGAGGAAGCGGTCGACGACGCTGCCCGTGGAGAACAGCAACCGCCACACGATGGCCGCGCCGACGCTCGCGCCGATCAGCGACGGCATGTAGAAGGCGGCGCGGTAGAAGTTGCGGCCCTTGCGGCGGGTGTGGAGCAGGAGGGCCACCCCGAGCGCCGCGATGAGTTTGAGGGGCGTGGCGACGACTACGTAGAGGAGCGTCACGCCGACGGTGTCCCGGACTTCGGGGTCGTCGAAGAGGATGCGCTTGTAGTTGGCGAGGCCGATCCAGCGCGGAGCGTCGAACAGGTTGTAGTCGGTGAACGACATATAGAGCGAGAACAGCATCGGCGCGAGCGTCAGCACGGCCGCGCCGAGCATCCAGGGGGTCAGGAAGACGTACGCGGCACGGTCGTTGGTGCGCCGACGGCGTTGCTTCGCAGGGATGCTCGACGGTGTGCGGGTGCGGGGTATCGCGGCGTCGGTCGCCGTCGTAGAGGCCATGAGGGCTCCGTACGTTGAGGGGGAGGCGGTCGGTCCGGTACCGGTCCCTGCAGTCAGGTGAGGACGACCTTCGCCTGGTCGAAGAAGAGGTCCACCGCGTGGTCCACTGAGATGCGGTCGTAGAAGAGCTTCTCGGCGACGCGCTGCAGATAGACGTAGAGCGAGGCGCCGCCGTCGGCCGGTGGCGGCGGGGTCGGCGAGAGCGTCGGCGCGATCTTCTTCTCGTACGCCTGGACCTGTCGCACCGCCGGGTCGGTGATCTCGGCGGCGCCCTCCTGGCTGATGGTGGGCGGCATACCGATGTTGGTGCCGAGGATCTTCGCCACCCGCCTGTCATTGATCATGAAGTTGATGAACTGCGCGGCCTCACTGACGTACGGGCTCTTCGCGGCGGCGCTGAGCAGCATGCCGGGCTTGGCGTAGATGCCGGAGCGGCCGGTGTCGGTGGGGACCGTGGCCAGGGTCAGCTTGCTGCCGCGCATCGTGCTGCGGCCGCCGACCTGGTTGTCCCACTCCAGGTTGGAGGCGACGCGGCGGGTGCTGATGGGGTAGCCGGGCAGCGACTCCGGCACCACGTCCGGGCCCGCGAGCGCGCCGTCCTTGCGCCAGTTGTTGGCCTGGGCGAGGTAGCGGCTCATGTCGTCGCGGCCGAAGCCGAGTTCGCCCTTTTCGGTCCACATCTGCATGCCGTGCTGGCGCATGTACGTCTCGACGCCCATGTAGTTCTGGGCGGGGTTGTCCATGCCGAACTGCTTGCGCCCGGTGTGTCGGGTCACCTGGAGGGTCTGCTCCATGAACGTGTCCCAGTTCATCGACGCACTCGGCGCCCGCGCCCCGGCGGCGGCCCACACCTTGGCGTCGTACTGCACCGAGACACTGTTGTGCGACAGGGGCAGTCCGACGCGGCGGTCCTCCACCATGCCCGCGGTGCGCAGCGACGACACCAGCGTGGTGGCGTCGATCTCCTTGCCGGGACCGGTGTGCTCGCTGAGATTCGCGAGGACTCCGTGTTCGCCGAGCGTGCGGATCCATGCGTAGTCGATGTGCATGACGTCCGGCGGGCTGCCGCCAGCCGCGGCGGTGCTCAGCTTCGGCCAGAACGAGTCGAAGGCGGCGAAGCTCGACTTGACCTTGATCTTCGGATGCGCGCGTTCGAAGACGGCGATGCATTTGTTGATCAGCTCGGCCCGTACGTTGTCGCCCCAGAAGAAGTAGCGCAGGGTGACGGTGCCGCCGCCCCCGGCGGACCGGGAGGGCCCGCCGCAGGCTGTGAGCGCGGTACCTAGGCCGGTGGCCAGCAGGGCGGACAGGGTGGTGCGGCGGGAGGGGGCGTCATTGCCCATAGGGGGCCTCCACGAGCGGTTCGGCGACGGTGGTTTCGACGGCGTGATGAGGTCGGACCTTTGCATGCGCTCGTAGGGGCGTCAATGCTTCTCACAAGGCAGAAAGCGCTTCAACTCCCATTGCCGCACACCCTCTTGACAAGTCTCTGCGAGCGCTTGCAAGATCCTACAGAAAGCGCTTGCCCCGAGGGGTTCCGGATCGATGGATAAGGCCCCGGCCTGGACATCCGTGTAGAGATCATCTGCGAGACGGTGTGGGGCTCGGAAAGTCATCGCTGCAGATCAAGCGGCGTATCGGTACTCGTTGATGACTCCGCCGAGGACGCGTGTGCGCAGGAGCCGCCTGGGCTCGAGCTGGTGCGGGACTGCTGGCTGTTCCTGGTGTGCCGTTCGGAAACTCATCGCTGCTGCTCGGAGAGGGTCTGGCGCGCCACTGTGAGCTCCTGGAACCCTGTCCGGATGCTCGTCTCACTGGTGTATCACGTGGCGCGGAAGCTGCTGTCGGTCCCGGCGGTGCTGCTACGCCGACGCGCGGCAAAGGATGCTGAGTTGCTGGTGCTGCGGCATGAGAACGCGGTGCTGCGCAGGCAGCTCAAGGGACCGGTGCGGTAGGCGCCGGCGGACGAGCTGTGGTTCGCGGCGTTGTCTGCGCTGATCCCACGGCGTCGGTGGGCGCGCGTTTTTCCGTTGGCGCCTACGACTGTGCCGGCGTGGCACCGCAGACTTATCGCGCGCAAGTGGGACTACAGCAAGCGGCGGAGCAGGCCGGGCAGGCCGCCGACCGCGAGCGTGGT
>NZ_JBWKIS010000048.1:0-39092 GCF_056432625.1 Streptomyces sp. NPDC045026
CTCGACGGCATCGCCTACAAAGTGGCAGAAGACATCGAAGCGGGCCGAAAGGGTGACTGACCTGCGGTGATGTACGACCAGTGGCCCCGGTTCATCCCTTCGGAGGGGCCGGGGCCACTGTCGGGCTACGCAGGCAAGCCCTGTCGGCCGTGAGCCTGGCAGACAGAAACGCCCCCGGTGCGATCACCGGGGGCGTTTCCGTTGGGTGAATGGGCGACCCGCTCCCGCCATGAAGCGGGGCGCCCGGTCCCGCCGCCGGCATGTGCAGGCACGCCGACGGCGGAGTCTTAGCCGGACTCGATCACTCGGTCCCGAAGCGTGACGCGCATCACGAGCTCCGGTGAGGCGGCCGCGTGCCTCTTGCAGCCGTAGAGCACGAACGGCGGTCCGCTCGGCCGCTCGATCTCACCAACGATCACGGGCTCATCCGTCATGTGCGCGCCCGCTGCGCACCACTCGCTCACTGGTCGCCGCCCGCGAACTGGTCGAGGATGCGCAGGCAGCGGCCGAGTGCGGCCACCGCGAGTGCCGCGGCGAGAGGGCTGGGGCTGAGGCCCTGCGACAGCTCCCCCTCGGCATCGGCGATGGCGCGCTCGCGGGCGTACCACGCTGTCGTGCCGTGGTTGATCTGGTCGGCCTGCTCCTGTACGCGAGGGATGAGGCACCGGAGTTCTGCTCGGAGCACGAGGTTGAGCTCTTGCAGGCGAGCGAGGCCGGGGATGGTGCGCGTGACCGACATGGCTTCTTGCATCAGCTCGGGGATTCGGCCGGCTGATTGTGCGGCTGGGGCGTCTTCAGTGGTGGGCATTGCGCCTCCGCAGGGCTGTGCCCGCGCACCTTGGCGGGCCGTGGTCGTTGCTGCGTGACGTCGAAGCTAGAACCGCGCCGTGCGGCAGCTCCACTTCCGTGCACTAATGTGCGCGGATTCTGTCTGCCTGGATGGATGGCGCGTTCGCGGTCTTGACCCGTGGCCACGGTCGAGTGACTGTGGTGCACATCCGAGCACCGCCCACCGAGAAGGGGCAGTCATGGCCTTAGAGTTCATCGGCATCGACCCGAACACCGGGCAGAGCGGGTCCCCGACCGCTTGGGTCGACACAGAGAACGCCGACATCGTGTTGCAGAGCTACACCGCAGATGAGGCGACACGAGCCCAGTGCATCGAGAACACGGCGCCGGGGCATGCGAAGGGGATTCCCGCCCACGAAACCGTGATCCGTATCCCGGCTCACCTGGTACCCATGCTGAGGGAGGCTTGCGATGCCGCCGAGCGCCGAGCTGCGCTTTAACGACCTGTTCGCGACCGCCGAGCACTCCGCCGTGCACTTGGAGATGCGCGACGTGTACGGCGTTGGCGATGAGGCCGACGACTTCCGCCACTGGCAGGAAACGGGGTGGCGCGATGCCGACCCGGGGTCCGCGTACTGGGCGCCCTGGGTTGACCTCATCTCCCGGGCAAAGGCTCGGGGCGTCGAGGTCCGCCGGGCGCGCGTGGTTTCGGAGCCCGTGACGGACTACATCCGTTACGAGCATGCGGGGACCAGCGTCAACGTCCACGCTGGCGAGTCTGTGCGCTGGCTTCCGCGTCGGCGCGCGGTCGACCTGCTGTTGCCCGGCTGCGACCTGTGGATCTTTGACGAGTCGAGGCTCCTGTTCAACCACTTCACGGGCGAGGGCAACTGGGCTGATCCGCCATTGGAGCTCCGGACCGAACCGGCCGTGGTCAAGCAGTGCGTTGACGCGTTCGAAGCAGTCTGGAACCGAGCGACCCCGCACGAGCAATACGAGATCCACTGACGAGAGACCGGATAGACCAGCTCATGCCCAACTCCCCGTCGTCCTCCGCGCAGGCTGCCCGCGAGGCCGTGGCCGGCCGACTGCGCGGCATGCGAAAGACTGCCGGGCTTACGGTCGTTGAGCTGGCCGGTCGATGCCGGTGGCACCATGCCAAGGTCTCTCGTATTGAGCACGCCAAGACACCGCCCTCGCCCACGGACATCCGCCTGTGGTGCACGCACTGCGACGCCGTGGGCGAGGCCGAGGACTTGATCGCGTCGTCTCTCAACGCGGAGTCGCTCTACACGGAGTGGCGGCGGCGGACTCGCCAAGGTCTGCGGCAACTTCAAGACAGCTACTTGCAGCTCTACCAGGCGACCCGCCTGTTTCGTGTGTACTCGCCGACCCTCATTCCGGGACTGCTTCAGACCGAGGGATACGCGCGGGCACTGCTGAGCATCAACGCTGAGCTACTCGACGTCCCCAACGATGCCGAGGCCGCGGCGGATGCCCGCGTGGAGAGATCGCGGATCATCCACCAGGCCGCGCACCGGTTCGTCCTGGTCGTCGAGGAAGGTGCCCTGTATTACCAGCTTGGCGACCACGACGCGATGGCCGCACAGCTCGGCTACCTGCTCACCGCCGGCGCTCTCCCGGCGGTGTCCCTGGGCATCATCCCCATGAACACGCCTGCACGCGGCCAGTGGCCCCAAGAGGTGTTCCATGTGTATGACGACACGCTCGTTTCGGTGGAGCTCCTGTCAGCCCAAGTCAGCGTGACGCAGCCGTCGGAGATCGCCCTGTACCTGCGCGCGTTCGAGCAGTTGCGGAGCATGGCCGTATACGGCGCGGACGCGCGAGCGCTGATCGTGAAGGCCATTGACGCGCTGGGCTGACCCTGCTCGCACACTTTCCCCACCCGCAGCGCCATGGCTTGTGGCGGAAGGTCACACCTTTGGAATCGCCCGACGGTCAGCCGCACTTGGGGCAGGGGCAAGCGTCCAGGGCGGGCGCGGTCCCGTCGTCTGCGCCGCCGAAGACGCCTTGACGGAGCGGTCCCGGACATCCTGCGCTCGGTTTGGGTTGGCGCTGGATTGTACCTGCGCGCGCAGGAAGGGCCCCGACGGCTGTCAGGGCCCTTCCCTTTGGGGCAGATCGTTTGCTACAGCACAGCCAGGGTGAACGGGGCGCTGGAGGAGGTGCCGTCCGCGTAGAACGTGTAGACCGTGATGGTGCTGGCGTCATTGCCGCAGGCGGTGTCCGGGGCGGTGTTGGCGGTGATCATCCTGATGTAGACGCCGTTGACTGTGGCGGAGACCGCCGCGCTCGACACGTCGATGTCGGGGTCGTCGATTTTGACGCAGTACACGCCGGCTCGGGCGAGTCTGGACGAAGCGACGTTGTTGCTGGCCAGCAGGGTGCCGTTGGCCGCCACCTTGGCCGCGGCACGGGTGTGCGGGGCGTACAGATCAGCCGGTGCCGCTGAAGCAGTACCAGTCAGGGCCGGCACCGAAGCCACGGCGGCCAGGGCGAGAGCGAGAAAACGGCCGGTCTGGGGCGTGGAGGTTCGCATGGTCTATTCCTTCTCGGCCGTATGCGCCGCAGTGCGTGCGGCCGGCCGGATGAAGCCGATGGGGATCACTCAGTGGCCGTCCGAGGGAGCGCGGGCAGCGTTCTCGTCTGCGGCCGGTGTGGGGCGATCAGGGCACGAGGAGGATGAACGGGTAGTCGGCCGGGCCGCTGTTGGTGCCGGTGAAGACGGTGAGCGTGTTGGGTGCATCGCCGCACGCCTTGGACGGCTGAGTGTTGACGAAGACGGTCCATCCCCAAGGGGCAGTGCCTTCGTGCCCGTACAGGGTGGCAACCGGCGTACTGCGATCGACCTTGATCCCCGTGGCGTCATCGAACGTCACGCAGTACTCGCCCGTCTTGGGCTTGGTGAGGGACTTGATCCCCTTGGAGTAGGGGCGCGTACCGTCCGCGTTCACCAGCGCGGACGCCTGTGCGTGCGGGGCGTGGGCCTTAACTGCCGCGTCGTCAGCGAGTGCGACGCCCCCCGTCACCGCCGCAGCGGCGACGGCAAGGGCAGCACATGCCACTACAGGCTTGGACAGCTTGATCGAGCGCAATCTCTTCACAGCCTCATCCCTCGATGCTCCTTCCTACGAGGAGCACTTCAGAATGATCATTGCCATGCCGCGGCGGCCGTATCGTTTCCGGAGGTCAGTGGCGCGCAGGCGCGGGGCGAAGTTCACCCGCACAGCCGCCCAGCGGCGTCCTGCGCGCCCTCAACGAGCGGCCCCCCGGGTGGGCGGCGGGTTCACCACGGAAGCCTCGTGCCGTCGGGCAAATCCGGCCCTTGTTGACCACGACAATCAACTGAGGTGCGAAGAGCGGGCCTGGCCATTTCCAGAGTCCTCATCAGGAATGCACAGAACACCCCCCACACGGCCATATGCGGCCGTGTGGGGGTGTTGCTGTTAGCTGTTGGCGAGGGTGTAGGCGGAGAGGATGAGGCCGCATAGGGCGACCAGGGCCGCCACCGAGGGGAGCGGCCACCGTGAGCGTTCGAGCGTGTCGACGCGCCGCTCTACGTCGGCGAGGCGCCGGTCGGCTTGGTCGCCGCGCTGTACGAGCAGGGCGAGGCTACCGTCGACGCGTGCGAACCCGGCGGCGAGGTCGCCCCGGATCTCGGCGAGGGCGACCGCGACGGCCGCCGTGTCGGTCGGCTCGCTCACGCGCCGCCCCCCTGCTCGTCGTCGACCAGGCCGAGGCCGAACCGGTCGAGGACGGCCTCGACGTCGGGTAGGGCCATGATGCGGGCGATGGCGCCCGCCACTGCTACCGCGCCGACCGCCCACGGGACCGCGTCGGCGAGGCCGGCGGAGTCGACAATGGCGGGTAGGGCGACGGCGAGGGCAACGGCGGATTGCAACACGGTGCGGGTGGTGCGCTTGGCGGCCTGGGACATGCGGGGGACTCCTGGGGGCGGATGGTGTGGTCTGCCCGGCGCGGTGCCGGGCGGACGGCGGAGCTCGAGTATTAGCGTCAGATTGACGAGAAACCTCGAGGTTTTGCGGTGACCTACTTGCCGTAGGCGAGGCGGAACAGGGCCGCCCAACCCTTCGGACCGATCGCCGGGTCGTACGTCGTTCCCGCGGCGCGGTACTTGGGGTGCGCGTTGTGGAAGGCGGCGACGGCGGTCTGTGTCTTGGGGCCGTAGTTGTCGGACTCCGTCACGCTCTTGGCGAGGAATCCGGCAGCCTTGAGCGCGCGCTGTAGCAACCTCGCCGACGGCTTGGCCTTGTCCGGGGCGAGGCCGGCGGGGAACACGGGCGGCGTGTAGGCACCCGGCGCCGGGGTCCCGGTCAGCTTCTTGGCGCGGCGGACGATGTCGGCGAGCTGCGCCACGATGCGGGTACCGGGGCAGGACGTGTGTCCGCCCCACGCGCTCCCGCCCATGGCATGGAAGCCGAGGCCGCGGCCGTCCGGGGAGTCGGCGACCTGAAGCGGTATGCCGTACTTCTCGTGGGCCCACGCGAGTACCTGCGCGACGCGGTCGAGCTGGGCCTCGGTGAGGACGTCGCCGCCCTGGCCCTCGTTCTCGACGGACAGCCACGACCTGTTGCCCCCGGCCTGCGCCCACGCGCGGTCGGCGGTGTCGACCCACTGATATAGGGCGCCGGCCTTTCCGGTGCCGAAGTGCGAGGACGCCTGTGCCTTGCTGTTGCGGAACCACGCATCGGTACCGGGGAGGGTTCCGGCCATGATGTGCACGACCACGCCGCGTACGGACTCCTGTCCGCCCTTGGTGTAGTTCACGGGGATGGGGCGCCACAGGGCGCCGGGCATGCGAGCCACGGGGGTTACTCCAGACATGAGAAAGGCCCCGGCCGATCGGCGCGGGGCGTACAGAGGGAAGGGGGAGGGATCAGGTGCTCAGGTCGGTGGCGGTGGTGTTCGCCGAGCTGCTGCCCTCGTCGTTGACGCCGTTCCCGGCTCCGGTCGTCGGGGAGTCGCCACCGGTCCACTGCGAGCCCCTCCAGTCGTTGCCGTAGCGCTGGATCAGCGAGCACGTACCGGAGATGGAGAGTCCGTACTTGGCCTCATTGCCCGAGCCGTACGGTCGGCACTTGTTCCCGGACAGGGCGACGGACGAGGCGCTCGTCGAGAGCCTCACGCCGTAGTACGTGTTGTTCGTGACGCGGCCGGGCCCCTTGATGAAGTTCGATCGGACCTGGATATCGCTTCCGCCCTGGATCAAGATCCCGTTGTTGTCGGGGAACATCACCTGGTTGGACGAGATCGTCATCTGCGTGCAGGTCACGGACGTGATGCCGTGCGCGCCCGCCCACGTGATCTGGTTGGCGTCGGCGATGACCCGGTTGCAGTCCTCCATGGACAGGCCCGTACCCGCGCTGTTGGCGATGGCGTTTCCGGTGATCGAGGAGCGCTCGACCTGCTGTAGCCGGATGCCGTTCTGAGACGTGGTGGTGCCGTCGATGGCATTGCCCGCGATCGTCAAGTTGAGGATCTGGCCGGAGACCTCGCCAAGGGCGATGATCGCCTCGTCGTAGCCGCCGCCGGAGCGGAACGTGTTCCCGGTGACCGACAGGTTCCGCATGGACTGGCTCGCGCTGGTCTGCGTGCCGTCGGGCAGCTTCGTGTCTTCCGGGTCTGTGAGGATCACCGCGCGCAGCCGTACGCCGGAGCCGCACGACACGAACGTGTTGCCGGTTACCGTGACGTCTTCCCAGTTGTACGCACTCACCGCGTACTGGAGGACGCCCTCGAACGAGTTGTTGGCGATGCGAATCCGGCGGTGCCACTTGGTGATGGTGGCGCTGTGACTGCCGATCCCGCGCGGCCACGCGATCGTGCCGGCCGTGCCCGAGGCGCCGAAGTGGCAACCGGTGATCAAGATGTCTTCACATGGGGTGTGGTCGTACGGGCCGAACCCGCCGAACACGTCCACGCTCTTCGCGAGGTCGAGCTGTACGGCCTCGGAGAAGTCCCGCCCGCCGGGGT
This sequence comes from Streptomyces sp. NPDC045026, assembly GCF_056432625.1. Taxonomy (NCBI): domain Bacteria; kingdom Bacillati; phylum Actinomycetota; class Actinomycetes; order Kitasatosporales; family Streptomycetaceae; genus Streptomyces; species Streptomyces sp. NPDC045026. Next base: position 6,805 of record NZ_JBWKIS010000048.1, read on the forward strand.
CGACGTAGCCGCGGAACTTGCAGTTCTGCACCGCGCCGTGAGACGTCGAGTTCAGCTCAATGCCGTGATACCCGGGCAGATCCCGGATCTCAAGATCGCGAATCATGACGTCCGTGGCGTGGCCGATGCTGATACACATCGCCGACGCGGTCAGACCCGCGGTCGTCCCGCGCATGTTCCACAGGCCGCCCTCGATGGTGATGCGCGAATGCCCGGTGTACCCGCCGAGCGACTGCCCCGCGTCCCCGTTGATGAGCATCGTCCCGGCGACGTTCCGCCGGAACTCGGCGCCGGCCATGAGCGTCAGCCGCGTGTTGGTGTAAATCCGAAGGGTCTGCCCGATCAGGTACACCCCGGGCGGCACCATGACCTGCGCGCCGCCCACATCACGTGCCGCATTCAGCGCGAGCTGGATACCAGGCGCGGCATCGACGGTCCCAGACGAGTCGGCCCCGTAGTTGGTGACCATGAACGATGACCGCTGGTTCATCGACTCCAGTCGGCCAGCCGTGATGTCCATGCCCGGTAGCCACTGCTCAACAGGGGTTGCCAAAGAGTCCTCCTTACAGGGAAGCGATAGCGGGATAGGCCAGAGAGACCGGCGACCGCGCCGCATGAGATTTGGTGACGCCGTTGACGGAGCGAGTGACTGTGAACGTCTGGGCGTCAGAGATCTGGAAATCGTCGAACGGCATCGTCACCGGCAGAGGGTTCGTGTTTGCCGTCGGAACCAAGGTGCGCAGGCCGACACCGCCCGCTGCGGGAATCAGCGGGTCCGCGTCCGTCGCCGTGACCGTCCATCCCGGGGGCTCCGCGCCGGCCGCATTCCACAACTTCCCGTAGAGGGTGCTGCCCTCGACCTTGAAGCGCACCAGGTACGAGTTACCGGCAGCGTGCGGGATGGTGCCTGTCTGCGTGGCCAGCAACGTTTCGGTTGGCGTCCGCTTGCGTAGCGAAAGCTGCGCAGTGCCGCCCGTCGCGAAGAACACGCGCGCCATGTAGTACGTCGTGGCTGCCGTGTTCGACCGCAGCATGTAGAAGGTGTAGAGGCCATCACCCGTCGGCACTACGGGCATTGTCACCTTGGTGACCAACTCGGCGTCAGCGAGCTGCACGCTGTCCATCGTGAGGGTGTGGGTGACGTTGCGCGTGTTGTGCACGTGCCTGCCCGTATTCGACGTCACGTCGAAGTCAGCGGTAGCGCCAGACTTCACCGTCCACGCCTGGCCGGTGTCAGCGATGCCCCAACCGCCCGTCACCGTGCGGGAGAACGTGTCAGACACCAGAGCGCCCGAACCAGGGCCCAGGAGACGGATGCCCCACGCGTAGTAGACAGCCGACGCGGGAGGGGTCGCACCCTGGCGCGCACGCAGCGCGATGGAGGTTGTGTTCGCTGGGGCCGCAGCCGTGAACGTCAGGAACGTCCACTGGCCCGCCGGGATGACCGTTGCCGCAGACGATGTCGTGGTGATCAGCGTCCCCGCCGCGTTGTACCAATCGAACGACACGCGGAAGTCAGCGAAGCCAGCCGGGGAGTACAGCCAGTAGCAACCCGTGTAGGACTGTCCAGCCACGCCCGGCGAACGCGTGGCCTGGCTGATGCTGTTGGACGTCGATACGCCGTTCGGCACTACCCGTAGGGAGGCCACGCCCTTGGGGTGGACCACGTCAGTGACGCGGGTCATCGACCCCACCTGAAGCCCGACCCAGCCGGACAGGTCCGGGTCCACCCAGGGGTTCGCGGACAGGAGTTGGCCGACCGCGTCGACGCGGGCGACCTCGCCGCCGAACTGGACGAGGGTCGGCATTTCCGCCGGGTCCGTCGTCCACGGCAGGCCCGCCGTAGCGCGTACGGGAATGGCCGTGTCCGTCGCGGCGACTGGACCCGACAGCTCGGAGCCGCCCGTATCTGCCTTCCCGTAGACCACGTGATCCGTTTGCGCGGTCATCCACGGGCCGGCCGGATCACACGCGAACGTCGCCTCCCACGTGCGCGGTAGCAGGGTCTCGCTCATCCCCATGACGAGCAGGTCCACCGGGCCGAACGCCACCCACGGCGGCAGGTTCATCAGCCGGATGACATCGCCCTCGCGCAGTGCGAGGACGTCTGGAATCAGTTGGGGTGCCTTGTGGAGCAGGACCCGTACCGACGGATACCGCGCCCCGTCGTAGGTGCCGAGGTGCAGCCGCCAATACGCGTGCGGCTCGGCCTGTGTGTCGTCGGACAGAGACAGGGTGACTGCCTCGTCATACGTGCCGATGCCCGTGGGCGGCGGCAGTACGGACAGGGTCCCTGCTTCGAGGGTGGCCCGCGCCGACGATCCGCCCTCGCGGGTAACGGTGATGTCGTTGCGGGTCGCGGTGTCGTCGTCGACCGGTTCCAGGGGGCACGAGATCACGCCTGCGGTGTAGTCGAGGATGAGCGCAGGTTCCTGCGTGTAGAGGCTGGATCGGTCGCGGTAGAGGAGTCCGGGCCGGCCGCGGTCCTCCAGGAGCATGCCGCCGTCTGCGTCGGCCGCATCCTTGAACAGGGATACGAGCGTGTCGGGCCGTTGGGGTCCGACACGTTCCGGGTCGAGCGGCCCCGCAATGCGAGCAACGGGGAGGCCCTCCTCGTCGGCCAGGCGCAGCATGCGCGCCCATGCGGTCTCGCCCGCGTATGCGCTGTCTGAGCCGTTGTAGATCATGTTTGCCGCGGTGGGCATGACGGACAGGTGCCCGATGCTCCAGCCCTCTGTGAGCGGGCCCCAGTTGGCCGTAACGGCGGTGGCGCTGCCGGGCGAGCCGGTGACGGTCTGGGCGAGTTGCAGCGTGTTGCCGTCGACGTTGGCCCAGCCGATGACGCATTCCATCTGGCCACCGCCCAGGTCTTGGACATACAGCCTCAGCCGGTACCAGCCGTGGAAGATGTCCTGCACAACGGCGACGTTGCTGAAGACCGCAATTGCGCCCGAGGCGTCGTATCCGGTGAGGGTGACGCTGTCGGCCCGCATGGAGATCACCCAGCGCCGTGCGGTGCCGGTGCTGGAAATGCTGAGTACCTCGGCGCGATCGCCGGACGCGGGGGGTGCCTTGTCGTCGGCGTTGTAGACGCATTCGACCTGCCACTGTCCGGGTGTGCTGGGCGGGACGATCGCGGAGAGGGTGGCGGCCGAGCCGAGTCGCGGCAGCGCGCGGGAGCTGGGCAACGTGTCGACGGCGGCGAACTCGAAGCCAGTCACCGCGGCCGGCTGCACGCCAATGATCGGTGAGTAGGCGCGCGTGGCTTCCCGCTCCTCCTCCATGGGCCAGTAGGCAACCGGGTTGCCGGAAGGGATGCGGCGCCGCAGCGTGGAATCCAGGGGCTTGGTGCCCTGCCCGAGGCGGCGCAGGATGCCCGCGGCCTCGACCGTGGTCCACGCGTCCTGTCCGGACTCCTCCCACTTCTGCGGCCACGCGGCGACTTCCCCGACGAACCGCTCGCGACGGTCCGCGACGGCGGCCGTCCCGGTGAATGCCCACACGCGGCCGGCAGCGTCCGTGAACCCTGCGGAGCCAACCGGCCGCGCGGTGAAGTCCGGGGACGCGACGAGCGGCCCGTCGATGCCGTTACGGACCTCGAATCGGTAGCCCTTGCCCGCGAACGGTGTGCGCGGGGGCGTGAGGGTGGGGTCGCTCGGGGCGATGGTGAGCGGCGCGGTACTCACCGCGAGGGCGAGCGTGCCGCTTTGGGTGTAGGCGGGCGCGTACTGAGTCCACGGCCCGTTGATGGACGGCGCCCAGTAGTGACGGACGGTGTTCCCGCCCTGGCCGTTGTCGGCGTCCAGCGTGACGCGCAGGGCCGCGCGTGCGGGCAGCGCAGGGAGCCGCTGGGCGACACGGAAAGCGTCGGTGCCGTTGCTGCTGTAGGAGAAGAACAGCGAGCCGTCGACGATGCGCATCGCGTACGAGCGCTGACCGGGGTCGCCCCACTTACCGATGATCATCTGGCTTTCGGAGCCGTACCACGACGTTTCGAGCTCGGCCCGAAGGTCGATGTCGCCCGTGATGTCGAGGGCAGCCACGTCCGGCGTCGAGGCGAAGTTGCCCGGGGCGCCGTCGAGGTCGAGGAAGTGCGGCCCGCCGGGCAGAGACAGCCGCACAGGAGTGTTGCGGCCGATCTGCCCATACAGGGGGCTCATGGGGTTGCGAGGCGAGTATCGGCCGTCAAGGTTGTTCAGCGTGAGCGGCACGCTTGCCGGGTCGGCCGCGGTGCCCTGGTTACGGATACCGCGCGTGTGCGTGATCGGGTCCCGTGTGTAGACGTCTGTGGTGACGTCGGTCCACACGCCCCCGGCCTGAAGCTCGATGCGCAGGCCGAGGGGATCATCTGGAAACGCCATGGGGGCGACCTCCTTACCGGCCGAAAGCCGTCTGTACGTTGCCGCCGCCGTCAACCTGAACGATCTTGCGGATGAGGGACTTGACCGCGTCGGGGCCGGACAGCTCGATACGGATCGTGGTCACTCCGGATCCCGAGGACCCGCCGGCCACCGCGCCGCCCGCAGACGCGGCGATCTGCCGCGTGGTCGGGGTGGACACGAGGTTGGACATGGTCTTGTCGACCGCGCCCTGTCCCGACTCGATGCCCTCGACGACACCAGCGGGGATCCACCGGCCGACCTGGTCGGCCATGACGCGCGAGGGCGAGTGGATGCCGAGCGCTTTGGCGATCGGCCCGGGGATGAGGTTCTTCGCCCAGCCGATCAGGGTGTTCTTCAACCACGAACCCATGGACTTGATGCCGTTCCACAGGCCGCGTACGACGTCGCGCCCCTTGGACACGAGCAGGTTGCCGAGCGAGCCTAGGGCGCGTGAGATCTGCCCCGGGATGCCCCGCACCCACGCGACGAACGAGGCCGCTTTCTGCACGGCCGATTCACGGAAGCTGTTGAAGCCGTTCACCGCGGCAGCGCGCAGAGTGCCGACCAGGCCGGACAGTGCTGCCCCGGCGCGGCCCGGCAACCCGCTCAACCAGGTTTGCAGGTCGGTGAACTTGGCGACCGCGTAGTCCTTCGCCGCGCCGAACCAGTCGGACAGCATGCCGGGCAGGCCCGCGAACCACAGGATGGCGCCCTTGATGTAGGCGACGGCGACCGTGATTCCGATCTGTATGGCTGCCCAGGCGGCGCCCACGATCGCGCGCATGCGCTCGCTGTGCTGGTAGGCGAGGACGATCACGGCGATAAGGCCGATGATCGCGCCGACCACCAGGACGATGGGGTTCATGGCCATGACGGCGTTGAACAGGGCCTGTGCGGCCGTCCACGCGCCCATGGCCACGGCGACACCGAAGACGATTCCGGCGAGCGGGCCGATGATGCTGATGTTCTGCTGAATGAAGCTGCCGAAGTTCATGAGGATGGGGACGACGTCGCGGCCGAGTACCTCGACGAACGCCTGTGTGGCGCCGCGCTTGAACTGCTCAACCTTGGTTGCGGCGTTGTCCCGCAGGGTGTTGCCCATCTTGTCGGCCGCGCCGCCCACCTGGCCGAGTGCGGCGGTCGCCTTGCTCGGGTCGAGGGCGTACAGCGCCTTTTGCATGTCCTCGGACTTGGTGCCGAACAGGGTCACGGCGAGGGCCTGGCGCTTGCTCTGGTCACCTACGCCCCGCAGGGCGTCAAACACCTTGTCCAGTGCGGCAGATGCCTTCGGCCCGCCCTCGGCGAACGCGGCCTGCATCTCCTTGCCGTTCAGGCCGATGGACGCGAACGCCTCATCGACCTTCGCGCCGCCGCCCTGCACGATGAGGAGGAACTCTTTCAGGGAGTCGGCGACGACGTCGGTATCGCGCGCACCGGCCTTGAGTCCCTGCGACATGAGGCCCGTTGCGGTCGTGGCGTCGAGACCGAGGTTCCGGAAGATCGTCGAGTATTCGTTGAACGTGTCGGCGATGTCGTCGGCCCTGGGGCCCATGACCTGGAGGCCGCGGGTGATGGTGTCGAGGGCGGCCTCGGCGTTGGGTGCGAGCCCGGTTTTCATGATCTGGCCGACGGCGTTCGCGGCCTGGCCGAGGTCGAGCTCGAACGTTCCCGCAAGGTCACTGACCTTGGTGGCGATGGACTCGATCTGCGCGTTCGTGGCCTCCGGCGGCGCGAGGCCGGCGGACATGGTCGCCCGGATGGCGTCCGCGGCGCCCTGGAAATCCTCCGTGATCGCGCCCGCGTACAGGTCCCCGGCGATCTCTCCGTATCGCTGCGCCTCGCCCGCGGTGGCGCCGAGCTGTGCGCCGAGCTTGCTCGTGATCTGGCCCTGTTCCAGAGCGGTGGCGAACCCGCCCATCAGGGCGGCGCCGAGGCCGGCGCCGATAGCCCCGGCGGCGAAGCCTTGCAGCTTGCTGCCGATGCCTTCGGCGGCCTGGTCGGCGCCCTCGTTCGCTCCGTCGGCGAGGCCGTCGCCGAGGGCCTGCCCGGCGTCCTCGCCGCTGCTACGGGCCATCGACGACACACGGTCGAGGGTTTCCCGCATGCGGCCCTGAAAGCGCCTCAGTCCCGAAGCCCCTTCGGAGTCGTCAACGGTGATCGTGGCGGCGAGCTCGCCCACGGTCAAAGCCATGTGCGGGCACCTCCTTTCGGGGGGCCCGCGGGGTGCGCGGGATCAGGCGGAGCGCCGAGCGGCGCGCGAGGGGTCAGGCTCGGGGTTCAGGTGCCGGGCGAGGCGTGATTCAGCGGAGAGAAGGCCGAGGATCCGCACACGCAGCCATCGCCACGACCGGTCGGCGAGCAGGCCCGGGGCGCCCACATCGATGCCGTAGAACTCGTGTAGGTCCGCCTCGACGAGCGGCCACTCGCCGAGGATCTGCGGCCAGCTCACTTGCGGCGCTGCGCGCCCTTTCCGCCGCGGTGCTGCCCCTGCTGGGGTTTCGTACCACTCGTAGAGCCCCGAGGCCGGGTCGAGTTCGCCGCATCCGATGAGTTGCGACGGGCTGCTCGGTTCGGGGCGAGGCGAGAAGGGTCGCCGCCGGTGTCCCAGTACCGCTCGGCGGCTTCCTTGTTCTGGACGATCCACACCATGGCGGTGATGGCCGCGTGTTTCAGGGCCGGCCACTTCACGCCGTCGGCGACCATTTCGGCGTGCGCGGGGCCGAGGACGTCGCGGTACAGGTCACGCTCGGCCGCATCCGCGAGGACCGTTGCGTCTGCCTTCCCGCCGTCCGCGGCCACGGCCGCAGCCTGCATGATCGCGGTCGTGCGGAGACCGATCTCGGCGGACGGCGCGGGTACGCGGTAGATCTTGCCCGCGAGCGGCAGGTCGAGGCCGTCGTCGAGCAGCTCGTCGAGTGCCTTGAAAGCCATCAGCTACCTGCCGGGTTGGTGATCTCGACCGCCGGACCGGATCCGGTGAGCGTCACCGCGATGGTGTCGAGGTCTTCGCTGCTGCCCCCGTCGGGCTCCCACGTGACGAGCGCGGTGCCCTCGTAGTTGTCGCCTGCGCGGCCGTCACGGTCGTACCAGCGGACGTGCACGTATGAGGGCGAGCCGAAGGTCTTGGAGGCGGCGCGCAGCTTCTCTTGCGCGGCGTTCCATGCGCCGGTGACGGGGTGGGCGCGGTGTCCGATGCTGGCCTCGACGGACCACGCCAGCATGGTGCGGGTGTTCTCCGCCCAGCCATCCGAGCCGTAGGACGTCGAGTCCTGGTCGGTCGGCTCAACCTTCGGCGTGAACTCCATGAGGCCGGGCACGACCGCCCACGACGGGGTGGTGGTGCTGCTCATGTCGACTTCCAGCCGGAAGCGGCGGGCGAGGGTGGTCACGGTCTCGGCGGCAACGTCAGCCATGAACGCGACTCCTTTCTAGGAGAGTTGGGGGTGCGCGCGGTGCGCCCGCACGCTGTAGTTACTGGTCCGCTCGTGCCGGCCGTTGGCGTCGACGCCGAGCGCGGCTGTGGACGTGCGGTAGATGAGGGTCACGGGGATGCCGTTCAGGCTCAGCGGCCCGGCGGCGTGCAACACGTCGTAGGCCGCATCGTCGAGGGCGGCGACGTCGCGCGGGTCCGTGCCCGCGCGGGTGCGGACCTGTACCGAGACGGTGGTGTCGGTGAGGGCCGCGGACTCGTCGACGGCGTAGACCGTGAGGACGATCGCCCGGTCCGGGCCGGGCGGAACGACGGTGTCCGTGATCGCGGTCTCGCCGTCGGCATAGATGCCGTCGGCCCGGTAGGTGCCGACGGCCTGTACGTCGAGCAGGCGGGCGAGGCCGTCGACCAGGTCGACAAGGAAGCTCACCGCAGCGCCCTCCGCACCTGCGCCGCAATGATCTGCGTTACGGCGCCGTCCTCCTCGTGCAGCGGGCCTTCCAGGTACTTCGCGGTTCTGCCCGCGTCGTGCCGGTAGTTGAGCTCCTCGTGCTGCCGCACCGCGTACGGGGTGTCGTACGAGATGGCGGCCGTGATGCTCCCCTCGTCGACGCTCACCACGCCCGAGCGTTCGAGGGTGGCCTCCTCGATCGGCACGCGACGCCGGGACACTTCGAGGACGTGCTCGGCCGCGAGCCGTACACCCCGCAGAGCGCCTTCCCGCATCGCGTCGAGGACCGCCTCGCCGTCCCATCGGAGCTGTCCGCGCTGCGTCACTCGGCATTCACCTCCGTACTGGCCGGCACGGGCAGCCCCGGCGCGGTGTGCTGTGCGGTACTGATCGCGATGGTGCGGCGCCCGCCGGGCAGCGTGAGGCGTGAGCCGGGCGGGCAGTCGAGGCCGGGGGCGGCGATGATCTGCGCGGTGGATACGACCTCGGCGCCGGTCCGGTCGCGGACCTGCTTTACGGTCTCGTCGACCAGGGCGCGAGCGGTGACGGGCGGCCCGTAGCGGGGCCCGTACGCCGATGCGCCGAGGTACGGCTCGACGGTCACCGTGTGCCGCAACAGCCACCCGGGGACGCGGCTCAACAGATCACCCCCGGCAGCAATCCGGCGCGGCGCAAGCGGCGCTCTGCCCGCGGGGCGAGGTCGAGGCCGGTCGGGCCGGGCGTCGTGTCAGTGCGCCCGGACAGGGACACGGGCCCGATGGACACGCTGTCCCATCGGCCCGCGGCCCCGGTTCCGTCGTCCCCGCTCGCCTGCTGGTACTCGACCTGCGCGCACGTGGCGTCGGCGAGCGCCTGGACGATGTCGGGGTCCGTCGGCATGCCCGCGTCGTCGACGCAGTAGACGGCCGTCAACAGGGCGTCGTCGATGTCCTCGGATGCGCGGGCGAGCAGCCGGTCGGCGTCCGCCGGTGCGGCCTGCCCAGTGAATACGGCGAGCTGTGCCGCGGTCGCGTACGCCACCGGTCGCCCCCTATCTGGTGGTGTCTTCGATGAGGGCCGCGGTGACGCTCGTCGCGGATGACCAGTCGCAGTAAATGAACCCGTCGATCTGCAACGCCTCGGGGCCCTCGGGGATGTACGCGGTCGCGCCGGCCGCGACGCTCACCGTGCGGTCCGGCACGGTGAGGCCGCCGACCTTGGTGTTACTGCGGATGGTGACTGTGATCGCCGAGGCGGCGGCGTTGCGCACGATGAGCTTGCGGCGGCCGGTGTAGCGCCACTGGTTGCCGTTGGTGCCATCGACCGCGCCCAGGGTCAGTGCGGCGAGCGGGACCGCGGCGGACACGGCCTGTGCCGTGATCTCGGTGCGGGGCATCAGGCGTCACCCTTCTTGCTGGGCGAACGTCCCGCGGGCTTGGTCGGCGGGGCGTCCTTGGCGGTGTCCGGGTCCGGCTCGGCCGCGGTGTCGTCGAGCGGCTCGACGTCGTATCCGGCGCCCTGGCAGTAGCCGACGATCGCCGGGTCATCGCTGGTGGCGGAGCCGTCGACGAACGACAGTCCGCCCGGCCCGTGCCCGCTGTAGTCGTCGAGCGGGGCAGTGATGCGGTACGTGGTCATGGGCTGCCTCACGCGCTCTTGATGTTGCGGAAGACGGCCGCGGCCTTGGTCGCCTTAAGGACAGGGGCGACCGGGCCGAGCTCGACCTCGCCGGTCTTGACCGCGCCGGACGTGGTGAAGTCGGGCAGGAACGTCGACAGGAGCGGAGCGCCGCCACCGACCGACGCGCCGTGGAAGCCGTCGAGGCCGTACCGCACGGCGTACAGGTCGCCAAGGTTGGCGATGTTGCCGCCCGCACCACCGGCGTCCGCGTCGCGGGACACGAGACCGATCACGTCGGTGTTCGCGCCGGCCTTCGCGCCGAGGTCGACGAGCGGGATGCCGTTGTATGCGGTGATCGGGCGGCCGAACGCGTCGGTCGTCTTGTCGATCTGGTCGCACCATGCGGCGACGCGCTTGAACAGGGCGAGCGTCTTGCGGTTGCCGTAGATGACATCCGGACGGTCGTCCATGGCGGACAGCCAGTTGTCGATGTGCGTCTGTGCGGCGAGCGCGGTCGCCTTGTCGTTGACCGCGGTCCAGTCGACGTAACCCGTCGCCACGCCGTTGCTCAGCGGCAGGTATTCGGTGCTCGACCCGGTGAGGATCTTGGACAGGCCGTTGAAGCCGTTCGCGTCGACGGCCGTGTCACCGTTGATGACGGCGTCCGCGAACTTGGCGCGGGACGACTTGATGAGCTGCTGCATGTTCAGCGTCACAGCGCCGGACGCGGCCGGGCCGATCCGGGCTACGACACGGTCGACCTTGAACGATCCGCCGAGCGGCACGAGGTCGACGGTGTATCGCTGGGTCGTCACCTCGGCCGGGCTGTACTCGCTGTTGATCGCGCGGAAGTCGGCCGAGCGCTCCGTGATCAGGCGCCGGTACCCGTAGGTGAGGGTGTCACCGCCGGTAGGGGAGACGACGTTGTCGAACGTGAGGCGGTCGAGGATGTCCGAGCTCTTGCGGAACTCGTCGATGACCTGGACGTCGACGTCGTCCTGTGCGTTGTTCTTGGCCTCGGCAAGGGTGGTTGCCATGGGTGGTCACTCCAGGGGGTGTCAGCCGCCCATGCGGGCGGCGATGGCGTCGTGAAGGGTGGCGGCTTTACGCTCGCCGGTGGGTGCGCCGTTGAACTCGGCTCCGCCCTTTGCGGGGCCGGTCTTCGCAGCGCGGTACAGGTCGGGGTCGGATTCGACCTCGGCCTTAATGGCGGCCTTGACCTGCTCGCCGAAGTCATTGGCGGACGGGTCGAGGGCGGCGAGCTTGTCGGCGAACGAGCGGCTGTTGAGTAGGCGGTCGGCGCGCGCTCCGGCCTCGCCCGCGGCCTTGAACGCGGCGAGCTCGACGGTGTTGCGGCGGGCTTCCTGCTGCGAGTCGGCGAGCTGCTGCATGAGCTGCGCCGGGTCGGCCGGCTGATCGTCCTTGACGATGCCGAGCGCCTTGCCGATCTGCTGCGCGAGCTCCTGGCGGGCGGTGTCGGCGGCCTGCTGCTTGGCGGTGACGCGCGTCTTACCGGCTTCCTTGCGGGCGTCGGCGAGCTCGGCCTGTAGGCGGGCGATGGTCGCGGCGGAGTCTCCTGCGCCGTCGGTGGCGGACTGCTGTCCGTTGGGCGGGGCCTGCCCGCCGTCGGTGCCGCCCTGCTCGCCGCCCGGCTGGCCGGATACCGCGTCCCCTCCGCCCTCGCCGGTGCCGTCGCCGCCCGCAATGGCGTAGATAGGGCGGCCGTCGCGCCGGTAGCCGAGGACCGTTCCCGCGGCGTGGGAGGCGAGGGGATGCCGGAACGTGCGTGTCATGGGTCGCCCTCCTGGGGCTTGGTCGGCCCGCTCCTGGCGGGCGTTCGGGCATGCAAAAGGGGCCCGCTCCTGGCGGGCCCCTGGGTGGTGCTGTCAGTGGTGCGTGTTAAGCGCCGTCACCTTGGGTGAGGCGGGGCGCGGTGCGCGCATAGCCGCGGATCCATGCGGTACGCAGTAGGTCGCGGTACGGGCAGACGGTCGGAGGGTCACCGCGGCGCCCGGCCTCGGTCCCCTCCATCAACGCTTTCGCGATGTCCTCGCGTGTCCCCATACCGGCCCCCTACCGCTTGTTCTGGTGGTCCCACTCATTGTGGCGCGCTCCGGCGGCCCATCGCTGGGCCTTGCCGGTGGCCTTCTCGATGAACTCGGCCTGCGTGAGACGGCCGTGTTCCTGCCACCACTCTTTGAGCTCGTCCGACGCGTGCGCATGGGCGATGCGGGCAGGGCCCGAAAACAGGGTGACGGGGGATCGGCCGGCGGCCTGCGCCTTCTTGCTGAGCAGCACGCCGCGTAGGTCGTCCTCGGCCTGTAGGTACTGCCGGTAGACGTACTCGTCGTATAGGGCGCGGGCCTCGCGGCGGGTGAGCAGCGGCGCCAACTCGGCGGCCTCCTCGCCGCCGGCCTCGGCCACGGCGGCGGCCAACTCCTCGATGAACGCTGCATCGTCGGCGAGGGCGCCCCATCCGTCCGGATCGGGGGCGGGGTCCATCGCTTCGGCGAGAGCGTCGCGGTCGGCGAGCAGATCCTCGACCGCGTCACCGGTCACGGCGGGCGGCGGGAGGTCGACCGCGTCACGGCGGTCCATCTCCTTGGCGATGCGCAGGACCTCGCCACTGTCGGCGTACTGCATGCACCATGCGAGGGCGTCGTCGCCGACCTGGGCGAGGTCGTCGGCCAGGTGCCCGCCGGGGAAGTGCCGGGCGAGCAGGTCGCGCCGGTTCGCCTCGGCGGCGAGCTGCGCCACGTCGTCGACTTGGTGGGCGATGGCGTTGCGCACGCGGACGGCGAGCTCGTCATCGGACAGGCTGACCAGATCGCGCCGCACCCCGGGGAGGCGGGCGGCGAGGTCTCGGCGGTCGAGCTCGGCGGCGATGCGCAGGGCGTCGCTGTTGTCGACGTGCGCCAGGACGCGGCCGAGCTCGTCGTCGGACAGGCCAGTCAAGTCGTCGGAAAGGCGCCCGCGGGGCGCTGCGCGGTCGAGCAGGGCCTCGCTGTCGCGGCGGTCCGCCTCGGCGGCGATACGGGCGCGGTCGCGTTCGGTGAGGTCGCCGTGTCGCATGGCGGCGGCGAGCTGGTCGTCGCTCATCTCCCGCGGCGTCGTGGTGTCGCCGGAGCGGATGCGGGCGGCCTGCTGCGCCTCGTCGGGGATCGGGCGGCGCGGCGCGGGGAGGTTGGATGCGCCGGGCTGCTCGCGGTGGCGCAGGCGGCGCAGGTCGGGGTGCGCGGCGAGGTGGTCGCGCATGGCGCCCTGCCATTGGTGCACCTTCGCGCGGGCGGCCTGTTGCGCCTCGGGCGTTACGGCGGCGGCCTCGCGCTGCTTGTGCTTCCTGATGTTCCGCTCGATGGCGCGCTGCCGTTGCCCGGCCTCGTATCCGGCGGGGTCCGGCTCGGCCGTGTCGGGGCGGGTGAGGCCCGGCGTGTAGGCGCTCACGGAGTGGCGGCAGTTGGGGTGTTGCAGTCCCGCGCGGCGGGCCTCGTCGAGGCTTCCGGCGACGTCGACACGGACCGTGCGGCCGTCCTCGATAGCGTGTTCGGCCTCGACCGTACGGGCGCCGTCGCCCCCACCGATCGTCAGTACCTTGCCTTCCCACGGGCGGCACAGGGGGCACTCGCGCAGCGCGTTGGAGACGATGACCAGGTCGACCCCGGCCTCGCCGAGCGTGCGCATGTGGGCTTCAGTCGCGGCCCGGCCGACCGACGTACGGACGGCCATCTCTGCGTAAGAGGTGAGCTGCCACCGGCGGCCGGCGCGGTCCGTGAAGCTGCGGATCCCCTCATCTGCGAAGCGACGCATTGCGTCCTGCGTCGCCTGGCGGCGGGTGCCGGTGCCGAGCAGGGGCGTGGCGGTCACCTCGGCGACGATGCCGCGATACCGGTCGTCGACGGCCCGCAGAATCGAGCGGTGCGTCGAGGTGATCCGGTCGACGGTCTCGGCGGCGAGCCGGTCCACGGCCTGTGCGTTGGGGGTGACGTCGTCGACCAGGCGGCGGCCGGTGTCGGACAGTGCGCCGAGCTCGGCGACCGCGGCGCGGTGCCCTGTGTTGTACGCCTGGGCGACGACGTCGAACACGTCGAGGGTGACGGCCTTGCCGAGCTCGTCGACAACGGCCTGTGAGGCGCGCCGTACGGCCTGTACGGCGGACAGCTTCCGCTCGGCCCAACCGGGCGCGTCGAGCCCGTCGGCGAGCTGCCTGGCGATGATCCCGAGTAGCCGCTGCTCGGCCTCCTCGTACAAATCACGGGTACCGGCGGCGAGGTCTTCTACCATTCCAGGGTGGATAGGCACTTGCTCACCGCCTTATGTGCAATTAGCCGCAGGAGTCTAGATCTTTTTCGACTGGGGCGAGTCCCCATTTTCGCGTCAAGTCCAAAGCGAGCTGGGGCCCTGTCCTTGGTCCTGATTCCGCGAGGTCTCCTCTATAGTCGCTGCGCCACCACTGCCCAACCGCGTCCCGAAAGAAGAATTCTGGGTTCTCGTCGTCAATCACGCTCTTGCCGTGTTTTCCGAGGTCAAAGACCGATCGACTACATGATCGTAAGTAGTCGAGATAGAATACTTGTAGATTCTTCTGGCGGTTATCTTCGATGTTTAGAAACGCATCACTGACGGGCGCGAGCGTTCTGTTCTCGAAAGTAAGCTCCGTGGGCTCGCCGTCTACATAGGTGAAATGCCAGTCGACTCGTCCGGCTGCCAGTCGGTCGGAACTTTCGGCGTCTGATTTCTGGTCGTAGTATGTGATCAGAGAAATGACGAGAGCGGGAATTGCGATTAGCGCTGTAATTACCGTAGAAGCCGTGTTCGCCCACCGATGGCGGCTCTCGGGATCCTCGGCAGCAGTCCCCCGGGGGCGGAGTGTCCTCGCTGCGGAAAGGTGAGTTCGAGGACCGCTCCGCCTGGTAATGCGCGTTCGGGAGTTTCGCGATGCAACCATGCGCACATCTGTAGCTCACCCTGGATGCGGCTATGCGCTGATTCGCTAACAGCAAAAGCAGGCAGCAAGGTTCAGGCTAGAGGGAAGCTCCCGACCGGATCCGGGGCGGCGGCGCCGGTCTCGGCGAGGATCGCCGCAGTCTCGGCCTGCACGGCGGTGTCGTCCCACTCGGGATGCAGGATCTTGACCTTCGTCGCAGTCGACACGGCCCCGGCCCGGTTGAGCAGGTCGAGGGTGGTCGCGGTCTGCTGCTCCGACTCCGCCACGCCGTCGCCGAACTCGACGCTTGGCCGCTCGGGCGTGATCCGGCTCCCGAACTGCGTGACGTCGAGCTGCAACAGGACATGCAGCATGTCGGCGAGGCCATGGCGCCAGTACCCGGCCTTCTTCTTCCGGGTCACCATGCTGCGTTGGTCGCGGCTGTCGACCTCGGTCGCGGTGATGGCCTGACCCTGCCCGTCGAGGCCGAACGACTGGGGCGAGTAGCCGGCCGCCTGCGCGGCCTGCCGCATGATCGCCTCGGCGCTCGCGCGGTGCTCCTCCACCCGAATAGCGAACTGAGCAAGGGTGATGCCAGCGCCCTCGGTCGGCGGGATCTTCAACGACTGCCAGACCTCGCGGTCCTCGTCGAACGACGCTCCGCCGCCGGGGCCCTCGCTGCGCAGATACCCGTCAGGGATGATCAGACGCCCGCGGGCGAGGCGGATGTCGCGCATCCAACTGGTCCACGTCTCGTCGAGCGCGTCGAACAGGTCATGGATGGGGGCGGCGTAGTCGCTGCGCCCGACCGGGGATCCACGGTGCAGCCGGTTGGGCAGCATGTTCGGTACGTACGCGGCCGTGAGATCGCGGATGCCGGTGGTAATCGACTGGCCGTCGCCGTCGGTGTCGAGCGAGTCGACCAGGTCCGCGGTTTCGGGGTGCTCGGTGAGCGGCACGGCGCGGCCGAGGTTGTCGCCGGTGCCCTGGTAGAGGGCGTGGACGATGCGGCCGCTCTCGTGGCGCTCCAGGTGGCGCATCACGGCCTGTTCGGTGCTGCCCGGCAGCTCGCGCCAGAACGTGACGGCGCGGAGCATCCCGAACCGGAACTCGGGGATGGCTGCGTCGGGCTGCACGACGGTCAACAGGGGCCGGTCGGCGAGCTCGCGGTCCCACGTGGCGCGCAGGAACACGCCGCTGAGCGCGGCGGCCTGCTCGGCGGCTCCGAGGAACACCTGTTGCGCGCGGCCCTCGTCGAGGATCTGGTCGAGCCGCTCCTGTGCGACGGCGTCCTCGACGGTGATCGCGGGCATGTCGGCGAACAGGAGATCAGCCGAGGTCGAGGCGATGTCGCCGGGAAGAGGGACATGCAGCCGGTGTTCACGGCGGCCGGCCTGCTGCTCGGAGCGCCGTCCCCACAGCTTGCGGCGCTCGGCGGGACGCGGCGCGTTCTGGTAGATGCGGGCGAGGCGTTGCCGGTCGCCGGAGTACCACGCATCGTCGAGGCGCATCTCGGCGTAGTACGGGGCCCACTCGGGGGGCGGCCACGCGGCGCCGTTCTCAGGCAGTGCCATTGGGGCTCACCTCCTCGGCGTACGGAATGTGGATCGTGGTGGTGAGAGGGGCGTCGCCGCGGGCGATGATGCGGCCCTCGCGGTTACGGACGTACAGGGATGCGCGTACGCCGTCGGCTGCGTCCAACTGGAAGTCCCTTACAAGGGACGGGGACAGGCCGAGGGCGCGGCATGCGTCGCGGGACTGCTCCTTGGTGATGGCGGCCGGGATCTCGGTCATGCGGTCGCCTCCTGTGGGGCGGTCAGTAGGTGGCGCCACTCGTGCGCGGTCGAGTGCACGACGTAGCGCAGGGCGTCGGCGCTGTGGTCGTCGACCTTCAACGGGGCGTCCTCGCCGCGCGCGGTGGCCTTGGGGTCCCATGAATAGCCAGGCAGTTCGGAGAGCAGGCCGTCGCAGGATTCGTGTACGAGTAGTCGGCCGGCGGCGAGCGCGGCGGCAACGGAGCGGATGCCGTCGCGGACGTCGTTGGTGGCGCGGGCGAGGCCGGGGTGTCCGTCCTGCCAAAGCTGCGTGGAGAACGATGCGGCGGACGGGTCGACGAACGACCACTCGGGCGTGATGTCGAGGTCTTGCAGCCATGCGCGGATGGCGGCGCTGTACTGCGCGTCGGTCATCTGCCGGTGCGTGGCGCGGGAGTCGTGGCGCCACTCGGCGCACACGTACAGCCGGTCGTCGACGCCGAGACCGAGCAGGATCGCGCTGGTGGCGTTCGTAGTGCCGTAGTCGATGCCGAGCCAGTGGCGGCACATCTCGGGGAGTTCGGCGACCAGGTGGCGCGCCTCGTCCCACATGTCGTAGACGGCGCCCTCGGCGACGACCCATGCGCCGTCGATCATGCGGCGGCGCCAGAGGCCGACGTACTCGGCGGCGAGGTCGGCGACGTACTCGGGCGAGAGGCTCGGGTTATCGGCGAGCTTGAAATGCCAGGCACGCAGGTTGAGTTCGCCCGCGCGGTCGAGATAGCCGGTCTTCAGCCAGTGCCGCGGGGAGTCGGGGTTCGTGGTTGCGTACAGGCGCGCCCCGGGAACGGAGAGGCGGGCGAGTAGCTGAGTCCAGAACCCTTCCGGCATGAGCGTTGCCTCGTCGACGTACGCGAGTTGCGCGGTGAGGCCACGGAGTCGGCCCTCGGCGCGGGCGTCCGCGGCGCCGATGAGGTGCACGGTGCGGCCGAGGATCGTGGCCGTGGTCGCCCCGCGGGTGTGGACGATGTGGCGGGCGAGCGGCCCGAACAACGCGGCGTCTTGCAGGGGTTCGAGGCAGTTGCGCTCGATCGTCTGGAGCGATCGGCCACAGATGACGATGAGGCCCGATGGCCCCGCGGTGGCGACCGCGATCACGAACGCCAACAGGCTCGCGATCGTCTTCCCGGATCGCACCGACCCGTGCCACAGGTTGATGCGGCGCGTGGCCTGCCCGATGCTTCGGAGCTGCTTGCGAGAGAGGGGTAGGGCGTCGAGGTCGAGCACCGCTCACCCCCCGTCGGCGCCCCCGTCGTCCTGGTCCTCGTCGGCGGCGGCCCGTGTCAGTGCGTCGCCGAGCGCTCCGAGCATCGAACGGACCTGCTCGGCGCCCTCGCCGCCCTCGACGGGCGCGAGCTTCATGGACTTCTCAATCGCGGTTCCGGTCGCGGCGAGGATGGCGCGTTGGTCGCCGAACGTGGGCCGGTCGAGGCGGGTCTCGGACCAGATGTTGTCCTTGCCGCCAAAGGCGCCGATCGTGCATGGCTCCCACAGTTGGGCGCGTAGCTTCTCGGCGTCCTGGTGCAAGTCCTGGGCGAGCTGCGTGCGGCGGGCGGCGAGGTCGATACGGCGCGCCTCGGTGGCGGCGACGACCTCGGGCCCGCGGTCGAATGTGAGGCCGGCCTCGGTGGCGAGCTTGGACACGGTCGACGGTGAGCGGCCCATCTTGCGGGCGATGTCGTTCCGGGTCATGCCCTTGGCGTGCAGGCGGCGCACCGCGGCGCGGTCTCTGTCAGTGATGGGGCGCGCCATTGGGTGTCACCTCCTGCACGGGCATGAGAACGGCCCGGCAACCACTGGGGAGGCTGCCGGGCCGTTCGGTCTTGGGGGTGTCAGAACTTGGGGCACAGGTTCGCGTGTACGGCCTCGACGATCTGCGCGGCCTTGGCCTTGCCGAACCCTTCAGGGTGGTTGGGCGAGGTGAACCGGAGCTCGGCCATGTCCGCCTGCTTTGCCTTGTCCTTGGGGAAGTTGTGGATCATTGAGCACTGGTTGCGCCCGCGGCTTACGGCCTTGTCCTGCTTGCCGTGAACGATGTCCGGGTCGATGCCAGTGAGGGCCCGGATGTACTTGGCCTGCGTGGCGGCGTCCGGCTTCGGCGGGATGCCGGCCGCGGCCTCGGCGTCCGCCACGGCCTTGGACTGATTGGCGGTCGGCGTCTTCGCGGGGGCGGCGTCACCGCTGCCGCTGCTGGCGGTGCTGGTGCACGCGGTGAGCGCGGCGGCCAGTGCGAGGGCGGTAAGGGCGGTGGCGGCGGTGCGGTGCTTCACAGGTCTCCCCGAGCAGGTAGCTACTTACGGGGGTGTGACTGGTGAGGTGGCGTGAAGGTTGTGCTCCCACCGTGAAGGTGTCTGATTCCGGGCATGCCGGGGACGGCCCGATTAGATCACGGAATGATAACGGCCCGCAATGCGGGCGCGGGGGCCCGCGCGTCCGGTCGAACGGCGCGGGCTCCCATCGGGCGGCTACGCGTCAGCGAGGGCGTGGCGGCGCTGCTGGGCGGCGCGCCATGCGGCGCGGGCTTGGTCGGCGGCGGCGCGGATCATGTGCGCCAGTGGCGCGGGGAGTTGTCCGGTGCGCGAGCTGATCAACATGTTCAGGTCTTGGATCAGCTCCGGCGCAAGGTCGTGTACTAGGCGCGGCGCGGGGGTTGCGCCGCTGGTCGGGGCGGGTGGCGCAGGGTCCGGCGCGGCTGGCGCCTCGGTGGCGCTGAGGTCGCGGCGCACGGTGTCTTTCCCGATGTCGAGGCGGCGCGCAATGGCGCGGTTGGAGTGGCCTTCGTCGGCGAGCTGTCGCACCTTGGCGCGCCGGGTGGCGCGGTCTGTGACGCCGGTAGTGTTGGTGGTGGCCATGGTCGGGTTTGCTCCGATCGTGGTTGGTCGGGCCCGTACGGCGGTGAGGTCGCCGAATCGGGCCCGTTTTGCTGTCTGGGCTATGCGAACAGGGCGCCCTGTTCCGCAGGGAGCTCGAACAGGGTGGGGTCGGTGGCGTGCTGGCCGAGCCAGTCCGAGCGCCACGTCGACGCGGCCTCGGCGGTGGCGGTGGCGTCCTCGCGGTGCTGCTCGGCGACGGCGGCGGCCTCGGTCCGGTCGAGCGCTTCGGCCTTGACGCAGCGCGCGCACATTTTCCAGCCGGTGGCGGTGGCGAAGGTGCCGTTGCGGGCTCCGGCGGGCTTGCCGCAGTACAGGTCGCGGGTGCCGGGCCGACGGTAGTGACCGGTGACCTTGCGAGCGGCGCCTCGGATGGCATACGTATCCATGTGTTTCCCCTGCTCATGGGTGGCTTGCCACCCGGAGCATGGCACACCTTTTGACGGGGTGGCAAGCCACCCGACAGAATCGGACCATGGCCAACATGCACAAGCACAAGCAACGCGTAGTGCGCGGTATCCCCGATGAGCTGGTCGAGGCATTCGACGCCGCGGCGCGAGAGGCCGGCAGCGACCGTTCCGCGATGACGCGGAAACTCTGGGAGTGGTACGCCGGTTGGCCCGGGGCAGAGCTGCCCGAGCGGCCCGGCAAGGCATGAGAAAGGGGTGTCCTCTCTCAGGTGGGTCCGGGCAGGGGGATGCACTGATCTGCGGTGCCTGGAGTTGAGTGAGACGGGAAGGCGAAACTCGTCTCACGCAACTCCGGGCAGGCGGGCCGCGCTTCGGGTCCGACGGGGGATGGCCGCTGAACGCCAGACAAGAGAGAATCTCCGCGACATGTATTCAAGAGCTCGCGGAGGGTTCCGTGCTGATCAGAGTTGCCCGGCCGGACGAGGCCGGGGTGCTGACCGAACTGGCGATCCGCTCAAAAGCTCATTGGGGGTATGACGAAACCTTTCTTGCCATATGCCGAGCCGAGTTGACCCTTCAGCCCGGTGACGTTGAACAGCGGCGGACTGCTGTGGCGGAACGTGAGGGACACGTCGTTGGGTTCGTCACCGTCGAGGGCGATCCACCGGATGGGGAGTTGGGCATGCTGTTCGTTGACCCGCCGGTCATCGGCAGTGGCGTGGGACGCCTTCTGTTCGAGCATGCGCTGGCCATAGCCCGTGATCTGCAGTTCAAGCGGTTGAAGTTTGAGGCCGACCCGAACGCTGAATCTTTCTATCGCGCCATGGGGGCCACACGCATCGGGATGGTGCCTTCTGGCTCCGTCGCGGGCAGGTCGCTTCCGTTGATGGCCATCAAACCGGAGAAGACCGGGACTCCCCACTAAATGCCCGGAGTTGACTGAGACGTCATCTCGAATGCCCGGAGATCTCCGAGGCTGCCCGGACATCACAGAGGCAGGACAAGGCGCGCCGGTCAACTTCCGGTGCCCCGCAGCCTGTCGGGCTACTCCTCGTCCGAGGCGTCTTTCCGGCGGTGGGCGTCGAGCGCGGTCCACAGGCCGACCAGGTCGGAGCCCCGCCATACGCGCCGGCCTCGGGCCAGAAGGACGGGCGCCCGGCACGCCTCGCCGGTTGAGCAGGACACGGACGGGGCGCCCCCGGACTGGGTAAGGCCGGTGAGCGTTCCTCGGCACCACGGGCACGGGTCGGCGAGGGTGGTGGTGTGTCCGTCACGGCTGAGGGCGCGCTCGACACGGGCGCGGGCCCGGCGGGCGACGGTGGCGAGGTCGTCGAGGACGCCGAGCGGGAGGGGATCAAACAGGTCGCCCGCGGGCTCGTCGAGGGTGCGGCCCTCAAGCCAGACCGCGGCCCAATGCAGGCCGTACGCGCGGGAGCCGGGGGAGGCGGCCGAGGCGGGCCCGGCGTCACGATGCGTGGGCAAGTGCCACCGTGCGGGGTCGTTGCGGTCGTCGGGGTCGGGCTGGTAGCGGTGGCGGCCGTGCTGCTCGGTACGGACGGTACGAACCGGCCGCTGTACGCGGGCGGCGATGGCGTCGCAGGACTCGAACAGCGCGGCCTCGACGGCGAGGGCGGCGTCGAGCGCGTCGAGGTTGAGCGGTGCGGGGTGCTCGCGCAGTACGAGCGGCGTGCGGCCGATGACGGGCGAGGTGGGCGTCTCCTCGGCGGCGGCCTGGGCGGCGAGCTGGTCGAGGAATCCGGCGCACTCGCGGGGCGGCCACTCGGCGGCCGGCGGGTGCTCGATGGCGGCGAGCAGGTCGCCCCACTGCTCGCGGATGGCGGCGAGGTCGACGGCGGCGCGGCGGCCGATCACCGCGGCGTCAAGGGTGGGCGTGGTCACGGCTGCGGCTCCTCGCGGGTGATGGCACGGAAGTATTCGCCGACTCGCTCGCGGGCCTCGGCCTGGTCGATGCCGGGGCCGATCATCGCGTCAAGCAGGGCGTACATGGGGTGATCGCGGCCGATGGGCTGCGGGGTACGGATGTTGGCGAGCTGCTGCTCGGCTGCCGCGGCTCGTTGCTCGGCCTCGACGATGGCGGCCTCTGCGGCGGCGGTTCGATCGTGGGCGCGCTGTATGGCGGTCTGCTGTCCCCCGACGGTGCGCCGCAGTTCGTCGGACTCGGTGATCTCGACTTCGACGTGCGCGAACAGTAGGCCGGCCTCGGACGGGGTGAGGGGGACGGCGCGGCGGGCGCGGGAGAGTAGGACGAGCAGGGACTCGCGGCGGGTGTCGCGCTCGGCGGCGCGGCGCTTGCGCTCGGCCATGGTGCGGCGGCTCATCGGTGCGCCTTCGATCCGCACCTGCGGCCACAGGTCCAGCAATAGTCAGGATCGCGCTGGTCGTCGGTCACGGCGGGGTGGGCTCCTTGGGTGCGGTCGGCGAGGGTTGAGCAGGTCGGGCACTGGGCGGGGTTGGTGCAGCCGGTGCGGGCGAGGGGCAACAGGTCGCGGTCGGCCTCGGCGCGGGCGCGGCGGGAGCGGGGGCCGGGGTCGCGGCGGCATGCCCACAAGCCGAGGGGAATGCCGGATGCGAGGACGCCGGCCACGGTGGCGAGGGCGGCGGTGGTGCTCATTCGTGCGTCCGGTGGATGCGGTGCGAGGGGGTGAGGGAGCAGCGGCGGCACCGGCGCATGTCTCGCTTGGCCCACGCAGGGCGGACGGTGACGGGGTCGGCAGGGTGCGGCCGCTCCTCCTCGGCGTCGCATCCGGGGCACGAGTCACGCAGGAGGCCATAGCCGTGCGCGCACTCGACGACGGTCGGCGTTGCGGCCTGCTGCGCCTCGGCGTGCTGGCGGGCGAGCGTGCGCACTCGGTGCACGTCGTTACGGCGTACGCGGGTGCCGCTGTGCGAGGTGCACAGGTCGCCGGGAGCCGCTCCGCACGCGTCGCAGGGGGAGGCGAGCGCGGGCATGGCGCGCGCCGGAGTGTCCGCGAGGTTGTGGGGCTGGCTCATGCGGCGGGTCCTCTTCTTCGTACGGAAGTTGACGAGCGTCGTGTACGCGCGGGGCTTCCGCGCGCGGGAGGCGCGGCGTCCGGTCGCGGGCGCGAGGGGGGTTAGAACGGGGGCTCTTGGCTTCCCTGGGTCCATGGGTCGTTTGTGGGCTGCTGCTGGCCGTATCCCTGCTGGCGGGGCTGTTGGGCGCCCTGGGCGTTGCCGTTGGCCTTGGTGACGGTGGCGGTCGCGCGGAGCAGGCTCGGGGCGACCTCGTCGGCCTGGATCTCGTACGACGAGCGCTTGACGCCTTCGCGGTCCTCGTACTGGCGCTGGCCGAGGCGTCCGACGACGATCACGCGCATGCCGCGCTGGACAGATTCGGCGACGTGTTCGGCCTGTTGGCGCCATACGGCCACGCTGAGAAAGAGCGGTTCGCCGTCCTTCCATTCGTTGGTCTGGCGGTCGAACGTGCGGGGCGTCGAGGCCATGCGGAAGTTGCAGACGGCGGCGCCGCCGGGGGTGAATCGCAACTCCGGGTCCGCAACGACGTTGCCGGTCATGGTGATTACGGTTTCGCCGGACATCAGGCGGCCTGCCTTTCGGTGGTGGTGCGGGTGGGGATCGCGGTGACGGTGGCGAGCTGTGGGCGTCTGTTGCCGGTGCAGGCGCGGCACTGTCGCGTGCCGTTGCGGCGCCGGATGGTGTTGGCGTCGTCGAACGGGTGGCCGCGGTGGCAGTGCGTCTGCGCGGCGCGGCGCGCAGCGACGTTCGAGGACGCGAGGACGTTCTCGCGGTGCGTGAGGGCCCGGAGGTGGGCGCCGTTGACGCATGCGCGGTTGCGGCAGTGGTGGTCGACTTCGTGGCCGGCGGGGATGGCGCCATGGGCCTGCGCGTAGGCGTAGCGGTAGGCGCGCTGGTTGCGGCCGTCGAGCCAGAAACGGGCGTACCCGTCGTCGTCGAGGCTGCCGGTCCACAGGCGGCACGGGCCGAGGACTCCGCGGATGAGCGAGACGGGGCCGGCGGTGTTCACCTTTGGCGGCGAATCGCTCGGCTGCGCTGGGGCGGCTCATCGGGATGTACCTCCTGCGGGATGTAGTGCGCCGGGTCCCGCGAAGAGTTCGATGTCTTTCGTGCGGAACATGTTTCTAGCTAGGTAGGAACGTAGTGCACGGGGGGCGGCGCTGGTATTCGGTGGTGCCGCCCCCTTGTCGAGGGGCTACGCGGCTTGCTGGGGGCCTGTCTCGGCGGGGCGTAGGGCGATGTCCCATCCGGCGTCTTCGAGGGCTCTGGTGATCCGTACGGCGGTGTGTCCGGGCCGGTTGGTGAGCTCGGCGAGGTGGGCGTCTTCGAGGGTGGCGCGAATGACGGCGAGGGCGGCGGCGGGGATCACGCGGTCTGCCCCTGCCGGGAGTTGTGATCGGCGGTGGCCTGCTCGATACGGGTCGGGTGTGGAGTGGCGCGGAGCTTGGCGCGGTTCTTCCCGCGGCGGCACTGGTCGCCGACGGCGGCCCGGCAGTGACCGCACGACACGTCGAGCGGGTCGGGCTGGTCGTGCTCGGCGAGGGACTCGCGTTCGGCACGCAGACGCCGGTACGGGGCGAGCTCGTCAGCGACGGTGCGGGGCAGGTAGGTGCCGAGGGCGGCGAGGCGTTCGGCGGCGACTTGCTCGCGCTCCTCGCGGGACGTTCCGGCCGGCAGGGCGAGCGGCTCGGCGCCCTCGGCGAACCCAACGCCCTGGGCGGCGGTCTGTCCGGGGATGCGGCCCGAGGCGACGGCGTCGAGGACGGCGCGGCGACGGGCGATCGATTGGGCGCCGGTCTCGCCGGGCACTCCAACGTCGAACACGTTGGCCGTGGCGAGGCGTTGGGAGCGGATGGCGGCGCGCTGGTGGCGGACGTGGGCGGGGGTGAGCCACTTGTCGGTTTCGGCGTAGTGGCGGGCGACGGCGGCGCGGGTGTCGTCGTCGAGGGGGGTCGAGTTGAGGGCGGCGGCCCATGCGCGGGCGTCTGCCTCGCCGACGGTGCGGCGGTCGAAAGCGGCGGCGAGGGTCAACAGCTCGGCGGCGTCGGCGGGGGTCACTGGGCGGCCTCCTGGGCGCGCAGACGCGCGGCGAGGCTCATGCCCTCGGCGACGCGCTGATCGGTGGTCGAGGGGCGTGCGGCGCCGATCGGGACGACGTTCCCGCCTACGGCCGGGCGGGCGGCCTGGAGGCGCAGGGTGTCGTACTTCTCGCGCAGCTTCGGCAGGGACAGCACGTTGGAGCGCCAAAAGTCCGAGTCCTGGCTCCAGTCGATGGCGTGGTGTACCTGGTCCTCGGTGCGGCCGTCCTTGTCGAGCAAGAGGCGGGCCGCGGTGCGCCACGTCTTCGTGATCACGGGCCGCTTGGAGCCGTTGGCCTCGACGCGGTCGGCGAGGTGCGCGCAGATGCGCTCGACGTCTTCACGGATGAGCTCGGACTCGGGCGCCGGGTCGGGGTCTCGCGGAGCGAGGTCCGACGACGAATCCCTGTTCCCTGTTCCCTGTTCCTTTCCCTGTTCCCTGTTCCTTTCCGGGCGTGAGTCCTCACTGAGTTGTGCGTGAGTCCGCGCGGAGTCGTCATCACTGCTGGTCAGGGGCTCATCGGGGGCCGTTTCGCCCTGGTCGGGGGCAGGGAGCTTGCTCGGGGTCGGCCTGTTGATGCGCTGGTGTTCCCGCCACCCGTTCACGGCCAAAAACGGCTTCCGATTGAGGGTGTAGCGAGTGATCAGTGAGGACTCAGTGAGTGCTCGCAGATCCGTTTCGACGTCCGCGGCGGTGCGGTCGTCGAGCGGCCACACGGCGGCCTTGATGAGCCGTGCGTCGTCGACCGCGCGGCCCTCGTCGTCGCAATGCGTCCACAGGCCGATGAACGTGAGCCGCTGCTCGACGCTGAGGTCGGCGATGGTGAGAGACGTAAAGAACTCGGGCTTGATGGTGCGGATGCGGGCCATGGGCCGGGGCTCCGATCGTGCAGGGGTGGCTAGTTGGCGCGGTGCGTCTTGGCCGGCTGGTGCTCGTCGCATCGCGGGCCGCACGGATAGGGCCGGGCGGGGACGTCTCCGCACTGGGGGTTGCCGTATTCGCACACGACCGGGGGCCGGTCGAGGCGTGCGCGGGCCGGTGTCATGCGGCGGCCTTCCGGGCGCGCTTGGCGTCCTCGCGGCAGGTGCCGCAGTAGGGGCGGCCGTTGGGGAGGTAGCGGCGGTGCGTGGCGGCCTCGTGGCCGCGGGTGCACTCGGTGAGGTGCGAGGTGATGCCGACGACGGCAGCGAGCAGGGAGCGCACGCGGGTCCGGCCCGGCTCGTCTTCGAGGTGCTCGGGGGCGACGCATCCGGGGTGCTCGCATTCGGGCATCACGTATCCCTCGGGGGCGCGGCCGGTGCGGATCCGGAACGCGACCGAGCGGGCGGTGTAGGTCCGTTCCCGGTGCGTGAACACGGGGGTTCCGTTGATCTTGTGGAGGCGGCCGGTCCATTCGAGGTGCCCGCCCTCGACGGGCCGCGTGTAGGTTGCCCACTTCTCGTCGATGGTGAGCGGGGACCGGTTGTAGGCCGGGGGCTTCGGGGCCGGCGGAAGTCCGAGGCTGGCGCGGTGACGGGCGGCGGTCTGCTTGTCGATGCCGAGCGCGCGGGCGGCGGCGATGTTCGTGGCGCCGTCACGGAGCATGGTGGCGAGCTGGTCGCGGGTGGCGGGGGCGAGCATGTTCTCTCCGGAATGGGGGCCCGCCCCGACGGGCGGGGCGGGCGGTACGGCTACGTACGGGGCGAGGCGGCGCCAGTCACTCGGCGGGGGCGAGGGCGGGCAGGATGATCGGAGCGAGCTCCCCGCGGCGCCACGCCTCGGCGACCAGGTCGCGGCCGTCCTGGGGGCGGGCCTTCGTCTTGCGCGCGAAGGTCATCGAGTGGGAGCGGGACCGGGTCGGCTTGATCTCGACTCCGGGCACGTCGTGCATCTCGCCCGTGTCGGCGTCGACGATCCGTGCGGCGCCCGCGGCGGTCATTTCGCCGAGGATCTTTGCGGTGAACGTCGCCCGTACGGACCGCACAAGCTGCGTGATCGCTTCGGACGGGTACGCCTCACGCACCCATGCGGTGAACGCGTCCTCGTCGGTGATCTGTGCGGTGGGCTCGCCCCCGGTGAGGCTGACGCTGCCCACCTTCGTACCGTCCGGGAGGGTGGCGTCGAACTTCGTTCCGCCGGTGGTCTTCTGCTGCTTGTCGAGCAGGTCTTGTACCTCGGTGCGGGCGGTGGCGAGCTCGTCTTTGATCTGGTCGAAAAGAGCCTTCAGCACGGCCTCGCGGGTCGTGGCGGCCTTGACGGCTTCCGGGTTCACGGCGGGCGCGGTGGTCTGGTCAGTGGTCATGCGGCAGCGCTCCGGGCGACGTCGAGCAGGTCGTCGCGCATGCTGCGGAGCTGGGCGACGGCGGCGGCCTGCGGGGTGGTGGCGTACTTGCTGAAGAGCAGGGCGTCGGCCTCGGCGCGGTCGACGCATCCGGCGGCGCGGGCCGCGTCGTACATCTCGCCGAGGGCGGCGGCGTGCTCCTGGTCCTGCTCGGCGGCAGCCGGGGCCTGCTGCTTCGGCTTCTGTGCGGCGGCACGCTTCTTCGCGTCGACGGCGTCGAGCTTGGCGAGGTATTCCTCGGGGGCGCCCGCGGTCGCGGCCTCGGCGCGCACCTTGGCGAACGCCTCGGGAGAGTTCGCCTGCTCCGCCTCGGTGAGGTAGTCGCGGCGCTGCGCCTGCTGGGGGGCGGGCTGCTGCTCCGACGGTCCGGCCTCGGCGCGGGTGCGGCGCGGCTGCTGCTGGCGCTGCTGCCCGCGCTTGCGCTGCTGCTGCTCGGCGCGGTGCTCGGGGGTCGGCTCCGGGTGGTGGCGGTCGCCGTCGTCGATGCTGCGGCCGTCCACGGGCAGCATGAACAGGGTGAACAACAGGTACTTAAGCGCCGCGCTCTGGGCCTTGTTGGTGCCCTTGTCGGCGAAGTCGGACGCCTCGCCCGGCACGTCGGCAACGAGGCAGTCTCCCGCGGGCCCGTAGATGCGGTACCGCATCGTGATCACGACGTGTGTCATCTTCTCGCCGCGGCGTTCCTGCCGGTGCTCGACGATCGTCGGCAGGATGAATACGCCGTGCGTCCGCATCGGGCCGGCCATCGCAGACATGACGTCGTCGATGCCGCGGAAGGCGTAGTTCTGCTGCTGGTTCCGCTGGTTTTTGGCGACGGGCATGGCGTCGCGCATCACGCCATTGATCGCGGTGAACACGCGGGGCGCATCGGTGGGGGCGCCCTCCGGAGCGGGCACGTAGATCACTTCCGGCGTGCCCGCGAGGGCCGGGGCGGCGGAGTGCAGGGGGGTGACGGTCATGGGCGCGGGCTCCGGTTCATGCTGAGGCGGATGGTGGCGGCGAGGCGGGTAAGGCGGGTGCCGAGGGTGATCGCGTCGTCCGGCGTGAGCTGCTCGTCGAGGTGGTCGGCGGCCTCGACCTCGGCGAGCAGGGCGTCGCGCGTGGCGTCGGCCTCGGCGGCGCGCATGGCGCGTCCGTAGTCGGTGCTGTCCTCGCTGCAAACCGCGTAGTCGAGGGCGAGGACCGATGCGGCGTGCCGGTCGAGCAGGGCGCCGATGTCCTGGGGTCGGTCGGCGTAGATGAGGGCGAGCTCGTCGAGCAGGGGCGCGACGTGGTCGGCGATCGGCAGACGGACAGCCGTGCCGTCGACGGTGAGCTGTGGGCGGATCACTGGTGGGCCTCCGATGCGGGGCCGAGCTCGGCCGGTCCGGTGGGAGTGGCGAGGGGGTAGAGGCGGCCGGTGCGCACGTCGTAGCGGTGCTGGCGCTGCCAGTCGGCGCCGCTGAACTGGGCGCGCAGCACGTCGCGGGCGGCGCGATGGGCGGCGAGGGTGCCCACGGGGCGGCCGTCGACGTCCGCGATGAGGACGACGGTGGCCATGCGGGGCGTGCCGGTGCGGTCCGTCCATACGGGCGTGAGGCGGACGGTGGCGGCCTCGGGGGCGAGGCGGTGCAGGGTGCGGGCGATGCGCACCGTGCGGACGGCGAGGGCGACGCGCGGGGCGCGGCGGGAGGTACTGTCGGGGTTCACGTCCAATTCCCTTCTGTGGTGGGCGTGCTGGGCCGTTCCGGGCGCAATCCGGGGCGGCCCGTTTGCGTGTCAGGCCGCGGCGCGGTCGACGGCGGGTGCCTGGGCGGCGCGTTGCTGGCGTTCGAGGCGGCGCAAATGCAGCTCGACTTCGGGGGCGAGTCGGCCGGCGGCGCGGTCCTGGTCGCGGCGGGCGCGGGCGGCGTCGAGAACTTGGCGGGCGTTGGCGAGTGCCTGCTCGCGGGGGATGACGTGGCCGGTCATGCGGCGACCTGGTCGGGCTCGGGGATGAGCAGGGCGGCGGCGGGGATTCCGTAGGTGGCCTGTACGGCGGCGACAGTTTCGGGGCCGGGCTTGCCGCGTCCGGTCCACAGGCGCCAGGCGACCATCGGGCCGAGGTTCAGCTCGCGGGCGACGGCTGCGGGCCGGTTGTGGCCGTTGGCCGTGGCGACGTTGCGCAAGAGGGTGCGGTCGTACTGCACGGGCATGGTTCGTTCCTTCCGAGCGCGGTTCCTGTTGTCTCGTGCTCGATAGGAACGTATCACGTTCGTCTCTCGCGAGGAACGATGACGTTGTGTGCAGGGTATGTGAGCTGCGTCTTCGCGGGATGTGCACATTCCGCTTTGGAGAGTGTTCGAATTACTCGCCAGTAAAGGCCCTGGCTAGCGCGTGTTAGAAGTTGCGTATTCGAATGGAACGGGTCTAACGTCCAGTCAGCGGTCATGTGCAGGGGGCACATACCAAGGGGGGTCACGCATGCCGGAATCACTTGTTCCTAGCGCGATACGTATCTCGCGCGCGATACAGTGCGGCCATGACACCGAGACCGGACCGACCTCGCCTGCCCTTTGGCGACTGGCTCGCAGGCGAAATGAAGCGCCGCGGATACGACACGGACGGCCGAGGGGAACAGGCCCGATTCGCACGAGACGCCAGCCTCTCGCCCGCGATCGTGTCCCGACTGCTCCTCAGTAAGTCAGACCCCGACGTCAAGACAGCGGGAAAGCTCGCCGAAATCCTCGGCTACAGAACCACCCGCGTACTTGCCGCCGCCGGCCTCATCGAAGACGAGACCGACGCTTCCCCCACAGCGCCCCAACGCACCCTGACCCAACGAGAGCACCTCCGCGCCCTCGTCGGCGATGACCCGACGGCCCAAGACGCCGTCATCGCTGTACTGCGCGCCCTCGGGAAGTGGGCGCCCTAACCCGTTGAGAGGTCCGATACATGTCCAGACGCGCCGCCACGCTTCTCGTCACCATCACCGCTGCGCTCACGATCATCGTCGGACTCGCAATGCAGCACACCGCTGTTGCACTCAACGCCACGAACAGCACGCCGCACCTGATGGGCCTCGCCCTCACCACCCTTGGCGTCCTCGCCACCGCCGCGACCGCGCCGCTCCTGATCACGGAGTTCCGCACCGCCGCCCACGACGACGCGTACCTCACCTACTGGCGACACAAGGACCAAGATGCCTGCCTCGCCCGCGGAGACACCGCGGAAGTCCTCCCGCTCGACACGCGCGACCGCCGCGCCCACTAGCTACTTACCGACACCGAAACAGGCCCCGGCAGCAACACACCGCGCCGGGGCCGATCTGTAACCACACCGAGGGGAACGAATGCTGCCCAGACCAACAGAACGCAACGGCGAACCCGAGCCGTTCATCGGGTACATCCGCGTCAGCACATGGCGAGAGGAGAAGATCAGCCCCGAAATCCAGCGCCACGCCATCGAGGAGTGGGCCCGCCGCAACGGAAAGCGCATCGTCGATTGGGTCCCCGACCTCGACGCCAGCGGCCGCAACTTCCATCGCAAGATCATGCGAGCCATCGAGATTGTCGAGGCCGGCAAGGCCCGAGGTATCGCCGTATGGCGCTACTCCCGCTTCGGCCGCGACCGCGTCGGCAACGCCGTCAACCTCGCCCGCGTCGAGAACGTCGGCGGCCGACTGGAGTCCGCCACCGAACCCATCGACGCCGCAACGGCCATCGGCCGGTTCCAGCGCGGCATGATGCTCGAATTCGCGGCGTTCGAGTCCGACCGCATCGGCGAGCAGTGGAAGGAGATTCACGCCCACAGGCTCGGCCTACTGCTGCCGTCAGGTGGACGTAAGCGGTTCGGATACGACTGGTACCCGAGGCGCGTGCCGGACCCGAACGAGCCGACCGGCTACCGCCTTCAAGTCGAGCGGTACGAGCCCCGCGCCGAGGAAGCGGCGGCCCTCGCGTACTGCTACCACTCGTATATATACGGAACCGGGTTCGTAGACCTCGCCCGCTACCTCAACGAGCAGGGGTTCAGGACCACCCGAGGGCACGCCTGGAAGCAAGACACCCTCTTGCGGTTCATGGACTCCGGCTTTGCCGCGGGATACCTCCAAGTCCGGGACGCGTGCGACTGCCCCAAGAGCCGTGCGTCCTCGTGCCGTCACTGGCGACGCTTCCGCGGCGCTCACGACGCCGTGATCAACTTCGATCTTCCCAACCGGGACGACACCGAAGAGATGTGGGAGGAGTACCAGGATCGCCGACAGTCAAAAGCCAAGATGCCGCCCCGTGAACGCTCTGCCTCGTACGACACCACCGGTCTCGTGCGATGCGTCCGGTGCCGCGGCGCCATGTCGGGGCGACCCAAGCCAGGCGCCGTCTACTGGCGGTGCGCAAAGGCAGATGGCGGAGGCGACTGCGAGGGCGTCACCGCGACACATTCCGACCTACTCGCCGAGGTGCGCCGGTTCCTCATGCAGGTCGCAAACGGTGTCGACGAAGCACCAGCGACACCGATCATCGCGCCGCCGCAGACCGGCGACGTCGAGCCGGCCGAGAACCGCGCCGAGCTCACCATCGAACTCACCAAGCTCGACGGGGCACTTACGCGACTCGTCACCGACTACGCGCTCAACCCGGACAGATATCCGGCCCAGGCGTACGACGCAGCGCGCGGCAACCTCGAACGCGACCGGAACGCGGTCGCCGACAAGCTGGAGAAGATCAAGGAGAAGGAAGAGGAGGTGAAACCCCGCCTGGACGACTTCCGCCCCCTTGTGGTGGGGTTGCTGCCCGAGTGGCACACGTTCAGCACCGTGGAGCGGAACCTGTTCCTTCGGAAGCTCATCCGGCACATCCTCGTGTCGCCGCGGCCGTCGCGCTTCGAGACCCGAGCGCGCGTCGTGCCGGTGTGGGAGGACGAGGCGACCGTGTGGGACGCCGACGACAAGAGCACAGCGAGCGCGGTAGTACCAGGCGATCCCAGCGAGCATGAGCCGACTGCCCATACAGCGGACATGCTCGACGGCATCGCCT
>NZ_JBWKIS010000049.1:0-36251 GCF_056432625.1 Streptomyces sp. NPDC045026
ACCACATGAACATGGTCACGCTGCCGGTCAGCTACGACGCCCAGGACGCCGGCCGCGTCCTGCCACTGACCAAGGCGTCCCACCAGGTCTGGCAGTCTGGCAGGCCCTGCGCGAAGACCGTCCGATCCCGAAGTCCGCGACCGAGAACTCGGTCGCCGCGCGGACCGGCGCGGTCAGGAACTCGCGTCACGTCGGGCCGCACCGCGCGCCGGTCGGCGGCGCAGCGCTGCCGCTCGACGAGTCCGGCCTCTTCGAGTTTCTGCAGCGTCCTCGCGGTCGATGTGAGCAACTGGCTGCGGCCGGACGCCCCCTAGGGCCCCTCGTTTGGACCATGCCGGGCTCGCGGGGCCTGGTGCCGCACCTCGCCGCGTTGTCGTCACTCGCCGACTCCCCCAAGCTCTCGACTGCGCTCGAGCAGGGGGACACCCCCAGGCCCCCGCTCCCTGATCCGGCCTGATCCAAACGAAAGACCCTAGGCGCCGACGGAGCATCACTCTGACCCGCGGCGGCACCATGCCTGTCGCGGCAGCGAGCTCGGTGACCCGGCGCGGCCCCGGTTCGAGCGCGTCGAGCAGGGGTGCCTGGCTGCGCGTGACCCCGAACTCCCCTGCCCGGAAAAGGGCTTGGGCCAGGTGACCCAGCCCCCGCAGTAGGCCGCGAGCGGCGCCTTCGACGCGCTGGGCCTCGACGGCGTCGGGTGACCCCGAAGATAGGTGCACACTGAAGGCATGTGCATGCCACGGGTAACCATCCAGCCGGGCCCCTGCTCCCGGCGACCGCGTGGCCCTACGCCCCCGATCCGCCCGTCTCTGCGTAGATCACCAGCGTCCGCTCCGGCTGTCCGGCCACGTGGAACGCGGTGTAGTCGTACGTGACCACGCCGCGCGACGGACTCCGCAGCCGCTTGCGTCCGCCCCGGCGCGCCTCGACCTCGAACCGGGGCCACCAGTCCCGTACTTCGGGGCTGCCCGCGTGGAGTTCGTCGACGAGTCGCGCGTAGCGGGGATCGCCCGGATGCCCGCCGGCCAGCGTGCGCACCCGGGCGAGCAGGCCCCGCGCCTCGGGCTCCCAGTCGACCAGCACCTCCCGTGCCAGGGGCTCCAGAAAGACCCAGCGCACGAAGTTGGGCCGCCGGGCGTCCTCGGTGACCAGGCGCGGGAACACCTCTTCCGTCGCTCCGTTGTGACTGAGCACGTCGTACGTGCCGTCGATGACGTACGCGGGATGCGGCTGGAGCAGCAGCGGGACGGCTGCGACCTCCGGGGCGAGCGGCTCCACGTCGGGGATGTCGGCCGCCGGCGCGCGCCCGGAGAGCTGGAACAGGTGGTCGCGCTCGTGCGGCGCGAGCCGCAGGGCCGTGGCGAGCGCGTCCAGGACCTGGTCGGAGGCGCGGATCTCGCGGCCTTGTTCCAGGTACGTGTACCAAGTGGCGCTCATTCCTGCGAGCAGGGCCAGCTCCTCCCGCCGCAGCCCCGGGGTCCGGCGCCGGCCGGTCGACGGCAGTCCCGCCTCGACCGGCGTGATCCGCGCCCGGCGGCTGCGCAGGAACGCACCGAGTTCACGACGTCGCTCCGCCGTCTCGGGCATGGCCCTATCACCTCTGGTTCCAGAATAAATGGGCTCTGGATACCAGGCTAAACCCGGACCACACTGACAGAGAAGCCGGAATAGAACCGGCGAGAAGTGAGGAGAAGGCGATGTCAGGCATTACGGGCAAGGTCGTGGCCATCACGGGGGCGAGCAGCGGCATCGGCGAGGCGACCGCACTGCTGCTCGCGGAGCGCGGAGCGCGCCTCGTCCTCGGAGCGCGCCGCTCGGAGCGGCTGGAGGAACTGGTCGCACGCATCGAGAAGGCCGGCGGCGAGGCCGTGCAGATCCGTACGGACGTGACCCGCCTCGACGACGTACGAGCCTTGGTCGGGCTCGCGGGGGAGCGGTTCGGCCGGCTCGACGTACTCATCAGCAACGCTGGGGTGGGCACCATCTCGCCCCTGGACGATCTGCGCACCGCCGAGTGGGACCACATGGTCGACGTCAACATCAAGGGCGTTCTGCACGGCATCGGCGCGGCACTGCCCGTCTTCCGGGCCCAGGGCGGCGGCCACTTCGTCACGACGGCGTCCACGGCCGCGTTCCGCGTCGCACCGGCGATGGCCGTCTACGCAGGAACGAAGATCGCGGTGCGGGCCATCTGCGAGGGCCTGCGCCAGGAGGCGGGTCCCACGGTACGGGTGAGTACCGTCTCGCCCGGGGTGATCGACACGGACTTCCCCGAGGCGTCGACGAACGAGCGGGTCCGCGCCGAGATCGCCGGGATGCGGGACCGGGTCGCGATCCCGCCCTCGGCGATCGCCCGGGCCATCGCGTTCGCGATCGAGCAGCCCGCCGACGTGGACGTCAACGAGATCGTCGTCCGGCCGACCGCGCAGGCCTGAGCGGCGCACCCCTGCCGAATACGTGCTTGGCGTGCGATTTCTTCCAGACGGTCACCCTGACTGGAGCGCGGCTGTACGTGTTCGCAGTGATCGAGCATGCCAACCGTCGGATGCGGATCCTGAGCGTGACCGCGCACCCGTCGGGAGCCTGGGTGGTGCAGGCCGCGAAGAATCTCGTGATGGACCTGGAGGACACGGGCTGCCGAGCAAGGTTCGTGTTCAGCGGAGTCCAGATGCCGCGAATGGTTGTGCTGGCGAGGCGCTGTGCCGGGACGGTGGGAGCACGGCGAACACCAGCACGACCTTGGTCCTGGTGCAGCGGGTTTACGTCAGTGCCGCTCGTCGTACGCAACGAGCACGGCCTTGATCCCGTCTTCCCAACTTGCGAAGTACCCCCGGATCTTCGTGAGCGACACCGCCTGCTCCGTACGCACACCGTCCATCACGTAAGGGTTGCAGAAATTGCCCGACGTCCCGGTCCCGACCACCTGCCCCACCCTGGTGAACCCGCAGTCTTTCGGGTTCGGGTCGGTACACACGAAGACGAAGACGTCCGTTCCGCCAGGCATCTCGTCGGGTGAGACGAGGAACAGACCCCGCTTTTCACCTCGTCCCGCACACGACGATCGATCTTCGACACGTCCAAGAACGCCATTGCCTCGCTCGGTCCGGCTGCCAGGGCCACCCCACTAGTGACCGATGACAGTCTGAGCGGCGAGGGGGAATAGCGACACGAGACAGCTTCAAGTTGGCTTGAAAGCAGGAAAAGTGACACGACGCTCGGCTCCTCGCCCGGGAGGAGCCTGAGAGGGTGTCTCACGTGGCAAGTTTCGCGAGCTTCTTGTAGCAGGTCAGGGCGGCGGCCAAGCCGAGGAAGGCGAGGAAGCGCGAGCCCTTTCGTTCGTATCGGACGGTGAGGCGCCGGTAGCCGAAGAGCCAAGCGATCGACCGTTCGGTCTTCCAGCGGTGCCGGCCGAGGCGTCTGCCGGACTCGATGCCGGGCCGCGCGATGCGCGCGACGAGCCCGAGCTCGCGCAGTCAGGCCAGGTGTTCGGCGGAGAAGTACACCTTGTCCGCGCTGAGTTTGACGGGTCGGCGCCGCCGTGGTCCCCGGCGGGACCGGACGGCGGGTATGCCGCGGATGAGCGGATTGAGGGCGAGGCTGTCGTGCATGTTCGCGCCGGACACGGCGACGGCGAGCGGGATGTCCTGGGCGTCGGACAGCACGTGCAGCTTGCTGCCCTTCTTGCCGCGATCGACCGGGTTCGGCCCGGTCAGCGATCCCCCTTTTGGCGCGAACGGAGGCCGCGTCGACGATCGCCTAGGTCCAGTCCACCTCGCCCCGGGCCCCGAGTTCGTCCAGCACCGCCCGGTGTAGCCGACGCCACAGGCCGGCCTCGGTCCATACCGTGAAGCGGCGATGCGCGGTGGCGGGCGACGTGCCGAACGTCGGCGGCAGATGCCGCCAGGCGCAGCCGCTGGTCAGCGCGTACACATTGCCGTGAACACGGCCCGCTCGTCACACGGAGCGGTCCCGCCACCTTGCGGACGAGCAGCGAACGACGGCAGCAACGGGGCGGCCAGCTCCCCGAGTTCATCAGGAACCAGACGCTTCGATGGATCAGCACCCACGACCGGCATCAGGCCGCACGAACATCAAGTCACGTGAGACAACCTCTAAGCCTTGATGGGTGAGGCCGACCTGGCGGCCTGCTCGATCTTCGCGCAGTGGGCTGCACGGGCTTCCTCGTCGATCTGCTTCTCGTGTTCGGCGCGCAACCCGGTCCGGCCGTCGAGACCCTCGCGCAGGATGTCGGCGTGCCCGGCATGCCGGATGGACTCGCTGAGGACATGGACCATGATGGCGAACAGGTTCGTGTTGGGATAAGGCTCCGGCCACCACGGCACGTGGCCGGGGGCGTCGAGGGGAAGCTCGTTGATCGTCGCGTCCGAGTGTTGCCACGTGCGCCGGTAGAACCCGATGATCTGATCGCGGGTCTCGTCCTCGGTCGCCCACTGATCGCTGCCGTCGGAGTCCTGCCACCGGGGCAGCGGTTCCGGGGAAGGGCGGTCGAAGACCTCGCCGAAGTACCTGGCCTCGACGGTGGCCACGTGTTTGACCAGGCCGAGGAGGTTGGTCCCGGTCGCTGTCAAAGGTCGGCGGGCGTCGTATTCGGACAAGCCGTCGAGTTTCCAGAGCAGCGCCTTGCGGTCCCGCCGCAGTCTCCCGTGCAGGTTGTCTTTCGCGAATTCATCGATCATGCGGCATGAGCCTGCCATGGGCTGCTCGTGGCCTCAAGATCCCGTACGTGGTCCGCAACGACTGGCAGAGCCGAGGCCTGGCCATGGCCGCCGCCCTGACCTGCTGCAAGAAGCTCGCGACACTTGCCACGTGAGACACCCTCTCAGCAGTCAGAACGCCTGAAGATCAGGAACGTTGCCAGATGGATACGGAGCGCTATATATCCTATCGCCGTAGCTATGCGAGAACAGGGCCGTGAAGGACATGTCCGCAGTACTCGAAGCTCTGACTGACCGCGATCCGGGCCGGCGGGACGTCGCCGCCGCCTCGCTCGGGGATCTCCTGCGCGGCACCACTCTCGACGCCGATACGGCTCGCCTCGTCGTTGGGCGTCTGGTCAGCTGACCGTCAACGAACCCGTCACCCGGGTTCGGGAGTCCGCTCTGAACGCGGTCAGTGAGGCGTTCAACCACCGCCGCCTGCCCCTTGACCTCGTCAAGCCGCTGGCCACTGCCATGTCTTGGGAATCACGGAGCGCCGGCGGTCGGTGCTCGCTGCGAGCCGCGCTCGCATCGCCGACCACGGCGAGGCCGCCACGGTGCGAGAGGTCGCCGCGGCCGTCGGCCTGGCCAGTCCTTCGTCGACGCTGTACCAGCTGCGCCGCCTTGAGGAGGCCGGGATCGTTCGGCTCGCTCGGGCGCCGGCTCGCGGGACTACCGGCTCAGCTGACGTCCGACGACGCCCGCCCCATTGACACGTTCCCCTCAGTGGAGCGTGACCAGGCGCAGACTGCGCACCCCGGCCCGTCACCCGACAGGGGCAGCCCTGACAAGGCTCAGTTATCTGGCCAGGACGACGTAGATGGCCAGGGCAAGGACTATGAGCGCGGCCATCGCGAGAAATTTGCCGATGGGAGCCTTCCCCTCGATGCGGTCGCGGCGATCCTGCGCGTGGGCCTGAATTTCCGCTGCATCATGTTGCCATTGGTTGGGAAACATGGCGCCTCCTGTAGTGGCTGTGATCCAGCATCTTGTCGCTCAACTGCCACCATGCGGCAGGCGAGTTGGTGAGCATGCTGCCCCACCTGCCCTACATGACCCCAGAACTTGACGAGAGGTTGAGGAGTAGAAACCTTTGCTCCACGCCCCGGCGAATGGCTTGCTACCCGCTGCCATCTCCACCGCGGTCACGCCGATGCTTCTGGCAAGGGCTCCGTGGCGCGGACAGTCGAGCGCCCGATGCTTTGGCGAGCGTTGGGGGCTCCCATCCCGCCCACCATCGACCCGGGCAGAGCCGAGCAGACGCGGCCTCTGGCGTCCAGGTCGTTCGTACGCTGGCGCGCTCCAGCTGGACGCCAGGAACCACGCCCGCTCCACAGATGTGTGGGTCGACGGTGGACGACATGGAAGCGGGGGAGAGTGGTGGGTTGAGGTGGTGGACGATGTGCCGTTGGAAGGCGAAGGTCTCTTCGCCGCTGCTCGACCGACCGTCGGTTGACACCCTGCCATCAGCAGACAGAGCCACCACTGCAATTCATGATGCCGCGTCAGCGGAAAAATTCAGGTTCTAACGAGTGAACCCAGCAGTTCCGCGCGTAGCGGCCGATGTGAAAGCGGGAAGGCCATTCCACACCGGACAAACGATGGGCAGGAAGCATCCCTATGCCGAAGTTCCTCATCCAGGCCACCTACACGCCCGAGGGCACCAAGGGGCTGCTCAAGGATGGCGCGAGTAGCCGTCGCGCCGCCGTCGACCACGTCGTCACCAACCTCGGCGGGCAGGTCGAGGCCATGTACTTCACCTTCGGGGAGGACGACATCGTGCTCATCGTCGACTTCCCCGACCCGGTCTCCATGGCCGCCGTCAGCCTCACCGTCAAGGCCAGCGGAGCCCTCCACACGCGGGCCACCCCTCTCCTCACCCTCGACGAGATCGACGAGGCCGCCCGTCGGCAAGTCGCCTTCCGCTCCCCTGGCGCGTGAGCCCGGGACCCTTGGCCCCCCCGGTACCCGGTACCCGGAACCGACCAGGCAGCGTGGCCTGACATCACCGGCTGACATCAACGGTGCCGGACGCCGGCAACTTCGGGTGCCAGAACGGACGGGGACTCACGGGGATCGGGGTCCGCAGGGGTGCGGGGACCGAGAGGCTGTCGCTCTGGATCCCGATCGGCCAGTGAAGTGGGTCAGCGTCGGCGAGGCCCACGAGATGCCACGCCCAGAGATCGTTCTCGGGTTCCACGGCCTGTGCCTCGTGAAGCCTGTGGATGACGACGACTGGTACATGGACAGCCTGTACGACAACGGCAGCATCGACTGTCGGACCGCCTACGGCGACCTGTACGAGGCGCTACGTGGCCTCTAGGAACTTGCGCCACGGCTCCGCGTGCGAGGCGCACCGAGTGTCTAGCTGCGTGACAACCACGACGCACAACCACGACGCACAACCACGACGCACAACCGCGAACAACCGTGGACGTCAGCGGACCATCAGCCCAGGTGGCAGGCACAACAGCCCAAGGAGATCGAGCGCCCCGAGTTGCTTCGGGACGAAGCAGTCACGTGGAAAAGCGTGAGAAGCCGAGCCGTAACGGTCGTACGGTCATGTTGTCCCGGCAGCAGGCGCTCGGAGGCGTCCGGCGCAAGCCGAACCGGTGGGAGCAAGAGGCGGCTCACGCGGCGGCCGCACGCGTGGCGCACGGTCGGCGTCCGTGCCGCGGCCGGTACGTATGTAGACGGCCGGACCGCGGACGGGCGGTTCGAAAGGGACTGACAGATGGTCTTCGGTGTGGTTACGATGCCCGCGATGAACACCTTCTTCTCATTGGGATCGGAGGAATCGTCCGCGCAAGGTGAGTGCTGATGGCACATCACTTCACGCAGGAGATTCCGGCCCACCTGTTGATGTGGCAGCGCGTACGCGAGTACGCCGTGCCACCGTCCATGATCGAGACCGCGACCGCGCGCCGTGCGGCCGGTGACTGGGCTGGGGCCTGTGCCGCCGCCCGCATCGACGTAGACCTCGATCTGCGCGCCGTGCGCGACCGCCACGGCACCGATATCGCCACCCGTATCCGTGCAGATCTGCGCAGGCTCGCGCCCGATCTGCTCCGCTGGCACATGCCCAGGATCGCCCCCGACGGGCGCCTGAGGCCCGGCCTCACCATCTCCTTGGCCCGTTACGGGAAGTGCGGCGGAACACCGCCGCACCTCGTGGTGCGGACACCGCCCGCCCACGCGGACGCCGGACAGCGGATGTCGCTGGACGTGTGGGAGAGGTCGGCGAACGACCGTCCCGCGTACCGTCCGTACCTCCATCCGCATCCACATCCCGACCGGCGTTTCCGGCTCGATCTGCACCGGCACCTCTGGGATTCGGGACGGAGCGGCGAACTGGCGCGGCGCGAAGGTGCGCCGTCCGTGGCGCCCCCCGGCCGGCCCGCCCTTCACGACTCGCCCTGGGCAGTGGCCGGCTGGGCCGCCGAGGCGGAGTTGCTGTTGCGGGCCGAGGGGCGCTCTCGTGGGGCCTTCACCGTACGGCTCGGAGCGCGCAGTCGTGCCGTGCTCGAACTCGTCGCCCCCGACGACAGCCACGCGCCGACGTTCCGGCCGCTGCGGGAGACACTGCCCCCGCAGGAAGTCGCGGCGCTGCCCGTGCTGCCTGAGGCGGCGGCACGGATTCTTCCGGATCTGGAACTGCTCCGGGCCGGGCTGATCGAGGTCGGGCGGCTGCATCCGCTCGTGGCCCCGGCGGTGCAGGGAGACGGCCCGAAGCCCGTGTCCGGCCGCGCCCCCGAGCCCGGCGACCCGCACCGGGTGGAGTGCCGGGGCGAGGTCCATCGCATCGCGCTGCGCGACGGGGTGCTGAGCGCGGTCGATCACGACCCGGACCAACTCCGCCGAGAGGACCTGCTGGTGGCGCTCGGAGGTACGGCGCTGCCCTGCCTACGGGCGATCGACGCGGTGCACCGCAACCCTGAGGCCCTTCCCTCCGTACGGGAACGGCTCCGCCACGGTGACGTCACCGGTGCGCTCGCCGTGGTCGAGGGGCTGCTCGGTCCCGGTGCGATGCTGCGCGACGGGCCGCTCAGGGAGGAACTGGAGTCGGCCGCGATCCGCCGCATCGATCACGGGCTCTTCCGCGCGGGGCTGGCCGACGTACCCGCCGGCCCCGGCGAACCACGGGGCGGGCACGCTTCGGGCGCGCGGCACACGGAAGCGGGCCACCGACCCCGGCTCGGCCGCGACACGTCCCTTGCAGTGCGCCGCAAGCGCGGCAGTCGTGGTCGGCCTCGTACCGGTCAGATCTGATCCGCCCTCACTCACCAATCGGCTGACTCGCCGAAGTCCCCTTCACGCAAGGCGCGTTGCGCGCCGCAGGCCCTCACGTACTCAGGAACGGCACGCGCCGTTCCCCTCTCCCACTCCAGGTGATGCCCCATGACTTCCAGCACCGTCCTGCCCGTCCTTGCCCTCGCCCCCGCCACCGCAACCCCCGAGACCGATACGGACCTGGCCCTCGCCACCCGTCTCCTCTCCCTCCTGCGGACAACCACCACCGAGCCGCGCCCCGACGAACAGCTCGAAGCGCTCACCCTGGCCGTCGCCGCCGACCTGCCCGTGCTGCTCTGGGGCGAGCCGGGCATCGGCAAGACCGCTGCCCTGACGCAGCTCGCCGCCTCGCTCGACCTGCCGCTCACGACGGTGATCGCCAGCGTCCACGAGCCGTCCGACTTCTCCGGGCTGCCCATCGTCGGCGACGATCCGGCTGTGCAGGGCGTGCCGATGGCGCCGCCGCAGTGGGCCGTCGAACTCGTACGCGCCGGTCGGGGGCTGCTCTTCCTGGACGAACTCTCCACCGCCACCCCAGCCGTCCAGGCCGCACTGCTGCGCGTAGTCCTGGAACGGCAGGTCGGAGCGCTCCAGCTCCCGCCAGACGTAAGGATCGTGGCCGCCGCCAACCCGCGCGCCTCGGCAGCAGACGGGTGGGAGCTGAGCCCGCCGCTCGCCAACCGCTTCGTGCACCTGAACTGGGTGCACGACCGGGACGTGGTGGTACGCGGCCTCGGCGGGGTCTGGCCCCGGGCGGAGCTGCCCCGGCTCGCTCCGGAACGTCTGACAGAGGCGGTGACGTTCGCCCGGCACGCGGTCTGCGGATTCCTGAGGGCCCGGCCGACGCTGATCCACCGGCTGCCGACCTCCGAGACGCGGCGCGGCGGTGCGTGGCCGTCGCCCCGGAGCTGGGAGGCCGCGCTGACCCTGCTCGCCTTCGGCACGGCGGCCTCCGTCTCCCGGGACGTCCTCGCGCTGCTGGTACGGGGCGCGGTGGGGGACGGGCCGGGGCTCGAACTCCTCGCCCACCTCGACCGGATGGACCTGCCGGACCCGGAGTCGCTGCTCGCCGACCCGGCCACCGCTGAGCTGCCGGAGCGGGGCGATCTGCGGCAGGCAGCGCTGGAGGGGGTGGTGGCCGCCGTCGGGGCACGGCCGGAGCGGCACCGATGGGAGGCGGGCTGGGCCGTGCTGGTCAGGGCCCTGGAGACCGGAGCCCCGGATCTCCTGGTCGCCCCGGCGGCGGCGCTGGCCGGGCTGCGACGAGACGACTGGGAGGTGCCGGTGGCGGTGGAACGGCTGGCCGGGGTTGTCGGGCTCGCCCGGACTGCGGACCGGTCGGTGGAACGGGTCGCGGCAGCGGCCGACGCCCGTCGCGTGACGGGGGCGCGCCGATGACGGCAGCCGCAAACCACCCCGGACCGCGCCCGCTCCCGCGATCGGCGACGGCTGCCGCGCAGCGCCCGGGACCGCGCCCGCTGCCGCGCCCCATGTCCCCGCCCGCGCCCCCGCGCCCGGTGCGGGCGACACCCGCGGAGCGACCGGACCGCTCCGCAGGGCCCGCCGACCGGCCCGGACTCCCGCTGGACCGGGAGAAGTTGCTCGCTGCCCGGCTGCACGCGGTGAGGGTCCGCCCGTACCTGGCCGACGCGCTTTTCGCGCTGCATGTGGTGGAGGACCGTGCGGTGCCGACGATGGCGGTCGACGTGCACTGGCGCTGCTACGTGTCGCCCGGATTCGTGGCTCGCACACCGCTGGAGGAACTGGCGGGTGTCTGGGTGCACGAGGTCTCCCATCTGCTCCGTGACCACCACGGGCGCGGCGAGCGGTATGCGCGGGAGCATGAGGAGTCCGGGCCGGGCGAGCGAAGCGAGATGGGGGTCCCCCCGGCCGAAGGCTGGGGGAGGCTGCGTCGGAACATCGCCGCCGACTTCGAGATCAACGACGACATCTACGGTGACGGACTGCCCCGGCCCTTCGGGGCGGTCGTGCCGTCGCTGTTGCGACTGCCCGACGGTCTGCTGATGGAGGAGTACCTGCGGACGGCCTCGATGTCCGGGCTCGGCGCGGAACTGGCCTGGCTGGACTGCGGCAGTGGTGCCGACGGGCACGACCGGTCGTGGGAGCTGGGGCCCGGCGGGGCGAACGGACTCACCCGGCAGCAGCGAGACGCGGTTCGCTTCCGGGTCGCGGAGGGCATCAAGGGCCGGCCCGGCACCGCGCCGGAAGGGTGGCGGCGGTGGGCCGACGAGGCGTTCCAACCGCCGCAACCGTGGCGGCAGTTGTTGGGCGCGGCAGTCCGCTCGGCGGCGAGTGCGCCCGGAGTGGGGGAGAACCACACCTACCGGCGTCCGTCCCGCCGTTCGTCGAGCGTCCCTGGAGTGGTTCTGCCGAGCCTTCGCCGTATGCCGCCCCGCGTCTGCGTCGTCATCGACACCTCCGGGTCGGTGAGCGACGCCGAGCTGGGCAGCGCGCTCCTCGAGGTCGCGGCGATCTCGCGGGCCGCCGGCGGGCGGCGCGACCTGGTCTCGGTGATCTCCTGCGACGCGGCGGCCGGCGTCGCCGTCCCGCTCTGCCGTGCCGAGAGCCTCGAGCTGCTCGGCGGCGGCGGAACCGATCTGCGCTCCGGTTTCGCCCGGGCGCTCCGTTCGCGGCCCCGCCCCGACGTGATCGTCGCCCTGACCGACGGGCAGACGCCGTGGCCCTCCGGGCAGCCGCCCTGCCGCACAGTCGTCGGCCTGTTCCCGCGACCCGCCCGCGCCACGGACGAGGACGACCCCGACTACGTACCGGACACCCCGCCGTCCTGGGCGCGCGTCGTCACCATCGGTTGAGGCAGGCAGCAGGAGCCCGTCGCTCAGCGGCGAGGAATTGCCGGCGGCGATCGTCCCGGCCGGCCGGAAAGGGGGCTTGTGACCTGCCAGTTTCTCGATCGGTACGGATGACGAGGTCGTCGGAAAACCCCTCGTCCCAGGCGCTGGCAGGGCACCCCGGTCGAGCGGATCCTCGTGGCAGGTGCCGGGATCGGCGCCGGCTACGGCCCGACCAGCGCCTCGTCACCGGCGGGGTGGCCGCGGTCGGGTCCCCGGGGCACGCATGTCTTGCGCGAGCCACACGTCGCCGCGGCGTTGCGCCTGCCGAAAACCGTGGCCATGTTCTGGTCGCCTGG
The DNA here is from genome assembly GCF_056432625.1 of Streptomyces sp. NPDC045026. NCBI lineage: Bacteria > Bacillati > Actinomycetota > Actinomycetes > Kitasatosporales > Streptomycetaceae > Streptomyces > Streptomyces sp. NPDC045026. The sequence goes on from NZ_JBWKIS010000049.1 coordinate 12,178, forward strand.
GTGACCCACACCGCGGTCGGGTGCGCGGTGGTGTCCAGGGTGCGGACGCGGCGGGTGGCGTGCTCGATGACGGCGAGGACATGCTGGCGCCGCCCGGTCAATGTGATGGTCTCGAGGAAGTCCATCGCCAGGAGGGCGCAGGCTTGGGAGCGCAGGAAGTCGGCCCAGTTGGTGCTGCTGTGTTGCGGTGCGGGGTCGATGCCGGCTGCGTGGAGATCTCCCAGGCCGTGGACGGGGCGATCGGGTGGTTGAGGCGGGCGAGTTCGCCCTGTATCCGGAGGTGGCCCCAGTTGCTGTTCTCCCGGGCCAGGCGCAGGATGAAGTGTTCGAGCGGCACAGGGTCCGGACCAACCGCTTCGCAGCGGGGGCGGAGCTGATGACCCGCAAGGCCGGGGTGGCCGACCGGTCCGGAAGGGCACCGTCATGGCCGAAGAGATCGTCTTGGGCGCCGCCAAGAATGTGGACCACGGCCGGGAGCTGCTCTCGCCGAGCGGCTGACCAGGAGGCCGGTGACCAGTACGTGAGACCAGTGGTGGCGGGCAACGCCGTTCACGTGAACTGGCCCTTGCGCAAGCCTTGATCGGGCACGGGCCGACGGTCTCCACCACACGCTTCTGGGCATCCCACGCCGCCTGGAGACGTGAGGAGGGATGGCAATGCGAACGAACATCATCCGGCACGAGAAGATGATGGTGAGCTACGACGTGGTCAATGGCTGGACCGTCATCGAGGTCGACGGTGAGGTCGATGCCCACACCGCCCCCATGATCCGCGAAGGCGTGATCAAGCTCCTCAATGAGGGACACCGTCGTTTCGTCCTGGACCTGGGCTTTGTCACCTTCATGGATTCGATGGGGCTGGGAATGATCGTGGCGATCACCAAACGCCTCCGTGAACACGAAGGCGCACTGCGTATCGCGTCCGCCTCCAGCCGGGTACTGAAGATCTTCGCCCTGAGCGGCATGCGCGAGAGCTACGAAATCCTCCCCTCGACGGCGGAAGCGACGGCGTCTGCTCCCTTGCCTGGCAGCCTCGCGAACTGGCCGCATCCATCCTCCGGCTGAGGAGGGCGCCAACCACTGTGTGTCGGGTGTTCGGCAACTTGGGGGTCCAGCGTCCTCCGGTGCCGGGGCTCCCTGGCGGTGAGCTGCCGAGATGATTACCTCGACCTCGACCATGTCTGCCCGGAATGCCGGCCACACCGCTGTCGCAGGAATCCAGGAGCCCGCCGTTGCACTTTGGTTCGGTGCAACGGCGGGCCGCGTCGGCGGGGGTGTTACTACAGCTCCCGCTCGATCTGGTGCTCGCTCACCTTGTCTTCGCGCAGGGTCGCCTCGTTCTGGACGGCATAGCGCGTCTGTGCCCCGCTGCCCTCGGTGCTGCGGATCTCACCCCGCTGAAGCTCGTCCTGCTGGTCCCGGTACTCCACTTGCTGTCCCTTGCGGTAGGGCATGGGGATCTCCAAATCTCGTGTGTGTCGACGAGGGCCGGCCCCGCGCGTTCGGCAGCGGGCGCCCTGCCCTCTTGGCGCCCGCGACTATCGCCAGGCGCACTCATAGCCCACCCCCAACTCCGCCCTACGGCAATTGCTGCGGGCCGAATGGATGATGCCTCGCCCTGTGGGTGCCGGAAAGTAGGTCCCATGCAGGTCATGCAGCATGTTCACGCCATGGCGACGGCGCTTGTGCGAGTAGCCGGCCCGGCTGTCGCCCACCCGGTCGCACTCGGCGAGCGTCCCGTCGAGCAGCACGTACTCCGGTTCGTGCTCGCGCAGGACCTTCAGTACCCCGGGCTCCCGGGCGGCCAGGTGCCCACCGCGGCGGTGTAGGCGTGGGCGGCGTCGACCGAGATCCCGAAGCCGGCGGCTATCTGGGCCAGGGCGTCGTGCTTGCGCAGGTACACGAGAGCGACGAGCGCGCGTTGGTGCGGTGGGAGCTTGCAGCGGCGGCCACGTCGCGGGTGACGATGACCATCGTGACCCACTCGACCAGCGCATGAGGCAGGTCGAGTGCGGCAGGTCGGAAACCAACGAGGCGCCTGCGCCGATGAGTTGAGGCTTCGAACGCCTCTCTCAGCGACGCGGGTGCCTCGTGCGGTGCGCCCTCGCTGGCTTCGTTGACGTCAAGCAGCAGAGTCTGTCCATCAGTTGGGGAGGCAATGGGCGGTCTGCAAGGCGGTGAATGTTCATGAGAAATGACGTCACTTCGTGCGACGGGGCGGGTCCTGCAGTCCTGGTCCGGACAGCAGGGAACTAGTAACCCATCGGTCCCCTTCAGGGCTTCAAGGCGAGCAAGGGCCGCGCAGAGAGTGCAGTTGGTATCACAGTGACCTCAAGTCGGTCGTCGTTGCACGGCATCGGCGATGACTGCTGTCACGAGCTTGTTGACGACTGCCGTGGCTGGCGGGCCGGGCTCGCGGTCTGTGAACACGAGATGCCCGCCTCCGACCAGGGAGAGGGTGAGGGAGTCGATGTCGGCGTCGGCCGCGATGCGGCCCAGTTCACGCTCGTCGGCCAGATAGGCGGAGATCGCAGTCGTGGCCTGGCCAAGGATCGCAATTCCGCCTCCGGGCCTGGCTTGCCGCAGCCGTGCGCGCAGCTCGTCCCGGAAGGTGATGAGCGGAATGATTGCCATCGGGATCGGCCCGAACAGGGTAGTCAGCGCGTCGGTGAGGTTATCGGCCACCGTGCCGGTGCCGGCGGACTCGCGCAGCACACTCGCCTGCGTCTCGAGCTGCGCGGCCCGGTCGAGCACGAGGTCGGTGAGGAAGGCGTCGAAGTCGGTGAAGTGCCGGTGCAGGACTCCTTTGGCGCAGCCCGCCTCGTCAGTGACGGCCCGGCTGGTCAGCCCGTTCGGTCCGTCCCGCAGAAGCACGCGTTCGGCGGCGTCGAACAGTTGCTGCCGCGCGTCGTGAAGGTGCACCCCAGTCGGCATTCACAGATCCTCTCGTGCCTTACCCCGCCGGCATCCGTTGCCCAGTGGGCATGTGCCCACTAAGGTGGGCATATGCCCACCTTACCGCGAGAGCAACCAGAACCGTCCCCAGCGCAGCCGCACGAGGCCCGGCGCATGGCCGAGTCGTTCGGCGTAGACGCACAACGCTACGACCAGGCCCGGCCCGGCTACCCCGCCGCGTTGGTGACGCGGATCGTCGCCGAGGCCCCCGGGCCTGACGTGCTCGACGTCGGCTGCGGCACCGGCATCGCAGCCCGCCAGTTTCAGGCCGCCGGTTGCACTGTGCTCGGTGTCGAGCCCGATGCGCGGATGGCCGACTTCGCGCGAGCCCGTGGCCTGCAGGTCGAAGTGGGGACCTTCGAAACCTGGCAACCAACCGGCCGGACGTTCGACGCGGTCATCGCCGCCCAGTCGTGGCACTGGGTGGATCCGGTCGCCGGGGCCGCAAAGGCGGCACGTGTGCTACGTCCAGAGGGACGGCTGGCGATCTTCGGGCACGTGTACGAGCCGCCCGCCGAGGTGGCTGAACCGTTCGCCGCTGCCTACCGGCGGGCAGTGCCCGACTCCCCGCTCAACGGACAACCGGCCCGACGTCCGCTCGATCTCTACCAGGCGGGATACGCGAAGTTCGCCGACAAGATCTGCGAGGCCGGACAGTTCAACGATCCCGAACAGTGGCGATACGACTGGGAGCAGTCCTACACGCGCGACCAATGGTTGGACCTGCTGCCCACCACCGGCGGCCTCACTCAACTCCGTCCCGCTCAGCTGGCCGAAATACTGGACGCGGTCGGGGGCGCCATCGACTCCCTGGGTGGACGGTTCACCATGAACTACACCACCCTGGCCGCGACCGCCGTACGCGCTGACACCTCCTGAGTCCATCCGCCAAGTCGCCGCCGACCCAGGAATCCGTGATGAAGGCCGGGCGGGCGGGTTCAGCGCCGCATCGTCCGGCCCGTGCTCAGACGGAACCCGGGCTCAGACGGAACAGGAAACCGGTGTGGCGGTCGGAAGAAGAGGGCGATGGCCGCGAGAGGAAGTGCGGTGTGCGGCCCGGCCGTTTCAGATGAGGGACATGGCGAGTACGGCCTGGTCGTCTCCCTCGGAGGCGGCCGACCAGTTCCTGGTGTCGGTCTCCAGGAACGCCACGACCGCCTCCGGATCCGTGCTCTGTGTGCCGCGGAAGTGTTCGGTGAGCCGTTCCAGGACGGGGTAGAAGTCGCCGTCGGAGTTGCGGGCCTCGCTGATGCCGTCCGTGTAGAGGACGAGGACTTCGCCGGGCGTCAGCTTGTGCAAGGTCGTCAGCCCCGGGACAGGAGAGAGCTCTTTGAGTCCGAGAGGGAGTGCGGGGGCTGTCGTCAGGATGCGGGCGCCGTGGGCGCCGACGGCGATCGGGGGCGGGTGGCCGCGGTCCATGATGCGTACGGTGTCCTGGTCGAGTTCCAGGACCAGCGCAGTCACGAACAGCTCGGGGTCGCCGACTGTTGTGCGTGTCACGTTGCGGTCGAGGCTCAGCTCCAGGCGATCCGCGAGGAGGGGGAGATCTTTCCATTCGTGCGCGGACACCCGGAACCCCCCCAGGACCGCGGCCACCGCCTGCACCGCGTCCAGTCCCTTACCCCGCACGTCGCCGATGATCGCCCGTACTCCGAACGGTGTCTCACACACGTCGTAGAGATCACCACCGACCAGCGTGCCTCCCTCCCCGGCTGTGTAGTAGGCGGCGGCGCGCACATGTCCGATCCGGGGCGGTACGGGCCGCAGCAGGGTCCGCTGCAAGGCCTCCGCCACCGAATTCGCCCGGATCAGATGCTTCTGCGCGCGCTCCCGCTGCACAGAGAGCATGACGCTGACCACGCCGATGAGGAACGTGGCCACATACAGCGCCACATGGTGCTGCTCGTCGAAGTGGCCCGGACGTCGCCACGCCATCAGCATCTGCAGTCCTAGACACACCACCACCGAAAATGCGGTGCCTCTGGGCCCGCGCGTCGCGGCGACCAGCGGGGGAACGCCCGTGAGTAGGAAACTGACGGGCTCCCGCCCGCCCAGGGCGGCCTCCGAGATCAAGTCCAGGCCCACCGCCGCGAACGGCAGCCACCACACCCACCCGCGACTCCCCACAGACAGCCGCTCACCCGGCGAAGAGGATTCCAAGGACACCTGCGCACTGTAGAACCACACCACCCGCCCCACCGCCCCGGCACGCGTGGCTTTGTCAGCCAGCTGAGGCCTGTTGTTCGGCGCGGGCGCGGGTGGTGCGAGGCGGCCGTCGATCAGGGAACCACGTTTCCAGAGGACGCCCTTGGAATCCTTGTCACGGGCTATCCGCACCATGCGGGGACCCGTGCGTGCCGAAGACGTGGGAGTGGTGGCCTGTCGGGGCGTCACTTCCCGGGAGGTCGCGGATGCCGTCACTCGACGCGGAACAGGTCGACCGCCTGGACATTCGCCGGCCCCACCGTCTCAGCGGCGCAACCCACGAGTACCGACACACCTGCTGAAGTGCACGGATAGGTTGTCGGACTGCTGGAACAGTACGAGCCCGCCATACCGGACCTCATTGAGCGTCGCGCGGTGACAGCAGGCCCCCTGCCGGCCACCCCGGCCGCACGTCCAGCCCTCGCCCGAGGCGACACAGCACGCTTCACAGCCGCAGGCGGCCACCAAGCGAGCGCCACCCATCCAACCCGCCGAGATCCTCCTATGGGACATGCACGCCACAGCCACCATGTGACCGAGCTCGGATCGGCACGGCCGGATGGCAGAGGCTCAGCCCAAGGACGCCGGACTCAGCCCCGACCGTTCAGGCTCCGGTCTGGCGCAACCACTCCTCTTCCTCGCCCGGTTCGGGCAGCACCCGCCCGCCCTCGACAGCGGATCGGGCAGGACCGTCCTGGAGCACCACCATGGTCCGGCTCTCGTCCACGCCCGAGATCCGGACCATCGCCGAGGACAGCTCTACGGCCAGTCTCGTCGCCTCTTCCTGGGGATGGCCTCGCCGTACCCAGCCCGTGAGGATCAGCGGTGTCGCCGGCTGCCCGCCCGCGAAGACACTGTCCGGTGGCAGCTCGGAGAAGACCACGTTGACGTAGGCCGGTGGCACGCGGTTGATGGCCACGTGGATCCGGGTGATCTCAGCTGCCAGCAGGGTCTTCGACTCGCTGGTCAGCGTCCCCTGGGTTGCAGTGCAGGTGTAGACAGGCATGGTGGCTCCTCGACAGTCCGGGGCATCCCGACCACAGAACGTCCGAGCCGTGAACAGGCAGCGGCTGTTGACGTCCCCTCGGCCAGGGATTTCGGTTGAAACGGTCCCCGTTCCCGATGGGGTGCTTGTAGGGATCAGTCCGGTCCGGAGCGCGGATGTCCGCAGAGGTCTACGACTCAGGCGTTGGCTCTCTGACACTCCATCGGTGTGACACGTTCGGCCGTGCCACTCGCCTGGCCCCTGTCAGAAGCCTCTGCGCACGCCTCCGTCGATCGGCAGCATCACTCCTGTCAGATACGACGCGGCGGGCGACAGCAGGAAGGCGGCGCTCCGGCCGAACTCGTCCGGGGTTCCGTAGCGGCGCAGGGGTACGCCAGCGGTCTCCCGCTCGAGGGCGGCGTTGATGTCGCCATTCCCCTCGTAGAGTTCGCGTACCCGGTCGGTTTCGATGTGGGCGGGCACGAGGCCGACGACACGGATGCCCCTTGGGCCCAACTCGTTCGCGAGACCCTTCGCGTAGCCGGCCAGGCCTGGCCGGAAGGCATTGGAGATCGCAAGGCCAGGGATCGGTTCGTACACGGAGGTGGAAAGGACGAAGCCGATGACACCCCCCTTGCCCAGCTCCGCCGCGACGGCACGGGACAGCCGCACCGCACCGAGGAAGACGGATTCGAATGCGGTGCGCCACTGGTCGTCGTCGATGGTGTCCGACGTACCTGTCGGCGGCCCGCCGACGCTGATGAGCACCCCGTCCAGACGCTGGAAGGCATCGTGTGCCGCAGCGATCAGCCGGTCCGGAGTCCCGGTGTCGGCGTTGTCGGCCGCGACACCGATGGCCCGCTCCGTGCCGCCGAGTTCCTCCTCGGCCGCGGCCACCGACTTCTCGCTGCGTCCGCTGACAACCACTCTCGCACCGTCCGCCACCAACTCGTGCGCGGCGGCCCTGCCCAGCCCACGGGTGCCACCGGTGACGATGTACACCCGGTCCTTCAGGCCGAGGTCCATGGCTGCTCTCCCCTCTCTGATCCTGAGGGCCGCATGGACTACAACATCGCCTTCTGGGGCTGCGTGGGCACCACGATGACAGTAGTGGTGTCGGCGGCCAGGGCCGCCTTGAACTCCCGCTCCAGGTCCTGAGTGGTCTCCACGTCGACCGCGCGGCAGCCGAAGCCACGGGCTACGGAGGCGATGTCCAGCCCGGGCAGGTCGAGTCCCGGAACGCCCGGGGTCTCCTCCAGCACCGCGAACGACTTGAGGATGGAGTACTCGTGGTTGTGCATGACCACGTACACGATCGGGAGGTTGTGCTGCGCCGCCGTCCAGATGGCCTGCACGGAGTATTGGAAGGAGCCGTCGCCGATCAGGCCGACCACCGGACGTCGGACACCCCTGTCCCGGTCGCCGAGCGCGACGCCCACCGCGGCAGGGGTACCCCAGCCGATCCCGCCGCTGGCCGTGGCGAAGAACGATCCGGTCCGGATGGTGGGGAGCCATTCGATCTGCTGCGCCATCGTGGAGGTCGATTCGTTGACGATGACCGCGTCGGGCGGCCGAACTTCGCTCAGGGTGGCGTAGACCTCGGGCGGGGTGAGCGGACTGTTCGGCTCCTGCGGCAGCTCGCGGGGCCGCATCATCGGCTCCGGAGCGGTTCGCGTCGATCCCTCCGTGACCATGTCCAGGAGCAGCTCGATCGCGATCGCGGGATCGCCCAGGAGGCTGTCGCCCACACGTGCCGCCGCGGCAACCGCCGGATTGCCGGTGATCTGCAGGAGTTCCGTGCCGTCGGGGAGGTAGTCGCCTGGCACGTAGGGGTAGTAGCGGAACACCTCGGCGCCGATCACGACCACTAGGTCGTGCCCGGTCAGCCGGTCGCTGATGGTCTTGACCGACATCCCCAGCGGGCCGCCGAACAAGGGGTGGTCCTCGGGGAAGGACGCACGGTCCAGCAGCGGGGCGCCGTAGACGGCCGCACGCAGCTTCTCTGCCAGGGAGACGGCGGCGTCCCATCCACCGCTGCGGTCGACCTCCGGCCCGAAGACCAGTGCGGGCCGGCTGCTGGCTGAGATGCGGTCGGCGAATGCGCGCAGCCGCTCGGTGCTGGGGGCGACGCGGTCGCTCACTGTCCGCACCCGGGTGAAATCGGACAGGGGCTCCTTCCAGTCGCCCATGGGAATCGACAGGTAGACCGGCCCAGTCGGCGGCTGCAACGCCTCCGCATAGGCGCGCATGAAGGCTTCCGGGACGTCTTCGGCGCGGGCCGGCTCATAGGACCACTTCACCCATGGCTTCGGCAGTGTGACGGCCTCACGGTTGCCGAGATACGGCTCCCCGATCAACAGGTCCCGATGCTGCTGTCCCGAGGTGATGATCAGGGGCGTGTTTCCGTGATACGCCGCGACCAGGTTGCCCATAGCGTTTCCCAGCCCGGCCGAGGAGTGCACGTTGACCAGTGCGGGGCGGCCGGTCACTTGGGCGAACGTATCGGCCATGGCGACGACGGACGCCTCCTGCAGCGCCAGGACGTACGTGAAGTCGTCGGGGAAATCCTGGAGGAAGGGCTGCTCGGTGGAGCCGGGATTGCCGAAGACCGTGGTGAGTTTCAGGGCCCGCAGCAGGTCATACGTCACGCTACGGACGGTGGATTGCTTTGCCATGGTGGCCATCTACTTTCCTGCTGGGACTGAGGGCTCAACGGGCCCGCCAGAGGGATGAGAGCTTCTCGGGGAAGGCGCGAATGCCTTCCTGGGCGTCGTGGGGACGCAAGAACTGGTGCGCCAGTCTGATCCTGCTGGACGAGAAGGGGCCCGTCGCGCAATGTGGTCCGTACGGTGACAGACCTGTATGAGGGCATGGCCCGGTTCGCCGAGGTCGCCGTCGACCCCGACCTCGGTGTCATCCCTGGCGCGTTCGCTCATCGGCAGCAGTCGCAGCATGGCGAACGCGTTGGTGACGGTCAGGTAGGCGAGACGAAGCAAGACGAGGCGCTCATCCTGCCGCAGCACCGCACAGACCCCTGAGCTGCACGGACGGCATTCTCGGCAGGCGCAAGGCCAGGTCGGCCAGGTCGCTGCGATTACCCAGCCCGACAACGCCGAGCTTGATGTCGTCCAAGGTGCCTTCCCTTTCGGGAGGATCCGACCCCAGCACGGCCAAGATGACCGGATGATAGATCAGGAACATATCCTGCTGCACGGTGGATTTGTGACTGATTCTGAGGAGGGTGGAGTAGCGCCGACCGTCAGGGTGGTCGTGCTCTCGGGGGCGCTGCGGCCGGTCAGGAGAAGGATGTTGCCCCGGTGAGAGGTGGGGTGGGGCGTCCGGTTCGGGGAGGGGCGGGTCTGGGCTCACCGAATCCTGGCGTCAAGAGTTTGATTGTGATTCACTGACCCCGGATTGGCTCATGTATCCGAAACATGCGACGGATGGGGTGCCTCTGGTGCCGCTCGGCGACCCCACGCCCGACTCGGACCGCCGTGACATGGATCGACGTAGAAGTGGATCGACGTGAAAGGGGAGCGCTGTTGACCCGCGCAGTCCGCAGCACCGCGCCCGCGCCGCAACCCTCGGGCGACGGGCCCGGTTACCGTCCCGGCTACGAGGTCGCGGCCGAACGCATCCTTGAGCATCTCGTCCTGGCCGGCCTGGAGCCCGGTGCCCGGCTGCCCACCGAGCGGGACCTGGCCGACCAGGTGGGAATGAGCCGGACCGTGGTCCGCGAGGCGGTGAAGATCCTCTCCGCGCTGGGCCGGCTGTCCGTGCACAAGGGCCGCGGCATCTACGTCGCCCAGCCCGACCAGTCCTCCTGGCAGCACTCCCTCACCCACTTCCTGCCCGCCGACCTGCACCAGGTGGACGAACTCTTCGAATTTCGGCGCCACTTGGAAACCACCACCGCCCGCCTGGCCGCCCAACGCGCCACCCCCGCCCAGGTCAAAGCCGTCCGCGCGGCCGCCTACCAATCCGCCCGGGCCGCCCAGCAAGACGACACCGACGCCTTCAGCCACGCCGACGACACCTTCCACACCGCCATCGCCACCGCCGCCAACAACTCCTTCTTCGCCGCCACCATCGACACCCTGCGTCGCCTGCAACGCCAGGTCACCGCCATAGGGCTGGCCGGCCTCGCGGGCGGCTCCCTGCGCGACGCCGCCGCCCAGCACGAAGTCATCGCCCACGCCATCGCCTCCGGCGAACCCGGGCACGCAGACACCCTCATGGCCCACCACATCGACCGGACCACGCACCAATTCCAACGGCACATCCGACACCGCATCACCCCCACCATCTCCACCCCCACACCTGAACCCCACACCACCACCCGTGAAGGACATTCATGCGAATCACCGACGTGACTGTGGAACTGGTCGATCTGCCCGCTCAGCCGCCCTTCCGGTGGCGGGCAGGGTTGCCCGGTTCGGAGCCGGCGGTCGTGGGCGGGATCCTGCGGGTCCACACGGACGAAGGCCTGGTGGGCGAGGCGCACACGAGGCGTGGGCTGATCGTCGCCGATCTGGTGAACCGCCGTATACGTGAGGACCTGCTCGGCCGCGATCCGCTGATGCGCGAGCTGCTGTGGCATCGCCTGTGGGAGCTGGACCGCATAGAGGAGCTCCCCATCTACGCGCTCGGGCTGGTCGACGTAGCGCTGTGGGACCTGGCCGGCCTCGCGGCCGGGCAGCCGGTCCACCGGCTCCTCGGCCCCTACCGCGAGGCCATCCCCGCCTACGCGAGCACGGTCACCTTCGGCAGCGTCGAGGAGTACCTCGATGTGGCCGACCAGTGTCTGGAGCTCGGCTACTCCGCCATCAAGCTGCACGCGTGGGGAGACTCGCGAGCCGACGCGGACCTGTGCCAGAAGCTGCGGGCCCACGTCGGTGAGGACGTCCCGCTCATGTACGACGGTTCGGCCGGGTTCGACCTCGCGGACTCGGTGTACCTCGGCCGCGCACTGTCCGAGGCGGACTACCTGTGGTACGAGGAGCCGATGCGCGAGTTCAGCGTGACCGCACACCGGTGGCTGGCCGAACAGGTCGACATTCCGCTGCTGGTCGCGGAGACCTCCGACGGCGCGCATTTCAACACCGGCGACTTCATCATGGCGGGCGCGGCGAGCCGGGTCCGCACCAGCGCGCAGTTCAAAGGCGGGATCACCGGAGCCCTGCGCATCGCACACCTGGCCGAGAGCTACAACCTGCGGGCCGAGGTGCACGGCAGCGGAGTGGTCAACGCACACCTGTGCATGGCGATCCCCAACACCACCTACTACGAGTCCCTCGTTTACACCAACCCCGTACAGCGCGAGCCGGCGGTCGGTGCCGACGGGCTGGTGCGGGCGCCGACGGCCCCCGGTATCGGCTTCGACCAACCGGGCTGGTGACGACCTCTCCTCAAACCAACAGGACAGCTCCGGCGGGTCCTTGACGATGTCTCGGCGTCCAACGCCTCAGTGCCTCACCGTAGACCCGTGCGGCCGTGCCTGCGAACACCGCCGTCCGCTCGTGCTCCGAAGGGTCCGTCATGAGCTCTCGGCAGGTGGCAACCACCTGTTCGTACCCGGCCGTCAGGGTGCACACCGGCCAGTCCGAGCCGAGCATCAGCCGCTCCGGGCCGAAGGCCTCCAGCGCGACTGACGAACGGCCGCAGGTCGGCGGGGCTCCAGGTGTGCCGGTCGGCCTCGGTGACGAGCCCGGAAGGTTTGGCCACGGTGTGGGGGAGCCGGGCCAGGGTGGCCAGACCCGCGGCCCAGGTGTCCGGTCGGCGCGGGCGGATCGGGAGCTTGCCCAAGTGGTCCAGTAGGAAGGTGAGTTCGGGCCGCTGCCTCGCCACGGCGACTGCCGAGGGCAGCTGTTCAGGGCGCAGGACCAGGTCTTAGGCGAGGCCGGTGGACGTGACGGCGGCCGGCCCGCGGCCCACGTCGGGACGTAGCAGCCAGTCCGCCTCGTCCTCGTCGCTGACTGCGTGGAACAGGTTCCCCAGGGCGGCTGCACCCAGTGACAGTGCGTCGACGGCGGTGGCGGTGTGCACGGGTGCTGTGGGGTGCACGGGGTGAGGAATGCCTCTCGCTGAAGGGGCGCGTACGGACGTGAAAGGACGTGAAAGGAGGTGAAAGGACGTGAAGGGGCGCGAGCGTCCGAAGTCCGTGACATGTGACGGGGGGCGGGGCTTGCGTCGGTCCCCGCCCCCTGTCACATGCCCAGCCGTACCGCCGATCTCAGCCCTTCGTCGCTCCTCCTGTGAGTCCCTTGACGAACTGCTTCTGGAAGGCCAGGTAGAAGACGAGGATGGGCAGTGTCGCCAGGAACATGAAGGCGAAGACCGAGCCGAAGTCCGCCTGGTGTTCGCCGATGGCCCGGTAGATACCGACGGTCACCGTGGTGCCTGCCGCCGGGCCCAGGACGATCAGGGGGTTGAGGAAGTCGTTCCAGATCCAGACGCCGAGGAAGATCACCACGCTGGCCGACGCCGGCCGCATCAGCGGGAAGACCACCTGCCAGAAGGCGCGGAACGCTCCGGCGCCGTCGATCGCCGCGGCCTCTTCGAGCTCTCGGGGGATCGTCTTGGCGAAACCCGCGAAGACGAACACCCCGAACGGCATGTAGTAGCCGGCGTACGCCAGGACCAGCCCGGGCACGCTGCTCATCAGCCCCAGCGTGCGCAGGACTTCGGTGATCGGGGTGAGGATCACCGCGGGCGGCACCATGAGACCGCAGAGCAGGACGACCATGACGACCTTGGACAGGACGCCGGTCGACCGCGCCAGGTAGTGGCCGAGCATGGCGGAGATCGCGGTGATGACGAGTATGGAGATCGCGGTGACCTCCGTGCTGTTGACCAGCCCGTACCAGAAGAGGTGGTCCGGGCGCGACAGCACGCTCTGGATGTTGTCCAGGGTCGGTGGGACCGGGATGCCGACCGGGTTCGACACGATCGCCGAACCGTCCTTGAACACGTTGACCAGCACGAGGTAGATCGGCAGGAAGAACAGCAGACCGGCGAGGAGTGCGACGACCGGGCGTATCCACGCCCTTGTTCCACCCCTGTTCACGCTCGGGTTCAGGTCCGGGTTCATCTTCGTGTTCGTGTTCGTGTTCGTGTTCGTGCTCATGCGGACACCTCGCGTTTCTGCAGCCACCCGAGCGCGATCACGGAGACGGTCGCGACCAGGATCAGCATCGCCACGGCCATCGCGGAGGCGTAGCCGACGTGGTTGCCGTTGAACGCGGTCTGGACCACCTGGAAGGCGAGGGTGGATGTGGTGCCGGGGCCGGGGCCGCCGTTGGTGAGCACCTGGATCTGGTCGTAGGCCTTGAATCCGCCGATCAGTGACATGACCGTGTTGATGGTGACGGCGGGTGCCAGCATCGGCCAGGTGACCTGGCGGAACCGCATAACCGGTCCGCAGCCGTCGATGGCCGCCGCTTCGTGCAACTCCTGGGGGATTCCCTGGAGTCCGGCCAGGTAGATCACGACGCAGAAGCCGAGCCCTTGCCAGGCGATGACCCAGGAGACCGTGTAGAGGGCGAGGCTCGGGTCGGAGAGCCAGCCCGGCGGATGACTCACCCCCATCTGTCGCAGCATGGAGTTGAGCAGGCCGTCGTCGACGAGGATCGACTGCCAGATGACGCTGACCACCACGGCGCTCAGCACGACCGGCACGAAGAACACGCTGCGCAGAGCGTTGTACAGCCAGCCGCGCCGGTCGAGCAGCAGGGCGATCGCCAGGCCGCCGGCATTGGTCACCAGCGTCACGATCACAGTGATGACGACGGTGTTCTGCAGTGCTTTGAGGAAATCGTCGTCGGAGAACAGGCTCGTGAGGTTGGACAGGCCCACCCACTGGGTCGGCGGGTTGAAGGGGTTCTTGTTGGTGAGGCTGTAGCCGACGGTCATGCCGATCGGCACCAGGACGAGGGCCAGGTAGGCCAGCAGTCCGGGAGCCGCGAAGACGGCGAAGCGGCCCGGTCCGCCGTTCGGGCGGAAGCGCCGGGACGGTCGCGACGGCCGCCGCGCGGGGGCGTCCTGTGGTCGGGCCGCTGCCGCGTCCTTCGCCGCGGGCGCGGCAGCGGAACCCTCCGGTCGGGTCAGGGTACGTATGCGCATTATCGCGTGGCCTTGTCCCACTGCTCGTCCATGTAGGCACCGAACTGACGGTCGGTCATGCGTCCGCCGATGAGCTTCTGGACGCCGGCCGCGGCTTTGTCGGCCAGGCCGGGCGGCAGGGAACCGTCACCGGTTTCCTGGGAGAAGGAGTTGACGATCCCGTCGTCCTTCTGGGCCTGCCGATACGCCGCCAAGGTCTTCTTGTAGACGGGGCCCATGGTGCCGGGCGGGCTGTAACCCTTGATGTCGATGATGAGTCCGTCGGCCTTGACGGCGGCGTCCAGGTTCTTCTGGTCCTCCATGAAGGCCTTGGCCCACTTCTTGGCCAGGGGCACATCGGACGACTTGGAGCTCACCGTCATCCCGCCGCCGAGGACGCCCGGGAGTGCCGGGGCCCCCTGGTCCGTGGGCCACGCGAAGACGCCCGTGTCGAAGTCCGGCTTCTTCGTGTCGGCCGAGGCGGAGAACCAGCTGCCCATCGGATACATCGCGCCCTTACCGTCACGGAAGGCCTGTTCGGTGTCCGCGTAGGAGCGGGAAAGGCCGGCGCGGTCGATGTATCCCTTGTCCGCGAGGTCGGCGACCTTCCGGGCGGCGGCCACGAACGCCGGGTCGGTGAACTTGACCTTGCCCTTGGCGCGTTGGGACAGCCAGTCCGGCGTCTTCTTGTAGACGTCGGTGGCCACCGTGCAGATCAGCGGGAACATGTCGGCCCAGGAGTCCTTGCCGCCACCGCCGACCACGAAGGGGTTGATGCCCTTCTTCTTCAACTCGGCGCTGTCGTCGAGCAGTTCACGGTACGTGCGGGGTGGTGTGTCGATGCCGGCCGCCGCGAAGTCCTTCTTGTTGTAGTAGACCAGCGTCGTCTGGGCGGAGTAGGGCAGTTGGTAGACCTTGCCGCCGTACGTGTTGGCGTGGGGGTTCTTGTACGTTGCCAGTTCCTTGTCCGTCCACGGAGCCAGCTTGCCGGCCTCGGCGAATCCGGCGGGGTTCAGGCCGATCATGACGTCCGGGAACTGGCCCGTGCTGTCGAGCTGCTTCGCGTACCCGGTGCGGTCGGCGCTGGGCGATACGAGCTTCTTGATCGTCACCCCGGGCACCTTCGCCGAGGCGCGGGCGATCGCGGTGTCCCAGTATTTCGCGTCCAGGTTGGGCGTTTCGAAGGTGAGGAAGGTCAAGGTGACCTTGTCGCCGTTGCCCTTGGATGCACTCGTACCGGAACTGCCGGCCGTGCACCCGGCCAGGAGGAGAGCACCTGCGAGGGCGGCGGTTCTCGTGAGTATCGGATTGCGCGTCATGTCCAACTTCCCCTACCCGTCGTTGTCCGGGGGCGGTACCGAGTCGCTGTCTTGTTCGTACCGAGACGAGAGAGGGAATCCCACTGCCGACCGTCCACCGAATCCGTCACATGGTTCAGACTCTTCCCAGAGTCCTGCTGCTCTCGGGGGCGATCGCTTCCCCTCAGCGTTCGCCCCTCAGGGCACCTTGGGTATGGAAGTCTGCACGCGACGGCATGTCAAGAGATGAGACGGAGTTATAGCCTCAATCAAGACGGCAATAGATCCGATACATGTGCTGAGGGTTTCGCCGGGCCGGGCCTCTACGGATTCGCTTCGCGAGAACGAGACGCATCGGTGGCGCGGTTCACGACCGCGGCGCGCTGTGCCCCCGCCGCCCGGCCGTTTCCGGCGTGGGCGGCGGGGCGGGGGCCGGCGGGGCACTACTGATCCAGGCTGTCGCCCTCGGTCACGCCCCGTCCGGGCCGGCGGGAGCGGCGGGAGCGGCGAAGATGCGGTTGCGGATCTCGCGTTGGACCTGGAGTTCCGTCGTGTCTATGTGGCGGGCCATGAGGGCGGCGGCCTGCTCCCGCTCGCCGGCCCCGATCGCTTCCAGGATCGCAAGGTGCTGCTCGGCGGCCCCGGCCAGCGATCCCGGTGCGGAGTCGGCCAGGGCCACGATGGTGACCTGTCGCTGCAGCCGCTGGATCGCGTCGACCAGGCTGGAGAGGAACGCGTTCCCCGCCGCCGCACCGATCGCCTGATGGAACTCCGCATCGGCCCGGCCGAACGAGTCGTGGTCGTCGCGTTCGGCGGCCTCCGCCGAACGCTGCGCTGCCTCGCGGATCGCCCTGAGCTGGACCGGTGTGGCCCGCGTGGCCGCGAGCCCGCTGGTCTCGGTCTCGGTGAAGCGCCGGAACTCGAACAGTTCACCGACGCGGCTGGGGTCGGTCGGCAGGAACCGGGAGAACGTGTCGGACCACAGGTCGTTCTTGGGATGCGCCACGAAAATGCCGCGTCCCTTCTCCACCGAGAGCCTCCCGAGGGCCGAGAGGATCTTGACGCCCTCTCGCACCACCGTCCTGCTCATGTCTACTTCGGCCGCCAGATCCTTCTCCGTCGGCAGCCGGTCGCCGGGCCCCATCCCCTGCCGGGCGACGTACTCCAGGATGCGCTCCGCCGCGACCTCGTAGCCGGGGCGGTAGGGAGCCGCCTCCGTCTCCGATGTCGCGGACGCGGGCCGGGAAGATCCAGTCATGTTGCTCCATGTATCCGATGCATGCAGGTCACGAAATACCAAGTGCTGGGCCCCAAGATACCTCCGTGGCCGCCCGTTCAGGGGTGCTCGGACTGCCCTGCGGAGCACCCGTGTCATCGGGAATAGATCCGAACTAAGCCTTGACGGCCCCTTCCGTGCCGTGCACGCTAGACCGCACTTGTGCTGCGGTAGTTACACAGGAGAAGCAAGCGCACTTCCCTGCACGGGCAGGCCTATGGGCTCTCCGGCTCACGGCCGTCGGCCGATCCCGCTCCCCGGAACAGCGCGAACCATCTCCGCTGAAGAATACGAACCATCCAGGTGACCTCGTTCGTCGCTCGACGTTTGCCGGCCTTGCGCCCCTCTGCGCTTTTCACGGGCAGTTGATCAGCGATCCCGCGCCTCATCGAGAGTCACTTCACCTAGGAGGACATGTGGACAGGCGTCGCTTTCTGGTTGCCAGCGGCTTGAGTTCGGCCACGGCCGTGGCCATGGCCGCCGGACCCGCGCATGCCGCGCGAACGGCCAGGACCAAGACGTCCCCGTCGCTGCGGATAGGGGCGGGCTTCCTGTCGGTGGGCATCAGCGGCTCCGGGTACGTGGACAGCCTGGTGGACCTGCGCAACGGCACCGACCACCTGGCGAAGGGCACCCCCGTGCCGCTGGTCAGCGTGGTGGCCGACGGCAAGCACGTGGTTCCTGCGAAGGTGCGGGTCGTGTCGCGCGACCGGTCGCACAACCGGCAGGTCCTGGAGTTCGCCGGCGAGAGCGTGACGATCCAGGTGGAGGCCGTCAGGTTCCCCACGCATTCCACACTCGAAGTCGTCGGCCTGACGGCAGCCTCGGGTGTGGATGTGCAGACGCTGCTGTGGGGTCCGCTGCCGACGACGCTCGACGACACCATCGGCGAGACGGTCGGTGTGGTCGCCGACTCCGATTTCGTCGTGGGGGTCCGGCCGCTGAACGACAAGACAGTGGGCGGGTGGCCGAACGAGCATCTGGCGTACGGGTTCGGTCCCGATCTCGTCTGGAATCCGTACGGGCTCCAGACAGGCGCAAAGGACGAGTGGCTGGCGAGCAACGTCGCCGCGAAGACCACGTGGGGCAGCGTCCTGCGCGCCACCACCTACGACTACAGCAAGGTACGGGTCCGGCAGCGCACCAACGGTTACGAGATCCCGCTCGGCCCGCTGCCCGCGCCGGAGGGCCGGATCGTCGGGTCGAAGATCGCCCTGTTCGGCAGTGCGCCGGATCTCGCCCTGACCGTGCTCAGCCGGATCGCCAAGGAGCACGACCAGGCGTACCCCACCCTGGACGGCCAGTGGCAGAAGGTGGCCCAGCGCACCTCACAGACACATTTCTGGGTCCACGACCTCGACACGGGCAACGTCACCGCGGCCGCCAAGCTCGCCGCGCAGGCCGGGGTGCGGAACATCTACGCGATCTCCGGCAACGGGCCGTGGGTGTCGCACGGGCACTACCAGTTCAACGGCTCCTTCGGCGGATCGGACGCGGCGGCCGCCCAGTTGGTGGTGGCGGCGGCGAAGGAGGGCATCGAGGTCGGGGTGCACACCCTGTCCACGTTCATCGACGCCGACGACCCGTACGTGAAGGCGCCGGCCGATCCACGGCTCGCGTTGGGCGGCTCCGCCCGGCTCACCCGCCCGCTGGCCAGGTCGGACACCACGCTGTACGTGGATGCCAGCGGCCTGCTGGCTTCCGGCGTCGACGGTCAACGGCTGCGCATCGGCGACGAGTTCATCACCTACGGTTCCGTCACCAAGGTCAGCAACACCGAGTGGCAGGTCGACGGCCTGAGCCGGGCACAGTGGTCCTCGGCCGCCAAGGACTACCCGGCCGGCACCACCGTCGCCCGGCTCATCCAGAACGGCTACGGCGGAGCGCTGGCCAGTCTGCCGATCACCGACGAGATCGC
This sequence comes from Streptomyces sp. NPDC045026, assembly GCF_056432625.1. Taxonomy (NCBI): domain Bacteria; kingdom Bacillati; phylum Actinomycetota; class Actinomycetes; order Kitasatosporales; family Streptomycetaceae; genus Streptomyces; species Streptomyces sp. NPDC045026. Next base: position 30,914 of record NZ_JBWKIS010000049.1, read on the forward strand.
GACCCGGCTGGCCACCGCCTACAACACCAGCGGCGTCCACGCCACGTCCTACGACGGCCTTGAAGGCACCGGCTACAACGGCTGGGGCGGCTACGGCTTCGCACGGCTCGTCAACGGCGTCCACCGGCAGGTCACCACCAAGAACTTCATCACCGAGTGCAGCAACCTCGCGTCGAACACCTGGGACGCCCAGTCCAGGGCGAGCTGGGGTGAGATCGGCCCCACGAGCTACGCCCAGATCATCCGCAGCAACATCTTCTACCGGGCGAACTACCTGCCCGGGATGATGGGCCAGCAGGGGCTCTCGGGCGGCGACAGCCTGCAAAAGATCGAGGACACCCTGGCGCACGCGGCCTCCCTCGACGCCGGTGTCAACTTCGAGACCAGCGTGAGCAGCCTCCAGTCCGGTCAGAACGCCCCCACGCTGCTCGCCGCCATCCGGATGTGGGAGTCCGCGCGCGCGGCCGGCGCGTTCACTGCCGAGCAGAAGAAGCAACTGGGTGTGGCGAGCAGGCACTGGCACCTGACCGAGGTCACGCCGGACGCCGAGTGGACGCTGCAGGAGATGGACACGTCCGGTCAGCCGATCGGCGACCCGCAGTCGATCAAGGCCCCGACGCCGGGCTTCGCCACGGCGGAGCCGACGGACGCCCGGGTCGGAAAGCTGTACGCCTTCAAGGTGACCTCGACGACGCCGCGGACCATCCGCTACGAGGTCACCGACGGCCGCCTCCCGCACGGCCTGACCCTCAACCAGGACACCGGTGGCATCACCGGAATTCCTGCCTTCCCCGGCACCAGCAAATTCACCATCACCGCCAGGAACGGCGGGAGCATCGGCGACGCGAAGATCACCTACAAGGTGACGACCAGGCCGTGATCGCGGCCGCTGCGCCCCGGTCGTGGCCGGGGTGCGGCGCAGTCGGCACCCGCTCCCCTTCGCGTCACCCGCACGAACCTCCAGGAACGAATCCATCGAGAACGCTTGGCGTTTCACATGACAGTGCGTCCAAGACAGCTGCTGTGCCTTCTCGCGTCAATGGTCTCCCTGCTCGCCCTCGGCGCTCCCGCCACACCGGCGAGCGCTGACCCCGTCCCGGTCAACGCAAAACCCGCAGTGGTGCCCGCCCTTCAGCGCACGGTCATGCTCCTGTGGTGGAGCCGGGACGGATGATCATCAGGACGGTGACCGTTGCCCACAGCATGTTGAAGACACCGGTGAGCATGGCGAGGCGGCCGGCGGATCGGGAGCCGGGGCCGGGCGTCTGCGCGACAGCGAGAGCATTTTCCTGGGTGGGAAGGATCAGCAGCGCCAGAACGGCGGCGGCCGCGGTGGTCAGCAGGATCGAGGCGATCAGCCAACCGCTGCCGAGGACGCCGAGGCTGCTGGCGGTGGCGAACCCGAAGACGGGAACCGCGATGCCGACGGCCGCGTAGACGCGGCAGATTCGGTGCAGCATCCGCAGGGTCAGGACCGCCTTGTGGTCACCCGGGTCGGCGTCGATGCGTCGCAGTGCTCTGGGGAACATGCTCGCGGTGACGGTGACCGGTCCGATGGCCAGCACGGCGGCCAGGACGTGCAGGGAGAGGAGGAGTTTCGTCACGGTCAGTGTTCCGTCGCCGCTCGGACGGGACGGCGTCGGCCGGTGACCTTCGACGCCGGAAGGCGTCCGGCCTTGGAGGTGCCGGTCAAGGTGTCGCCACTGATCGTCACGGTGAAGGCCAGGTTCAGGCGCAGGGGCTTGGTGACGGTCTGCTTCCAGGTGAGCCGGTCGCCGGCGAGGGCGATATCGCTGAGTGGGACTTTCTCTCCCGTTCCGTGGGCGACCCCGGTCAGGGCACCGTCCTGGCGCCGTAGTTCGACGACGGCGTTGATCTTGCCGATGGGGGTGGAGACGAACAGGTCCCAAGTGCCTTCAACGGACATGCTGTTGTTGCTTCCTCACGGTGCGATGTGAGCAGAGGTGTTGTGAGTGGAGGTGTGGTGTGTGGTCAGAGGCCGGCGGGCGCCGGGCCGTGATGGCGCCAGACGGTGCCGCGGCGTTCATGAGCGAACAACTCCTCGACGGCGTGGGCGATCTGGGGTCCCACCTCGCGCTCCAGCAGGTACAGGCCCAGGTCGAGGCCGGAGGTGACACCGGCGCCGGTGACGAGGTCGCCGTCATCGACGACGCGGGCGCTCACCGCGTGGACGCCGGTGGCATCGAGCATGTCCAGGCCCAAGTGGTGGGTGGTCGCATGACGGCCCTCCAGCAGGCCGGCCATGGCCAGGACGAGCGAGCCGCCGCACACCGCGCCGACCATCACCTCCGGATTGTCCATCGCCGCCTTCAGCAGCGCAGGCAGCTCGGTGGTCAGGGTGCGGCCCAGTAGCACGGGGATGAATTCGTCCTGCTGCCACTCCCCGGCCCCCGCGTCATGGTCAGGGACTTCGCCGGGTTCTCCCACGCGGCCCGAGGCGCCGGGGACCAGAATCAGGCCCGCGCGTGTGGGGTCGAGGGCGGCCGTGGCGCGCAGCACCAGGCCCCCGGTGCCGCTGACCACCTCGCGCGGTCCTTCGGCGGAAACCAGCTCCACGCTCACCGCACCGCCGGAGGCGGTGCCGCCCGCGTACAGCACTTCATAGGGGCCGATGGCATCGAGCGGATCGAAGCCATCGAACAGGACAATCTGGGCGTGCATGACGGGTTCCTTCGGAGTGCGACAGGCCCGGTCTGCACCGGGCTCGATCCCGACGCTAATCGGCTGCCGATTCCTGTCCCAGTGGCATTAGTGACACCTTTCAACGGAATAACGCCATCGCCCTTGAAGAGGCCCCTGACCTGGGCAAGGAAGGGATATCAGGATGCTCACGCCAAGGCTGAGCACCGGGAGGAGCGGTATCTTCTGGCCATGCACACTGTCGCTGTCCTGGCACTGGACCGGGTGATCCCGTTCGACCTGTCCACCCCGATCGAGGTCTTCACCCGCACCCGTCTCCCGGACGGCCGTCCCGGCTACCAGATCCGTGTGTGCGCGGAGAAGCCGGAGATCGATGCGGGTGCCTTCACCCTGCGCGCGCCGTGGGGTCTGGAGGGGCTCAAGGGCGCGGACACGATCATCGTGCCTGGCACCGACGCCCCCGCGGACCCGATCGCCCCCGCCGTTCGCGACGCGTTGCGAGCGGCGGCCGAGGACGGAACGCGCATCGCCTCCATCTGCTCGGGCACCTTCCCACTGGCCGCGACCGGGCTCCTGGACGGCCTTCACGCCACTACCCACTGGATCGCGGCCGACCTCCTCGCCACCGCCTACCCGGACATCAAGGTCGACCCGGATGTCCTGTACGTCGACAACGGCCAGATCCTCACCTCCGCCGGCGCTGCCGCCGGCCTGGACCTGTGCCTGCACATGATCCGCAAGGACTACGGCTCGGCTGTCGCCGCCGACGCCGCCCGGCTGTCCGTCATGCCCCTGGAACGAGAGGGCGGACAAGCACAGTTCATCGTCCGTGACTGCGCACCCACCCCCCAGGGCTCCGTCCTCGAACCCCTGCTCATCTGGCTGCAGGACAACCTGGGCGCCGACCTCACGCTCGCCGACATCGCAGCCCACGCCGGAACCAGCACCCGAACCCTGATCCGCCGCTTCCGGGAACAGACCGGCACCACGCCGCTCCAGTGGCTCCACCGCGCCCGCATCCGTCAGGCCCAGCACCTCCTCGAGACCACACGACACTCCGTCGAACGCATCGGCACCCAGGTCGGCTTCGGCTCACCCACCGCCTTCCGCGACCGCTTCAAGCGCACCACCGGAGTAAGTCCGCACACTTACCGGCGCACGTTCAGCTGATTGAGGACCGTGCAGGGCAGTGTGGTTCAGACGTTGTGTGAGCCGCTGTAAGGTCGCGCAGCTGGTCCGGTTACTTCCAGACGACGAAGTAGTCCCTGGTGGGGAAGGTGAGTTGGAACACCATCCCGTACCCGCGGCGCAGATCGGCCACGCTGGTGGAGGTCGGCTCGTGCAGACACCGCCGCATCGGTGGATCATGGGGTGCGCAGGGGCGCGGCTCTTCGATCAGTTCACGCTTGTCTCTGGTGTGCACCTGGTCCCAGTTGAGCGTGATCGTGCCTGCGCTGAACAGCTCTTTAGGTTCGCCGGTACCCGGCCCTTGCGGGTCGCCCGTCTTCCCCCGGTAGTAGTCGACGACTGTGCGCGCGTACTGGAAGTCGTGGCCGAAAGGGATGGGGGATCCGGTACGGTCCCCTGCGGTGAGGACACCGTCGACAGTGTCGGCCACACGACGGGGGTCCGCGCCGAAGTAGGCAGTGACGTACATCGTGCAGCGGATCTTGTACCGGTCGTCCCCCGTTTGAAAGAACCACTCTTCCGCTTGCCCGCCGGCACATGTGTCCTCCAGGACGACGAGACCGAGCGTGAGTGGGGTCTTGGTGTCCCAGGCGGCGATGGTGTCCCGGCTCTCGGACTCGGCTGCCTGCCGTGCCTTTACTGCTTCTGGGCTGTCAGCGAGTCTGTGCACGGTCTTCTCGCTGGTCGCGCGCCCGCACGCTGCAAGGTCAAGCACCAGGATGACGCTGAGAGGCAAGAAGAGGGCGCGGCGTATACGGGATCCCTGCTGTTGGCGTAGAGGTAGGGAGCCGGGCCAGGCCGCGACGGCAGAGGCCAGAAGAACAGCCGGGACGAGCATCACGATCCACGATGTGGTGGTCATGGCGGCCATCATTTTCCAGGTGCATGGACCGCTGCTATCCGTACAGATACTCAAAGAGCCTGGGGCGCGGCGCGTGGAGCGCTTCTGGCGCTGCGGCGGCGCGGCTCCAGGCGGCCTCATAGCTCATCCGGCACGAGCCCCGGCGACGACGTATCCGCACGAACCGAACGCCCAAGTCCCACCCCGGACATGGCCATCAGCGTCGCTTCACCTCAACAGGCGGGAGGCTTTGCTGTGGGGTCTGTGACCTGCTCGTATTCGTGGACACTGCCTCGATCAACGCCAAAGGGGCATCGGAGACATCACTGCGACAAGGGCGCCGGACTCACGGGACGTGCAACGGCCAACCATGGCCGCAGTTGCTTCCAGCTGGCTTCTGGGCCGGGCTGAACGCGTGACGTGGGTAACGCGGAGGGGGGTCGGGTCTGTGAAGCACCCCATAGGGGCCAGATCACATACTAGAGGCGCTAGTAGCTAGTGGGGCCGCTCAGGGGTGTACAGAAGGCTCCCTATTCGGCCATTTCGGACATTCCTCCGTAGTGGGGTAGTACGTCACATCCTTGCGTCCCCTGTCGGGCATCGCTAACTATGGCTGTCGTCCCGGAGAGCGGGTCGGAGCACGAGCGA
>NZ_JBWKIS010000050.1:0-26488 GCF_056432625.1 Streptomyces sp. NPDC045026
TCGCTCGTGCTCCGACCCGCTCTCCGGGACGACAGCCATAGTTAGCGATGCCCGACAGGGGACGCAAGGATGTGACGTACTACCCCACTACGGAGAAATGTCCGAAATGGTCGAATAGAGAGCCTTCTGTACACCCCCGAGCGGTCCCACCAGCTACTAGCGCCTCTAGTATGTGATCTGGCCCCTATGGGGTGCTTCACAAGCCCGACCCCCCTCCGCGTTACCCACGTCACGCGTTCAGCCCGGCCCAGAGGCCAGGACGATGCCCTCGGAGGGCGACTGATCAGGTTTGCAGGTGATTTGGGAGGTTGGAAGCGACTGCAGCAATGGTTGGTCGTTGCACGTCCCGTGAGTCCTCGGCGTCGGCGTCGGTCTGGACAGCCCGAAGGATCTTGTCCCATGTGCCGCCCGCCGACCATCGGCGATGCCTGTCGTGCACCGTCTTCCACCTGCCGAACCTTCCGGGCAGATCCCGCCAAGGTATCCCGGTCCTCTACCGGAAGAGGATGCCGTTGATCACCAAACGACGGCTCTTCAAGGCCCGCGCGTGTCAACAACGCTCATGCTCAATACACCTAGACCGCTGTCCGGGTCGGAGTCCGACCAGTCTCAGCTTTGGGTGGCATGACAGTGCCCGTGGGCGACTTCGGGCGGGCACGGGGCCGCTGTTGCGCCTGGGTCGGTACGCCACTCGATGAGCGCGATGCCCAACGCCATCAAGATGGCGGCGATGCCGACGCCGACGGACGCTGCCACGGCCAGCCGGTAGTCGCCCCCGCTCGAGGTCAGTACCAGGTAGTACGTGCCGGGCAGCGCGGCCGTCCCCACTGCCCCGCCCAGGCGCTGTCCGGTCTGCAGCGCACCGCCGGCGGCGCCCGCCATCCGCACCGGAACATCCCGCAGCGTCATCGTCACATTCGGGGAAATGACGAAGCCACTGCCGATACCGCCCACGAGGAGGGCGGGGACAGCGGCCCAGACGGCGACCGATGACGGGGCGAACCGGAGCAGCAGCGCCGCTGCGGCGAGCCCGACAATGACGCCGACCAGACCGAGCACGGTCAGCAGCCTGCCCACCCGCTCCACAAGCCGTCCGGCCACGACGGCCGCACCCGCGGAGCCCACCGCGAACGGTGTCACGGCCAGTCCGGACTGCAGCGGCGAATAGCCCAGGCCGTTTTGGAAGAACAGCGCGAACACGATCCACACACCGCTGAATCCCATGAAGTAGAGCGTCGCCAGGCTGGCACCGGTCGCATAGCCACGGGTTTCGGTAATCAACCTTGGATGCAACAGCGGTTCGCCGCCTTGGGCAGCGACTCGGCGCTCCCACCGCCCGAAGCCGACCAGCAGCAGTGCCCCTACTGGGAAGAGCCACCACAGACGGCGCACGCCGCCGGAGTCGGCCTGGACCAACGGCAGCAGGACCGCCAGGACACCGCAACCGATCAGGGCAACGCCCGACAGATCGAGGTGTCCCCTCTTGCCCGGGGCGACGCGGGGCAACAGCCGGTAACCGAGTACGAGTGCCACGGCACCCACGGGAACGTTGACGAAGAAGATCCAGCGCCAGCCCTGGGGTCCGGTGGCCAAGGCGAGGATGACGCCTCCGGTGATCGGACCGACCGCGCTGGAGATGCCGACAGTGGAGCCGAACAAACCGAAGGCACGAGCACGCTCGGCTCCAGTGAACATCTGTTGGATCAGCGCAGAATTCTGCGGAGCGAGGCAGCCTGCGGCGATTCCTTGCGCCATGCGGGCGATGACGAGCAGGGTGATCGTCGGGGCCGCCCCCGCTGCGACGCTGCACAAGACAAAGGCCGCGAGCGCTCCGAGAAAGATCCGGCGTCGGCCGATCGCATCGCCAAGACGTCCGGCCGGCACCAGCGCAAGCGCGAACGTCAGCGCATACCCGGACACCACCCATTGCACTGCGGCCGGGGAGGCGCCCAGATGCCTTTGCATCGAGGGCAGCGCGACCGCGACGATCGTCACATCGAGCAGGATCATGAAGCCCGCCACCAGCGTGACCCACAAGGCCCGCCACCGGCTCGGATCTGGCCGGCCTCCTGACTTCGCCGTGCCTGGTGGTCGCCCACTCGGTTCCACAGGGGCTCCTTTCGACGGAGTCACGACGCAGTGTCTGTGCACACGAGGGCCAGACATCGCGTGAACAAGTACGACTACTCATCCGAGCAGAGCTTGGACCTGCGGTTTTCCGGTCTTAGAGGGACGAAATCAGCACCGACCAGCACCGGAATCAGGCGTGCTGACCACCAGAGCTCCGAAACCTGGAGTTACCGCGGTACAGCAGCGAGGCCATCTGCCACGGGCAATCATCACTGGTCGTGACGGCGAGTGGAGCCATCGTCACCTGAATATGGGCGTGGTGGCACGATCTTGCGGTCACGGCGGCGGCCTTGCGTCAGGGCCGGCCCGGCCGAGGGGACGATTCGTACGGCGTAGCGGGTGCCGAAGGCGTTCGACGTAGTGGAAAGCTCGGCAGGCCGGTGACGTCCAGCAGCTGCACGCCGTCGAAGGCGGCTACTACGACCATGCCGAAGAAGTACACACGGCGCGAGTGGTCGTAGATCAATTCGCTGGTGCTGTCCCGTACGAGCTCGGTCGCCTCCCGCGCGAGCTTCGAGTCCGGCACACGGACCCCGGCCGGCGTGGAGGAATGAGTGGAGGAATGAACCGTCATCGCGGCCACGTTCTCCTTCAGCCTGTCGGTCTGTCAGCCTGTCGGTCTGTCTGCGGTCTCGGTCTGCGGTCTGTCTTCCCGGCGACACTTCCAGTCCACGAATCACCAGATGGGCGCGCCATGGCTGTGCGGCCGTATGGCCCACTGTGCTCCCTGGTCAGAACCAGGCGCCGTCGGCCTGGATGGTCCGGCCCGTGATGAACGAGGCGTCGTCTGACACCAGGAACGAGACGACTGCGGCGATTTCAGCGGGCTGGGCCATCCTCCCGAGCGAACTGGCAGTTCGGTGACAGTTCCCCCGGTGCGATGGCATTGATGTTGATGCCCCGCCGGCCGAAAGAGGGGGCCTGCCGTGGTCGTTCACGTCAGGCGGGCGCATCCATGTTCACCACCGGGCCACCGCGCCCGCCACCGGCACCGGCACCGGCACCGGCACCGGAATTGCCCGGCCGGAGCCAGGGCGCCACTCGGAGCGCGGCCCATCCCTGCCAGGGCCCACTGCCGCCGATGTGCGGCTCAGTGCTCGTGAAGGGCGCTGCGTTTCCTTGCCGGGGAAGACCCGGGTTCCAGCGGAAGATGGACAAGGGAAACAGAAAGGGATCTTCCATGTCTCACGCTTCCACCGTCGCTGTTCTCGGAGCAGGCGCGCTGGGCGCCGCGATGGCGATGAGGCTCGGGGAGCGTGGTCACGAGGTTCGGCTGTGGAACCGTACGGAGGAGAGGGCCCGTGCGGTGGCGGAGCATGCTGCGGGGGTCACGGCAGTGAGTGCGGTGGGCGAGGCGGTCTCCGGCGCGTCCGTCGTCCTCACTGTGCTCCGTGACGGCGATGCGGTCGCGGAGGTCATGTCAGATGCCATCGGCCGGCTCGACAACGATGCTGTCTGGGTCCAGGCGAGCACAGTAGGCCCACGGAAAGCCGGCGCCCTGGCCGGGCTGGCGCGTGATCACAGTGTTGCGTACCTCGACGCACCGGTTTCGGGAAGCACCGCTCCCGCACGGCAGGGCAAGCTTGTCTGGCTGGTTGCCGGCCCCGAGGACGTCCTGGCGCGGGCGCGCCCCCTGCTCGACGATCTCGGCTCGTCCGTGCTCCACGTCGGGACGGGGGTCGAGGGAAACGCCGTCAAGCTTGCGGTCAACGCCTGGATGGCTGCCTCGACGGTCGCCATGAGCGACGTCCTCGCGCTGTGCGACACCCTCGGTGTCGACCACGCGACGTTCGTCCGGGTGCTTGAGGCGGGCCCGCTCGCCATGCCGTACGAGTTGCAGAAAGTGCGTGTCATGGACGACGCCTCATACGCCCCCGGATTCGCGGTGCAACTCGCCCTGAAGGACATCGAACTGGCCGCGGCGGCCGCCGCCCCCAGCGCTCTGCTTCAGGTCGTCCGAGACCGCTTGGAAGCGACCGTCGCAGCCGGCCACGACCACGACGACCTCGCCGCCGTTGACTACCTGAGGAAGCCGCCGTCGTAGTCCGCGTGCGGGTCGTTGCTCATCGGCCCTTGCCGGTCGTGTGCCGCGTCCGGTCGGTCAGCTGCGGGGCCGTATCGGTCGAGCCGTCTTCCAGGATTGAGGTACAGAGAAACATGACGATTGCCGCCCAGGAACGTCCGCGGATCGGCTGGATCGGTGTTGGCCGCATGGGCCTCCAGTTGGCTACCCGACTGCTGGACGCGGGGCACGACGTGGCCGTCTACAACCGGACCCGCGCCAAGGCCGAACCACTGGCTGAACGGGGAGCGACAATCGCCGACCGGCCGGTTGACCTGGCCGACCGGGACATCGTCTTCACCATGGTCACCGCCTCGACCGCCCTGGAGGCGGTCACCACGGGCCCCGGCGGCGTACTGACCTCACCGCACATCGCGCCGCCGGTGCTGATCGACTGCTCCACGGTGTCCGCCCAGGTGTCCGCGCTGATCCGGGACGAAGCCGCCAAGCGTGGGACCGGCTTCCTGGCCGCCACGGTGAGCGGGAATCCGAAGGTGATCACCGCGGGCAAGCTGACGGTCGCGGTCTCCGGCTCGCCCGAGGTGTTCGGTCAGGTTGAGCCGTTGCTGGCTCTGCTGGGGCGCGGGGTGGCGTACGTCGGCGAGGGCGAAGCCGCCCGTCTCGTCAAGATCGCGCACAACGTCTTCCTCGGCGTCGTCACCCAGTCGCTCGCCGAGATCACCATCCTCGCGGAGAAGGGCGGTGTCAGCCGCGCCGCCTTCCTGCGATTCCTCAACGACTCAGTGATGGGCTCAGTCTTCACCCGCTATAAGTCGCCCGCGCTGGTCAACCTGGACTTCACGCCGACGTTCACCATGCCGCTGCTGCGCAAGGACTTCGACCTGGGGCTCTCCGCGGGCCGCGAGCTGGAGGTGCCGATGCCGCTCGCCGCCGCCACCGCTCAGCTCGTCGCGGCTGCCATCGGCGCGGGGCATGTCGAAGAGGACTTCGCCTCCTTGATCCTCGAGCAGGCCAGGAACTCCGGCATCACGCTGGAAGCCCAGAATGTGCCAGTGGATGACGGTCTGTCACCGCAGACCTGATGATGACGGTGTCGCCACGGTCAGCGAGTCGCCGCGCCAGAACGCGTCCCGGGGAGCCGCTTGGTCCGACGATGATCGACGCTGACGCCGAACAGGATGCGCATCGCCGTCTCCCGGGTGGTGCGTCTGGCCGTGGCAACTCCCCAGCTGGCCCGAGTCGCGGTCTCGACATCGAGGCCACGGTCACGCATACCCTGCCGTTGCCGTTGCCGTTGCCGCTGCCGCTGCCGCTGCCGTTGCCGTTGCCGTTGCCGTTGCCCCCGGCCTCCGCAGCCGGCGTCTTGAGGTCGCAGCGTCCGCCGGGCGGGAGTTCGCCGCGCAGGAGGCGGTCCATGGCGGCGCGGATCGCTTGCTCGTTGCATCCGCGTTCGGCGCTACTGATCTGGCTTATGAGTCTCTCCGTGATCTGCGGCGTCGATTCCGGCGACGATGCAGCTTCGCCGGACAGAAAAGCCGATATGTACCGACGTCAGGATCCGGCAGCGGACGCGTGTCGAGCCAACTCGGTGGCCAGGCGTCGCATGGCCGCCTGGTTGGCGCGTCGTATCGTGGCCCGGACGACTGGTGCCAGCAGCCGGTCGGCAAGTGGGGTATGGGCCCAGGCGTATGTGAACGACACCCGACTCCCGCCGGTTCGCAACGGCTCGATGGTGTAGGTGCCGTGGGCCAGGCGTCGGCCGGCCGCGCTGACGTTCCGTTCGACGATGCGCCGCGGCGGGGCCGCCTCGACGACCTCGATGGCGACGTCGGTCTTCGTGCCACCCAGCGCGGCTGTGACCGTGGCACACGATCCGATGCCGCGGCCGGGGCCGCTGTAGCGCCAGTTGGTCAGGTAGTGGTTGGTGAATCGCTCGTGGTGAGCCATGACATCGAGGAAGTCGTAGACCTGCTCGGGCGTCTGCGGTACGTCGATCGACACGGTGACAGACTTCATGTACCACACGGTACATAGGGCATGTACCAATTGGTACACTCGTGAGGTGGTGAATACGGTCGGTTCAAATCCTGAGGGCGAGGCAGCGCCCGGCAAGGACGGGGACCGGCGCGCTCAATTGGTGAACGCGGCCGTCGACCACGTCGCGGCACACGGCATCGCAGACCTGAGCCTGCGCGGCCTGGGCGCCGCGATCGGCGTCAGTCACCGCATGCTGATCCACTATTTCGGCTCCAAGGAACAGCTGCTCGTCGAGATCGTCCGGACGTCGGAGCAACGTCAGCGCGATCTGCTGTCCCGGCTGCGGCTGGAGCCCGGTCTCTTGCCCGTCGATGCCGCACGTCTCCTCTGGCAGCAGCTGACGGACTCTCGACTGGCCGGTCAAGAGCGGCTCTTCTTCGAAATCTACGGGCAGGCACTGCGAGGCCGTCCCGAGGCTGCCCCGGTCCGCGAAGGGCTCGTAAACGACTGGCTGGAGCCGCTCGTGGCCGCCGAGGTCGCCACAGGAGCGGACCCCGCCGTGGCCCGGAACCGCGCCAGGCTGGGACTCGCCACCGTCCGCGGTCTGCTGCTCGACCTGCTCGCCACCGGTGACCGCGATGGCGTCAACGCGGCTATGGAGGACTTTCTCCGGCTGTATTACGGCTCGAAGTGACGGAGTCGCCGATCTCCCCGCAAGGCGCGTCCGACGCCGAAAGATCCTCGGCGGACTCCTCAACGAATACCACCGAGCCTCCTGATGAACCATCACTCCCCAGCAGGAAAACCCCAGCTCACAGCACGTGCGGAGGTTTTGACACCCCTCGCGCACGACGCCCCGTCGAACGGGTCAGTCCGACTCCTGCCGAAGGACGCGGCGAGCCGCCTCAGCCTCGGCTGCCGGCGGGGACACCTCGTCGAGGACATCAAGCTCGTCATCGCCCTCCAACTCCCGTTCCCAGGCTGCGGCGAGCCGCTCCTGCTCCTCCCCGGGCCTGGCCACGACGGTCTCCCTGTCCTCAGGCGCCAGGGCCGCCAGGAAGCGTGCGACTGAGTCGTTCTGCATGCTAAGCACCCCTTCGCTGGGCATGGTGCTGATCCGGGCTCAGCATGATCAATCAGTCCGGCGATCGCAGCCCGACACAGCCGCAGCACACTCGGATGGAGCCATCTCGAGTCCCAAGCCTCGCCCGACTCGTACCGCCCCGAGTACGCCCTGCAGGCGCTCCTCACCCTCCTTGCTCACGCGTTCGCGCGGGCGATCGACGAGGGCTCAGTGGCGTCGAGCGCTTCGACGTGTGGGTGCCCAAAACGGCACCCTTCAGGGGCGCCTGGCGAATCGCCTACGAACAGGCCCGGCGGGGGCCGGCGCCCGCGCCCTCACAGGCCACGGTGCACCGGGTTCGTACGGTGGCGCGCTCCACCTGGACGCCACGAACCACGCCCGCTCCACAGTGTGTGGGTCGGCGGCGGACGGGGTGGGAGCCGGGGTGAGTGGCGGGCTGGGCAGGGGAGAGTTTCTGGCATCCACGGGCGCCATCAACCTCCCCGTCAGCGCTCACAGCAGGACTGGTGTCACAGGCACGCGGACCCGGCTCAGGTGGAGACGGGAGTGCGGGACACGGCGGTGCGCAGCGCGAAGGCGCCGAGCAGGCCGCCTGCCGTGAACCGCTGGGCGGTCATAGCGCGGGGCCGGGCAGCCAGAAATCCCGACACCCGTGCTGCGCCCAGCATGATCAGAGCGTTCACGGAGATCCCTACGATGATCTGCACACCACCGAGCTGGAGCAGTTGCCCCCAGGCCGGACCTCCCCGCGGGGCCAGGAACTGGGGCAGCAGGGCGGCATACATGAGAGCGATCTTGGGGTTGAGCAGGTTGGTCAGCAACCCCATCGAGAACAGGCGGGCGTCGGAGACCGGAGGCAGGTCCTGGGCCGGGGCGAAGGGCGAGCGGCCGCCGGGCTTGAGCATGCCCCAGGCGAGGTAGGCCAGGTAGGCAGCCCCGGCAAGCTTGCCCACCGTGAACGCCACCGGCACAGCGGCGAACAACGCGGACAGGCCCGCAGCCGCGGCAAGCAGGTAGCACACGAATCCCACGGCGGTCCCACTGAGGCTGACCAGGCCCGCCCTGCGACCTTGGGTGATCGCGCGGGAGGCGAGGTGGATCATGTTCGGCCCCGGAGTCAGGGCCATGCCCAGTTCGACCAGGGCCACTCCTCCGACTGCGGTCAGAGCGATCACCGGGTCAACCTCCTGGTCGTTCGTCCGGCACCTGATAAGGAATGGGTCGCCCAGTTGCAACGGACGGCTACGACGCATCAGCAACGCCTGTCCCGGCTGCTGCAGAATACGGCCCTGCCGCTCGGTACCTTCATGCACCCCCGCGACCCGCCGAAGACGAGCAGACCCGCATCATCCGGCACGACCGGGTCGGAGGACTGATCCATGAATACACGCAGGTCGTACAGGGGGTGACATGGGCCGGCAGGCGCAGCCGGCCGAATCTGTAGACCAGACAGAACGCCACGCTTCCCAAGCGTGCGCCGACGGGCTCGCGAACACCCTCGATGTAACCCATCGTGACCCTGAAGCCGCAGCTCAGCGTGGGTGACCGGGGTTGTCGGCACCCTCAGGCTTCTCGCGTCGGCCCCTTCGCTACCGGCGCATCAGGCTGCCACATGCGCCGGGTCGTGCATCCGAGGCCCCGTACCGGACGCCGCTCCGGGCCGTCTACACTCACTTGGTAGCTACAAGCAATAAAATATGAGTGGAACAGGGGGCGGGCAATGGGCAAGGGGACGGTCCGTGACCGCGCAGCGGGTGAGCATAGGACAACCGGGGACACCGGGGTCGCGAGTGCCGAGGAGGCCGGGGCAGGACTGGGGAGCCAGATCGTGCGCTTCACCCGGCTGGTCGCGGCGCGCAGGCACCAGACCAAGCTGGAGCAGGGCGCCGGTGAGCGCGTCCTGCTGGCCCGGCTCGTACGGGACGGGGAGCAGCGGGCCACCGATCTGGCCGCCGAGACCTTCCTCGACCTGTCGACGGTCAGCCGTCAGGTCCGCTCCATGGTGGAGCGCGGCCTGATCGAGCGGCGGCCCGACCCGGAGGACCGGCGCGGCACGCTGCTGCACGCGACCGAGTCCGGCAGGGCGGTGTACGAGAAGAACCGCCGGCAGCGCGACGCGCAGCTGGCGGAGCTCCTCGACCCCTGGCCTCCCGAGGACCGATATCAGCTGATCCGGCTGATGACACGCCTCAACGACGACCTGGTAGTGCATCAACAGAAACGCCACGGCGACGGGACTCAGCCCGAAGCCGGGGCGCAGCAGGGAGCAAGCAAGCATGAGTGAGGCCGTGTCGGCACCGCGCCGAGACACCGCGAAGCACACGGAGGCGATGCCCGCCTCCTCCGGCGGTGGCCTGAGCCACCGTCAGATCCTGACCATTCTGAGCGGTCTGATGCTGGGCATGTTCCTGGCCGCGCTCGACCAGACCATCGTCTCCACCTCGATCCGCACCATCGCGGACGACCTGCACGGCCTCAGCCAGCAGGCGTGGGCGACGACGGCGTACCTGATCACCTCGACGATCGCGACGCCGCTCTACGGCAAGCTGTCCGACCTGCACGGCCGCAAGCCCTACTTCCTCGGCGCGATCAGCATCTTCATCCTCGGCTCGGCGGCGTGCACGTTCTCGACGTCGATGACCGAACTCGCCGCGTTCCGCGCCCTGCAGGGCATCGGTGCCGGCGGCCTGATGTCCCTCGCCCTCGCGATCATCGGCGACATCGTGCCGCCCCGCGAACGGGCCCGCTACCAGGGCTACATGCTCGCCACCTTCGCCACCTCCAGCGTCGCGGGGCCGCTCATCGGCGGCTTCCTCGCCGGTCAGGACAGCATCCTGGGCGTCGTCGGCTGGCGCTGGGTGTTCCTGGTGAACGTGCCGATCGGCATCATCGCGCTGTTCGTCGTCGCCAAGGTCCTCAACATCCCGCACACCCGCCGCGACCGGCGGATCGACTGGTGGGGCGCGTTCACCATCGCGCTCGGCGTCGTGCCGCTGCTCCTGGTGGCCGAGCAGGGCCGCGAGTGGGGCTGGGACTCGTCCAGGTCCCTTTCCTGTTACGGCATCGGCGTCGTCGGCATCATCTCCTGGATCCTCGTCGAGCGCCGGATGGGCGACGACGCGCTGATCCCGATGCGCCTGTTCCGCAACGCGATCTTCAGCAAGACCAGCCTGCTGTCCGTCCTCATCGGCGCGGGCATGTTCGGCGGAATGCTGATGATCCCGCAGTACCTGCAGATCGTGAAGGGCGCGAGCCCCACCAAGTCCGGTCTCGAGATGCTGCCGCTGATGCTCGGCATGATCATCGCGTCCATCGTCTCCGGCCAGATCACCGCGAAGACCGGCCGCTACAAGATCTTCCCGACCATCGGCACCGTCCTCATGGTCACGGCGCTGCTGCTCTTCCACTTCAAGGTCCAGTGGGACACTCCGCTGTGGGAGAGCATGATCTACATGCTCGTCTTCGGCCTCGGCCTCGGCGGCTGCATGCAGACCCTGGTGCTCGCCGTGCAGAACGCCGTGCCGCCGCAGGACATGGGCGTGGCGACCGCGTCGTCCACGTTCTTCCGGCAGATGGGCGCCACCGCCGGTACGGCCATCTTCCTGTCGGTGCTGTTCTCGAACGTCGGCGACAAGATCTCCTCGGCGTTCAAGTCGGCCGCCGGGACGCACCAGTTCCAGTCCGCGCTGCACGACCCGGCGGTCCTGTCCGACCCGGCCAACAAGCCGGTCCTCGACATGCTGCAGCACCCCGGCGCGGGCGGCGGCGGCTCCGACGTACTGAGCGACTCGTCGTTCATCCAGCACCTGGACCCGCGCCTGGCCGAGCCCTTCAAGCAGGGCTTCGCCGACTCCATGCACGTGGTGTTCCTTATCGCGGCGGGCGTGATCGCGGTCGCGTTCCTCATAGTCCTGTGGACCAAGGAGGTCCCGCTGCGCAAGATGTCGGGCCTCGAGGCGCGGGCGGCGGAGGAGGGCGGCACCGCTTCGGATGCCGCCGCCGAGACGCCCGTGACGGCGATGGCCGACACGGCGGAGGCGGTGGAGGCGGCCCCGGTCGCTTCACTCGCCACCGCCCTCGCGGACGAACCCGCCTCAGGTGTCCGCGGCCACATCCGCGACATCGCGGGATCGCCCGTCGCGGGCGCCGTGGTCACGCTGATCGACCTGCGCGGCAGCCAGCTCGGCCGTACGACGACGCAGGCGGACGGCCGTTACGCGGTCGCCGCGCCCGCCGAGGGAACGTACGTCCTGATCGCCTCCGGCGGTGCCCGGCAGCCGCAGGCCACCACCATCACGGTGGCCGACGGCCTGGTCGACTTCGACCTGGTGCTCTCCGGCGCGGCCGGCCTGACCGGCACGGTCCTGGCCACCCCCGACGACCGGCCGCTGCCCGGCGCCCTGGTCACCGCGACCGATGTGCGCGGCGAGGTCGTCGCCTCCGCAGCGGCCGACCACACCGGCGAATTCGGCATCGCCGACCTGGTCCCCGGCGACTACACCCTCGTGGTCAGCGCCCCCGGACACCGTCCGGCGGCCCTGCCGGCCGAGGTCGCGGGCGGCGCCGCCAACCGCTACGAGATCCGCCTCGCCCCTGGCGCCCACGTCCACGGCACCGTCCGCAACCGCGCGGGCCACCCGGTCGACGACGCCCGGGTCACGCTCCTCGACGCGGCGGGCAACACGGTCGCCACGGCGGTCACCGACGCGCACGGCGCCTACGCGTTCAACGACCTGGACACCGGCCATTACACCGTGATCGCCAGCGGATACGCGCCCCAGGCCGTGCCGCTGCGGGTGAGCGGCGAGGGCGAGAAGGACGCGGACGTGAATCTGGGGCACTGACCGACACAGGTGCCCCTGAAAGCCTTAAAGACCGTTTTGTCCTAACGGGGGTGTTTGGTAAGTCCCGGTAGGCCAGAGGGATCCAGGCCGTGCGCGTGAGCGCACGGCCTGGATCCGTTCGTGGAGTGTGAGTGTGTGGAAGTTCGATGCGGCAATGGCCCGTGCCGCCGACTGAGCGGCACGCGGGAATCTGGTTCTGCTCCTGGTGCTACGCCGCCACGCATGTAGGTGGTGAGGGGTTCGAGATCGCGCGGCTGCCGTACCTGCCGATGGAAATGCGCTGGGAGAGGGCCGTTGCGCACGGCCCTCCTCCTGCCGTCGCCCACGCCTTCGGCATCTACAGTGATCTGATGGCGCAGGGCGAGGATCTCGGCGTGTCCCGCTCGGACCTACGATTCCGGCTCTGGCCTGCAGCTTGTCCACGCGGGGCAACGGCCTCCACCGCACCTGGGATGATCGTTCGATGTCGCCGTCGATTCGTCGCCACGCTGGTCCGGAATCTGACCAAGGTGCCCGCTGCCGTGTTCCGCAGCCACGCGGCCAAGGACGCGGAGATGTTGGCGTTGCGGCACGAGAACGCGGGCGATCTCACCGGTGAAGCCCAACTCCCGGAGCAGAGCGCGGGACGCGTTGCTGTCATAGCCTCGGTCGAGGTTGACGTTCACCTCGTCCGGAAGTGACCCGACCTGGTGCATAGCCGCGTGGAGAGTCGGTCCGAGGAGCGGCGAGTCATGACGGTTGGCTCCCGCCGCGACCAGGCCGAGCGGTACGCCGCGGGCATCAGTGGCCACCGAGCGTTTCATGCCCTGCTTCCCGCGGTCCACCGGGGACCGGCCCGCACTCTGGCCGCCGCACGGGGCCTCGGTGATGCAACCATCCACAGATATCTCGGTCAGTTCCAGGCCGATCATCTGGTCGTACGCTTCCAGAGCAAGAACGTGCGCTGCTCTGGATATCCCCTGCTCAGCCCACTCTTTGACACGTCGACGGATAGTCCGGTCAGAGCATCCGGGGCTGGAGACCCGTTCGTAGCCCGAGCCGTTGACCAAAGCGATCACCACGTGCTCGAACACAGTCCGGTCAGGGACACGGCGGCGGTGGCAGCCAAGCGGGTGGCCCGCGGCGAACTCCTCCCGAGCGGGCAGGAGGGCCACGAACTGGTTCCAGAGGGGTTCGAGCAGGCAAGATGGCAGTGCGGTCACGGCTGTCCTTCGTGATCACTGAGCGCAGAGAACCCATGATCACGGGCACCCGCGCCCGTTCTGATGCTCATCCCATCTCCCGGGCACCTGCCGCCGGACCGGTCCGGGCAGGAAGCTCAGTCACCTGTTGCCCCGTCGGTCCGCTCCCGCAGGAAGTCGGCGTGACCGTTGTGACGGGCGTACTCCTGGATCATCAACACGTAGACCCAGCGCAGGCTGAGGGAAACTCCGCGAGAGGACATGAAGGTCTCGTCGAGGTCGCGCCCGGCCACTGCCGCGTCGCACGCCTTGACCTCGGTCAGGAACAGTCCGAAGTCTCTCTCCGCATCGGCTGCGTGAACTCCGTCGAGTCCCTCATTGCCGTCTGACGGTCCGGTGAAGACACCGCCGATAGCCTCGCCTGCGAAGCTTCGCCGGAACCACCATCGCTCTACCTCCGCCATGTGCCGGACCAAGCCAAGGAGGGTGAGGTTCGACGGCTCTACGGTCGCCCGCGACAATTGGGCCGGCTCAAGCCCGGCGCACTTGGCCAGCAACGTTTCCCGGTGCCAGCTCAGCCAACCCTCCAGCATCTGGCGCTCAGTTACGGTACCCAGGCCGCCAAGCTGCTTGGTGCGCCCGACCGGTGGCGCTGTCCATGTCATGGATCCACCCTGCACCGCCATTTAGGCGGGTTCAAGCAGGCAAAATGGCAGCGCGACCAGGCCACCCTTTGGGATTACTGAACGTAGAGAACCCCATAATCAGGTGGACCCATGGCCTTCCTGATGTCTCCGCCACCTCCCGGGCGCCTATTGCCGGTCGGTCTTAGTCATCATGTGGGCCCTTGTCCCGTTGGTTCGCAATCGGCCGCTGGTCCAACCCGACACCGTGCTGCGCCGGCACCGCAACCTGATCTGGAACGAGCACCACCTGCGGCACGCCCTTCGCCATTCGAACTGCATCACAACGCTCACCGGCCCCATCAAGCGATGAACCAGGCGGCGCCACTACCTGGACGGATGCAATATTCGGCAGCCGCAGTGCTCCGGGGACGACCGGCATTCTCGATAGCGTGACCATCTGCTGCATGGAGTGTTCATGTGTCCGGCTGGTCCGTGCGACGGCTTCCGACGGAGAGTGATGAGGCTGCAATGAGTGAACTGACGAAGCCCGAGGTCGACGTTCCGGAGGGTGACGCTCCTACCGAGCTGACCATCCGGGACCTGGTCGTCGGGGACGGGGCCGAGGTGAAGCCGGGCATGGTGGTCAGGGTCCACTATGTCGGGGTGACCTTCGAGTCCGGGAAAGAGTTCGATGCCTCCTGGGACCGGGGCCAGCCGTTCAAGTTCGCCCTGGGCAGTGGCAAGGTCATCAAGGGCTGGGACCGGGGAGTGAGGGGGATGAAGGTCGGCGGTCGGCGCGAGATCATCGTTCCCCCGCGTCTCGGCTACGGCAATCAGTCGCCCTCGCCGTTGATCCCGGCGGGCTCGACCCTGGTCTTCGTGGTGGACCTGCTGGACTCGTATTCCAGCACAACCGGGTGGAGCAGCGCCTGGTGACCCTGGCCCCTCCTCCCCCACGACGTGCTGCGTCGTCCCCGGGGTTGGCGCCCCCGTGCTCCTCACTGCCGCTCCTGCTTCCGCCTCCGCAGCGTCCGAACGGGTTCCGCTGCGACTCAGTGACCACCGAAGGCCACAAGGCGACCGACTGCCTCAACGGCCTGCCCGGCGCCGCCGCCCGGACGTCTGAACTCGGCGGCCGCGCTCGGCAAACGGGGTCAACGGCCCACCGCAGCTCGGGGACCTGAAGGTCCGCCGACGAGACCGACTCGGCAGAACCCTCCGCGCGTACCGACATGCCGCTTGACCAGGCCGGATAATTTTTCGGCACCCGCAGTCCTCGCGGTCGGGTTCTTCCACCTGGACACTCTCCTCGGCCAGAGGCTGTACGCCCTGGCGTTCCTCGGGCGCGGCACCCGTCGGCTACGACTCATCCTCACCCGACTACTCCCGGCATGCTGCACAGCCACCGGATCGTCTCCCCGGGGGCATGCGGAGCGCGTACGGCCCCCCACCGCGTTCGGCCTGTGCCCGTCAGGCGGACAGGCTCAGCTCGGCCCAGATGGTCTTGCCTCGTCGGGCAGGGCGGGTGCCCCAGCGCTGGGTCAGCCGGGAGGTGATGAACAGTCCGCGGCCGGACTCGTCGTCCTCCTCGGCATGTCGCAGCTGCGGGGCGGTGCTGCTTGTGTCGGAGACCTCGCAGATCAGCGTACGGTCGCGGATCAGACGCAGGC
Organism: Streptomyces sp. NPDC045026; assembly: GCF_056432625.1. Classification (NCBI taxonomy): domain Bacteria; kingdom Bacillati; phylum Actinomycetota; class Actinomycetes; order Kitasatosporales; family Streptomycetaceae; genus Streptomyces; species Streptomyces sp. NPDC045026. The sequence goes on from NZ_JBWKIS010000050.1 coordinate 15,536, forward strand.
CGATCGGCCCGTCGGAGTAGCGCACGGCGTTCGTGACCAGTTCGCTGACCACCAGCTCGGTGGTGTGCTGCAAGTCGTCCAGTCCCCATGCGGACAGCCGGCCGGCGGTGAGTCTGCGCGCCTCGGACGCGGCCTCGGGCGCGCCGCGCAGCGTCCAGGAGGCCACCTGGTCGGGACCCATGGCACGGGTTCGCGCCATAAGCAGGACGGGGTCATGCTGCGGGCCGTCGGCGGGGAGCACCCGCAGCACCTGCTCGCAGGCCTCTTGGAGGCAGCGTGATGCCGGGGCGAGCGCGGCACTGATGCGCTCGAGCTGCTGCACGGCTTGCTGGGGATCGCGGTCCTGGACCAGGGCGGTGTTGCACAGGAGCAGGATGCTGCCCTCGGGCAGTTCGCGTTCCGTGGTCCGATGGGTGCCGATGCCCTGGCCGAGGGGCGGGCCCTGCGGGACGTCGACGAGCTCCGCCGTCCCGTCGGGGCGAACGATCACGGGCGGCAGATGGCCGGCGCTGGACATGGTGCACAGCCGGATCACCGGGTCGTAAACCACGTACAGGCACCTGGTACCGACGACCCGGTAGGCGGAGTCGTCGCGTGGGCCGGAGGTCACCTCGCCGTCGAGCCGGGTCACCAAATCATGCAGGCGTTCGAGAAGTTCATCCGGTGGCACGTCCAGGTCGGCCAAGGCGCCGATCGCAGCGCGGAGCTCGCCCATGGCGGCCGCGGCACGGAGGCCCCGGCCCTCGGTGTCCCCTGCGATCAGGGCGACACGGGCGCCGGAGAGCGGGATCACGTCGAACCAGTCCCCGCCTGAGCCGGACGGCAGGTAGCTGTGCGCGGTCTCGACAGCAGTGTGGTCAGGGACCTCGGGGGGCCGAAGGCTGAGCTGGAGCAAGCGGGCGGCCGACCGCTCCCGGTTGTAGAGCCGGACGTTGTCCAGGGCCAGCGCGGTACGGGCGACGAGCTGGGCGGCGATGGCGGTGTCCTCGTCGACATATGGGTCCGGACATCGGCCGCGATAGAAGCAGGCCAGGCCGAGGACCACACCGCGGGCGCACATCGGAACCACGATCATCGAGTGGACCAGATTCCGGCGCAGCAACCGACCGCGGACCGGGTCCCGGTCGAGCCACTCGGCGTCCGGCAGGAGCCGGGCTACCAATCGCGGACGCAGGTCGGTGAGGCTCTCGCGGTACGGGGTTCCCGACGGGAAACCGCTCACCTCACCTGCCACGGGCCACCCCGCCGTCACGGAACTGCCGTGTGAGCACCAACCCGCACGACGCAGCGGGATAGTCCCGAGAAGAGGTCCCGGTTCGGGTGCCTCACCGCGCAGTACAGGGTCGAACAGGTCGACGGTGGCGAAGTCCGCGAAGTCAGGGACAGTACCCTCCGCCAACTCCTGCGCGGTGCCGAACAGGTCGAGGCCGGCGCCGGTGCGGCTGCCGACCCGGTCCAGCAGAGCAAGCCGGGCCTGCGCCTGGTAGCGATCCGTGACGTCCAGGATGGCCGCCGCCACCCCCAGGGGGCGTCCATCCAAGTCCTGGAGCCGGAACCAGGACGCCAGCACGGCGACCTCGGCATAAGGAGACCGGAGTGAGCGCAGCGTCAGCAGCACGTCGCGCCTTGGACGGCCGGTCTCCAACACCTCGCGGACCAAGGCCTCGACCTCATCCGCCTGGTCACTGCCGTACTCGCGCAGCACCTCGGAGACCGTGCATCCGAGCAGGTCCTCGACCGGGAACGCCCGGATGTGCCGCGCGGCCGCATTGAAACGCACCAGGCGCAGCTGCGTGTCCAGCACGTGCAGGCCGATCGGCGACTCTGAGAACAGCGCCCTGAGAGTGGCGTCATCCACGTCGCGCGAAGTACGGCCCGGGATGTCCGGCGATGTGTTCATCAGAGAGAATTATCGCTCTCCGATCACGTACCCGGCACCTGCACGGAACCTCCGACGTGGGCACGTCGGGTACCGACGGCGATATTTCCCGAGCAGTGCCGTCGGCGGCCGGGAAGCGCCCGCTGCGCAAAGGCAGTAAGTCGCCACCTGAACCCCCATACGCTGCGCGACGATTGCGCTTGACAGTAGCGATGAGTTCTTGACAGTAGCGATGAGTTTTCGAGCGGCACACCCACCCAACACCGAATGCATCAATGATGGAATCAATCCATCATTGATGCATGCTGTACGAACTGCCCCGCCCCACCGACACCGACCGCCGTGTCCTGGACGACATCGACACCCGCCGCGACGCCCTCCAGCACGCCGTGCAGCGCGTCCCGACCACCTGGACCCGCGGCCTGCGCCGGCAGCTGACCGCCTCCGCCATCGCCGCGTCCAACACCATCGAGGGATACAGCGTCCCCGTGGAGAGCGTCGGCGACCTCATGGACGGTGAACGCGAGGGCGTGCGTACCAGCGAGGAGAACAAGGCCGAGACGCTTGCCCACCAGCAGGCAATGGCCTACATCCGGTCCCTCCACGACGCCGCCGACTTCCGCTACGAGAAGTCCCTGCTCAACGGCCTGCACTTCATCCTTCAGGGGCACCACCACCCCCACCCGCCTTCAGGCCGCTGGCGCACCGGCCCGGTACGGGTCACCGCCCCTGGCGACCCCATGGCCACCGACTACCAGACCCCCGACGCCGACCTCGTCCCCGACCTCATCGGCGAGCTGGTCGACTGGCTCAACAGCGGCGACCTCGACACCCACCACCTGCTGCGCGCGGCCATGGCCCACTTCAACCTGGTCAAGATCCACCCGTGGAATGACGGCAACGGGCGGATGTCCCGCAGCCTGCAGACCCTCGTCCTGGCCCGCTCCAGCGTCCTGGCACCCGAGTTCGCCTCGATCGAGGAGTGGCTCGGCATGCCCGAGCACACCTGGGCGTACTACGCCGCCCTCAAGCAAGTCGGCGGACCGGTCTACTCCCCCGGCCGCGACCTGCGCCCCTGGATCGAACTCAACCTGCGCGCCTACCACGAACAGACCCAACGCGTGCAGCACCGCGTCGACCGCTCCAACACCGCCTGGCAGAACCTGGAAGACCTCGCCGGCCAACTCGGCCTGCGCGAACGCCAGATCACCGCCCTCCACGACGCCGTCCTCACCAGACGCGTACGCCGCCTGCGATACGAACACTCCGAAAACCTCACCACCCAGCAGGCCGGCCGCGACCTCACCGACCTCACCACCCGCGGCCTCCTCACCGCCCACGGCCAGACCAAAGGCCGCTACTACACCCCCGGCCCCAACCTCCCCGCCCCCCTGATCGAAGCCGCCCGCACCCCCTACACCATCACCGACCCGTACCAGGCGTAAGCCCGCAACACCGTGGCACCGCATCAACTCCGCGCCTCAGGCCAGGCCGTGCACATCGGGGTGGCTCCCGGCCACCCGCGCCCCGTTGGTCGCCCCGGAGCGCCAGCATCCGCCAGGTGCAGACCACCCCAAGCGCGGGCATCTCCCAGGCATTACCTCCTCCGCTACACCTCACGGATGGAGCGCCAGATGAGCGCACCATCACCCCGCGGCCGGGTCTACCGCCGCTGCGGCTGCCACGGCGAAGGCGGCCGCCAACTCGGCCCGCACCGCCCGCGACTCGCCTCCGATCCGGACCACGGCAGCTGGGCGCTGGCCGTCGACGCACTCACCGGACCCGACGGGCGGCGGCGCACTGTTCGGCGCAGAGGCTTCGCCTCCCGCACTGAGGCCGAGACGACACTGGCGCGGGTCCGCGAGAGCCCGCCGCCCGGGCTGCGCCCCGATCCGACCGAGACGCTCGCCGGCCAGCTCCTTGAGTGGCTGCACGGGGTGGCGCCCTGGCTGCGTCCGGCCACCGTGGCCCGTTACCGCGCCTACGTCCTGGACGATCTGATCCCGGCCCTCGGCGCCATCAAGCTGGATGCGCTGCGCAGCGGCGACCTCATCGCGTTCGCCGAGAGCCAGCAGCACGCCGGACGCGGCCGCGTGACCCTGCACCGCTGCCTGCGAACGCTCTCCAGCACCCTGTCCCACGCGGTGCACACCGGCCGGCTCGCGCACAACCCCGCCGTTCCCTCGATCGTGCCACGCCCGCCCGCGACTCCCGTCGAGCCGTGGAGCGCTCAGGAGACCGCCGCGTTCCTGGCCTGTGCCCGCCGCGCGGAGCCGTATGTGATCGAACGCCTCGACGCGATCGCAGGTGCTGTCCACGGTGGTGGAGCCGCAGGTCCTGAGGCTGCCGCTGGGGCGATCAGCGAGCAGGTGATTCAACGCTTCCTGAACAGACGGGACCTTGGCTCCGGGCGGAGTTCCGGTGGTCACTGGTAGTGCGCGCCAGCACGCGCGCACCGCTCGCCGGTACCGCGGCGGCCAACCTGCCGGCCTGCGGCCCGAACCGCTCCATCGCCCAGCCTGAAGGCCTGGCCCGGCCTTCCCCTGGCACAGCCGTACAGCGCCCTCCCCCGCTCGTCCGCCTCCCACCTGTGTGACAGGCGCATCGAGCCCTCACAAGGGAGCGATCCGACCACGCCGGGCTGTTCCGCTGAGGTCGCTCGCCGGCTCGACCGGGCAGCTGATCAGCGGCGAAACACCGTTGCCTCTGAGCGACACGACTGCGGCACGCACAGGCTTCGCGGCTCTCCTCTACTGGCGCACCACACGCCGTAGCCCTTGGCGGCTTTGCCGCAACAGCTCCGGAGGGCCTTTGGTCCTGTGGCGTCGCTGCTGGTCACGGGGCCGCTTCTGCGTACTCGACGGCTGCCCGTCCAGGGATAGGCCACAGGCACTGACGCCTACCCACATGTGCCGGACCGGCGCTGCGGGACGCGTCGGGGTGAGGGCTGCTGATGGAGGTACTCGCGGAGAGACGGGTCGTAGGGAGCGCGAACTCGGCGGGATCGTGAGGTGCAAGTTCACCCTCATGGACGGGGGAGCCACCCGTACGCGCGCGCGTGACGTCGACACACCAGACGTCGGTTCCCGATTCAACGATTTTTCGTTACATGAGGTGTCTTTCATGGCGAGTCGGACGTAACGGTTCATTCCAGACGTGAACATGCATATGTACGACCCAGGCAGGCGCATTAGGCACCTGCCGTGAAAGGAGCATGGAATGCAAGTTTCCCGTCTTGCCGCCGCGCTGGGCATCGCGGCCGCCATCCTGGTGGGCGGCGCCACTGGTGCCAGCGCCGCCGCCGTACCTCCGGTGGCATCTCACGCCACGCACGACCGTGATCACGACCACGGTGACAACTACAGGCGCGGCGACCACGACGGCCACCGGGGTCACCACCGCGACGGCCGCTGGGGCCACCACCGCGACGACCGCGACGGCCGCTGGGGCCACCACCGCGACGACCGCGACCGCCGTTGGGGCCACCACCGCGACGACCGCGACCGTCGCTGGGGTCACGACCGCCACGACCACCGCTGACCGTCCTTGGGGGTGCCCTTCCGCTGTTGAGGAAGGGCACCCCTTCCGCGTCCCTCCACATACCTTCGGCCGCATAGATACCTGCGGCCGGCCGCGATCTACGATCCGATCCGCTCGATTCCGACCGCAGGGATCTGGGTCCGCACATTGGTGTAGTGCATGAGTTCAATGCCCGTCGGGTGCTGGACATCGCCTGCAGGGACGGGTGCGCGACACCCGCTTCAGAAGCGAGGTGGGGGACTACTGGTGTGACCTGTGCGGATCCAACGGCCGGCAAGCCCCAGCAATTGAACCGCTGTTCCTCCTGGCTCCCCGTGATCCCCGCTCGATCGGGCACGCCGGAAGCACGGTGGCACGGTGGCACGGTCAGTCTTCGGCGGGACTGGGTGCCGTGAGGTCGACCCATATCCACGGCTCGTGATCCCAGTCGCGCACCTTGCCTATGACCTCTGGATGCGTTGCGCGAGTTCGAATCCTTCTACAACTGGCACCGAACGCACCGAACGCTGAAGCAAGCCGCGCCCCTTCGCCCACTACCCGAACCGATCAACGCACCAGCGCAGATCACGCACCTGGAGGTCCGCCGACGAGACCGACTCGGCGGCACCCTTCACGAGTACCAACATGCCGCCTGCTCAGGCCGGATGATTAATCGGCACCCGCAGTGTCGGTCCAGAAGCCTCTGAGCTTGGGCGGTCGTCCCATCCATCGGGTTCCTCCGATCTCGTCGTCGATCCCCACGTACAGTGCGGTCGAGAGTGTCCCCAAGTCAGGCTTCGCAACCGGAACTTGGAGGCCGGCCCTCACGATGCCCGCACGCCGGAAGTCCCGCCCCATGGCTCGCATGAGCTGAGCCGTGCGTTGACCGAACGGAGCCCAACCGCCATGCCGGACACAACCTCGGCCGACCTCGGCCCTCGTGAGGTCTTGGCCCGCTACCAGCAGGCGATGCTCGACAAGTCCGCTGACGACCTGGCCGATCTGTACGCGGTCGACGCCGTCCACGAGTTCCCGTTCCTCTCCCCCGGTATGCCTGCGCGCTACCAGGGCCGCGAAGAGGTCCGCGAAGGCTACCGAGCTGCCTGGGGCCCAAGCCCCGCGCAACCGCAGGAGATCCGTGAAGTCGTCGTGCACGAGAGCACCGACCGCGAGGTGATCACCGTCGAGCAGGTCGTCACCGGGACCGTGACCACCACCGGTCAGTCATTCAGCTTGCCCGGCCTCCTGGTGATCCGGATTCGCAACGGCCAGATCGTGCACGTCCGTGACTACATGGACGGGCTCGGCGTGGCCCACGCCATGGGCCGACTTGCTGCCGTGGTCGCCGGCCTCAACGACCGCCACTGAGGCTCTGACATCGGACGCATTCGTCTGGCGTTCGCCTGCTTGGCCTGTGCGAGTCGGCCTTGAGTGTCGCGTGGATGCGTGGATGCGACGACAGCCCGGACTGCGGGCGCCAGCTGCCGTCGAGCGTGCGCTGCGTGGCTGCTACCCGCCGGTCACCGTCGTGATGCCCGCGCTGCTGATGGCGTAACTGGCCTTGTCCTTGCACGGGCCGAGCAGGACAGCGCTGGAGTAACTCCCCCGGTATGTACTGCCGTTGCCCTGAGGGTTGGAGAAGTAGGCTTGGGCGCGCGGGATCGAGTTGCAGTCGGCGACGGGTAGGAAGTACTCGACGAACAGGGTGCCGGTGGGCTTCAGCAGTCCCGCGGACGAGGAGACCGTCCAGCTGCCGATGTGCGTGGTGGCGCCCGTCACCGTGTCGTAGACGATGCCCTCCCACTTACTGCCGCCGACGTTCTGGACCTTGAGCCGGTACTGCCGCCCGACCTGGTAGGGGTAGGTGATGGCGCAGCTGACGCCCTCTCCGCCGTCGGCCCCCGGGGTGCAGTTGGGGTCGGTCGTCGTGGACGTGCCGGCTCCGAAGATGCTGAACAGCGCAAGGTCGCCGGCGCCAGGACGCGGCTGCAGACCCATGTAGCCGACTTGGCCGTTCTTCAAGTAGAAGGCCTGGGCGAAGAAGACGGACTTCGTGTCGGGCTGGCCGTTCACGGTGATGTGGTAGCTGATGTCGGACAGTCCTGCGGACGGGGCGCCCGCAATGCTGTGGTACGCATTGATCATGTGCCCTGGCGTGACCGCCGCCGAGGCCGGCGCCGCGGTCTGCAACAAAGTCGCCAGGCCCCCCAGGAGGACCCCCAACCCAAGTCCCCAGCGCTGCCTTCGAATACGCCGTCCAGCGAGCATGAATCCTCCTGCGTTGAGGACATCCCGGTCGGGTGACGCCAGCAGGGTGACAGTAAGCGCTTGTTGTGCGCAAGCCCTCGACTCAGATGCACTGGCCGGCCCAGAACCTCCTCCGGCACACACGAATATCGCACCACTCGAAGGCGATCGAATCGCACAAGCAAATGTGTTGGCAGTCTGCGGCTTCGCCTGACTGCACCCCTACTCCGCCATGCCGTCGCTTGAACTCTGGAGCACGCTCCTCAACCGAAGCCCTCGCAGAACGCCCGCCGCGGCCCACCTCGGAAGGAGCGGCATGCCTGTGCGCGACATCGGATCCGCGAGCAAGTGCCGCACTACCAGACCTCGTTCATAGGAACGCGGCGAGGGGACATCTCACCCGGGAACGCGGCCTCCCGCGCCGAACGCCCCACGCGAACATTACGGCGAACCGCCACCTTCACACCCCGCACTCACGCCCCGCCTCACGCCCGGATGAACCCAGGCACCCGCCCCGGCGCGCCGACATACGTGCACCGTCGCAAGCGCAATCAGGGGAGCAACACCAGTTGAACGCGCTGCGCACTCGCCGATGACGCCTCTGACAGTGCGACTCAGGAAGGGAGAATTCAGTAAGCGTATTCTGCCGCCGCCGCTCCGCCTCCAGAGCGCCAACGTGAGCCACGGCCGATGCTCTGGCCGTGACTGGACAGTGGCCCTTGTCCGTGAGCGTGGGTTTCACCGGCGTCTGTGTCATTCGGCGAGCGAGAAGCGATCCTTCACAACGTGAGCGTGCCGTCGCGCTCAAGCTTTATGTCCACGCTTTCGCTGATCCGCGCGAGCGTCGCGCGTAGCCAGAAACGGTCCTGTTCCGGGGCGCGTTCCAGCCGCATCTGCCGGGCCCGGAAGGGCACCATGCGCAATCCCGTCAGCCGGCCCGTGTCCGCGGCCACGGAGACGAGGTACGCAACGCGGAGGTCGTCGCGATACTCCTCGTAGCCTGAGATGCCCTCGTAGTCGTCGATGAAGTCGCCGCAGCCGTACAGGATCAGCCGGTCGCGGTATACCTCGATGGGGCGAGGGTGGTGCGAGGAATGTCCGTGAACGACGTCCACCCCGCCGTCCACCAGGACATGCGCGAAACGCACCTGATCCTTGGGTACGCGATAGCCCCAATTGGAGCCCCAGTGCACGGACACGACGGCAACGTCGCCCGGTCGTCTCACCTGCCGTACCCGCCCGGCCAGTGCCTCGGCCGCGACGGCCGTCGGCCCTGGCAGGTAGGCGACTCCGGCCCTCACTGCGTTCGCTGCCCAGCTCGGTGGAATGCCACTGGACGGCATGCCGACGGCGAACACCAGGACCCGGGCGGCCCGCCCCACAGGGACCACGGCGGGGGCGTATGCCTGCGCGGCGTCATGCCCCGCACCGGCACTTCGCAGGCCCGCCCTGGCCAGCGCATCGAGCGTCTCCGCCAGCCCTTGACGGCCGAAATCCAGGACGTGGTTGTTCGACAGGACACACACATCAGGCCGGGCCGCCGCCAGTGCTGCCACATTGGCCGGGTGCATCCGGTAGTGGACGGCCTTGCCGGACGCGAACTCCCCGTCGCCGGTGATCGCCGTCTCCAGGTTCACGATCCGGGCGTCCGGAGCGATCCGCTCCAGCAGGACGAGCGCATCACCCCACGGCCACTCCGGGCCGACCGGCGCGTGAATTGGGCCGCCGGCCTCCTCCGCCAGATCCACGTAGGACCGCGCGTCCCGCACGTAGTTCTCCCGCAGCTCGGGATCACCGGGGTGCGGGAGTATCTGGTCGACGCCGCGCCCGAGCATCACATCACCGCACAGGAACAGCGTCACCACGCCGGTGCCCATGTGAAAAGCGTAGACCGGCCCCGGGGGCCATCGCTCAGCCAGCCGCACCTCAGGAAAGGTGAAGAGGTGGCTTGAAGTGGGCGGAACGGGGAACCGGATCTGTATGCGGTCCTGGGAGTGAAACCCTCGGCGACTGCAGGGTTGAACACTGCACCTTTCCGTGCCCGGCTGCGGGGGCTGCGCCCCGACGTCAACGTCGATGCCGTCACCGCTGAGCGGTTCGGGTGGCTGCGGGCAGCGTACGACCACTCTTCGTGACCCAGGGCTGCGCGCCGCCTACCTGCAGCCGTTGGCGCGCCGCCGTGCCTTCGAGGAGGCAATGGAGATGACTCGCTCGGTCGGTATCGACCTCGGCACGACGAACTCGGTGGTCTCGGTCCTCGAGGGCGGTGAGCCCACCGTGATCACCAACACAGAGGGGGCCAGGACCACCCCGTCGGTCGTGGCCTTCGCCAAGACTGGCGAGGTACTCGTCGGCGAGGTCGCCAAAAGGCAGGCTGTGACGAACGTGGAGCGCACCGCGCGCTCGGTGAAACGGCACATGGGAGACCACGGCTGGCGGTTCCCCGAAGACGGGGACATCGACGGCAAGCAGTACAGCGCACAGGAGATCTCCGCGCGCGTGCTGCAGAAGCTGAAGCGGGATGCGGAGGCGTACCTCGGTGAGGACGTCACCGACGCCGTGGTCACCGTCCCGGCGTACTTCGACGACTCCCAGAGGCAGGCGACCAAGGAAGCGGGCGAGATCGCCGGTCTGAACGTCCTGCGGATCGTGAACGAGCCCACGGCCGCGGCGCTGGCGTACGGATTGGACAAAGAGAACGAACAGACCGTGCTGGTCTTCGACCTGGGTGGTGGCACCTTCGATGTGTCGCTGCTGGAGATGGGCGAGGGTGTCATCGAGGTGAAGGCCACCAACGGCGACACCAACCTCGGCGGTGACGACTGGGACCAGCGCGTCGTCGACCACCTGGTCAAGCAGTTCAAGAACGGCCACGGCGTGGACCTGTCCAAGGACAAGATGGCGGTACAGCGCCTGCGCGAGGCCGCCGAGAAGGCGAAGATCGAGCTCTCGTCCTCGACCGAGACCACGATCAACCTGCCCTACATCACGGCGTCCGCCGAGGGCCCGCTGCACCTGGACGAGAAGCTCACGCGCGCCCAGTTCCAGCAGCTCACGTCCGACCTTCTGGAGCGCTGCAAGACGCCGTTCCACAACGCGATCAAGGACGCGGGCATCAAGGTGTCCGACATCCATCATGTGATCCTCGTGGGCGGCTCCACTCGGATGCCGGCCGTGACCGAACTGGTCCGCGAGCTCACGGGCAAAGACCCGAACAAGGGCGTGAACCCGGACGAGGTCGTCGCCATCGGCGCCGCCCTGCAGGCCGGTGTCCTCAAGGGTGAGGTCAAGGACGTCCTGCTCCTCGA
>NZ_JBWKIS010000051.1:0-24252 GCF_056432625.1 Streptomyces sp. NPDC045026
GGGCCACGTCGCCGTAGGACCAGCCCTGCTGCTCCAGCCGGCTCTTCACCAATTCCTGCAGTGCGTTGGCCACGAGATCGATTCTTCCTGCTAGCAAGGCGGTTGAGCAAACACTCTTGAACGGCTTGCCATCAGGTGCTACAGGAACCGGTGTCCAATGTCGTTGGGCACTCTGTCCGGCGGCACCACGACCACTGGGTTCAACGCTTCGCGGCCTGGTCCGTCACGCCCGCCGCCCTCGCTTCGCTGCCGGCCGCGTCACGTCCGGCGCCCTCGCACCAGCCCATTCCCTCTGTCCTCGGGTGATCTCAGCCCGGCGGTTGCGGTAGTTGAGTATCGGCAGCGCGCCCCTGTGCAGCGTCGACTCCAGGCGCGCGACCGGTTCTGGCGATGCGAAGGCCGGCCCCCCTTGCTCCCCGGTAGGCTCATTTTCTTCACGCCAGACTCACCAAATGCGCACATGTGTCGACGTGTGGGTGCCGGCAACCGGTGTCACCCGCTACACGACCTGTCAGCCGTTGTTGTTGTCGGTGCGGGAATCGTCGGCTCCTCATGCCGACGCGAGGCCACCGACCGCATCCTGATCACGGGTGAACGACTTGGGGACCCTTGTTCCGGCAGCGACTCCAACCGGCGCCCCTGCGCCATAGCAAGGTTCCTGGCCTGCTCAACGGTCCACGCGGCGGTGGGGTGGGCGATGACGCCGGCGAGGTGGGCGCGGCGGATGCCGTGTTCGATGTAGATCAGGGCGTACAGGCGCTTGAGCGAGATGGTGTCCAGGTGCAGGAAGTCGGCGGCGATGATGCCGTGGGCCTGGGCGGTCAGGAACTGCCGCCAGGTGGGGCCGGAGCGCTGCGGCGCGGGGTTGATGCCGGCTGCGTGGAGGATCTCCCAGACTGTGGGCGGGGTGATCGGGTAGCTGAGGCGGGCGAGTTCGCCGTGTATCCGGCGCTGGCCCCAGCTGCTGTTCTCCCGGGCCAGGCGCAGGATGAGCTGTTTAACGGCGGGCGCGGTGGAGGGTCTGCCGGGGCGGCGGTGCCGGGTGAATGTCCGTTTCCTGGCGATGAGTTGGCGGCGTCAGGCCAGGAGTGTGGTGGGGGGTGACCGTGAAGGTCTGGCGCCGGCGCTCGTGCGGGACGAACCGCGAGAGCGTGGCGAGCCAGATCCGGTCTGCGGGTTCGTGGCGGACGAGGGCGATCTGACGGCGCAGCACCGCGTTCTCGTGCCGTAACGCGAGGAATCTCTGCGTCCTTGGCCACGCGGCTGCGGAGTACGGCAGAGGGCACGGTGATCAGATTCCGGACCAGCGTGGTAACGATCGACAGCGACATCGAAGGATCATCCCGGGCGCCATTGAGGCTGTTGCCCCGCGTGGAGAAGCTCAGGCCAGAGCCGGAATCGTATTTCCGAGCGGGACAGGCAGGGTCCTGCCGGTGTTGGCAGGGCCCCCGGACGGGCAGCTACATCGCCGCTGCAGCGGCTCGTGCCGGTGTCACTCTTCCCTCAAGGTCAGGATGCGACGGCGTCCCATGGCGCCCAGCCAGGCCGCCGAGGGCTTGGGTGTGCGGGTGAAGGTTTCGCGGTCGACTGCGATCAGTCCGAAAGTGGGTGCGTAGCGACCCCACTCGTAGTTGTCCAGGGCGCTCCAGTGGAAGTAGCCGCGGACATCGATGCCGTCGTCCATGGCGCTGATGAGGGATTCCAGAGCCTGTGAGGTGTACTGGACGCGGCGGGCGTCGTCGGCGGTGGCGATGCCATTCTCTGTGACGATCAGCGGGACGCCGGGGGCCAGCGCGGCACTGTCACGCACGGCTTGGCCCAGAGCCTGAGGGTAGAACTCCCAGCCTGAGAGAGTCCTTTCGGCATCCTCGGGGACGGGCAGGACACCATCCGGGCCGATGCGGGTGCGGGTGTAGGCCTGCACGCCGAGCCAGTCGTCGCCGCGGGCCGCCTCCAGGAAGACGTCCTCCCACTGGCGCCGGACGGGCGCGGCGGCCTCCTCCGCCCCGGGGAGGGGCTGGTATGCCTGATTGGCCACAGACCATCCTGTACGCACGTGCGGGGCGCAGGACTTGACTGTTTCGACGGCGCGCGCGTGGGCCCGTATCAACGCCTCGGACGTGGCACCGTCCGGCTGGGGCATCCCGGTCGTGGGCAGTGGCTCGCCGGAGAGGTGGGCACGTTGGACGGCGGCCATCACGGCGACCATGTTCGGCTCATTGATGGTGCACGCGTGTTCCACGCCGGTGGCGTAGACGGGCGCTGCTGCCGTGAGATAGCGGGAGAAGAGGTCGTCCGAGCCGCCGGCTGCCCAGCGCCGCGTTCCGTGAACCACCGAGGTGCGGTGAAGTGGTGCAGCGTCACCAGGGGCCGTAGTCCTCGTTCGCGCGCGCCTTCGACCATGCGACGGTAGTGGGCGATCGCGGCTTGGGAGAATTCCCCGGGCGCGGGTTCGATGCGCGCCCACTCGACGCTGAACCGGTAGTCGGTGAAGCCCAGTTCGGACAGTAGGTCCATGTCCTCGCGCCAGCGGTGGTAGCTGTCGCAGGCGTCGCCGCTGGGCTCCTTGATGAACGGCGTCTGCATGTGCTCGAACTGCCACCAGTCGCTGTTGGTGTTTCCGCCCTCGATCTGGTGCGCGGAGGTGGAGGCGCCCCAGAGGAAGCCGTCGGGCAGGTGGCGTGCGTGTGCCATGGGTCGATTCACATTTCGTCGAGAGAGCGGGAGGGGGAGGTGGCGCGACTGCGGGCGTGGTGAGACCTCGGGAAGTGGGTCAGCGAGGGTCGGCGAGGACGTCCCTGCGACGGGTGTCCAGCTCCTCCTGGACGCGTGCCGTGTCCACCGCGTACGGCCGGTAGAGCAGCGTGAGGAACAGGCCGTTCACCAGCATCAGTACGACGAGGACCCAGAGGAACACCACGCGCAGGCCGACCGTGTCGGCGAGGAAGCCCGCGCCGAGGCTGTAGCCGGCCCAGGCGATCGCCTCGGCGATGGAGGCGTACAACGCGAAGGCCGCGCCCCGGAGTTCGGGTGGCGTGATGGCCATGACCATCGGCCGGTTGATGCTGGGGTTCATCCCCTGCGCCGTGCCGATCAGGGCGAAGAGGGCGCCGAACACAAGGATGCTGTCGTATCGGAACTGAGTGCCGAAGTAGGCGAAGACGGCGAAGACGAACTGGGCTGCCTGGAGGACCGCGACCGGTCCGGAGCGAGGGTTGCGGCGGGACACCCGGTCGACGGCGAAGCCGCCCAGGAGAGTGCCGAGGAAGTAGCCGACGCCGAACGGAAGAATGACGAGCGAGGCCCGCTGTGTACTGAAGCCGTACACGTCCACCAGGAACACCACGCCGAACGTGCCCACCAGCAGGTGTCCGGAGAGCAGACGCGAGACGAGCAGGATGACCAGGCTGCGGATCTTGAGGAGTGAGAACGCCTTGTCCCAGGAGAGCTTCGAGACGGCCTCCCTGGTCGTCCGGTCGAGGTCGGCAAGCTGCTGCTCGGAGGCTCCCCGGCCCGGGTCGCGGAACCAGATCAGCAGGGCGATCCCGAGCAGGATGTTGAAACCGCCGATGCCCCACAGCCCCCAGCGCCAGCCCTCGTCCACCCCGGCGAGCTGTCCCTTGAGCGGCCCGATCACCGCGCCGGCCAGGGAGATCGCCCCGTACACGAACCCGATCGCGCGGCCTCGGGACGAGCTGCCGAAGAGGTCGCCGATGAGCTCGGTGATGATCGGGTTCGCGGCGGCGTAGCCGGCCGCCAATACGGTGTAGAGGACCAGGAGTTGGGTGAAGTTCTGCGAGAAGCCGGCTGCCACGCCCCACAGGCCCCACAGCCCGGTGGCCACGACGAGCACGCTCTTGCGTGACCAGCGTTGGGCCGCCCACACCCAGAACGGGCCGGTGAACACCCCCACGATCTTGCTGGCTGCCGTGAGGGTGCCCAGGGCGCCGAGCGAGACGCCGAGGGACTGCCTTATGAGCGGGAACAGGCTGCTGACCAGGCTGGCCTCGGTGCTGTCGACCAGCATGGTGCCGCCGAGCAGGGAGAGCTGGCGCCAGCGTCCCTTGACCTGTACGGGTGTTCCTGGAGAGCCCACGACGGATTGCGCGGGGCCCCTGCTGAGCTCGGGCATCGTGCTTTCTCGATTCTCTGCGGTCAAGCAGCGAGCAGACGGAAGCAGCCCGCCGACCGAAGAGGGCCGCGACCTTGGCGGGCGGGTGGGGCAGTAATGGGCGACGACAGCTGCAGACATCCGTGAGAGGAGTCGGGCGAGGTCCGGCCGGAAATGGAGGCCGGGGCGGGAGGGCCGATGGGGCAGGTGTCCTGCCGGCGGCGTGGCGTGCCAGAGCCGCATGGTTGATGCATGAGGTGGGTCCGCTCGCCGCGTATCACCCGGCTCGCGGTCAGAGCTTCGCGAGATCCTCGGCGACCCGGCGCAGTGCGTCGGTGGGGATCATTGCGCCTGCCATCGCGGCGACATCGATCAGCGGGGTCGCTCCGACCACCTGGAGCAGTTCGGAGTCGGCGACACCGGGCAGGTGGGTGCGCAGGACTTCGATGCCGAAGGGATCGGAGACCAGGGCCTGGATCGGCGTGCGCAGTGAGAGGCGGCCCTGTGGGTAGTCCTCGGGACGCGGCAGCGGCTCAGCCGCCAGCGCAGCCTGGGCGCGCTGCGATCTGACCAGCAGGTGGCTGTCGGTCACCGGTCCCTCTGCGGGCAGCCCGAGGCGTTCGTACTGGCTGGGCGGTGCGTCGTTGGCCCGCATCAGGTCGACCATCAGGGAGGCCATGCGCAGTTCCGCGGCGTCGTCTACGAGTGGGGTGTGTTGCTCGGGGTCGTTCTCCAGGTCGAAGAGGAGCGTGCCGTGGTGGTACGGATTGAGGAGGGCCCGGCCCGGTACGCGCACGGTGCGGACGTTCTTGGTGAAGGAGAACGGGTCGGCCAGTTCCAGGTCGGCGAGCTCGGCGGGGGAGAAGCGGCCGCGCATGTGCGTGGGCATCAAGGTGTGTTCGTGCAGAGGGGAGTTGGAGGGTGCCGCGGGGGCGCGCATGTACACGTAGCGGCCGTCGGTGACGTTGACGTGCCCGCCGTGGATACCGAAGAGCCCGGCCTCCCGAGCGGGTATGTCCTCGGCGATAGGGAGGGGGGAGCCCTGCATGTCGCCGGGGCGGTCGACGCCGAAGAACTCCAGGAAGGTCGGCGCCAGGTCGACGGTCTGTACGAGTGCCTCGCGGCGCGCACCGGCGGCTGCCGTGCGTGGGTCCCAGGCGAAGAGCGGCAGGTGGACGAGTTCGTTGAACCAGGGCTGGACGCTCTTGCCCCACCAGCCCTTCTCCCCGAGCAGCAGTCCGTGGTCGGTGTTGACGACGAGCAGGGTGTCCTCCCACAGGCCCAGTTCGTCCATGGTGTCCAGGACACGACCCAGCGAGTGGTCGCACATGGACAGCAGCGCCGCGTATTCCAGCCGTCCGTGGTCGATCTGTTCGTCCGTCTCCACGACGCGTTTGTAGTCGGGCCAGTCGAAGTGCGGGCCTTCGTAGTCGTGCGGGTAGAGATCCTTGTACCTCTGAGGGCTGAAGAAGGGCTCGTGCGGGTCGAAGGTCTCGATCTGGACGAACCACCGGTCGGCTTCCCGGTTGGTGCGGATGAACTCAAGGCCCGCGTCGAAGGTGAGGGTCTGGGAGTGCCGGTCCTCGGTGGCCATGTGCGGCCGGTTGACCCAGTACTGCCGGTAGCCCTCGCCGAACCGCACCTTCTTGAGGTCCTCGGGTATGGGTGGCTCGGCGACCTGCCCCTTCCAGGGGTCGCCCTCCTGGCCGCGGAAGAACTCCCAGGTGTGGTAGCGGCCATGGTAGGTCGCACCGCCGTCCTCCCAGTAGTGCGGGTGGTCGCTGACCAAGTGGGTGTAGACGCCGTTCTGCTTGAGCAGTTCGGGCATGGAGTCGTCGAACGGCTCCAGTGGGCCCCAACTGCGGTGCAGGAAGTTGTGGCGCCCGGTGTGCAGTTCCCGGCGGGCGGGCATGCAGGGCATGGAGCCGGCGTACGCGTTGTCGAACGTCACGGCCCGTGCGGCGAGCCGGGCGAAGTTCGGGGCGTGCGTCCAGTCACCACCGTACGGCGGCAGCATGTGTCGGTTGAGGCTGTCGAACATCACCATGATGGCTTTCATCCGGTGGTCTTCCCTCCCGTGAGTCGGTGCAAAGACTTCTCCAGCCAGTCGACCCAGTAGTCCATCGCTCCCGCGCCCAGCCGGTGCAGGGACTCGTGGACCTCCCGGTCAACCTCCTGGTCCAGGCCGGGCGCCGGGTCCTCGTAGAGCAGGGTGCGGTCCCGGTTGCGGTTCTTGGCGATCTGGGCCCGGCGATAGGCGAGCTCGGTCCTGAGCAGTTCGACGGCGGCCTCCCGGTCGAGTGGTGCCGTCACGCTGAAGCGGGCGGTGAAGTCGATGTCCTGGAGTCGGGTCGAGGGCTCGTACGGTGAACGAATCCACTCCCTCAGGGCGTGGTGGCCGCGCTCCGTGAGCCGGTACACCTTGGCGTCCGGGCGGCCCTCGCGTACGTCTGTCTCGTGCCGGATCCACCCCTGGGTCTCCAACTGGGCGAGTTTTCGGTAGATCTGACTGTGGTGTGCCTTGGCCCACAGAAACTGACCCTCCGTCTCCAGCCACTTGCGCAGCTCATAGCCGTCGTAGGGGCGGCGAGCCAGCAGACCCAGCAGCACGTACTCGAACTTCATGTGCCCGACTTTCTATGTGCGTTCTCACCTATGTGTGAATTCATATACTCAAGAGATGGAGGCGTCAATGGATTGCTGCACATCGACATCCCGGCTCGCCCCTGCCGGCCCGCCACCCGAGCCGGCCGCACACCAGCCTGCACACCCTGAGGTGCGGCTGTCCGCAGGCGCGTTCCGGATGGGGGACGCCTTCGGTGAGGGGTATCCGGCGGACGGGGAACGACCTGTCCACGCAGTACGTGTCGCCCCGTTCACCATCGACGTCACCACGGTCACAGTGGCGATGTTCCGCGTCTTCGTGGAGGAGAGCGGGTACGTCACCGGGGCCGAACGGGAAGGGAGCTCGGCTGTCTTCCACCTGGCGGTGGCCGCGAGCCGGGGGGACGTCGCGGTGGCCGATCCTGCCGTCCCGTGGTGGCTCGATGTCCGGGGCGCCGACTGGCGGCATCCGCACGGCCCCCTGTCCGACGCGGAGGACGACCACCCCGTGGTGCACGTCACCTGGGACGACGCCGCGGCCTACTGCACGTGGGCGGGACGGCGCCTGCCGACGGAGGCCGAGTGGGAGTACGCGGCCCGCGGGGGCGTCGAAGGCAGGCGGTTCCCTTGGGGTGACGAACTGCTGTCGGACGGCGAGTGGCGTTGCAACATCTGGCAAGGCCGCTTCCCGTACGTGAACACCGGCGCCGACGGCTGGCTCGCCACCGCGCCCGTACGCACCTACCCGCCCAACGGATTTGGCCTGCACGAGGTCGCCGGGAACGTCTGGGAGTGGTGCGCCGACTGGTTCGACCCGGACTACTACGCGCAGTCACCCGAGGCCGACCCCCGCGGGCCGCGGAGCGGGAACCGCAGGGTGATGCGGGGCGGCTCCTACCTATGCCACCACTCCTACTGCCACCGCTATCGCGTGGCCGCCCGGTCGGCCAACACGCCGGCTTCCAGCAGCGGGAACTGTGGATTCAGAACGGCGTCGGCCAGATGAAGCGGACACTCAGCCGGTGAGCGTCCGCCAGATGCGGCGGACGTGGCCGGCCATGTCGACCGCAGGGTCGCTCAGCCACTGGAGCATGATGCCGTCGGACGAGGCGATGAGCGCGGAGGCGGTGAAGTCCGGATCGACAGCGGCGCCGACGCGGCCTTCGTCCGCCTCGGCGGCCAGGTGCTCGGCGATGGCCGTTCGCAGCAGGTGGAAGCGTTCCTCGAAGTAGGCGTGCGCCGGGTGAGCCGCGTCCGTGGCGGCGGCCGCCAGAGTGACGTACAGCCGGGCGCGGGCCGCGTTGGCCGCGGTCGCCGTCAGCGCTTGGGCCAGGAATTCGCCCGGGTCCTGAGCGGTGTCAGGTGAGTAGAAGCGGATCTTCGCCGCTCGGTCGCTGGCGCGCAGGACTTCCGTGAGCAGGTGGTCCTTGGAGTCGAAGTAGTGCATCAGACCCGTGAGGCTGATGCCGCTCTCCACGGCAACCGCCCGTAGTGTCGTGTTCCGCTCGCCCTCCCTGCCGAAGATCTCCAGCGTGACCCGGAGGATCTCCTCGCGCTTGGCCGCGCCCTTGGCGTACGAGTTCTTCGCTGTCACAGGGCCAGCCTATGGGGCGTGCTTGATCGGAGAGGGCCGCCCCTTGCCAGCAAAAACAGTACGACGTACTGTTTCTCGGCATCGGGCCACTCGCGGCCAACGGAACCCGAGTGGGCGGCCCCCGGAAGGCCACGTCCGGGCAAGACCCGTCGAGCGACCCGGCGCCCTGCCGGGACGGTCCCCCAGCGCTTGACCGCCGGTTCGGGCATCCGGGGGAGAACTCCGTTGGTGAGCGTCGTGGGCGCCGCCTTCTCTTCCCCGTAGCCGCCTGCTCGGATGTCCCTCTTCCACGACCAGAGCGCCATCAGCATCGCAACCGCCCTGCCGCAAGCACGTACACCGGCCCTCCCGGTGGCCGGGACGACGGACTGGGCGGCCACCGGGCGCGCCTCCGCATCACGTCCCCCGGCTCACCCAGCGGGGTCCCTGACCGCACCACCAAGGAGCTCAAAGTGACCGACGCGCCGAAGCCGATCTCCGCCACTCCTGGAGCCGCGCAGGAAGCGGCGGCCCGGCTGACCCTTGACGAGAAGGCCGCCCTGACAACCGGCGCGAGCTGGTGGGCCACCGGAGCCTTCCCGCATGCCGGAATCCCGGAGATGCGCCTCTCGGACGGGCCGCACGGACTGCGCCTGCAGGATGACGAGCGGGCCGACCACCTCGGCATCAACGGCAGCGCCCCCGCAACCTGCTTCCCGCCCGCCGTCACACTGGCGAGCAGCTGGGACGCCGACCTGGCCGAGCGCGTCGGTCGCGCACTCGGCCGCGAGTGTCTCGCGCACGGCGTGCACGTCCTGCTCGGCCCGGGAATCAACATCAAGCGCAGCCCCCTGTGCGGCCGCAACTTCGAGTACTTCTCCGAAGACCCGTTCCTCAGCGGCGTACTGGGCACAGCCTGGGTCAAGGGCCTTC
Organism: Streptomyces sp. NPDC045026; assembly: GCF_056432625.1. Classification (NCBI taxonomy): domain Bacteria; kingdom Bacillati; phylum Actinomycetota; class Actinomycetes; order Kitasatosporales; family Streptomycetaceae; genus Streptomyces; species Streptomyces sp. NPDC045026. Next base: position 9,222 of record NZ_JBWKIS010000051.1, read on the forward strand.
AGGCCCAGGGCGTCGGCGCCTCCCTCAAGCACTTCGCCGCCAACAACCAGGAGAACGGCCGCATGTCGGTCAGCTCCGACATCGACCCCCGCGCCCTGCGCGAGATCTACCTGCCTGCCTTCCGCCGTGTGGTCACCGAGGCCCAACCCTGGACGGTGATGTGCGCCTACAACCGCCTCAACGGCGTCCACTCCTCGGAGAATCACTGGCTCCTCACCGACCTGCTGCGCGACGAATGGGGATACGAAGGCGTCGTCGTCTCGGACTGGGGCGCCGTCCTCGACCGGGCCCGCTCTCTCGCCGCCGGTCTCGACCTGGAAATGCCCTACTCCTCCGGCCTGGGCCCCGCCCGGCTGGTCGATGCGGTCAACTCCGGTGAACTCGACGAGAAGACCCTGGACGTGAGCGCCGCCCGCGTCGCTGAACTGGCTCTGAAGGTGACGGCCCACGCCGATCCCGATGCCGGCTACGACCGGGACGCCCACCATGCTCTGGCCCGCGAGGCAGCCACCCGCGGAGCCGTACTGCTGAAGAACGACAACGAATTGCTGCCGCTGGACCCGAGGGCGGACATCCGTATCGCGGTGCTCGGTGAGTTCGCCCGCACGCCCCGCTACCAGGGTGCGGGCAGCTCGAAGGTCACCCCCACCCGGCTGGACGACGCACTCACCGCGCTGGCCCTCGCCGCACCCTCCGCCCGAATCGACTTCGCTCCCGGGTTCCCCGTCGACGACCCGGAGGGCGACCTGGCAGCACTGCGGGATGAAGCTGTGCGCACCGCGCGGGCAGCGGACGTGGTCCTCCTCTTCCTCGGACTCCCGACGAGCTTCGAATCCGAGGGTTACGACCGCGATCACCTCGAACTACCGGCTGCACAGACCGAGTTGCTGGCCGCGGTGACAGAGGCCAACCCGAACACGGTCGTGATCCTCGCCAACGGCGGTGTCGTCCGCCTCGCCGGCTGGATCGACCGCGTGCCCGCCGTCCTGGAGGGCTGGCTCCTCGGCCAGGCCGGCGGCACCGCCACCGCCGACCTCCTCTTCGGAACGGCCAACCCGTCAGGACGCCTGGCCGAAACCATCCCGCTGCGCCTCGCCGACACCCCCGCCTTCGCCGACTGGCCCGGAGAGAGGGGTCACGCGCGATATGGCGAGGGAATCTTCGTCGGATACCGCCACTACGACACACGCGACCTGGAGGTTTCCTACCCCTTCGGCCACGGGCTTTCGTACACCACCTTCGAGTACACCAACCTGCGGGTGACCTCAGGCGACGCCGGTCTCGACGTCACCGTGTCGATCACCAACACGGGCCCGCGCGCGGGACACGAGGTCGTGCAGGCGTACACCCGTGCTCCCGGCTCACAAATACGCCGACCTGTAAGGGAGTTGAGGGCATTCGCCGCCGTACCCCTCGCTCCGGACGAGACCCGCGACGTCACCCTCCATATCGCCCGCGCGGACCTCGCCCACTTCGACATCGGCGCCGACGCCTGGCTCGTCGAAGGGCTCGACTACGGCATCGAAGTCGGCGCCTCCAGCCGGGACATCCGTGTCACCACGTCTGTCACGATCGATGGGGACACGCCCACCGACGTCCTGAGCGCCGACTCGACCATCGGCGAGTGGCGCGCGCACCCCGTCGGCGGGCCCGCCGTCGAGCGTCTTTTGGACCGCGTGCGGAAGGCCATGGGCGACGCGTACCCGCAGAAGGGCAGTCCCCGGTACCGGATGATCACCGGCATGAGGCTCAGCCAGCTCGCCAAACTGCCGATCGTGCCGTTGGGCTTTGACGACATCGAAGCTCTCCTCGCGGTCGTTCGGCACGAGCCCGTGAGGTCCTTGCGCGACGCCTGACGAGTACGGGGCAGGGGCCGCGAGCCGATCTCCCGTGGTAAGCAATCGCCGCGACAGCCGCGGTGCGAAGGGCGGTGCCGTCGGGGGACCACCCCACCGGTGCTCGTCGACATGCGAGCAGGAACGACAGCTCCTGACGACTGCTTAGGACGTCTACTGGATCTTGGCTGCGGCGAGGGTCATGAATGCGCGGACGGACTGGCGAGCGGCATCGGTCCTGGCGTCCAAATCGGCGCGGCCGGTGGCCCGGTGCACGTCGCTGGCCGCCGTGAAAGTCGTCTCGGCCTGGTTGAGGACTGTGCTGCCCGGCAGGTGGAGGGTGAGCCCGTTGCGCCTGCTGGCGAGCTTGCTCCGCTTCCTGGTGCTGCCAGGTCGCCACGCCGCCGAGGGCCGCGGCCACGAGGCAGGTGGCCGTGCGGGCCGTGGTTCGCGACGTGGCGCAGTCCGAGGAAGTGACACATCAGGCCCGGGCCAGCGCCGAGAAGGCGGCAAGGTCTACGAACTCTGGTTCAACGACAACGGCACCATGCGGCCCGCGGGACTCCTCGACCGGGACCAGAGCAACCAGATCGCGCTCATGGATGGGGCAGTCGACAAGGCCACCGGCATGGGCATCACCGTAGAACCCTCAGGCGGATCCAAGACTCCCACCCTGCCACCTGTCGGCCTGATCGAATTTCCCGCCTGACGCTCGTCAAGAGTCGGTCCTGTCGAGCACCTGGGTCCCAGCCAGTCGCAAATCATGGGGGCTGGGATCCAGGTCCGTCGCCACCGGCGGCACGGGTGCGCCGCCGGCTGTGCAGCTTTGCCTGGTCACAGGGGAGGGCATGACGCGAAGGCCACGGTTTTCATTCGATCTCCGGCATACCGATGGGCTGAACTTCGGTGTGTGCCATCAGTTGTACGGTTGTGTGGTCGCCGTCTTGGCACTCGGCCCACTCCCAGTAGTGGCAATCGGATCCGGGGCCCGTCTGGACGTAGCCCAGGTCTGTGAGGGCCTGTCCGCGTGCGCGCAGGGTGGGGGCTTCGGCGCCGGGCAGGTTCGTCGAGGGCCACTCATCGGCCGGGACCCCGTACAGGACCACCGCGATCTCCCAGTTCGCGTCCCCTGGAGAGCGGGTCAATTGGGCGCGGGTGAAGTGGCCCTGGGCGGTCGGGTCCGTTTGAGGCCCTGGCAGTTCGGGCCGCGGGTCGAGGACGTCTGCCATGGCGTCGTGGGGATCGGGGAGCGGCACAGGGGATTCGGAATTCACGAGTTCTCCTCACAGCAGGTTCATGGTCGTGTGCCAGTAGTCCCCGCCGATGGGGCATGGTGGCGCGACCTTGTGGATCGTCGACCAGTGGATGCGAGCCCGCTCTCGGGCGATATTTTGAACACGAGTGCAGGGTCAGTTCTCAGGCGAGCAGTTCGCCGCCCTGTGCCTCACAGCCAAGTACCGGACCGGGCAAGGACTCGGCAGGCAGGATCTGCGGTCGTGGGATCGCTGCTCAGCGGGGGAGTGTGGCATGGATCGATTTGCCGCCGCCGGGCTGGGGGTAGATGGTGAGCGTTCGGGCCAGGCGGCGGATCATTGGCCAGCCAATCCCTCCAGCGCCGCCGGACAGGTCGGTACTGCGGTCCTGGGGATGGGCCGGGCTGGGATCGTCGACGGTGACGTGGATGTGCCGCCGGTCGGCGCTCAGATGAAGTGCCGTTACGGTGCCTGCGTGGCGCCTGGCGTTGGTGACGAGTTCTGAGACCAGCAGGAGCAGGTCCTGGGCGGTCGGTGTCGGTGGGGTGGGGTGGAGACAGGCGAGGAAACAGCTCGCCGCGTCACGGGCGTCGGTCGCTTTCTGTGGGCGGCTGAGTGCCTCGGCCGGGTAGGCATGGTGGTCTTCGACCGTTGGCGGGTGCTGCATGGGCTTCACCCCTCGGGAGGACTTCGGTGCGGCTGCCGTTACACAGCGCATCTACCCCGCGGGAGCGCGGTGAAAATGGTGCGTCTTCCGTTGGGTGGTTCGGAGCCGTCGCCAGCGGTCGTACGTGGAGGTGAATTCGCAGGTAGGCGGTTTGTGAAGACTTTTAGCGGTGTGCTCAGTCCGGGCCGAGGTGGAACTCGTGTGGCCTACCGAAGAGTGCTTGGTTGTATGACGGTCAGTTACCTGGGTACGGGGGAGTGGTGAGCGGAGGCCATTCCGCGGCGGGCAGCCGACGTCAATGTCGCAGTCGGCTCCACGGCCCCGCCAATGGCGAACAATGCCGAGAGAAAGGAACCACCTCATGCAGAGCGTCTGGGCCTACCCGGCAGGTATCGGCTATCAGGGGCAGGAGCAGGCGGCGTTGACGGGATTCACCCTCACAGCGCCGGACGGGATAGTCGGCCAGGTGGAACGTCAGGTGGATGAGGCCGGTATGCAACACCTGGTCGTCGACACCGGTGTATGGGTGTTCGGCAAAAGCCTCCTCATCCCGGCCGGCATCGTTGTCGCCATCGACACGGGTGCCCAGACCGTGGCGGTCACTCACACCAGGGACGAGATCAAGGCCGCGCCCCGCTTCACCCTCGACAGCCAGACCACCGAGCCCGCCTACCTCGCCGAAGTGGGCAACTACTACACCACGTTGGAACGGCCGGCGCTTCTGTGACGCACGCGGCGCACGGCATGTGCTGCTGCCGCGTGATGGCTGCCGCCCTTCGAGGTGCCTGGGCACAGGGCTTCTTTGGAAGGCGGGATGCCCGCCTCGCCAGGACGCGCCGGTCCCGCGATGGCGGCCCTCCCGGCCGCCTGTGGCCCAGCTGAGCGATTCAGTGGTGAGTTCCGAAGTCCGCAACAGGAACAGCGCCGACGTTAACGGTCGTCAAGTGGGGGCAGAAGGACCGGTGCTGTCAGATCAGCTTCTTCACCACGGGGGTTCGGGCATGAGTCAGCAGCCATGGGAGACCGGGGAGAGTGGGTCCGACGACAGCCAACGGCCGGTGCCGCGTCCGATCACAGCGGCTCAAGCGCGTCATGCTACGCATGAGTTCTTTTCCGGCCTGATCCCCGCTCCCTCTCAGGAGAGGGTCGAGAACGCTGTTGTCGTGGTTTCTGAACTCGTCGCGAATGCGTTCCGGCACGCGGGAGGCGTGACCGGACTTCATCTGGCCGCGGATCGTGACGTCGTGGAGATCGCCGTGCGCGATCCCTGCCCCGCGTTCCCGCGTGAACGTCCCCCTGACCTTGACGGCTGCGAGGGCGGCTTCGGATGGCCCCTGATTCGGATGCTCGCGCGTACTGTCACCGTGCGTCTCTCCCACAGCGGCGGCAAGGTCATCAGCGCTGTCCTCGATCGCTGACGGCCGGCACCGGACCGCGTCAGACGCACTCTCCTCGGCGCAACCCCTATGGCCGCACATGATCCGGATGAGGTCGTGCAGCCGTCGGCGATGGGAAAGATGGCTAATGTCGAAAGAGTGATGGAGAAGTGGGCCACAGACCTGGTGGACCGGGTCTTCCGGCCGAAGCGGGAGAGCGTGGAGGTCGTGTCGACGCTCCGGCGCGAATGCGACGACAACATCATGGTTCTGGGACGGGGACGTACTCTCGTTCCCAACGCGTTCACCGTCGCGCCCCCTCAGGTGAGTCATCGTCAACTCGACTCTCATGCACATAAGTTGGGGCCGGTCTTGGCCGCGAAGGTGAAGGATCACGCCGCCGCGCACAGCTACGTCTTCGCCGGGCCGGTGACAGTCACACTGGAGCCCGACCCGACGCTGGACACGGGGGGATATCGCATCCAGAGCTCGATCGTTCCGGCCCGGACCGGCCCCCGCTGACTACTGGTCGATCACAGCCAGGAACCTGCCGACCTGCGTATGGGGGCAAAACTCTTGCTGTAGTGACGCATGGTGACGTCATGTCCGGGCAGGTGGTGGGCTTGAACCGATCCGGGAGTGTGGTCATGACAGTCCAGTCGCAGGCGAGGGACGCGGAGGGCACGAAGCACGTCCAGGCGTTGGAATCGGCACAGCTGGAGACGCAGGCCGATGTCGGTGAGCTGCCCTGGATCGAGGATGCGGGGAAGGTCGCTCCGAAGGACGCGCGGAAACTGTCGAAGCTGTTCTTCGACCAGCTTCAGCTCCTGGAAGAGGGCACCCGTGAGCATCAGTACGCCCGGAACACACTCATTGAGATGAACCTGTCGCTCGTACGATTCGCCGGGCGCCGGTTCATGAACCGTGGCGACCGTGACATGGAGGACATCGTCCAGGTCGGAACCATCGGTCTGATCAAGGCGATCGACCGGTTCGACCTGTCCCGCGAGGTCGAGTTCTCCACCTTCGCCATTCCGTACGTCGTCGGTGAGATCAAGCGGTACTTCCGCGACACGACCTGGGCGGTCCACGTGCCCCGGCGGCTCCAGGAGCTGCGGGTCGACATCGCCAAGGCCAAGGAAGAACTCGCAGTCGTCCTCGACCGTGACCCCACGGTCAAGGAAGTCGCCGAGCACTTGGAACTGAGCGAGGACGAGGTCATCGAGGGCGTCGTCGCCGCGAACGGCTATACCGCCGACTCGCTGGACATGCCCGCCGACGCCGGCGAGGCGGGACACGCCCAGGCTCAGGGCCGTACGATGGCCGACTTCATCGGTGAGCCCGACCCCGGCATGGAGACCGTCGAGGACTTGCACTGCCTGCATCCTCTTCTGGGCAGCCTTACCGACCGGGAGCGCCACATCATCGAGATGCGGTTCCGGCAGGAGATGACCCAGAGCCAGATCGGCGAGGTGCTCGGTGTCTCCCAGATGCAGGTCTCCCGCCTCCTGAGCCGCACACTCGCCAAACTGCGGACCGGCATGCTTGCCGACGACTGATCCTCGTCATTCAGCGTGATCCGCTCGCGCGCATCGCGCACTGTTCGCGGTTGCACCGTCAGCGCTGGGCCGGCCGGACTCGGCCAGTACCGACACCGGATGGGTCCCAGAACACCTGCGCCGCCGCGCTCGGCGGACTGGATGCGGTCGTCACGGCGTTCGGTGTGGTCGCGTTCGGAGCCACGCCGACGGTTGGCGATGCCACTGCGGAACACCTGATGGCGGTCAACGCCCTTGCACCAGCAGCATTCCTGCGTGCGGCACTCGCCATCGTGAAGCCCGGCGGAGCGATCGCCGCGGTATCCGGCGTGGTGGCGGAGCACCCGCAGCCGGCGATGGCCGACTACAGCGCGTCCAAGGCCGCTCTGAGCGCCTGGCTCGACGCCGTCCGCCGAGAGACGCGTACCGTCGGGGTCCAGGTCCTCGACGTCAGGTTCGGGTACTTGGACACCGATTTTGCCGACCGCGCAGTAGAGGGCATCGCGCCACCGATGCCAGCAGGAGGCGACGTGAACCAGGCAGTGCGAGCGGTGGCGGATGCCCTGGAGAGCGGCGCTGAGCTCGTACACCCTGGGCCCGACGGGAGATCGGTTGTCCACCAGCGCGCCAGGTACCCAGAACCCGTCAGACCGAGCGCTCCCGAAGACACGGGGCGCTCGCCGCCGTGAACAGCTCCTTTCGTGTGGCCATCTGCTGGTACCGACCACGTCATCCGCCCTGTTCGGGCAGGGAGCGGAGCAGAACGGTGATCCAGGGCCAGGTCGTGGCCAGCGCCCGTCGTCGGAGCCAGAACCGACACCCGCCCAAGTCCGACGCCATCGCGAGACTGCAGTACCGAGCAGCTGACCGCCCCCGTACTTCCTGTACCTGAATCATCTCGTCGAACGGTCGAGTCAGTCGCCGATAGGGTGAGGCGGCGCTGCGGTCCAGTCCGGTCGCGCGCAGCGGACCCTAGGTGCAGAGGTGTAGCGAGCACATGAAGCGACCTGGACGGCTGTGGAAGATGCCCGGAACGGGCGGCCGGTTGGCCGGGGTCCTCGCCAGGAGTCGTGCTGTGAGGGGGAACTCGGCGACGGACCTGCTGCGCAGCGCTGCGGGGCACGATGCGGTGTGGCTTGCCGCCGCTACCGTACTCGGGATGTCAGGCGGCAGGAGTGCCCGTAGGGCCGCGCTGCGCGGCATCGGCTCCGTGGCGATCGTCGTGGCGATCGATCGCGCGCTGGCCAAACCAGCTGCCCGAAGCACGCGCCCTGTCCTGGGCGCGCGCCCTGGGATCTTTCCCCGCCCGAGCACCGATTCCCTGCCCTCAAGTCCGATGACGTCGGCCGCCGCTTTCGCGTCCGGGGTTGTCCTGGAGTCGCCCCGCTACGGGCTCGCGGTGCTGCCGTTCGCCGCAGGACTGACCTACGTACGCGGCCGTGAAGGTCTCGACCACCGAGGCCGCGCGGCGATGAGCGTCATCGTAGGCATGGGTGCCGCACTGCTCACCTGCCGCTGGTGGCCGGTGAAGCCGGAGGCCGCGGCCGCCGCAGCTCCTCCCCGCAGGCCGGCACCGGCGCTCGTGGCCGGCAAGGGTCTGCATCTGGTGGTCAATCCGTCGTCGGGCATCTCCTGGAGCCAGGACACCGCCGAGACCCTGCGCACCATGCTTCCCGAGGCCACGATCACCATATTCGAGCCAGGCGACGACCTCGTAGCACTGCTCGACGAAGCGGCGATGCGCGCCGTCGCCGACGGTGGTGCGCTGGGAGTGTGTGGTGGGGACGGCACCGTCAACGCGGGCAGTGCGACGGCGGCCCGCCATCACATTCCCCTGGCTGTCTTCCCTGGCGGTACGTTCAACCATTTCGCCGTGGACCTCGGCAACCAGACGCTGGAGGACGTGGCCCGCGCCATTCGGGCGGGCGACGCGGTCACCGCCGACGTGGGTCGGGCATCGTCACCCAAGAGCCCCCGCACGCGCCACGAGACGGGTGCTCCGGACGGTTCACCCGACGACTCGGCCGGCGTCTTCCCGAGCGGTGGAGAACAGCAACTCTTCCTCAACACGTTCAGCATCGGGGTGTACTCGGAACTCGTCCATGCCAGGGAACGCATGGAGAAGCGCATCGGCAAATGGCCCGCGCTGGCCGTGGGCCTGACGAAGGTCCTGGCCACAGGCACCCCGCTCTCAGTGGTCATCAACGGCCGCCCCCGCAGCATATGGCTGCTCTTCGCGGGTAACGGGATCTACCACCCGGCCGGCTTCGCCCCGACCTACCGCACCCAGCTCGACGACGGGCTCCTCGACGTCCGTGCGGTGGAGGCTGGTACCCCACTGGCCCGCACGCGGCTGCTCCTCGCCGTCCTGACCGGGACCCTGCACAACTCCCGGGTGCTGACGACAGCGCAGGTGCGTCGGCTGGACCTGGAGGTGCTGCAAGGCGAACCGCACTTCGCCTACGACGGCGAGGTCACGGACGCCACCTACCGGCGCTTGGTCCTCGACAAGATACCCAAGGCCGTCACCTTGTACCGCCCCGCTGACCAGGACCAGTGGCTGCGCTGACACCAGACACCAAACGCAGGAAGGCGGCGGGGGCGACGGGATGATTCCGTCGCCCCCGATGCCCCCGATGCCCTCGCGCACCGGGTGTGCCGCGTTCGCGTCTGTCAGAGCTTGCGCCAGCGGGCGTTGGCCCAGGAGAAGACACCGAAGGCCATGAGGCCGAGCGCTATCAGCGCCAGCACCCAGCGACCGGCCGGAACGTCGGCGAAGAAACGCAGGGTGTTGTCCATGCCCTTGGCTTTGCCAGGCTTGTGCTGGACGGCAGCCGCAATCGCGAAGGTACCCGCGGCAGCGAAGACGACGCCACGGACCGCACCGCCGAAGATCCCGACGAAGCCGACAGTCTTACGCACCCTCTTGGACATCTCGGATACCCTCAGGCGCTTCTGGAACTTGCGCATGAGTGCCCTGACAGCGATCCACACACCGGCACTGACAACTCCGGCGCCGGCGATCCACTGCCCGCCGGGCCATTCCAGTACCTTCGCCGTGACGTCCCGGGAACTCCTGTCAGAGTTTCCACTTCCACTGCCCTTGTCCCCGGCCGCGTAGGACAGCACGGAGTACGAGACAAATCCGTAGAAGAGGCAACGGCCCGCGGCCATCGTCCTCTTACTCGCCTTCCGGCCGCCGGGCCCCGCCTGCCCGACGGCCGCTTCGGTCAGCCGCCACAAGGCCATCCCCGCCAGGCCTGTTCCGAGCAGCCACAGCAGTACGGTGCCGAAGGGCCTGTGGGCCATCTCGGCAATCGCGCCACCCCGATCCGCCTGCCCGCCTCGGCTGTTGGACAAGGCGATCCGCAAGGAGAGGACGCCGATCAGTACGTAGATGACTCCGCGGGCGACGAAGCCCGCCCGGGCTCCCGCCGCGACCCCGTACTGTTCGCCGCGCGTCGGGCCTGCCCGCGTCCGCGCGCCATTGCCGCTCCACCAGTCATGTCATACCGAATGCCCCCGGCAGGCGAAGCAAATACATTGGGCCGACTACCGGCCCCGCGTCACCAATGCGGACGCCGGTCGGGTAGGCGTTGGTGTCGAGTGCGGGGCTTCCACCCGCAGTCCGGTGCGGGTGGTGGTCGACGCGATGGTCTGCAGGATGACTTCGTGGCTGATCAACGGGCGCCCGCGCCAGTTCATGGTGATGTGGGAGAAGAGCCGGTGCTCGATTTTGTTCCACTTCGATGTGCCCGGCGGCAGGTGACACACGGTGTTGGTCAGCCCGGTTTCGGCGGCGAGGTGGGCGAGTTCGAGTTTCCAGACATTCCGGCACCGATGTTGGTGATGATCTCGGCCCACTCATTGTGCTCGCCGCTGAACGGGTTGGGGTCCTGTGAGCCGACCTCGTCCTTGATGCTGTCCAGGGTCTCCTCGAGCTGCTCCATGTACTCATCGTCGTGGTCATAGTCCTCGGGCAGTCCTTGGACAATCTTCGTCAGCGCGGTGATGGTGTGCACGAGTGACGACAAGTGCTTGTGTAGCAGCACGGGGCGCATGATGCCCTCGGCGAGTTCGTACACTTCCCCGGACTGGGGGGCCATGACGATGGCACTGATCTCGAAGTTGCCCAGCACGATCCACTCGCTTGCGGTGGAAGGCAGGTCCCACTCGGTCGCGGCCTCGTCAGAGACCACGGGGCGGAAACGAGCGCCTGCGTCGGTGAACTTGGGGAAGGAGACAAACTCGTTCTCCGGGAGCCCGACCGTGGTGAGAAACGCGAGAGCTTCACCGCTGAATCCGGCAGCCTGGGCAGCTGCCTCGGGGACCTGGTGTACGTGTTCGGCGCCGAAGGTCTGAACGAGGTCGCCGTGAGAGAGGTCGAAGATCATGTGTTCCTGCCGTGGTCCGCTCAGCCGGCTTCGTTCACCTTCAGTGACAGCGTACGTCGACCAGTTTGAGCGGCGGTCAGCGATCTCTGGGGCGATAAGTCTTCACGAGTTTTGGTTCTGGCTGAACTTCCGTGATGCGAGCACGCTGAATCGATGCCGGAACCAGCTCCGCGTAATGGGTGGCAGGTTCGACCGGTCGCCGCCCGCGCTGACCGCTTGATCACGGGACTGCCTTACGAACAAACTGCACCAGTGAGTTCCGACCTGCCTGCCTGCCTTCCGCTACCACCCCGATCCGCTCGCCAGCGGGTCCATCCTCGAGAGCGCAGAGACATGCGCGTGCTGCAAGCGCGCCATGGGGTGGATCTACACCGCTACCTTCTACACCGCCCAAGACGTCATCGGACGCTTCTGCCCCTGGTGCATCGCAGACGGCAGCGCGGCTGAACGGTTCGACGGCGAGTTCACGGACTCCTACGGACTCGACGGCGTTAGCGAGGAGACCCTGCACGAGGTGACCCGCCGCACTCCCGGCTTCCACGCCTGGCAGGATCCGCGCTGGCTCGTTCACTGCCACGACGCGGCCGCCTTCATCAGCGAGGTTGGATACAGCGAACTATCGGCCCACCCCGAGGCCCTCGACCAGCTCAGGCAAGACCTGCGTATGGACGGCTGGCACGACGCGGCCCAACTGGAGCAGTTCCTGACCCACCTCGGTGAGGGGGCCACTGCCATGCTCTTTCGCTGCACCATCTGTGAAACCCACCTCGCCTACGCCGACGCCTCATAACCCACCGCCCAGCCGGCATCCCGCGAGATCGAACCGACGATCCCTTCAAAGGATCCACACTGCTGGCCCACGACGGTTGACCGGCGCTCTGCTGACAGAACTGTGGCTGCCGTCCAGCAGAGCGCCAAAAGGCCGTACTGGACTGTGTCAGGGCGGACGAGCCGTACTACTACTCTCAGAAACACAAGAAGCACGGCATGAACGTCCAGGTCATCGCACGGCCGGACGGAACCCCACCCTGATTCTTGCGTGCGACACCGGGGCGCACCGACGCCCTGACCGCAGCACGAGCCCACGGCATCGTCCAGGCGTGCCTGACCCGTCAGACCCTCGTGCTCGCGGACCGGGCCTATCAGGGAGTTGGCGCCACCGTTCGCACCTCCTACCAGCATCACCGCGAACAGCCCAAGCACTACCAGGACTTCAACCGTGATCACGCACAGCTGCGGGCTCCTGGAGAACGTGCCTTCGCGCAGCTGAAATCCTGGCGACTGCCCCGACGGGCCAGATGCCCCACCCGCCGCATCGGCACCATCGTCCACACCCTCCTGACCTACATGTATTCAGGGTAGAAGAGGTTCAGTGCTCGCAGAGGGAGAATTCTCGTTCGTAGAGCTGCTCGTTGTGTTCGTCGACGAAGAACTTGCGTTCCTGCATGAGTTGTTCGCGGTAATTCTTGGCCTGTTCAAGCGTCATGGTCGAGGTGTCAGACCATGGTTGCTGCGGTGGCACATCGGATGTCGAGACGATCTTTTCCGACGGGTCGACCAGGAAGAACGCGAGAATTTTGCGATATCCCGGGCGGGTGGGGTCCGTGAGGCGGAATGAGCCGACGCGGTGTTGCAGGACGTTCGGGAACGCCAGGCAGCGGCCCGCTGGGGTCGACGTCGATCCCAGCATCTGGTTCAGTGCGTCTTCGTTCTCCAGGCCGTAGACCTCACGCAGGCCGTTGTCGTCGTTCTGTTCGTAGTTTGGGTCGTCGAGTGCCGCCCGGAAACTCAGCTGGCTTTCGGTGATGTTTTCGCTGTCCCAGTAGTAGATGCCGGTCGAGACGATCCGCTCGTTCATCATCCCCTCGACATGCCAGGAACCGCCGGAGTATTCGGGCTTGTCCGGGGTGAGATGAATGGTGGCGAGCTTGACGATGACCTGGAGACGGCGGCCGCGCAGGTCGACTCGGGCGGATTCATCGGGCAACTCGGGCGGGGTGAAGGCCGGGGCGTCCGGGATGGCCGGGCGGCGGTTTTCCCACCAGTCGTCCTGGGCCTCTTCCCATGTACGGAGGGCTTCTGCGTAGGCCCCATCATCATTGTAGGAGGATTTGGGCGGATACTCCGGCTCTGAGTCGTACCACCCGTAAGGATCGGCCTCGATCCGCAGGGGCCGCGGATGGCGCAAATCGGTGAGCACGTTCTCCAGCAGCGGGCGCAGGCGCGCGAACAAGTCTGGTAGGACGGAGGCTAGTTCGCGATGAGTCTCGGGGTGGACGTTGTTGACGTACGAACAAAAGGCGACCTCGCCGTTGTCACTGACGTCGACGTCCGTGGGCAGCCACTGGAATTTCTCCGAGAATTCGTACCTCGAGTAGCGGTCTGTCGGGTTCTGCCAAGCCCTCTCGGGCGCACCGCTCACCTCTCTCACCAGGCAGAACAGTGAGGGATGAACCAGATCCCGTACCTGGCCGTCGGATCCGGGATGCCAGTCCTGTTCTGCTTCGGGGACCCGCTCCAGAACCCGAACCGCTTCGCGCAGCCGGGATCTGAGCTTGTCGTCGACCAGTGTGTCCGACTGCCACACCCCATCGACGGCGGACACCTCGACGCCGGTTCGTCCGTCCCGCAGTGCGGCGTAATGCAGGAGTTCGGCAAGCACGTAACGAACCTGTGCTTCGGTGAGGCCCTGAGCGACCGCCTCTTGCGTCCACCTGGCGACGATGTCGGCATCGTTCATCTTGTCGAACCACCCCGGCTTTGCCCGAATGAGTGAGCTGCACTGCATCATCTGAAGTTCCCGCAGCGTTCGGGGTGTCGCGAACGATATGGAGCGGGAAGCATGAAAGGGCAGCGGGAAAGCAGACAGGCCAGTCAATTCTCTTGGTCCTCCCAGTCGGTGTGCGGTGGCGGGAAGGATACTTCAGCAGACTGACACCGCAGCCGTGGTCCCTGTCATCGCTGTTCCGGGAGCCAGGGCTTCGACGTAGTCGCATGATGTCCGGGTGGCGCTCATTCGAGGCCGAGGAGTGCGAGGGGGAGGCGGGGGTTGCAGGCGTTGCGGCGCAGGCCTGCCGTGATGTCTTCACTCCAGCTGTGCGAAGGGCCCCGATGGCGAGTCTTGGAGCTTGAGCGGGTCTCGCTGTAGTTGACCTGTCACACCGTCATAGATGGTGAGAGAAGGGTGAGTCGGGTCCTGGACACAGGAAGCCTGCAGCCGTGGGTGATCATGACTGTTCTCTACGCAGCTAGGCCATGTTTTAGAAGTGGCTTCTGCGGTCTCGCCTAAGGCTTGTCCCGTAAACGATCTCTGTGGCGTGGTGGTTGGTTGGAAACCTGTCGGGAGGACGGTGGACGGCCACAGGTTGCTCGGGGACCATGGCCTGCATGCCAACGTGGACTATCAAGGCGGAGCCTGTCATTGGCGTGGGTGTCGATGAGGTGATGCGGGAGTACTTCACCGAGATGGGGCGGCGGGTGCTGGGGCGCCCAGGTACAGAGGCAGAGCTGCAAGCGGTGCTTGTTGAAGATCCTCACCATGTGCTCAGTCCGCCCGACGGCGAGTTTCTCGTTGCGCGCGGGGATGAGGGTGAGTTCCTGGGCTGCGCAGGGTTGCGGCTGCTCAGAGGTGCTCCTGAGACTGCGGAGCTCAAGCGGATGTTCGTGCGCCCCGCTGGGCGGGGAGCGGGGTTGGGCCGTGGCCTCCTCCTAGCCGTCGAACAATCAGCGAGGAGGCTGGGCGCTGCCCGGATCGTGTGCGAGACCAACACCCAACTCACTGAGGCACGGGCTTTGTACACCAGGCACGGCTACGAGGAAACCGGACCCTACAAAGGGCATGGCAAGGCGGATCACTGGTACGTCAAGGTCCTTTGAGGGGCCCTGCGCTTCTCGGACACCGGTGTTGAGGGTTCTCCTTATGCCGCTGCCTGCAACACCTCGTACTCGGCGTGGACTTCTGCGGGAGT
>NZ_JBWKIS010000052.1:0-22074 GCF_056432625.1 Streptomyces sp. NPDC045026
TCGGCGGACGCCGTGATGTAGGGCAGGTTGATCGTGGTCTCGGTCGAGGACGAGAGCTCGATCTTCGCCTTCTCGGCGGCCTCGCGCAGGCGCTGGAGCGCCATCTTGTCCTTGGACAGGTCCACGCCGTGGCCGTTGTTGAACTGCTTGACCAGGTAGTCGACGACACGCTGGTCCCAGTCGTCACCACCGAGGTGGTTGTCGCCGTTCGTGGCCTTCACCTCGACGACGCCGTCGCCGATCTCGAGGAGCGACACGTCGAAGGTGCCGCCACCGAGGTCGAAGACGAGAATGGTCTGGTCGTCCTTGTCGAGACCGTAGGCCAGGGCGGCGGCCGTCGGCTCGTTGACAATGCGCAGGACGTTCAGACCGGCGATCTCGCCGGCCTCCTTCGTCGCCTGGCGCTCGGAGTCGTTGAAGTACGCCGGGACGGTGATGACCGCGTCCGCGACCTTCTCGCCCAGGTACGCCTCGGCGTCGCGCTTCAGCTTCTGCAGGATGAAGGCGCTCATCTGCTGCGGGTTGAAGCTCTTGCCGTCGATCTCGATCTTCCAGTCAGTGCCCATGTGGCGCTTGACCGAACGGATCGTCCTGTCGACGTTGGTGACAGCCTGGCGCTTAGCGACCTCTCCGACGAGCACCTCACCGTTCTTGGCGAAGGCGACGACGGACGGCGTGGTCCTGGCGCCCTCGGCGTTGGTGATGACGGTGGGCTCGCCGCCTTCGAGAACGCTGACGACGGAGTTAGTCGTGCCCAGGTCGATGCCGACCGCACGTGCCATTTCAATTCCTCCAGCATGACTACTTGAGTGGATCTGGCTCAAGGATGCATGACGACCGCCGTTCGGTCAACAGAGCTGAGTCCTGTCGACTCAACTTTTATGTCGCCCTTATCTGCAGACAGAGAATCCGCGCAGGTCAGCCGCTACGCCGGGACCTTCGTCACGAACCCGCGACGTCCACCACAGCGGTCTGTACGGGCCGGTTAGTCCGCCGCCGCACCTCGTAGACGGGCACCCGCAGCAGCCCGGAGACCGCCACGGCCGCCCCGCAGACCGGCCACAGGGCGCCCAGCGGGCCCAGCGTCCCGTCGTGCAGCAGGAGCGCGGTCACCGCACCGGCGAGGGACGCGACGCCGAGCACCACCGCGACGCCCTGCGGGGTGAGGCCGAGCCGGCGCAGCCGGTGCGCGATGTGGTCCGCGCCGCCCTGGAAGAGAGGCCGCCCCGCGCGCCGCCGCGACACCGCCACCAGGACCGCGTCCGCCGTCACCACGACCGTCACGGCGAACAGCGACCCCGCGCCGGACAACGCCTCGTGCCCCGCGTTCACCAGGACCGCGGCGGACGCCAGGAGGAAGCCCGTGAACAGGGAACCGCAGCTTCCGAGGCGCATCCGCGCGGGGTACCAGTTGTGCATGAGGAACCCGGCGAGCGCCGCGCCGAGCACCCCGAGGGCGGCGGCGAGCGCGCCGAGCCCCTCGGTGGCGGCACAGGCGCTCAGGCCGAGCGCGCTCACGACGGCGACGGTGCCGAGCACCCCGTCCGAGGTGTCGAAGAGCCGGCAGGCGTTGGTGACGAAGACGATCCACAACACGGCCAACGCGCCGACGAAGAAGCCGAGTTCGGCGGTGTGCACGATGAAGGTCGCCGCCCCCGCCTCGACGACGACGCGGGCCCGCGCCCCCACCGGCCGCACGTCGTCGAGGAACCCCAGCGCGGCGACGGCCCCGGCCGCGATCAGCAGCGTGAGCACGCCGGAGCCGAGCGGAACGAGTCCGGTCGCGGCTCCTACGGTGGTGACCGCGGCCGTCACCGCGGCGACGGCGACGCCGCCCAGGCGCGGCGTCCGTCGTCCCGCGCGGCCGGTCGGCCGGGCAGTGAATCCGGTGCGCAGGGCGACGAGACGCAGCAGGGCGGTGAGGGCGGAGGCCGCCAGGAGGGCGGTCGCGGCGGCGGCGATCCCGTAGGACACGGCGGACGTCCCGTCAGCTCGGTTTGCGGTATCGGGGTGAGACCGGAGGGGCACGCCCGGCCGGAGACCTTCATAAGCTAGTCGCTTATGTCGCAATATGGGGTGAATAACACGATCCGCTTTCGCTGTCGACCGCTGACGCCTGAGGGTGGCCTTCGCGACGCAGATCACCGCCCGGCTGGCTACAGTGCGGCCACACAAGTGGGTAGTCTCAGCATGGACTGAAATAAGTTACCGCTTAGTAATCGCTGAATATCCACCCTCGCAGGCCCGAGGAGCCCCCGAATGCAACTCGCCGCGATCATCGTGTCGCTGGTCCTGATCGTGGTCGGCGTCGCACTGTTCGTCCGAGCCATCGCGCAGATCTACCGCTTCATGCGGCTCGGCCAGAACGTCCCCGCCGGCACCCGCACCGACGAACCCGTACAGCGCACCGTGACGGTGGCAAAGGAGTTCCTCGGCCACACCCGGATGAACCGCTGGGGCATCGTCGGCGTGGCGCACTGGTTCGTGGCGGTGGGCTTCTTCTCGCTGCTGCTGACGATCGTGAACGCCATCGGCCAGCTCTTCCAGGCCGACTGGCTGCTCCCGATCATCGGTGAATGGGCCCCGTACAACGTCTTCGTCGAGTTCCTCGGCACGATGACGACCATCGGGATCCTGACCCTGATCGCCATCCGGCAGCTGAACAGGCCGGACCGGCCGGGCCGCAAGTCCCGCTTCGCCGGGTCCAACACCGGCCAGGCGTACTTCGTCGAGGCCGTCATCCTCATCGTCGGCATCTGCATCTTCACGCTGCACGCCCTGGAGGGCGCCCAGCACCATGTGGACGCCTACGAGGCCTCGTTCTTCGTCTCGTACCCGGTCGTCTCCTGGTTCCGCGGCATGGACGTGTCCACGCTGCAGAACCTCACGTACTTCTTCGCCGGGCTGAAGATCGCGACCTCCTTCATCTGGATGATCACGGTCGCCCTGAAGACCGACATGGGTGTCGCCTGGCACCGCTTCCTCGCGTTCCCGAACATCTGGTTCAAGCGCGAGGCGGACGGCGGTACGGCCCTCGGTGCGCTCCAGCCGATGACCAGCGCCGGCAAGGAGATCGACTTCGAGGACCCGGGCGAGGACGACGTCTTCGGTGTCAGCCAGGTCGAGCAGTTCTCGTGGAAGGGTCTGCTGGACTTCTCCACCTGCACCGAGTGCGGCCGCTGCCAGTCGCAGTGCCCCGCCTGGAACACCGGCAAGCCGCTCTCGCCGAAGCTCCTGATCATGTCGCTGCGCGACCACGCGCACGCCAAGGCCCCCTACCTGCTCGCCGGTGGCGGCAAGTCGATGGAGGGCGAGGAGAAGGCGACCGAGGAGCAGCTCAAGGACGTTCCCGCCGCGGCCCTGGCCGAGGCCGAGCGCCCGCTGATCGGCACCCTCGAAGAGAACGGCGTCATCGACCCGGACGTCCTGTGGTCCTGCACCACCTGCGGCGCCTGCGTCGAGCAGTGCCCGGTCGACATCGAGCACATCGACCACATCGTCGACATGCGCCGCTACCAGGTGATGATCGAGTCCGCGTTCCCGTCCGAGGCGGGCACGATGCTCAAGAACCTGGAGAAGAAGGGCAACCCCTGGGGCCTGGCGAAGAAGCAGCGCCTGGAGTGGCTCAAGGAGCTCGACTTCGAGGTCCCGGTCGTCGGCAAGGACATCGAGGACCTCACCGAGGTCGAGTACCTCTACTGGGTCGGCTGCGCCGGCTCGCTGGAGGACCGGGCGAAGAAGACCACCAAGGCCTTCGCGGAGCTGCTGCACATGGCGGGCGTCAAGTTCGCGATCATGGGCGGCGACGAGAAGTGCACCGGTGACTCCGCCCGCCGCCTGGGCAACGAGCCGCTGTTCCAGCAGCTCGGCCAGGAGAACGTCATGGCGCTGAACATGGCGTTCGGCGAGGAGCTCGACGACGACGGCAAGGTCGTTGCCGAGTCGGCGAAGCCGAAGTCCGCGAAGAAGATCGTCGCGACCTGCCCGCACTGCCTCAACACCATCGGCAACGAGTACCCGCAGCTCGGCGGCGATTACGAAGTAATCCACCACACCCAGCTGCTCCAGCACCTCATCGACGAGGGCAAGCTCGTCCCCGTCACGCCGGTCGAGGGTCTGATCACCTACCACGACCCGTGCTACCTGGGCCGTCACAACAAGGTCTACACGCCCCCGCGGCAGATCATGGACGCCGTCCCGGGCCTGCGCCAGCAGGAGATGCACCGCCACAAGGAGCGCGGCTTCTGCTGCGGCGCCGGCGGCGCACGGATGTGGATGGAGGAGCGGATCGGCAAGCGCATCAACAACGAACGTGTTGACGAGGCACTGTCGCTGAACCCCGACATCGTCTCCACCGCCTGCCCGTTCTGCCTCGTCATGCTGACCGACTCGGTCAACGGCAAGAAGAACGACGGCCAGGCCAAGGAGTCCGTCACGGTCGTGGACGTGGCCCAGCTGCTCCTCGACTCGGTCAAGACACCTTCCGACAACCCGCCTCCGGCGGGCGACGCGGAGACCGAGGACGCGCCGGAGCCGGAGCCGGTGAAGTAGCGGTTCGGTCGTTCCGTACCGAGGTACGCGAAGGGGCTGACCGGGGTGACCCGGTCGGCCCCTTCGGCGTTCGCGGAGGGGCGTTCCACGGACACAGGAGGGACGTTCTCGGCGTTCTCGGACAGGCGGTTTCGGGACAGGGGCCGCGCTCCGTGACCAAACCGGCAGGCCCCGGCCCTACCCCCCGCCCTCACCCCGGCGGCATCATGAACGGGTCAAGTGGCGCATGAGGCAGGCGGGGTCAGAGGCGATGGTGGGCACACGGGGCGGCCGCAGCGCCGCGATACGCAGAGCCGCGGCGGGGTGCACGCTGCTCATGATCGCCGCCGTCACCGGCTGCGGCGGTGACGACGGGCCCGCCGCCACCAAACACCGCCCCGTGGCCATGTCCGGCAGGTCCGGCGCCGCGCTCCCCGTCCCGCACGGCCGCGGCAGCAAGGTGCCGGACGACTTCAACGGGGACGGCGCCCCCGACCTCGTACTGGACGACCTCGTGCACGACGGGCTCGGCGACGACGCCGGGATCGGGGTCGTGTACGGGAAGAAGGGGCACGGACTCGTGCCCGGGGCCCGGCAGTTGCTGCGTCCCGCGAAGTACGCCGCGCCGACCGGGGGCGAGACGCCCGCCGCCTTCGACTCCGAGGCGAGCTGCGACCTGGACAAGGACGGCTTCACCGATCTGGTCGTGTCGACCGATCCGCCGTTCGACGGACAGGGGCGGCCGCCGGTGCCGCTGCAGATCCTGTTCGGCGGACCGGGCGGGCTCACCCACCGGGGCGTGAAGCTCGTCGTCCCCGCCCAGGCGCGGTTCGGCAACGACTGGCCGGACCAGCCGGTGTGCGGCGACTTCGACGGGGACGGCTCGGTCGACCTCACCGTCCACGCGAGCGGCGGACGGCTGAGCTTCCTGCGCGGCCCCTTCACGCGCAAGGGCGCCCCGCGCGCCGCCGGCAAGCCGCTGACCGCGCCCGGGAACGTACCCGTGGGCCCCGCCTTCGACGTCGACCGCGACGGGTACGACGACCTGCTCGTGCGCCGCACCTCCGCCGGCTCCTCACCGTCCCGGATCGTCCTCGGCAGCCCGCAGGGACCGGCCCGCTCCGGCGCCGCGCTGCCCTCGGGCCTCGGCCTCGCGGTCGGCCGGTTCACCCGGGGCGCCGGCGCGGACACCGCGCTGCTCACGGCCTCCGGGGTCACCCTCTCCCGGCCGGGCGCCCGCGCCCTCAAGGCGACCGGCACGGCCATCACCGCGGGTGACTTCGACGGGGACGGCGTGGCCGAACTCGTGGTGTCCGGCGGCGCGGTGACCCTTCTGAAGACGGGTGGCGGTGCCGCGGTGACCGTGCCCCCCAGCGCCACCGGCACCACCCAGGTCCTGCGGACCGCCGACTTCGACGGCGACGGCCGCGCGGACCTCGCGGTGCGCACGTATCGCAGGGAGAGCGCGGACACGGTGGCGGTCCATACGGGAGTCAAGGGCGGCAAGCTGATCGCCGCGAAGCCCCAAGTGACGTTCTCCACTGCCGAGTTCACGTCCTGAGGCGTACGGATCCGATGACGGATCCGATGACGATCCGGTGACGGTCGGCCGCCGTTAACCGGACGGCCACCCGGACACAACCATCCCCTCACCCCACGAGTCAGACCCCCGGAACCCCTTCCCCTCTCATTTCCGGGAGTGCTTCTCGTGCGTATGCGCAAGCTCGTCATCGCCGCAGGTGCCGCCGTCGTCGCGGCGGCCGGACTCACCCTGCCGCTGGCCGGATCCGCCTCCGCGGCCACCACGCTCAAGGACGACTTCAACGGTGACGGCTACCGCGACCTGGCCATCGGCACCCCGGGCGCGAACACGGTCACCGTCACGTTCGGCTCCGCGAGCGGCGTGAGCCCGTCCCGCGCCGTGACCGTCACCCAGAACACGGCCGGGGTGCCCGGAGTCACCGAGACGGAGGACGAGTTCGGCGAGAACGTCACCTCGGGCGACGTCAACTACGACGGCTACGCCGACCTGATCGTCGGCGCGCCCGGCGAGCGGGTCACGGGCAACACCACCGGATCCGTCACCATCCTCTGGGGCGGCCCCAAGCCCTTCACCCAGGGCGCCAAGGTCCTCAACTCCCCCACCACCGACACCGAACGCTTCGGAGAGGCCGCCTCCTTCGTCGACATCGACGGCGACGGCGCCGCCAACCTCGCCGTGATCAGCTCCGACGGCTGGTGGTACTACGCCGAGAGCGCGGACCCGACCCGCGCCATCGCGCCGGAGGTCGACTTCCTGCCCGAGGGCGTCCGCCTGGAGGGCATGGAGGCGGCCACGTTCCTCTCCAAGGACGGCTACACGTACGTCCTCTACGGCGAGCGCGCCGACGGCAAGCCCTACACCGTGTACATGAAGGGCGGCGTCGGCGACATCGGCTACTACTCCGGTGTCCTCGCCGAGGGCGACGACCCGCGCGCGACCCGGGAAGCGGCCGCCGCCGGTGACGTGAACGGCGACGGCTACACCGACCTCGTCACCGGCAACGCCGCCGCGGGCTCGGTCACCGTGCGCTACGGCGCGCAGGGCTCCTTCGGGGCCACGAAGACGTACACGCAGGACTCCGCGGGCGTGCCCGGCGCCGACGAGCCGGAGGACCGCTTCGGCGCCGCCGTGAGCGCAGGAGACCTCGACCACGACGGGTACGCGGACGTGGCGGTGGGCGCGCCCGGCGAGACGGTCGGCACGGTCACGGGAACAGGCAGCGTCACCGTCCTCAAGGGCGGCACCGGCGGCCTCGGCGCGGGCCGCGCCTACCACCAGGACACGGCCGGGGTGGCCGGCGTCCCGGAGACCGGCGACCACTTCGGCTCGTCGCTGCGCTTCAAGGACATCAACAAGAACAGCCGGGCCGACCTGGCGATCGGGGCGAACGGCGAGGACATCGGGCCCTGGCCCGACGCGGGCGCCGTCTGGGTCCTGCGCGGCGCCGTCCCGTACGTCACCACGTCGTACGCCACGTCCTTCCACGGCTCGGAGTTCGGCAGCCTGACGGACGCCTCCGTGGCCTTCGGCACGACCCTGCACTGAAGCACCAGAAAATAACTGCCACGCCATACAACCCTCAGGCCCCACAAGAAGTCTCCTGTTCGCCAACCGCAGGGCAACACCTGGGACAACTCCCGGCAAACGCCCGCGGAACGCACCCCATTGACTGCGGATGCCCGCCAGGCATCCCCGCATGCAGCAGGAGAACCCGCATGCACAAGCACATACGCATCGCCCTCGCCTCGGCCGCCGCTGTCGCGCTGACGGGCGGGCTGCTCTCCCTCTCCACGGGCACGGCCCTGGCCGCCGACTCCGTGCACCACCACGAGGCCGACTTCAACGGCGACCACATCGGGGACGTCGCGTTCTCCGCCGGCTGGTCGACCGTCGGCGGCAAGAAGGGCGCCGGCCAGATCGTCGCCCTGTACGGCTCCGCCAACGGCATCAACGCCGCCGCCCGCAAGACCGTCAGCCAGAACACGACCGGCGTCCCCGGCACCGCCGAGACGAACGACGGCTTCGGCTGGGTCAGCGCGTACGGCGACTTCAATTCGGACGGGTTCGACGACCTGGCCGTCTCCGCCCCCTGGGAGGACGTGGACGGCGACACCGACGGCGGCACCGTCATGATCATGTGGGGCTCGGCGTCGGGCCTCACCGGCGGCACGACGATCAAGGACCCGGCCGTCTCCTCCCACGACAAGTGGGGCAACACGCTCGCCGCCGGCGACTTCGACAGCGACGGCAAGGACGACCTCGCGATCGGCTCCACGGCGAGCACGATCTACGTCTACAAGGGCGGCATCAACAGCGCCGGCGCGTCCGGCGGCCGCTACACCGTCAAGCCGCCGATCATGTCCGGCAGCGGCACGGGCCCGCTCAACCTCACCGCGGGCGACGTCAACAAGGACGGCAGCACCGACCTGGTCGTCGACGGCTTCGAGACCGACACGGACTACGGCTGGAACACGAACTACTTCGTGCCCGGTTCCGGCTCCGGCCTCGACGGCTCGTCCGCCACGGAGCTGAAGCGCGGCGTCATCACCGGGATCGGCGACGTGAACGGTGACGGCTACGGCGACATCGTGACCGGACAGGAGTGGGACCCCTCCACGGACGGCAGCCCCACCGTCCCCGAGTCCGTCACCGGCGGCAAGGTCAACATCACGTACGGCTCCGCGACCGGCCCCGCCGCGACGACGGAGCTCAGCCAGGACACGGGCAACGTGCCCGGCGGCTCCGAGCGCGGCGACGACTTCGGCGGCGAGCTCTCGCTCGGCGACATCAACGGCGACGGCTACCAGGACCTCGTCGTCGGCGCGGCGGGCGAGAACCTGGGCGGCGTCGTCAACACCGGCTCCGTCACGGTCCTCTACGGCTCGGCGAACGGCATCGACACGTCCACCGGCGGCCAGTTCTTCGCCCAGTCCACGGCCGGCGTCCCCGGCTCGGACGAGAAGGACGACCAGTTCGGCAACGAGGTGAAGCTCACCGACGTGACCGGCGACGGCAAGGCCGACCTCACGATCGGCGCGTACGGCGAGAACACCGCCAACGGCGCGCTCACGTACCTCCCGTCCAACGGCACCAAGATCACCACGACGGGCGCGCGCTCCCTGTCGGCGACGTCGGTGGGCGTCTCGACGGACGGCTACCCGGAGCTGGGCGGAAACGCGGCGAACTAGCGCCGGTTCCCGGCTTGTTGGGCCCGCACCGCTTCGGTGCGGGCCCATTCCCGACCGCGCACCCTCTTGGAGCGACCAACCCCATGCGCAAGCGCACCCTCCTCCTGGCGACGGCCCTCACGACGGGCCTGCTCGCCCTGCCCCTGACCGCAACCCCAGCCTCCGCCGCGCCGTCCGGCCTCGCGGGCGACTTCAACGGGGACGGATACCGGGACATCGCCATCGGTGTACCCGAAGGCATCAACGGGGCCACCGACGCGGGGTACGTAGCCGTCGTGTACGGCACGTCCGCCGGCCTGGACCCGGCCAAGCGCAAGGTGATCAGCCAGAACAGCACCGGCGTCCCCGGGTCTTCCGAGGGCGGCGACTCCTTCGGCGCCAAGCTGGCCGTCGCCGACCTCGACAAGGACGGTTACGCCGACCTGGCCGTGGGCGCCCCCGGCGAGGACGTCGGCCCAAACGCCGACCAGGGATCCGTCACCATCCTGTGGGGCGGCTCGGCGGGCGTCTCGAGCGGTACGACCGTCTCCGTTCCCAAGGCCTTCGACGGCGCCATGGTCGGCAGCGAACTCGCCGCCGGTGACTTCGACGGCGACGGCAGCGCCGACCTCGCCGTCAGCACACCCCCGGCCGACCTCCAGATCCAGCACGGCCCCTTCACGCGCTCCGGCGGCGCGGGCGCCACGGAGACAGTCCACGTCGAGGCCGAGTCCGGCACCTTCGTCCGTAATCTCACCGCGGGCGACGTCACCGGCGACAAGAAGGCGGATCTGGTCGTCCAGACCCGCCAGGACGCCGAAGGCCAGTCCCTGGCCTGGCTCTACACCGGCTCGGCCACAGGACTCGTCCGGTCCTGGCAGCTCCCGGACAGCGATACGGCAGCGATCGGCGACCTCGACAAGGACGGCTACCGCGACATCGCGGTCGGCGACTCGTACGAGACGACAGCCATGGGCGGCCGGGTCAGCGTGTCCTACGGCGCGCCGTCCGGCCTCAGCACCACCAAGGGAGCGAGCTTCCACCAGTCGACGTCCGGCGTGCCCGGCACGGCGGAGCCGGGCGACATGTTCGGCGGGGCGCTCGCCATCGGCGACACCAACGGAGACGGCTACGGGGACCTGGTGATCGGCGTCCCCGGTGAGGACATGGGGACCAAGTCCGACGCCGGTGACTTCGTCGTCCTGCGAGGCTCCGCGTCCGGCGCCACCGCCTCCGGCGCGAAGTCCTTCAGCCAGGACACCTCCGGGATCCCCGGCAGCGTGGAAAAGGGTGACCGGTTCGGCTCGGCGCTGCAGCTGTCGGACACGAACAAGGACGGCCGGGCCGACCTCGCGGTCGCGGCGATCGGCGAGGCCGCACCCCACGAGTCGGTCCACTCCGGAGCGGTGTGGCGCATCCGCGGTGCGAGCACCGGCCTGACGGCCACCGGGTCCCTGGCCATCAACCCCGACGACGTGGGCCGCCCCTGGGACGACGGGACGTTCGGCGCCGCGCTCGGCGGCAGCACGCCCAACTGACTTTCAAGGGCACGTCCACCGGCGTGAGCCTCGGCAGCTCGTACAGCGTGATGGCCGGATCGGTGGGCCTGCCCACCTCCAGCGACACCAACTGGTCGGCCGTCGTGGCCGCTTGAGACCGATGACACCGAAGGGCTCCCCCTCCCTCCGCCCCCTCCCCAAGGATTCCCATGCGCCTACGCACCACCACGGCCCTCGCCGCACTCGCCGCGGCGGGCCTCACCCCGTTCACCCTGCCATCAGCCGCTCCCGCCTCCGCGGCCACGGCGAAATACGGCGACGACTTCAACGGTGACGGGTATCGCGACCTGGCCACCACAGCGCCGTACGCCACCGCCGCCTCTGCCGAACAGGCCGGTTCGGTGGTCGTCAGCTACGGCTCGGCGAGCGGGCTGACATCGGCCGAATCCACCGTCATTTCGCAGAGTTCCACCGGGGTGCCCGGCGCATCCGAGGCCGGTGACCTCTTCGGATCCGCCGTCGCAACAGGTGACTTCAACAGCGACGGCTACGGAGATCTCGCCGTGGGCGTCTCCGAAGAGGACACGAGCGCCGGTTCGGGCACGGGAGAGGACACCGGAGCCATCACCGTCCTGTGGGGAAGCAGCACCGGCCTCTCGGGCGGGACCGCGCTCGAACTCCCGCCGGTGGACTACCCCAACGGGTACGGGAGTTCCCTCGCCTCCGGCGACTTCAACGGTGACGGCCGCGACGACCTCGCCGTGGGTTCGTCCTCGTACTACGGCGTCTTCATCTACGACGGCGGCACCGAGAAGAGCAGCACCCTCGCCTGGCGCCACGGCTTCGCGGCAACTTCTCTGTCCGAGAGAACCGCCATCGGATCGCTGGCTGCGGGCGACATCGACCATGACGGCACCGATGACTTGGTGGTCGGCGGCAACAACAACGAGACCGAGGACTTCTTCAAGCAGTCCGTGTACCTGGCGCCGGGAGACACCACCCGGCGCACCTATGCGGGGGACGTCTCCCACGGAGACACCGCCGCAGTCGGTGACGTCGACGGCGACGGGTACGCCGACATCGTCACCGGTCACGAGTGGGAGCCTCGGTCGATCTTCGCCGGAACCACACTCGGTGGGAATGTCACGCTCACCTACGGCTCGGCAGACGGCCCCGACACCTCGCGCCCGCCGGTGACCATCACTCAGGACACGGCCGGAGTCCCGGGTGCCTCCGAAGCGGACGACCAGTTCGGCGCGTCGGTGACGCTGGGCGACATCACCGGGGACAAGTACGCCGACCTGGCCGTCGGCGCACCGCAGGAGACCGTCGGCACGGCTGAGTCCACGGGCTCCGTGACGGTGCTCCCCGGCGGCCCGGCGGGTCTGTCCACGGCTACGTCGTACACCTACCACCAGGACACCACGGGGGTCCCTGGCGTCGCCGAGGGCGGCGACCACTTCGGCTCGGCCGTCGCTCTGCGCGACACCAACGCCGACGGACGAGCAGACCTGGCCGTCGGCGCCTCCGGCGAGAACAACTACGCCGGCGCGATGTGGTCCCTGAAGGCGAGCTCCTCGTCCCTGACGACAACGGGAGCGATCAGCTTCAGCGCCACGACGGTCGGAATACCCACCACTGGTGTCGAGTTCATGCCGGAGTTCGGTACCGGGATCGGCTAGACGACCGGGCCGATCTGCCGCACCCGACGTATCAGCCCGGCCGGCGTCTCCGGCCGGGCCCTGAGCACGTCACCCGGGGCGTCGCTCTCCCTCAGGAGGGCGACGCCCTCGTGCGTGGCTGGTCCCACCCACCACCCAGAACCCACCACCCACCCCGTACAACCCTCCGGCCCCGCCAACCGTCTCCTGTTCGCCAACCGCAGGTTCACGCCCGGGACAACTCCTGGCAAACACCCGCGGAACGCGAAACGCACCCTTACTGACTGCGGATGCCCCCACATCCCCCGGTTGACGCAGGAGCAACGCATGACCAGGCACACCAAGCACAAGCGCACGCCCGAGCCTTCCCCCGCCCGGATACGGCTCGCCACCGCCACCGCGGCCGCCGCCGCGCTGACCGGGGGCCTGCTGGCCACCTCGGCCGGGGTGGCCTCTGCCGACACCGTTCCGACCGGCGTCGCCCAGGGTGACGCCGACTTCAACGGCGACGGCTACGCGGACGCCGTCGCCTCCGCGTCCGGCGCCTACGTGAACGGCCGGGCGAACGCGGGCCAGCTCGCCGTCATCTACGGCGGAGCCACCGGCAACCACTACGCCACGATCAGCCAGAACACGGCCGGCGTCCCCGGCACCGCCGAGAGCGACGACTTCTTCGGCGCCGACTCCGCGTACGGCGACTTCGACGGCGACGGCTACGACGACGTCCTGGTCGCCGCGCCCGGCGAGGACGTCGGCACGGACAAGGACGGCGGCACGGCCGCCATCCTGTGGGGCTCACCGAGCGGGCTGACCGGCGGCACCACCGTCGCCGACCCGCGCCCCACCAGCCACGACCAGTTCGGCGGCCCCGTCGAGGCGGGCGACTTCGACGGCGACGGCAAGGACGACCTCGCCATCGGCGCGTTCGGCTCCACCAAGGTCGACGTCTTCTCCGGTGGCTTCACCCGTAGCGCGAAGGCCGCGAGCCGCACGACGCTGAGCACCGGCGTCCAGACCGGCGACGGCATCAACAACCTGCACTCCGGCGACGCGAACGGCGACGGCAAGGACGACCTGATCGTCAACGGCTACGACCCGTCGGACAACCTCAACGCCAACTACTGGATCCCCGGCAGCGGCACCGGCCTGACCACCGCCGGCGCGCAGAAGCTGCCCGCCGGCATCATCACCGACCTCGGCGACACCGACGAGGACGGCTACGACGACATCGTCATCGGCAACGCCTGGGACTCCGGCATCGCGGGCGCGAGCACGGGCGGATCGGTGTACGTCGTGCACGGCACGGCGAGCGGCCCGTCCGCGGGCGACACCGAGAAGTTCACCCAGAACACCTCGGGCGTCCCCGGCTCCAGCGAGAAGGGCGACCACTTCGGAGCCGAACTCGACCTCGGCGACGTCAACGGCGACGGCCACCTCGACCTGGTCGTCGGCGCCCCCGACGAGGACCTGACGGGCGGCGCCGACGCGGGCGCGGCCACCGTCATGTACGGCTCCGCCGACGGCTCGGGCATCACCGGCACGGGCGCCCTGTTCCTGGAACAGAACAACGCGTTCGTCCCCAACACCAACGAGAAGAACGACGCGTTCGGCTCCGACGTGCACCTGGACGACCTCAACCACGACGGCCGCGACGAGATCCTCATCGGCGCCGCGGGCGAGAACGGCAGCAACGGCGCCGTCTACCCGGTGAAGGTGAAGGCCGACGGCACGCTCGCCGCGTCCTCCGGCATCTACACCTCCACGCTCGGCATCTCCGCGTCGGGCACCCCGGTCCTCGGCGCCAACTTCACCGACTGACGCCCCACCCGCCCCGGCCCCCAGGAGCACCCTGAAACGTCCCTTAGGGGATGTCACAGCTCGGCCGCAAAGCCGGGCCCGATCCACTGGGCCCGGCACCTCACTGCCCGGGACCAGGTACGTTCGATGACGTGGCTGGATTCAGGATCGGACGCGGCCGGGACAACCGCGCCTCGCAATCGCGACCGTACGGACAGAGTGCCCCCCAGGGGCAGGCCCCGTACGGCTACCCTCCCGTGCCCCCGAACGGGCAACCGCAGCAGCACCAGTACGGCGGGCAGCAATCGCAGCAGCCGTACGGTCAGCAGCAGTGGCCCCAGTCCGGAGGCCACGGCGAGCCGGAATACTTCGGCGACCCGAACGGCCCACAGGGACAGGGCGGCGGCCAGGGCTACGACCCGTACGCGGCGAACAACCCGGGGCACACCCAGGCGTTCTCCGTGGGCGAGGACCCGTACAGCCAGGGCGACACGTACCGGGCGGGTTCCGCCCCGGCCACGCCCGTCGGGCCGCGGCTGCACTGGAAGCAGCTCCTGTCCGGCGTCGTCCTGCGCCCCGGCCAGACGTACCTCCAGATGCGGGACTACGCGATGTGGGCCCCGGCCCTGATCGTGACGTTCCTGTACGGGCTGCTCGCGATCTTCGGCTTCGACTCGGCCCGCGAGGACGTGATCAACGCCACGTTCTCGTCGGCGATCCCGTACACCCTCACCACTGCCGTCGCGATCACGATCAGCTTCTTCGTCCTGGGCGTGGTCACGCACACGCTGGCCCGCCAGCTCGGCGGTGACGGAGCGTGGCAGCCCACGGTCGGCCTCGCGATGCTGATCGCGGCGATCACGGACGCCCCCCGCCTGCTCTTCGCGATGTTCCTCGGCGGCGACGCCCCGTTCGTGCAGATCATCGGCTGGGCGACCTGGGCCCTGGCGGGCTTCCTGCTGACGCTCATGGTGAGCAAGTCCCACGACCTGCCGTGGCCGAAGGCGCTGGCCGCCTCCGCGATCCAGCTGATCGCACTCCTGTCGATCATCAAGCTGGGCACGTTCTAGAGACCTCGGATACCTGAGTGGGGCCCGGCACACACAGTGCCGGGCCCCACTCGCGTTCGCCGCCACCTCGTCGCCGCCAACGGGTGACGCCGGTGGCGGGTCGGAGTACCAGCCTCCGGGACAGCTGCCACGATGCGCCCATGGCACCTGCGGCAGGCACGGCTGAGAGTTCGACGACGGCGCGACTCGTCCTGCTGACACTCGCAGCAGGTCAGTTCCTGATGGCTCTCGACAGCTCGGTCATGAACGTCTCGATCGCCACCGTCGCCGAGGACGTGGGCACGACCGTGACGGGGATCCAGGGCGCCATCACGGCGTACACCCTCGTGATGGCGATGTTCATGATCCCGGGCGGCAAGGTCGGCGCGCTGATCGGCCGCAAACGCGCGTTCATGATCGGCTGCCTCATCTACGGCTGCGGCTCCCTGACCACGGCGCTCGCACCCAACCTCCCCGTACTGCTGCTCGGCTGGGCGCTCCTCGAAGGGGTCGGAGCCGCTCTCATCATGCCCGCGATCGTGGCGCTCGTGGCGGGCAACTTCGTCACGGAACGCCGTCCCGCCGCGTATGGACTCGTCGCGGCCGCAGGGGCCGTGGCAATCGCGGTGGGGCCGCTCGTCGGAGGCGTCGCGACGACGTACTTCTCCTGGCGCTGGGTGTTCGCCGGTGAGGTCGTGGTGGTGCTCGGCATCCTCGTGCTCGCCCGCCGCATCGCGGACGCGCCGGTCGGCGAACGCTCCCGCATCGATCTCCTCGGCTGCGTGCTCTCCGCCCTCGGCCTCGGGATCTTCGTCTACGGAGTCCTCCGCTCGGACGAATGGGGCTGGCTCCAGCCCAAACCCGGAGCACCCTCGTGGCTCGGTATTTCGCTGGTCGTCTGGCTGGCGCTGGCCGGTCTGCTGCTGATCTGGCTCTTCCTCCGCTGGGAGGCCCGCCTGGTGGAGCAGCGCAAGGAGCCGCTCATCGACCCGGCCCTGCTGCAGAACAAGCAGCTCACCGGGGGCCTGACGATGTTCTTCTTCCAGTACCTCGTGCAGATGGGTGTGTTCTTCGTCGTCCCGCTGTATCTGTCGGTCGCCCTGGGCCTGTCCGCGCTCAAGACCGGTGCCCGCATCCTGCCGCTCTCACTGACGCTGCTGGCGGCCGCGATCCTCATCCCGCGCTTCCTCCCGGATGTCTCACCGCGCCGGGTGGTGCGGCTCGGAATCCTCGCGCTGCTCGCCGGCGCGGTGGCCCTGATGGCCGCACTCGACGCGGGAGCCGGTGCGGAGATCGTCACCCTCCCCCTCCTGCTGATCGGGCTCGGCATGGGCGCACTGGCGTCCCAGCTCGGGTCGGTCACCGTGTCCGCGGTGCCGGAGGCACAGAGCGCGGAGGTCGGCGGAGTCCAGAACGCCGTCACCAACCTGGGCGCTTCGCTCGGTACAGCACTCGCCGGGTCGATCCTCATCGCCGCGCTCACGACCTCGTTCGTCACCGGCATCGAGCAGAATCCGGCGGTCCCGGCCGACGTCAAGAGCCAGACCTCCGTCGAGCTCCAGAGCGGCGCGCCCTTCCTCTCGGACGCTCAGCTCAAGACCGCGCTCGACGAAGCGGGTACGAGCACGGAGGTCTCACAGGCGGCGCTCGACGCGAACAACGAAGCACGGCTCGACGGCCTCCGCGCCGCACTGGCCGTCCTCGCCCTCGCCTCGCTGCTCGCCATGTTCTTCACCTCACGGATCCCGACGACCCAGCCCCGCTCGGCAACGCCCTAGCACGCCGGAAACACGGGTGGGGCCCGGCACTGTGTGTGCCGGGCCCCACGCGCGCTGTATGCCGTGCCGCCTGCTCAGGCGGCCTGAACGGGCTAATCGGTTCATACAGTGCTGATCTCAGACAGTGCAGCCGGGGCCGCTGAGGGGGCGGATGCAGACGTTGCGCGAGGCACCGCCGTTGTTGGTGTTGGTGCCGGGGCCGCCGTCGAGGAAGTCAGGGCCGTTGCCGCCGAAGAGGGTGTCGTTGCCGTTGGCGCCCCTGAGGGCGTCGGCGCCGTCCTGGCCCTCGATGCGGTCGTTGCCGTCGCCGCCGCTGATGGCGTCGTTGCCGTCGCCGCCGCACAGGATGTCGTTGCCGCCGCGGCCGTCGATGACGTCGTTGCCGCCGAGGCCGAAGATGACGTCGTTGCCGGGCGTACCGATGAGGACGTTGGCACGGTTGGTGCCGACGATGGTGGGCGTCGCGTTGGCGCAGGTGAGGGCGGCGGGCGGACGGACGGTGATCGTGAACTGCCTTGAGGCCGGGGGCACGTCGGCGTCAGGATCGGTGGCCGTCACGGTGAACGTGTACGTACCGGCCGTCGTCGGAGTACCTGAGATCACTCCGCTCGTCGTGTTGAGGCTCAACCCGGGAGGCGTGGTGCCGCTGGTGACCGCGAAGCTGGGGGCTCCGGTGCCGCCGGTGGTCTGCAGGGTGGTGGAGTAGGCGACGTTCTGGGTGGCGTCGGGCAGCGGGCTGGTGGTGACGAAGGCCAGATCCTGGATCGTGTAGCTGATCATCACCTGGCCGTTGGCGCTGGGTGTGCCGACCGGCGAGGCGCTGTACGTGGTGCCCGTTCCCGTGGGGGTGGCGAAGCTGCTGCCCCCGCCACCGCTGCCCCCGCCGGTTGCACCAGCGGTGGTGGCGGAAGCGCCACCACCGCCACCACCGAAGTAGCCGCCTCCGCCGCCTCCGCCGCCAGTGACAACGAAGCTGGCGCCACAGCCGGAGTAGTTACCGCCGGCACCTCCCGTGCCGACCGTCGCACCGGAGAATCCGCCCCCTGTGTTGCCGGCCTGGCCCGTGCAGGACCCGGCGACAGCTCCCGCGCCTGCCGTACCTCCCGCGCTGGTGGTGCCTCCGCCACCGCCGCCCCCGGGCGAACCGCCGAGACTCCCGCCCGTGCCTCCGGCGGTGCCGTCGGGGGTTCCGCCATTACCTCCCTGGGTGGGCAGATTGCGTCCCCCGCCGCCGCCCCCTCCACCCGCGACCACGAGCAGGTTTCCGCCCGTCGCCACGCTTGACGCCCCGCCCCCGCCCGCGCCGGTGGACACGGGGGTGGTGGTTCCATTTCCGCCCGCACCTCCGCCGTTGTAGCCACCGCCTCCCCCTGCGCCAGTGCAGGATGCGCCGCCGGCACCACCCACATTGACGGTGACGACCGTCGGGGTCGCGGAGGCCGGAAGAGTGCTGACCACCCGTGCCCCGTTACCACCAGTCCCTCCATTGGGGCAGGTTCCGCTGACGGCACTGCCGCCGCCGGCGCCGTCAGCTGTGATCGTCGCCACCGCGTTCGCAGGGATGGTGAGACTTTGCGGGGCACCCGTGAAGGTGAAGGTCTGATCGATGTCGACTGCACGATGGGACGCCGTGGCCGCCGCCGCCGGAGCCATCCCGAGACCGGACAGGACCACGCAAAGGGCTGTCGCGGTGCCCGCGCTGTACCAGCGCCGGCCACTGCCGGGCCCCCCGCGCCGCCGCCCCGCCCCCGCGATCAAAGACGGTCGCGTGTGTCTTTCGTTCACCGATCTCTCCCGGTTCCTTGGTGTCAGCCCTGACAGCACCCGTGCGCTGTCAGCAGCAGGCCGGCGCCTCCATACCCCACGGTGCGCGCAGGCGCACTCTATGTGACGAAAAGAACTACAAAGGTCAATAAGTCGTTTTTGCGCACCTTCCGAGCGTGTCTGGCATGCCCCTGCCTGGCCGGATGACCGCCTACGGATCAGAAGGTCTCATCACTCCTGACAGCGCTAGGGCCCCTCAGCGATCAACTGAGGGGCCCTAGTACGTCCGCTGCGCCTAGGCGTGCGAATCGTCACGCGCCAGAGCGCTTCCAAGTTCTCCTTGGGTGCCTCGCCAGACCTGTGTACCGGAGGCAAGACACTCCACGGGATCGTGACGGCTGCTGTCGTGGGTTCGCGCGCCGCACCCTGCCCGCCGACTGCTCCTTGGCCTGGCCGGTACCAGTGAGCCTCTTCCAACCTGGTTGGCTCGGCCACGAGTTGGACAGGGCTACGGAGCGACGAAGCTCCTGGTAGACGGTGTCACGACGCAGATCCACCGTGCTGCCAGGAGCCTCGTGCGCCAGTCGATCCCTCGTTGGTCACGACAGCGGCCTCACCACTCGATCAGAGCAGTAATCCATTTGGGCATGCTCCTAGTGAGCCCTTTTGTTACGTCCTCGGCGCCTTGCGTGATGCCGCCCTGGGTGGCGCGGGTACCGGCCTGGGTGTTGCCCTGGGTGTTGCCCTGGGTCTGGGTGTTGTTGGTGCCGCCCTGCGTACCGCCCTGGACGTTGTTGTTGCCACCCTGCGTACCGCCCTGGGTGTTGTCGGTGCCGGTCTGCGTGCCGCCCGTGGTGTTACCGGTGCCGGCATTTTTGGTGTCGCCGGTGCCGCCCTGGGTGTTGCCCTGGGTCTGGGTGTTGTTGGTGCCGCCCTGCGTACCGCCCTGGACGTTGTTGTTGCCGCCCTGCGTGCCGCCCTGGGTGTTACCGGTGCCGCCCTGCGTGCCGCCCGTGGTGTCGCCGGTGCCGCCCTTGTTGTCGCCGGTGCCGCTCTTGGTGCCGCTCTTGGTACCGCTCTTGGTGCCGCTCTTGGTGCCGCTCTGCGTGCTGCCCGTGGTGTTGCCCTGGGTCTGGGTGTTGTTGGTGCCGCCCTGCGTACCGCCCTGGGTGTTACCGGTGCCGCCCTGCGTACCGCCCTGCGTGTTACCGGTGCCGCCCTGCGTGCCACCCGTGGTGTTACCGGCGCCGCCCTGCGTGTTACCGGTGCCGCCGTTGGTGTCACCCTGGTTCTGGACGATGTTGATGCCACCCTGCGTACCGCCCTGGGTGTTACCGGTGCCACCCTGCGTGCCGCCCTGGGTGTTGTCGGTGCCGGTCTGCGTGCCGCCCGTGGTGTTACCGGCGCCGCCCTGCGTGTTACCGGTGCCGCCGTTGGTGTCACCCTGGTTCTGGACGATGCTGGTGCCGCCCTGGGCGTTACTGATCTGAACGCCCTCCCCCTTGCTGAAGGGATTACCGTAATACCCACTGCCGTGGGCAGCGGTAATTCCTGCGGGGAGTGCAGGATCGTTGCGGATTTCCGCGGAAGCCTGACCCGCCGTTGCGCCTGCCAGTGCCATGGCAGCGGAAAGAGACAGGGTTGCGTAGATGCCGACTCGTTTCACAGTGGCCCTTTCTTGCGGTAGATAGGAGATAGGATTTCTTGCGGACCAAACTGTCGCAACACGTCACTCCATAACTACGGCGACACGGGCGATGTCACCCGTACAGCGTGTTGGCAGACTGCACCCTGATTGCGAGGCTCTTTGCATGCCGGTCCCGCAGCGGCCGACTCCGGACTGGCGGATCTCCTCTCCGTACCAGCACTACAGCTGTGACTTGCGATCTCGTCGGCTACGAGTGGCGTAGTGACAAGTGCGGGCGTGTACTTGGCGGGGTGCGGAGCCGGAGGGACTGGGCGATGACGAGTGGGGCGGGTGGCGGTGGGACGGCCCAGGTGAGCCGGTTCAGGAGGCGGCGGCGGTGCATCAGCCGGCCGAAGGTCCGCTCAACAACCCAGCGCCGCGGGACGACTTTGAAACCTTTGACGCCGATGGCACGTTGGACGACTTCGACGTCGACACCGAGCCGTGCGCCGTGGTCGATGGCTTTGGTGCGGTAGCCGGAGTCGGCCCACGCCTTGGTCACGCAGGGATTGGTGGCGGCGATGGACGACATCAGGTGCATGCCGCCGACGTTGTCGAAAATGCTCGCCACGGTGACCCACACAGCCAGGAGCAGGCCGAGGGTGTCCATCCGATATGGCGTTTGCGGCCTGCGATTTCCTTGTCGGCGTCAATGCCCTGGCCGGCCGCGGGCACGTTCGCGGAGGTCTTCACACTCTGCGCGTCCAGCACGCAGGCACTCGACTCACCGGCATGGCCTTCACTCTCGCGCACCAGGCGCCGCAGGAGACCGTTGAGTTGGTCGAAGACGCCTTCTTTCTGCCAGGCGGCGAAGTAGCCGTAGACCGTCTCCCACGGCGCGAAGTCGTGGGGCAGGTAACGCCAGGGAATGCCGGTGCGGTCGACGTAGAGGACGGCATCCATGATGCGGAGCAGGTCGTGCTCGGGCGGCACTCGATCCCGGGTTCATCGAGCACGTGCAGAGCAACGGTTGGGCCGTCCCAGAGCTCAGCGACAGCGACTTGGACGCGATGCTGACCGTGCCCATCGAAGATGAGCTGGACTGAGGTGGGCGTCAGAGGTGGCGACTGGTCACGTCAGGTGGAGGTGCGGGACAACGGGCGGAGGATCCGGCCGGCCGCGACCGCGTGCACAGTCAACAACAGTGCCGTCGTCGTGCCACCACGTGAAGTACCAATAGGCCGTCGGCCACGGAGCGAAATCGTTCGGTGCAACTGACCCCAACAGCGAAGCCCGCTCCCCATGCCCAGCTGGCCATTGCACGAACATACGCCGCACTTCGCGCCGACTGCGGCCAACTGCGGTGGCCACATGGGCTGTGCGACGTTCTCGAACCGGACGTTCGTGATCGATCCTGGAGAGCGTGTCATCACCTCGCAGAGGTTTCCTCCGCGAGGTGATGAACTCGGTGATGAACTCCCTCTAGCGACTAACCCTGGACTCCGCCCTGGGTGTTGCCGTTACCGCCACCCTGGACTCCGCCCTGGGTATTGCCGTTACCGCCACCCTGGACTCCGCCCTGGGTGTTGCCGTTACCGCCACCCTGGACTCCGCCCTGGGTATTGCCGTTACCGCCACCCTGGACTCCGCCCTGGGTGT
>NZ_JBWKIS010000053.1:0-18439 GCF_056432625.1 Streptomyces sp. NPDC045026
CACAGCCGATCATCATGGCGCAGTGATCTTCGGCCCTGCCAGAGCGCCGGGCCGGGCGACGCGGCCGACATCCCACGCGTCGTGGCACAGCTACTTCCACCAGGGCGGATGAGGTTATCGGCAAGGGCAACTGCCCCGGCGACCACAGCCGGCAACCGGCTACTCGACCATCAAGAGGTACGGGTCGTCCCGCACCTGATCCGGAGCGGCCATTGCTGGCCCGAGCCCACGGAATGCGAGATCGCAGAGCCGCGAGCCGACTCGGATCTTCACGAGGCGCAGCGAAGCCGAACGGCGGCGGGGGCTTGAGCCCAAGTTCCCTGCGGGCAGCCACCAGGAAGGCATGATGCGCCTCTTGAACAAGCTGGAGGTGTTCGCCCACCCGGAGACCATCAGGGCAGCTCGCGACACACTTCATGCTGCCGATGCGATTCGGCTGCACTACTGCAACCGGCTCGAACAAGGGAACAGCGGTCGCGATGCCATCGCAAGATGGTGTCGGGACGGACGAGTAGCCGCAGGCGGCGCAGCACCGCACGGGGCAGCGGGGCCAGGAGCGCGGCGAGGACGACCCGGTCTGAGGGGCTGAACTTCACTTTCGACGAGCCGAGTTGGCGCTCGAGAACAGCGAGTTGGTGGCGTAGGGCGAGGATTTCGGCGACCTTGGAGTGGTCACTCGTGCGCAGCAGGCGCAGGGCGGCGAAGAGGTGAGCAGCGGTCAGGTAGGTGAGACGGAGCAGCACGAGTGACCATCCTGCGCGCCGTGCGATCGACGCCATGACTGCGGTGACCTGCTCCGACGTAATTATCGGCACACACAGGGCCGTCGGCACGGCGATCTCGCCGCTCCGACGTCGGCGCCGATGCTGACCGCTTGGG
Source organism: Streptomyces sp. NPDC045026 (assembly GCF_056432625.1). Lineage (NCBI taxonomy): Bacteria > Bacillati > Actinomycetota > Actinomycetes > Kitasatosporales > Streptomycetaceae > Streptomyces > Streptomyces sp. NPDC045026. The sequence continues at coordinate 880 of NZ_JBWKIS010000053.1, forward strand.
CCCCGGCTCTACGGGCGTCGGCACGTTACTTGACGATCTCCAGCACCGCCATCATGCCCGCGTCCTCATGGTTGAGGATGTGGCAGTGAAGCACGGTCTTGCCGGTGTAGTTCTTGAAGCGGGTCCGGAGGATGAGCTTCCCCTTGGCAGGCACGCTCGCCGTGTCCTGCAAGCCGTGGCCGTGGTGCGGTCGACCGTTGATGCTCATCAACTGGAATTTGTTGACGTGCACGTGGAACGAGTGTTCCTCGTTGCTGTCGTTGCGCACGGTCCACTCCTCGACCGTGTTCAGCTTGGACCGGACGTCCACCCGGTTCGGATCGAACTGCTTGCCGTTGATGTAGAACTTGCTGCCGTCCTTGTTCTCGGAGAACACGAGGGTGCGCCGGGCGGCGATCGCCGAGTGGCTCAGGTCCGCGACCGGCGCGAAGGCTGAGGTGGGCAGGGCCGCCGGGTGCGCGGAAGGTCCTTCGGAGACCAGGGTTGCCAGGGTCGCCTGCGGGAACTTGTTGCCGGCCGGCCCGGTGTTGTACGCGAGCGTCTGCAGCTGGGTACGGCCGGTCGGACCGCCCTGTACAAGCACGTCGAAGCGCGCTCCTGCCGCGAGTAGGAGCGAGTCGGCCGTCCAGATCTGGTCGACGGGGGTGCCGTCGTGGGCGATCACATGGAACCGCTGACCCTGCAGGCGGATCTTGTAGTAGATGTTGGCGCTGATGTTGGCCAGCCGCCACAGCTGGGTCTCACCCGGCCGGATGCGGATGGTCGGGTTCAGCTGACCGTTGACGGTGCGATTGGTGGACGCGCCGATGTGCAGGTTCTGGGTCCTGACCGCATCACCCTGGACCTGGAAGTCCTTGAGCCCGATGACGTGCTCGGTGATGTGGCGCAACTTCGCCGGCAGATACTCCTGCAGCCCGTCGACGATCAGGACGCCCGACATGCCCCCGGCGACCTGCGATGCCGAGATCGAGTGTGCATGTGAGTGGTACCAGTAGGTGCCGGGCCGCAGGGTGTTCGGAAACCGGTAAGCGTAGTGAAACGTCTGGCCGGGATTGATATGGACGAAGATGTTGTCGGAGTTGCCGCTCGGCGACACATGAAGTCCATGAACATGCAGATTGGTGAACTCGTTCAGCGAGTTCTTCATGGACAGGTCCACCTTGTCCCCCGGCCGGATGCGCAGCGTGGGAGGCATGTAACTGCCGTTGTAGGTGAGGGCCCACAGCTTGCGGCCGCCCACCTCGACCTTTCGCCTCTCAACGACGAGTTCCCCCCGCAGGACCCCGTTGCGGCTCACCATCTGCGCCGGCTCCTTCAGCGGCGCGCCCTGCGCAACCATCGGCGACTGCAGGGGAACAGCCGCCGTCTGCGCCTGCGCCGGTTCCCGCTCCGGCGGCTGCCCGCCGGAACACCCACCGACCAGGAGGGCGATGACGACAACGACGGCAGTGGCCAGTTCGGGCAGCTTGAACCGAGACCGCATTACCTCTCCACTCCTTGGACTCCCACATCGCACGTAGCTCACCCCCAGCAAGCACGTGATCCCGCCCGCGCGCTACCCCGGTGGAGCGTTCGCGCGACACAGCCACCCCCGATGTAGGGACGTCGCCCGGGCCTCCGGCGCGGACGACGGTCCACTGGGGTGTGGGCATTCCTGTGGTTGGGATCCGCCGAATCCGGAGGATGCGGAGACCGCGGGCCTGATCAACCGCGGATGCCGGGCAAACCGAGTGCATCTGGGGGTCAAGGCTCGGCGCACCATCGGTGACCAGGTGCGTGGCCGCCCGGCCAAGGACCTGCTGCGCGGGATAGCCCAGCAGCTCCTCGGCGGCCGGACTCCACGCGATCACGATGCCCTCGTCGTCGACCACGAATGACGCCGCGCGCGTCCCGCCCTCCACGGCGCCGTTCCTGCGGCGGCTGCTGTCTGTCGACTCGTTCATGATCACCCGACCGTTCTCACGCTGGGTCCAGTGCCGGTCGTACATCCAAGTCTGACCGGGGCGTCCTGACTCGGCACTTTGTTCGGCTCCATCGTCCGTTCTAGTCGATCTTGACTGTTTGGCGAGCGGGGAGGGCGGCGTGGGTTTGATCCTGTTCCCCGGAGACGGCGACAGCAGCAGTCTGGATGTTGCCTGGTCCTGCACCGGCTTCGTCCTCCTTCCGGAAGGAGGTGGCACGGGCCCGGGGGATCCGTTCTCTCCGAGATGCGGGGCTTAGGCGGAACCGGCTCGGCGTGCAGCAATATTCGCGTTGCGTGGCTCGCACTGGCGCGATGGCGGCCATGGGCGCGCCCCCGGCACCTCCCCGTCGTTCTGCGTGGCCGGCCGCCGGTCAGCCGGACGGATCGATCTTCTGACGGGCGTTGCCGTGCAGGCCGCTGCGAAACCCCCGACCGGCGTGGCTTCCAGTCCTGAAAGGTTGCGGGTTTTCACGTGGCCGGTCCGCCAGCCTGGTGTCGTCGGGTTTTGGAAGAACGCCTCGACTCTTGCGGATGTGGGGGCAGTTCTGGCACTGGTACCCAGGTGAGCGGCGACCTCCGGATGTTCCCAGAGCTGCTGGTCGTCGCCGTCTTGTCCTCGTCGTTCGTCGTTGATGAGCGTAGGCAATTCACGGTGGACGTACGACAAAGGCCGCCCCTGCCGGAGTGGCGTGGGGCGGCCGCGCTCATGCATTTCGGTCAGGCCTGACGAGGCGGTTTGAGAGATCGAGGGCGACGGTGGCGAGCATGAGGGCAGAGCACAAGCCGATCACCTTGTGAAGGGTCGGACGGACCAGGCGTGGCCAGCCATCCGGAACGGCGGGCCAGGAGGCGAGAGGTACCTCGGTGGTGGCCAGGCCGAGGTGGCTGGCGGCGAGTACGGGTTCACCGGCACCTACCAGCGGACCAAGCTCTACGTCCAGGAAGGTCTTCTGGGTTGGCCGGTCCGGCCACGGTCCGCTCTTCCGCCCCGCAGGCTTGCGGCCTACGATCTCCGCCACATCCGCAAACTACTGGGGAGTACGTGTGACGGGATGGACCGGCCGCACCGCCGTCGAGGTCGCCGATGCCGTGCGGCGCAACGAGGTGACGCCTCGTGAGGTTGTTGCGGAACACCTGGAACGCATCGGGCGGATAGACGAACGCTTCGGCGCCTTCCGGGCCGTACTGGCCAAGGAGGCGCTGGCCGCCGCCGATGCACTCGCCGACGCTAAGGACCGCACAGACCTGCCGCTCGCGGGTGTGCCCGTTGCGATCAAGGACAACGTCCCGGTCGCTGGACAGGCCACTCGTAACGGCAGTGCGGCCTCGCCGACCGCACTCGCAGCCGCCGACCACGAGACCGTCCGCCGCCTGCGTGCCGCCGGGGCCATCGTCATCGGACTCACCCATGTTCCCGAACTGTGCGTCTTCGGTACGACAGACGGCGCCCACGGTGTCACCCGTAACCCCTGGGAGCCGACTCGCAGTTCCGGTGGCTCCTCCGGCGGCAGCGCTGCGGCGGTCGCCGCAGGGCTGGCACCGATCGCGCTCGGAGCTGACGGGATGGGTTCCATCCGGATCCCCTGCGCGTGCTGCGGACTGGTGGGTCTCAAGCCGGGCGCGGGGACGGTGCCGTGTGAGCTGGGCACCAACGGGTGGTACGGCATGGCGGAGAACGGCCCCATCGCTACCACCGTCGCTGACGCCTGGCTGATGTACCAGGTGCTTGCTGGTGTGGAAGAGCCGTCCCACGAGCCTTCGGCGAGCGGGCCACTGCGCATAGCCGTCTCCACACGCAGCCCCATCCCTGGTGTCACCGTCAGCCGTGGGTGGGCCCGGGGCGCGCGCGAAGCCGCCCGGTTGCTCACCCAGGCAGGCCACCATGTCGAGGCCGCGGACCCGCCCTACCCCTGGTGGCTGGGTATCGCCGCGACCGCACGCTGGACCGCCGGCACGGCCAACGACGCTGCCCATCTCGACCCCAGACAGCTCGCACCACGCACCCGTCGTCACGCCGCCATCGGCCGCCTGGTGCAACGTAGCCCGCTGCCCGACACTGACCACCGGTCACAACTGCGCGACCGCATGCTCCCGTTCTTCGAGCGCCACGACGCGCTGCTCACCCCGGCCCTCGCCCGCCCCGCGCCCTCGGCGAAGGACCGGCACCGCCGGGGCTGGACGTCCAACCTGCTCGCCAACACCCGGTTCAGCCCCTTCACTCCGCCCTGGAACCTCGCGGGCTGGCCGGCTGCGGCCGTGCCCTTCGGTTCCTCGGAGCGGGCGGACCGCTCGCCGTATGCCGTCCAGTTGGTCGCCCCCTCCGGAAGTGAGGAGCGGCTGTTGGCCCTCGCGGGAGATCTGGAACGCCTACGCCCTTGGGTCCGCCTCGCGCCCGTCGACTGACCTGCGGCGGCGCCTCGACTCCTCGAGGCGCCGCCGTTGTTGCTGTAGGAGTAGTCGACGGAGAACATGATCTGACCGAACCCGATCGGGTGGAGCGCCGCGGCGAACGGCGCGTAGTCGAAGACGCCGACCATAGTGATGTGGAAGTTCTGCGTGAAGTAGTTCCTCACCAGTCGGTCGAGTGGAGGGCTGGGAATCGGTCGAAGACTCCGCCAACGCCTTGTCGGGCGACAAGGCGGCGGCGTACGGCAACTGCCGTGCATCCGCTGCGTCTTGTGCCCAACCGTCGTCCATTGGCACAAAGTAGCGGCGCGGCCACGAGCGCGAGCCCGTTTCACCAACGCTGCCCCTCAAGAGCCCGGCAGAGTCGGAAACGAGCGCCGCGCAGGCTCGACCCAGCGCCCTGCGCCGGACTGTCACCGTCCGCAGGCTCCGTCGTCCGCGCGCCGCCGAGTTGGAGATCCAAATCCTCGGCGGGTACGCCTGCACCCCGACCTGCCTGGCGGGTACCTGGTGATCGGCACGGTGGAGAGGCGGTCCATCAGGACGCGGGCGGACGACATGTCGACGCACCGGCGCGGGGGAGCAGGAACTCGAGCAGCAGCTCAGGTGTGGCCGCGGGGGGCATCTGGGTGCCGTCCTTGCCGAGAGCGGCTTCCCGGGCGGCGGAACCGGCCGCCGCGAACAAGCAGTGGGCTTCGGCGACTTCAAGGCCGGGACACACCTGACACAGGATCTCCGCGGAGACGAGGCGGATGTCGGAGAGGCGGCGGGCGACGCGGGCCCGGTCGGTCGGCGGGAGCGCGTGGGCGTCGCGCGCATAGTCGGTGGTGATGTCCGGTGTCGCGAAGGCCACTTGCGCGTACGCCTGCACGAGGAGGCGCAGTGCGTGGGGCGCGCTCTCCGCTTCCTCCATGGCCTTGTCGACGGCAACCTCCAGCCGGGAGACGGCGAAGTCGCACGCGTCCGCGAGGATCTCTGCCTTGCTCGCGTAGCTGCCGTACACGGTCGGTCCTGCGATTCCCGCCGCTCGGCCGATCTCGTCGATGCCGACGCCGCTGTAGCCCTGCGCACGGAACAGCGTCAAGGCGGCGTCGCGGATCTGCCGGCGCCGCGAATGGGGTGGCCGCCAGGGCGGGGACGGGAGGCGCGGGTCCGGCAGTTGCCCACCTCGGTACGGCGCGGCCAGGAGCAGTCGCATGACCGCGTCCTCGACAAGACGGGCGGTACGGGGCCCGTGCGAGCCGGGGTTCCGTCGTGCCAGCATCATCAGCACACCGTTCACAGAACGCTGGCGCTGGAGCGTCTCGGAGTGGCTCAGCCACGGGTTGCAGGCGAGGATCGCCGTGGACCAGCTGGTGGCGATCCGGCGTGCGGCGGCGCGCAGTTGATCGCGGTCGGCTGCGGTGAGCCGGTGACGCTCGGTCAGATAGGTGGTGAGCCAGGCCGGTCTGCCGAGGGCAAGGTCCATGGTGCGCCGGACCATGACGCGCAGCCTTTCGGCGGGCGGCATCGGCGCGGGTATCGCCTCGGCGCAGCGGCTGACCTGGTCGAGACAGTCGAGCAGGATCGTACGCAGCAGAGCATCCTTGCTCGGGAAGTGGCGGTAGATGGCGCCCGGCGTGACGCCCACCTGCGAGGCGATGTCACTGATGGACGCTCCCGAGAAGCCTCGCGTGGCGAAGAGGCCGGCCGCTGCCGCCTCGATGACGGCCCGACGGTCCCTGGGGCGCCGCTTGGCGCCGTTCCGGTTCGCTTGCTGGTGCGCCATTCGATCCCCGTCGGCCCTCTCCCGGTGCACGTCCACAAGTGATGAACCATGCGCCCGCGACATGGCCGCGCTTCAGTGCCTGCCCTGGTGATTGTCTGCGAGACCACCGCGCCAAGTAAAGACCGGATCGGGACACCGGATCGGAGGGTGGAGCGGAAGAGTGGCCTCACGCCTCCGTGGGCAAGTCTGCGCGCACGAAGTGCTCGACGAGCGCGACGGCCGCGGCCTCCGACGGGCGGTTCCTGTGCAGCAGGGAGACCTCTTGGATGGCGCTCGTCCCAGCGGCGACCAGCGCCATCGCCTCCGCTTCGGCCAGGTCGGTCCGCACCTGCATCAACACGGCCGCGCAGACCTGGCGGAAGTCCGTGCGACGCCGGTGGTTGCGCAGCCGGTCGGCCTGCGGGAGGGAGCCGTCCTCACGGGTCGCGATGGCGACGATGTCCGCGTTGGCGTACACGGTGGCAGTGTAGGAGCGGGCGATCAGGCTGATGGCCTCGTCGGCGGAGGTGGCCGCTTCGAGTGCGTCCTCCAGGGCGAGTTCCACCTTGGCGATGGCGTGGTCGGAGGCGTCGACGAGGATGTCGGACTTGCTGTCGTAGGTCGAGTAGACCGTCGGCCCGGACAGCCCGGCCGCCTTTCCGATCTGGTCGATCCCCACACCGTGGTAACCGTGCTGCCGGATGAGTGCGGCTCCGGTGTCACGGATCTGCTGTCGCCGCGACCGCGGGGGCGACCAGGTGCGGCGCGCCTTCTTCGTCGTGGTGCGCGTGGCGACAGGTGCCGGGGCGAGCAGCATGGAGAGGGTCGACTGTGTGAACAGCGACTCGAGGCGCCGCTTCACCAGTGCCTCGGGCTGGCGGGCCAGCAGGCCGAGCACGCCGTTGAGCGCCCGGCGTCGGGCGGCGGCGTCGGCCGGGGTGAGCGTCGGATTGGCCGTCCGGATGAGCTTCTTCCACTCGTCGGCGAGCTTCTGCTCGCCGGCGTGGAGCTCCTCCCTGGCCGCCTCGGGAAGGGAACGTGCCGCCTGAAGGTAGGTGGTGACCTGGGCGGCGTGTGAGTGGGCGAGGCGCACCGTGCTGCGGACGGCGTGCTCCAGCTGCTCGTACGGCTCGGCCTCGGGGAGCGGTTCGAGAGCGTCGAGGAAGGAGCCGAGGCAGCCCGAGAGGATGCTCTGTAGCAGCGCCTCCTTGTTCTTGAAGTGCCGGTACAGAGCCCCGGGGGTGATCCCCACCTGGAGGGCGATGTCGCCGACCCCGGTGGTGGCGTAGCCGTGTTCGGCGAAGAGTTCGGTGGCTACCCGCTCGATCGTGGCCCGGCGGTCCTTGGGGCGCCGGGCGCGCGGGGAGGCAGCGCCCGCAGCCTGTTCCGAAGGGGCGTCGGCCGTTGTGCCGCCACTGCTCACCGTCATGCCGATCCCGTTCCGCTTCGGTACACCGTCCCGTGCCGGTGCTGCTCCGAACATAGCTTCACTTATGGGCGTGGAGGTAGTCGGCGCCCGGCGCCCCGCTTCCGCCGACCGGGGCGCTGCCTTTGATGTGAAAGATCATTTCTGGCTCCTCTGGGGCTCCCCGGGGAGGCTGCTTGTGGCGATCCGTGAAGAGAATGCCCGGATATTGCCGTAAATGAGACCGGCTTTTGCGCGACGGAGCCGACGGCCTCCCTTGACAGTGCTCCGCGTTAAGTGAATAGTCGTTCGGTATGGAAGACGTTACGGCACCTCCGCTGGAGGAGTATCTGGATGAGGCTCGCGCGTGGCTGGCGGCCAATGTGGCGCCGCGTCCGCAGCGCGGCGAACTTGCCTGGGGTGTGGGATCGGACCGCGTTTCGCTGTTCCGTGACTACTCCCCGGAGGAGGAGCGCGCGCACGTCGAGCAGGTGCGGGCCTGGCAGCGCAAGAAATTCGACGCCGGGTACGGTGCGATCGCCTGGCCGGTGGAGTACGGCGGCGCCGGGCTGCCCCGCGCTTACGAGCAGGCGTTCCTCAAGCTGGAGCGGCGGTACGACATCCCGACGCTCTCCGAGGCCGTCTCCATCAGCCTGGAGATCGAGGCGCCGACCATCCTGGCCCTGGGTACCGAGGCGCAGAAGCGGCAGTACCTGCGCGGACTGCGCCGCGCTGACCTGATGTGCTGCCAGATGTTCTCCGAGCCCAGCGCCGGCTCCGACCTCGGCGCCATCTCCACCCGGGCTGTCCGCGACGGCGACGAGTGGGTCATCGACGGCCAGAAGGTGTGGACCTCCGGTGCCCAGCACGCTGACATCGGCTACGCCATCTGCCGCACCGGCAAGGATGCGCCGCGCCGCGAGGCCTTCACCGCGTTCCTCGTCCCCATGGACGCGTCCGGTGTGACGGTTCGTCCGCTGCGTCAGATGACCGGAGGCTCCAACTTCAACGAGGTCTTCTTCGACGGCGTCCGTGTTCCCGACTCCGCCCGTATCGGCGAGGTCGGCGGGGGCTGGGGCGCCATGATGACGACGCTCGGCTTCGAACGCGCCTCCGCCGCCCAGGGGGGCGGAGGCGCCGGGCCGGACATCATCGGCCGGCTGATCCTGACCGCCCAGAAGTTCGGGCGCACCGACGAGCCGGTGATCCGACAGGGCTTCGCCGACCTCTACGCCAAGAACCGTATGCGCTCGTGGCTGCTGCAGCGCTCGGCCGCCCGGCTGCGGGCCGGTGGTGTGCCCGGGCCCGAGGGGTCCATCTCCAAGCTGGCGGTCACCCGTTGGCTGCAGGACGCCGGTGAGCTGGCGACCTCCCTCATCGGTCCTGCCGTGGTCGCGGACACCGGTGAATGGGGCACCTACGCCTGGTCCGAGCTGATCTGCGGGTTCCCGGGCGCCCGGCTCGGCGGCGGCACCGACGAGATCCAGAAGAACACCATCGCCGAACGAGCCCTGGGTCTGCCGCGTGAGCCCCGCCCCGACAGGCCGGCCTGACCGCTCGTCGTATCGGCGCAGCCCCCTCAACTCACCTTAGGAGTAACAGACATGACGGTACGTACGTTCGTCATCGGTGTGGGCATGACCAAGTTCGAGAAGCCCGGATCCCGCGACTGGGACTACATCGAGATGGGCCGCGAGGCCGGCGGAGCCGCACTCGCCGACGCGGGGATCGCCTACGACAAGGTGCAGCGGGCCTTCGCCAGCTATGCGCACGGCGACTCCTGCTACGGAAACCGGGCCCTGTACGAACTGGGCATGACCGGCATCCCCATGGTCAACGTCCACAACAACTGCGCCTCCGGCGTCTCGGCCCTCTACCTCGCGAGGGAAGCGGTCAAGTACGGCCAGGCGGACTGCGTGATGGCGATGGGCTTCGAGAAGATGCAGGCCGGTGAGATCGCGATGGCCTACGCCCACCGGCCGTCGCCCATGCGCAAGCAGATCAAGGCCATGTGGACCAAGCGCGGACGCGTCAACACGCCCATCGCCGCCCAGATGTTCGGCAACGCCGCACTGGAGCACATGGAGAAGTACGGCACCACCGTGGAGACCTGGGCCAAGGTCTCGGAGAAGAACTACTCGCACGCGGCCAACAATCCGCGCTCGCAGTTCCAGACCCCGCGCACGGTCGACGAGATCCTCGCCGCACCCATGATCCACGAACCGTTGACCCGGATGATGTGCTGCCCTACCTCGGACGGCGGCGCCGCGGTCATCATCGCCAGCGAGCGCTTCGTGGCCGAGAACGACCTCTGGGACCGCGCCGTCGAGGCCACCGCGATGGCGATGACCTCCGACACCCCGGACACCTTCGACGGCACCGACCGCGGCATCGTCGGCTGGCACATGAACCGTCGGATCGCCGAACAGGTCTACGAGGAGTCGGGCATCGGACCGGAGGACATCCAGGTCGTCGAACTGCACGACTGCTTCGCGCCGGCGGAGGTGCTGCTCTACGAAGCGCTCGGCCTGTGCCCCGAGGGCAAGGGCGGAGAGCTGCTCCTGTCGGGTGCCACGACCTACGGCGGGCAGTGGGTCGTCAGCCCCTCCGGCGGCCTGCTCTCCAAGGGCCATCCGCTCGGCGCCACCGGCCTGGCCCAGTGCGCCGAACTCACCTGGCAGCTGCGCGGCGAGGCCGACAGGCGCCAGGTCGACGGGGCCCGTGCGGCCCTGCAGCACAACCTCGGACTCGGCGGCGCCGGTGTCGCCGCCATCTACCAGAAGGTGAACCGATAAATCATGGGAAAGCTTGACGGACGCGTAGCCGTCGTCACCGGCGCCGGTGGCGGACTTGGACGCGAGGAAGCCCTGCTCCTGGCTGCCGAAGGCGCCCAGGTCGTGGTGAACGACATCAAGGGCGCACAGAACACCGTGGACGACATCACCGCCGGCGGCGGCCGGGCCGTCGCGGTCGAGGGCAGCGTCTCCGATCTGTCGGTCGGCGAGGCGATGGTCGAGGCCGCCGTGCAACACTTCGGCGACCTGCACGCCATCGTCAACAACGCCGGCTTCATCCGGGACGCCCTGCTGGTCAAGATGACCGAGGAGCAGTTCGACTCGGTGCTCGAGGTCCATCTCAAGGGCACCTTCGCGCTGACCCGCGCCGCGGCCACGTACTGGGTGGGCCGGGCCAAGGCCGGCGAGGCCGCCGACCGCTCCATCGTCAACACGACGTCCGGCGCCGGACTGCACGGCAACCCCGGGCAGTTCAACTACTCCGCCGCCAAGGCCGGAGCCGCCATGATGGCCGTCACCGCCGCCATCGAGCTCAAGAAGTTCGGCGTCCGCGCCAACGCCATCGCCCCGGTCGCCGGGACCGGCCCGGTCCTTGCCACCCCCGGCCTGGGCGACATGATCGCCAAGGCCGCTGAGGCCAACGGCGGCTTCGACTCCTTCGACCCGGCCAACATCGCGCCGCTGGTCGGCTACCTCGCCGGCGCCGACTGCCCGTTCACCGGCCAGGTCTTCTCCGTGCAGGGCGGACACGTCGGCCTGTACCAGGGCTGGTCCATCGAGCACGAGGTCGACCGCAAGGGCCGCTGGACCGTCGAGGAACTGTCCGCCGAGCTGGACGCCTGGCCGACCCGCATCAAAGTCAACCGCCAGAAGGTCGCCCTCTGACCGGCGCGCCGCCGCCCCACCTAGGAGTACGCACCATGAGCTACACCATGCCGATCGAGCTCGGCAAGATCCGTGAGTTCTCGCGGGCCGTCAAGTCGCGGAACCCGGCCCACAAGGGCGACAACCCCGTGATCCCGCCGACCTTCCTGGTCAGTTCCCGCACGCTGTGGGAGCCCGCCAAGGAGTCCGGGATTGCCAAGCTGGGCTTCGACTTCAAGCGCATCCTGCACGGCGAGGAGGAGTACGTCTTCCACGCCCCGCTCCCGCGCGCCGGCCAGACGCTCACCTGCGAGGCCAAGGTCCTGGAGACCTACGAGAAGCCGGGCAGGCGCGGCGGCAGCATGCGCTTCGGCGTCGTGGTCACCGAGTTCCGCGACGAGCAGGGCGAACTGGTCGCCGAGTGCCGCAGCACCCTGGTCGAGACCGAGAAGGCGCCGAAGAAGGAAGAGGCTTGAGCCATGAGCGACACCGTCACCACCGACAAGTTCTATCTGGCGGTCGGTCAGGAAGCGGAGCCCTTCACCTTCCCCCCGCTGACCCGCACCGACTTCGTCAAGTACCAGGGCGCCTCGGGTGACTTCCACCCGCTGCACCACGACGACGAGTTCGCGAAGAAGACCGGCTTCCCGTCGGTGTTCTCCGTGGGCATGCTGCAGGCCGGACTCCTGGCCACCTACGTCACCGACTGGCTCGGCGTGGAGACGCTGCGCAGCTTCAAGGTCCGCTTCGCCGACCAGTGCTGGCCCGGCGACGAGCTGACCTGCAGCGCCATCGTCACCGAGGTCGAGGAGACCGAGCAGGGCCGCAGGGTGGTCCTGGATCTCTTCTGCCGCCGCCAGAGCGGCAGTTACGCCCTCAAGGGCGACGCGGAGTTCCTGCTTCCCTGACCGGCCCGCAGGACCGATGCACCGGACCGGGGCGGGCAGCCCGACAGCGCCCGCCCCGGACGGGCAACAGCACACACTCGAGAGGAAGAGCCCCGTGGAGTGGGTCTACAGCGAGGAGCAGGAAGAGCTTCGCAGCACCGTCAGGCGTTTTCTCCGGGACAAGGTGCCCGGCGAGGAGGTGCGCCGGGTGATGGAGACGGAGCTCGGCCACGACCCGGCGGTGTGGCGGCAGATGGCGGACCAGATCGGTCTGCAGGGGCTCGCCGTGCCGGAGGAGTACGGCGGCGCCGGCTTCGGCCTCGTCGAACTGTCCGTCGTACTGGAGGAGATGGGCAGGACACTGCTTCCCGCGCCCTACTTCGCCAGTGTGGCGCTCGCCGCCAACGTCCTGCTCACCAGCGGCGACGAGGCGGCCAAGAAGGATCTGCTGCCCGGCATCGCCTCGGGTGACACCATCGCGACGCTCGCGCTGGCCGAGGACGGCGGGAGCTGGGACCCGGGCGCGGTGCGCATGACCGCACGCCGGGAGGGCGAGCGCTACCTGCTCACCGGACACAAGAACTTCGTCCTGGACGGACACATCGCCGACCTGGTCCTCGTCGTCGCCAGGACGGACGCGGGGCTGAGCCTGTTCGCCGTGGACGGAGATCTGCTGGGCCTGTCCCGGACCCCGCTGACCACACTGGACGCCACCCGGCGACAGGCTCGTCTCGCCTTCGACGCGCTTCCGGGGCGCCTGATCGGCACGGACGGCGGGGCCGAGCCCGGCCTGGTCAAGGCACTCGACATCGCGGCCGCGCTGCTGGCCTGCGAGCAGATGGGCGGAGCCCAGCACTGCCTGGAGTCCGCGGTGGAGCACGCCAAGGAGCGCGTCCAGTTCGGCCGCGTGATCGGATCGTTCCAGGCGGTCAAGCACAAGCTCGCGGACATGTTCGTGGACATCGAACTGGCCCGTTCGGCCGCGCAGTACGCGGTCTGGCAGGTGGCCGAGGACACCGACGAGGCCGGGGCGGCGGCCAGTGTCGCCAAGGCGTACTGCTCGCTCGCCTACTGGAACACGGTCGTCGAGACGGTGGAGGCACACGGCGGCATCGCCTTCACCTGGGAGCACGACACCCACCTCTACTACAAGCGGGCCAAGAGCACGCAGGTGCTGCTGGGTGACCCGGTGCACCACCGCGAACTCATCGCCCAACGTGTGGGCTTCGCGGAGCCGGCCGTCTGAACGGCTCGCCCACGCCGTGCCGCCTGAAGCCCCCGTCCGGCCGGACGGGGGCTTCAGGCATGGGGGAGGAAGCGTCAGGCGATGACGCCCCGATCGGCCAGCGCGTCCAGTTCCGCCCTGGTGAGGCCGGCGTCGCCCAGTACCTCGCGGGTGTGCTCGCCGACCACGGCCGCGACACCGGGCTCCGGCGCCGGGGTGCCCAGGAAGCGCGGAGCCGCGTTGGGCGCGAGCGAACCGTCGGCGGTGGTCACGAACGTATGGCGGGCGACATGGTGCGGATGCCGGGCCGACTCGGCGATGCCGAGCACAGGACTGACGCAGGTCTCCCGTCCCTCGAAGGCGGCCGCCCACTCGGCGCGGGTGCGCGCGGAGAACACCTCCGCCATACGGGACTTCATCGCGGGCCAGGCGGCGACATCGTGCTGCCGGGCGAACAGCGGTTCCTCGCCGAGACCCAGGACGGACAGGGTCTCGGCCCAGAACTGCGGCTCCACACACCCGACGGCCATGTGACCGCCGTCCGCACAGCGGTAGACCGCGTACCACGGGGCGTTGCCCGCATAGGCGTTGGCGGGGTGCCGGCCGTCCGTCCACTGGCCCCGATGAATCGGCCCGAACAGGCCCGCCAGTTGCGAGACCACGCCGTCGACCATGGCCGCGTCCACCACCTGGCCGCGGCCGGTGGTGCGGGCACTCAGCAGGGCCGAGGTCAGGCCGAAGGCCAGCAGCATGCCCCCGCCGCCCATGTCGCCCACCAGGTTGAGCGGGATGACGGGTTCGCCGTCGGCGGGCCCGGTGTTGTGCAGGACGCCGGTGGCCGCGAGGTAGTTGACGTCGTGTCCGGCGGCCTGGGCGAGCGGTCCCTCCTGGCCGTAGCCGGTCATCCGGCCGTACACCAAGCGAGGGTTGACCGACAGGAGCTGGTCGGGGCCGATGCCCAGACGCTCCGCGACGCCCGGCCGGAAGCCTTCGGTGACCGCGTCGGCGGTCGCCACCAGGCGGTGCACCGCGGCGACGCCGTCAGCGCTCTTGAGGTCGACGGCCACGGACTTCTTGCCCCGCTGGATGACGGGGTAGTGGCTGCGGCGGCCGTGCTGGGCGACCGGGTCGAGGCGGATCAGCTCGGCGCCCTGGTCGGCGAGGAGCATGCCGCAGTAGGGGGCCGGGCCGATGCCGCCCAGTTCGATGACGCGGATCCCGGTCAGGGGGCCGGCGCCGGTGGGGGTGCTCATGGACTTCCCTCGCGATTAAGTGAATGATTACTTCAGCTATATGCGGGCTCGATGTGTAGTCACTGCCATGGTAGTTTGACATCGATATTTCAGTAAGTGAATGACGGTTTTGAATTGATGCTGAGGAGTGATCGAGTATGCAGCCTTCCCCGGCAGCCATGGGCGCCACCCGCGGTCCCCGGTCCTTCGCCGAGGCCACCGCGGTCGACGAGGTGGACGAGGGGTGCTTCGCCGCGCACATCGCGCCGGAGTGGGGGTTCCGCGGCAAACCGAACGGCGGCTATCTGATGGCCCTCGCCGCCCGCGCCGCGCTCGCGGCGACCGGGCGAGCGCATCCGCAGGCGGTGACCGGGTCGTTCGTACGGACGCCGAACGACGGCCCGGCCGTCATACGCGTCGAGACACTCAAGTCCGGGCGGCAGGTCACCCATGTGCGGGCCGTCGTCCACCAGCAGGGCGAGGCGGTCCTGGACTCGCTGATCGTCCTGGGGGACCGGCCGGAGGTGCGCGCTGTGTGGACGGGCGTCCCCGATCCGCTGCCGGCGCCCTTCGACGAGTGCGTACCGGTCCCGCGCAAACCCGGCCGGGTCGGACTGCTGGAACGCCTCGACATCCGCTACGACCCCGCGGCCTCGCCGGCGCGCGGGCAGACGGCCCCGTCGGCCGCCGGCCGCCGCGCGGAGGCACGCATCCGGGCTTGGGTCGGCTTCGCCGACGGTAGCGCCCCCGACGCCCTCGCCGCTCTCCTCGCGGCCGACGTGCTCCCGGCCTCGGTGCAGAACATCGGCCGCCCGGGCTGGGCGCCCACCGTGCAGATGTCCACCTACGTACGCGCGCTGCCGGGCCCCGGGCCGCTGGCGGTCTGCGTCGCCGGGCGGCTGCTGGACGACCGCTGGTTCGACGAGGTGGCCGACGTCTACGACGTGAACGGCGTACTGGTGGCCCAGGGCCGCCAGTTGGCGCTGGTCGCGGTGGGTGGCTGACGGCCGGTCAGGTCTAGTCGGCCGTCGGCCACCAGCGCACCGGTTCCGTACCCGCATCGCGTACTTCGCCGCGTGTGCGCAGCAGCACGAGGTGGGCCAGCGTCTCGCCGAGCGCGAAGCGCTGCGACTGGGGGCTGAACCCGTCCCAGGGCCTGGACCAGCTCAGCTGCTGGCACAGCCACCAGCCTGTCGCGCCCGGCGCGGCACGCAGCACGGTCAGCAACTCGGCCAGACGAGCGGCATGGTGGCGTCCCATCTGGTCGAGGCGGGGGCCGAGGCCGCGGAACCGGTATTCGTGCGCCGGCAGCACTTCGTCCACGTCCAGACGCCCCAGCCGGTCGAGCGACAGCAAGAAGCGGGTCAGCGGATCGCTGCCCCAGTCGGTGCCAAGCACGGAGATCTGGGGGGTGATTCGAGGGAGCACATGGTCGCCGGAGAACAGCAGGCGGCGCTCGGGTACGTGGAAGCAGGAGTGCCCGGGAGTGTGCCCCGGCGTCCACACGACCTCGAGGTCGAGGCCGCCGCCCGCGCGGATCTTCTCACCGTCCTCCAGCAGGAGGTCCGCCCGCGGGGGAGTGGTGAACCGCTCCAGCCGCATCTCGGCGATCGCCGCGTCGGCGACGGACGGCGGAGCACCGTGTGCCGCCATCTGGCCGGCCAGTTCCCGGCCCCAGCGGTCGGCATCCGCCGGAATGTGACCGACCGCCTCGGCGTCGAGCCGGTGCATGGCCACCCACGCACCTGACGCCTGTCGGACCCGGTTCGCGAGCCCGAGGTGATCGGCATGATGATGGGTGACCAGCACCCCGGTGACGTCGCCCACGTCGTGCCCGGTCGCGGTGATGCCGCGGGTGAGCGCCTGCCAGCTCTGCTTGCTGTCCCAGCCGGCGTCGACCAGGACCAGGCCTGACCAGGTCTCCAGGGCGTAGACGAGGACATAGCGCAGGGGATTGTCCGGGATGGGTACGGGCAGGGACCACAAGCCCTCGCCCACCCGCTCGACACCTGGCAGGACGCCGTCCTGCCAGGCCTGCCACTGCTCGACGCCGGTGATTTCGACAGCCATGGTCAGCCTTTGCCGCCGTTGACACTGAGGCACTGGCCGGAGACGTAGTCGGTCTCCGGGAGGCACAGGGCGTAGACGGCTCCGGCGGCCTCCTGCGGAGTGCCCGGCCGGCCCAGCGGAATCTGCGCGGCGGCAGTGGCCGCGAACTGGGCGTTCACCCCGGCCTTGATCTTCCGGCCCTCGATCTCGACGAACGCGCCCGCATCGGCCACGGCCTCGGTCATCCGGGTGAGGATCCAGCCGTAGGCGACGGCGTTGACATTGACCTTGTACCGCCCCCACTCCTTGGCGAGTGACTTGGTCAGGCCGATCAGACCCGCCTTGGCGGAGGCGTAGTTGGCCTGGCCCGCGTTGCCGAGGACGCCCGACGCAGAGGAGATGTTGACCACCTTGCGGTGGTACTCGGTCGGGTTGGCCCTGATGTAGGGCTGGGCGGCGCGCAGGATGCGGAACGGCGCCTTGAGGTGCACGTCGAGGATGGCGTCCCACTGCTCGTCAGTGAGCTTCTGGATGACGTTGTCCCAGGTGTAGCCCGCGTTGTTCACGATGATGTCGAGTCCGCCGAGGGAGTCGACGGCGGTGGTCACGAAGCGCTCAGCGAAATCAGCGGCGGTCACCGACCCGACGCAGACCACGGCGTCGCCGCCGAGCGCCTTGATGTCCGCGGCGGTCTCGTCGGCCGGCGCCGCGTCCAGGTCGTTGACCACGACCCTCGCCCCTTCGGCGGCGAACTTGAGCGCGATCTCCCGCCCGATGCCCCGGCCCGATCCGGACACGAGGGCGACCTTTCCTTCGAGGGTTCCCATGACGGCCTGCTTTCCGGTGAGTGAGGGTGGGTCAGTTCGAGTTGCGTCCCGGGCGGCCGGGCTGTTCGCCGCCGCGCTCCTTGATGTACGTCTCGGTGGGGACCATCACCTTGCGGCGGAACACGCAGACCAGCGTGCCGTCCTGCTTGTAGCCCTTGGT
>NZ_JBWKIS010000054.1:0-18277 GCF_056432625.1 Streptomyces sp. NPDC045026
CGTACGGGACCCGTCACCACCACCGCCTGGGAATTACGACCGGCAGCCGCAGAGGCTACGCATAGTGACACGTCACGGAAGTTGAGCCAGAACCCATTCTCGTGAACGAAGCCACCGGGCCAATCGCCTCCCCAGCTGCCGATCCAGGCGGTGGAGTCTCCTGTGACACCGGTGGCCGGTGCAGGTCCTTGCTCGAGCAGGGTGACGGAGACGCCCCGACGTGCCAAGTGGTAGTCCCTGAGAAACCGACGATTCCCGCCCGCGACGACAACGACGGGCCGGCATGAGGTCCTTTCAGCAGGGAAGCGCTCGTTGAGGCTGTGGCTGCATGGCCCGCGATGCCATGCAGCCGCCCCGTTAGTGAGGGTGGGGCCCGGGCATGACGAATCGCCCCCTGCGTGGCCGTGAGGACCACGCAGGGGGCGATGTACAGGACCAGCGTAGTGCCCTCGGCCGGAGTCGAGGGCACTACGGAAGAACTTCTGGATCAGTCATTCTGGGTGTGTGGGGCGTGCAGGGCCTTGTTCCCGATCGCGGGGAGAAACAGCGTCAGCACGCCGCGTGGAAGGGGCTCATAGACGGCCAGCGCGAGTTCCTGGAGGCCATCGGTATCGCGCCCCTGCACCGGAGCGGACGGCGCCCGCGAAGTCGTCCAGAGCAGCCTCCGGAGTCTTCGAGCGCGGCGTGGCAGCCCCTGTCCAGTACAAAGCCCGTACAGGAACCACGTGAGGACGCCTTGCCGTTCTGCGCTCGTTATCCCAAGCGGGTGAGCCCGTGCACGTCCGTATTTCCCATGCCCGCTTGGTTGCCATCTCAACTGCACGCGCGGAACTCTCGGTTCCCGCCAGCCCGTCCCCCGGCCTGCCGCAGATCCACGCTCTTCGTCTACGTGAAGCTCCTGCAGTGAGCGCGGCCCCGCCTCCCGGCTGAACCTGTACCTCGTGGTGACGATGTCTGCATGGGGCCCGGCTGGGACGAGGAGGCGCGGCGCAGGGATGGAGACTGGCGACGAAGCGGGGGCGAATCCTCGAGAGACCGGGCGGCATGGGCGGAAGTGGAAGACGGCTGAGCGGTTGGTGGGGGCACTGGCAGCGCTTTTCGCTGTGGCCGGCGGTGTGGCGTGGGGGGTCCAATGGATCAGTAGGGACTCCCCGGTCGAGAAAGAGGAAAAGCTGGTTGAGCAGCTGAGACCGGGTCAGACCTTGGAGCGCACGACCGAGATCATGGACGACAAGCCGCACTACTCTCAGAGGCTGGAATCCAAAAACAGGATCTATCAGTACAACCGGAAGTGGGAGCGTATCCAGCTCTTGGTGGATCCGGATAACATCACCGTACTATCCGTGGGGATCTATGCGGACAAAAAGGACTTCCGCCCTTCGTTTCTGCACGGGTACGCGCATCTGACCATCAACCGCACCACGTACGAGCAGGCACTCGGCGACACCGAGCCCTCCTTCGTGTTCGCCAACTGCGGGGTCCACTCCGGCAGTTACTTCGAGGGCTACCTGGGCCTGGGTGAGACCGCAGGGGCAAGCGACATCGCCGTGGGCGTCCACGACTCCTTCCGGGGCAACGTCAGCATGGAGCCGCCGTGCGGAAGCATCCAGGCGGCCCCGGAAGGCTGCGTCCCCGTCGCCCTCGAGGTCAAGAAACACCCGGAGTGCCTGACATCCGCTCCCGCAGGCAACTTTCGTAAAAGCACTCCCATCGCTGCCCTTGTGCTCACCAAGCAGCTCAAACTGACGGACGACATGTTCCAGTCCCCGTACGTTGTGGCCGGCGGGAACGACTGAGACAGCCGGGGCAGCCGTTGTGATCAGCACGCCTCGGCCGAGGCACCGTGTGTGGGCGGCCCAGCAGCCAACGCCCAACCGGCAGCCTCCTATACCGTTGCGGCTTGCCCTGCACTCAACCGGTAGCCGATGCCAACTACACCCTCACCGAGCGACTCACTGGAGCGGCAAGGCAATCCACGGGTGAGCCCGTACACATCCGCCCGCGGGCGCGGGGGCGACATGCCGTTCGGTTCGAACCGCAAGGGGCAAGCGCGGACCATCCTCGCGGGCGCGGGGGCGACTTGATGCGCTGGAGGCCCTGCTCGTAGAGCATCGGACCATCCCCGCAGGCGCGGGGCGGCCATGAGCACAACTCCGGGCCGCCGCGTCCTCGGGGGGGAAGCTGGAGGTCCAAGGGAACCTGATCGAGACCCGGGGCGCTGTTTGAGGACGGCCTGGCCCGGCGAACGCGGACGCATCGGACTCCATCGTCCATCACCGGATGTCTCGTACGCCGAGCGCGCGCCGTGGTGTTGCCACAGCCCTGCAGCCAGTTCGACAATATCCGCTCATGGACGTGAGTCGCCTGAGTGCACATGCGAAAGCCGAGTTGCATCAACGGAATCTGTTCCTTCGGCCGGTCAACGGATCCACGGCTGTGCAGGTCCGTGTGGCTGACGGCAGTCCTGACGGGTTCCTCATCGGCTGGGTCGAGCAGGAGCCGCATCCCTACTACCGACGTCTCGTCTGGCAACATCACGCGAGAAGGGCCACCCTCGAGCCCGGTTACTGGCACGGCCTGGTCAACGCCAGGTACGACGATGGGAACGAAGCGGGAGGTGAGGAGTCGACCGAGAGAGCAATACACGAGTTGATCTACGTCGCCTCGTTTGGCGACGTCCTGGCTGCCCGCGAAATCGAATCCGGCAGAGTCGAAACCTATGTCGCCACGATTGACGAGGAACAGGCGGAGTGGTTGGCCGACTGCGCCGAGCCGAAGGGCATGACCCACCTCGGCGGCGGCAAGGTCCGACTCACCAACATCGCTGGCCCCTACCTTCGAGGCGCACCAGGCTTTAGAAGTCGTCTCATTTGGTAAGTCTGCGGTACCAGATGAGGGTGCAGGCGATGCTCGTGAAGGCGAGAAATTGGTCAGCTTTGCGCTCGTAGCGTCGGTGGAGACGGCGGCAGCCGGCGAGCCAGGACATGGTGCGCTCGACCGTCCATCGGTGGCGTCCCAGTCGCTGCGAGGACTCGAATCCCTTGCGCGCGATGCGCTGCTGGACGCCGCGCTCGTGTAACCATCGCCGCAGGTGGAAGTAGTCGTATCCCTTGTCGGCGTGGAGCTTGCCGGGTTTGCGTCGACGCGGTCCGCGGCGGGAGCGGATCGGCGATATTCCTCGCACGAGCGGGACCAGGGCCTGGCTGTCGTGGAGGTGGGCCCCCGAGATTTCGACGGACAGGGGCAGACCGGTTCACTCGGTGATCGAATGGATCTTCGACCCATACTTGCCCCGGTCGACAGGATTCGGACCTGTCAGGTCCCCCTTTTTCAGGCCCACATGTTCACGGAGTCGATCGCGCACCGCGACCAGTCCAACTCGCCTCGGGAGCCGAGCTCGTCGAGCACCACGCGGTGGAGCTTGGCCCACACTCTGGCCTTCGTTCACTCGGAAAAACGCCGATGGGCCGTCGCCCCTGAGGGCCCGAACGAAGCTGCGGGCAACTGCTGCCACGTGCAACCTGACGTGGCCACGAACACGATCGCTGCCAGTACCTCACGATCACCGTGCCGACGCCGACCGCCACCCTGAGGCCGCGAGGGCGCCTCCGGCACCACCCGCTGAAACAACGCCCACAACTCATCCGGCACCAGCCGCTCAACGACCCTCACCACGGCAGGCTATCGACCTCAGAGCGTCAGCGACCTAGCCGACGTTGTGCATCGAACCGACGCAGTACCCGCACCATGCGCCACACTCCGAACGCCGCTCCCACCAGCGCACCTCCCGCCAGCGCACCGCCCCGCGCCTCACCAGGGATGCCAAAGACGAGCACGAAAGCCAGCGCGGTGCCCAGCACTGCCGCAGCCAGCAGGGCAGCCGTCACCAGGGCGAAAACGATCTCTACCGTCATCGCGTCCTTTTCCCACCGCGACTCACGCCCCATATCCATGCTGCAAGTCTTACACCTCGCCCAACCACATCTGCCTCACCCGCCCATCGCCCACGCCCACCTGCAACGGCAGCGAGACCAAATGAGATGACTTCTTAGCCCTTACGTCGACGCCAACTACTTCTTCTGCCTCGATCCGATGGGCGATTCGTACCAACTGACCCGTGAGCAGTGAGAGTTGCTCATCGACGTTGCGGCGTGGATGCTTCGTTCAATCGCGTCCTCGCAGGGCCCAATGTAGGTCCACACCCTGATCTGGCCGGACTGGACATCCATGCCCGCCTCGTCCTGGGCCTCCCCTACCCCGCCGTCCGCAGGCGCCTGGTCATCCCACACCTCCACCGACAGGGCCGGGGTGTGGGTGTGGCCGCCGCTTTGCAGATAGACCCGCTGGCCGCATGCGGCGACGAACTGGGCGCCATCCTCCGGCTCGTCCCGTTCACTCGTGTCGTCCGCATCCTCCAGCCACAACGCGTAGAAGTCGACGTCCGCACCCATCTGCTGCCTGCTGACCAGACCCATCGGGCACAACCCCTCTTCGCTACCTGCGACCCTACCGATGTGAAGGAACTGAACACCGGGTCCCCCGGCCCCACCGCAACATGGACGGCACCATGAACCTCCCCACCGACGGCACACTCGACGTCTTCCGCGTCATGCCGGAATTCGGCGACCGCTACAAGGGACTCCTCGTCGACGCGCTCCCCCTCATCCGATGGGAGATCGACAGCAGCGCCCACCCGCTGCCCGACGCGCTCTTCGCCGATTGGCACGGAAACGCCAGCGCCACGGTGTCCGACTACCCCAGCGGGCATGTCGTCGCGCCGGTACTCAGCCGGAAACTGGCCGACGAGACCCGCGCCGCCTTCCAGCCGTTCGGCACGTACATCCCCGTGCACGTGCCGGACGGCGGGCCGGACGACTTCTGTGCCTACATCCCCGATGTCGTGGCCGACTGCCTCGACCACCAGGCGTCGTCGGCGCCGGACGAGGCCGGTGAGATCTGGCGCGCCGTGTTCGTCCCGGACCGGATCCCCTGTGACGCCCCGTGTTTCCGTCTGATGGACCACAAGACGTTCGTCTACTGGAACGGCTGGGCGGCACGCCTGATCCAGTCCCTCGCCGGCCCGGACAACGTCGAACTCCGCCTCGTGTGGTCGACCGACCCCACCACCGAGCCTCACCCCCGCCCGATGGGGTTCTGACCGGCGGCCGACCCGGCCGGCCACACGACGGCGTCCGCCCTGTTCGTCCGGTCGGGGACAGTCAGGGCGAGCGTTGCGATCAGTGCCGTACGCCGTTGTACGGGACGTCTTTTGAAGGGCCTACCCAGCAGCATGACTCTGATGAGGGACTCGGACGCCCCCGGTTCGCATGATCGCGATAACCCACAGACCGATCATGTGGGCACGGGCGACCCGCCCCCGATCGCTCACCCGAGCGATACATATGACCACGGCAGCTTCGTTCAGGCAGGACGCGTCCGAAGCCAGTACGAGCGGGCGGCGATGGTCAGGGCGATGCCGTAGACGGCGAAGGCGACCATCCCTAGCCATCCGACCAGCAGCGCGTCGCCCGAGGAGTGGAAGTCGCCGCGCCGCATCGTCACTACTCCGGCCGTGGCCAGGGCCAGGTATCCGACCCCCACAACGCCGTACGGGGCGAGAGTGGCGGCGCCGAGCAGAGCCGGGGCGAGCGGAAGCCAGCGCGGCACCCGTCGGCCACGCAGGAACAGCGTCCAGCGCGGGAAGATCTGCCCCCACGGGCGGACCAGGCCCCAGAGCAGGAAGACGCCAAGCACGGCCAGTAGCGCGGTGGGGTCCAGGCCCCAGGACTCCAGGGTGAGGAAGATCCCCGAGGCGCCGTTCCGCTCCGAGACCGCGAGCAGCTCCTCCCCGGCGATCCCCGCGAACGTCCCGCCGGACGCCCAGACCAGCTTCATCGCCGCGTACGGGACAAAGGTCAGCGTCCCTGTCCAGGCGGCGAGTTGGAGGAGCTGCGGTGCAGCAGAGGGCGCTCGTACGGCAGTACCGGCGGGCAGGCGGTCGGACCGTGCCGTGGCAGCGACCAGGACCGCCCCGACCGCCCCGCGAGGGCCTTGTTCGCAGCGGAGGTCTGGCTGTCCACTCCCTGACCGAGCATCAGCGTGATCACATCCATCAGCAGGCTGAACGCGGTGATCCCTGCCAGCCCGCAGACCACCCAGAGCAGCACCCGCAGCGGTGGCCGCAGCCCGTACAACCCCACCGCTCCGCTGACCAACGACGCCAGCGCACCTACCGCCACGACCGCCCAACCCAGCCCGGACGCCCCTGAGTCACCGCCGTGGTAGAGCAAGGGGGTCCCGCTCAGCGCGCGCGCCAGGCCAAAGCCGGCATACAGCACCGCCCACAGCATCGTTGCCCAGGCCACCCAGCGCGGCCATCGCTGCCACCAGGCGCTCCAGAGCGCCTTCATCGTCCGTTCAGCACTGGTCATGTTCTGAACGTCGCATCGACCGTGGCGGGGTGGCGTCGGCCGCCGGAACGATCTCACTCCCCCAGCTGGGTGAGTGACCTCTGAGGCCAAGGGATGAGTTACGGAGCGTGACGTCCAAACTGGCCGTCCGTGGGGAATCTGGACTGACCGCTGTCCTCGGGTTCTGGCCATGCCGTAGTTGACCAGCCATGCACGGAGAAGGGTTCGCCCTTTCGGTAGTGCAAGATCCCAAGATCCCGTAGGCGTTGTACGGGACCGTGTTCGCTGGAAGCTGGTCGGCGCTGTGCCACGAGATGCCCGCGCTCTTGTGGGGTTCCGCGTTGAACGGTTCTCCCTCCCAGTCAGTTGTGGCGAAAAACCAGCCCACGCGAGTGAGCCCTTCGCGATTACGGAAGTGCATCACGTGAAGTGGCGCAGGGAGGCGGGGGTCATGTGGAGTCCGACCTCTTCTCGGGCTTCGCGGATGGCGGCGTCGAGGACCGTGCCGGGGCGCAGCGAGTCCATGCCGGCCACGGCGAGAACCATCCACGATGAGGTGACCGTCCGGCCGAACCGGGCCTGCAGCAGGACGGCTTCGGCGTCACGCCACATGACGGTGCGGTGCCCGTCGTTCTCCAGACTTTGCCGTGTCTCATGAGACATGGGCCCCCGATACGAACTGGGGCGCCTGTGTGCGTCTCGGCTTTGCTGCTCAGCAACGGGGCGGAGACGGCCAGCCCGTTGTCTGGTCGTGGCTGGAGTAGTCGTGGCGGCTGAGTCCGCGGGCGGACGCCGGCAAGCAAACTCATTTCCGTGAACACATAACGCAGCGATCTGGACTTATTGTGACAATTTATGTGTTGACGCTCGCTGTGGTGATTCTCAGGCTGGTGGAAGGGACTGCGTCGTGAGTGGTGGGCAGAGTGGACTTCCCCGGTTGCTGACGGCAGCGGAGACGGCGGCGCCGGTGGATGCCGTCGACGTGATCGCGGAGGACCTGCGGCGGCGCTTCGAGGCCACGAAGGTCTCTTTCCTCATCGTGGACCTGACAGGGAAGGCGGTGGCGCGGCTGTCGACGGCCCCTGCGGAGGATGGGCGGGAGGTGGAGCGGATCCCTTTGTTCGGCAGTGTCTACGAGGAGGTGGTCCGCACCCAGCGGCTTCATCAGGAGGCGACCGGTCAGGGGCAACGGGTGATCGTGCCGGTCACCAACCGGGGGGATGCGATCGGGCTGCTGGAATTGCTCCTGCCGGCCGATCCCGGCGAGGACGTCCTTGATGAGGTCGGGGAAGCCGCCCATGTCCTGGCCTACATCGTGATCGCCAACGGGCGTTTCACCGACTTCTACACCTGGGGAAAACGCTCCAGACCGCCCACCCTGGCAGCGGAAATCCAGTACCAGCTGCTTCCCTCGTCTCTGTCGTGCGAGGCCGCGCAGTTCACGCTGTGCGGGAGCCTGGAGCCTTCGGAAGACCTCAGCGGCGACACCTTCGACTACACCCTGGACCGTGACGCACTGCACGTGTCGGTGACCGATCCCATGGGCCACGACCTCGATGCGGCCCTGGCTGCCACGGTCCTCGTGAGCGCCTTGCGTGGCGCCCGCCGCGCAGGGGCCGGCCTGGCCGAACAGGCCCACCGGGCCGACCGGGCACTCGTCGACCACGGTCACGGGCACGCCACCGGGCAGCTGCTGCGCATCAATCTCCACTCTGGGCGAGCTCAGCTCGTCAACGCGGGACACCCCTGGCCACTGCGTATGCGCGAGGGCGCTGTGGAGGTGATCACCTGCGAGGTGGACCATCCCTTCGGGCTGTCGGAGTTCGCGACCCTCCCCTACCGTGTTCAGGACCTCGATCTCCGCCATGGTGACCGTCTCCTAATGTTCACCGACGGCATGGTCGAACGGCACGGGGAGGAGGTCGACCTGCCTGCCCTGCTGGAGCGCACCCGGGGCCTGCACCCGCGGGAGACCGCATTGATGCTGACGTCCGCAGTCCGGGACGCTGCCGGCGGGCGGCTCGAAGACGACGCCACCGTGATGTGCCTGGACTGGCACGGCCCGCAGGAGACCCAACGACACGTCAGCTCCGGCGCGGACACCCAACAAGCCTCAGCCAGCCGCACGAAACAGCAGCCGTGACCAGAGTGCTCTCCTGGACGGTGCCGGGCTGCCGCTGAGTAGCTCTCGCGCCGTGCCTCCTCCTGGAAGCCTGAGTTCCCGCCCTTCCCCAGCTACGGGCGGTCCCGGGACCTCCCCAAATGTGACATCGCGAGGTGTCTGGAGAACCTTCGAACTTGATCCCGTACCACCAGCCCCTGCTGCGGGGCAGCGTCGCTGCTTGACGTGAGTCATCAAGCCGCGTTCACAGACCCTTGTTCGTCGCCGACGACGAAGGCCGAGGACCGGTGGGCGTGGATGGGGCCTGCCGCGATCACGGCAGGCGGATCTCGCCCAGGGTTCAGGAGTCTCCCAAGGAGCTGGGACCGCCCCAAGGGCGATAGGAAATCTCGGACTTGGCGATCTGGCTCGGGGCGAGGGCGCGCCAGCTCTCCAAAGCTCCCTTCTGCCATGTCGTTCGCCATCCTGCTCGGATAGGTGTCCCCAACCGACGTAAGGAGTCGGCTCAGTCCTGCGGAGCTGCAGCAAGCACCGTGCGGCAGTCCGACCAAGCAGGGTGGCTCAGTAGGGGCCGGAATCGTGTGAACAGGGAGAGGAGTTCGGCTCCCCACGTCTCGCGGAAGTCGGAGTCAATCCGGGCAAGGTCAAGTTCGTTGGCGGCGGACAGCTCAGCGAAGTCCCGTCGAAGGTGCGGCTCCGGAGCCTGGAGACGTCCGGTGAACCGATCCCGGAAGGCACCCTCGGCATCCATGAGCGTCGGATACGTGGCCCTGCGGTCACACGACGCGTAGAGATACACGATGCCTTCAGCCTCGGCACCGATCACCACTGCAAGTTCGGCGCGGCTGTCCAGAGACAGCAAGGCAGTGGGGAAGCCGTCGGTGCCGTAGAAAGCGTGACACAGACCCGCGAACTGGAGGGCGGGACGGGCGGCCCATACAGCAAGTTGGCCCTGGACGCGCTGGGAGGTGGGCGACGAGAGTGCCCCCCGGATGAGCGATGTCGCCAGCACCGAGCTTGCGCAGTAACACGATGGCCTGGTCGGCAGGGGCAGGAGAAGCAGGCACAGGGCATTGTCCTTCTGGCTCACGAGGTCGGCACCCGCCCGCGCCTTCGCCTGTGGTCCGAACCTGTGAAAGCACCGGACGGGTTGTCACCTGGGTCCTGCGCCTATCGTCGCGGACCCCATATTCCCAGTCAATCCTAGGGATTTCTGAACAATACCCAAGCTGTAGCTAGGGGTTATGGCTTTGGAGGACCTGCGGGTCTTGGCGGTCTGGGTGCAGAGCACCATCGACTTGCTGGGAAGCATGTCGGCAAACCAGTCGGATGCCGCATGCTGTCGACGTCAGCGGGGACGGGTTCCGTCGAGCATCTTGCGCAACAGTCGGGTACGTCGATCCGGGGCAGGTGGCGACTGCCCATCCACCCAGGCGATAGCCGCGGCCAGGGCCTGCACGTCAGCCGCGTCCGTATCAGCGCGCAGCGCACCGGCCTCGGCTGCCCCTTGCCCAGACTTCCGCGAGACGCGAGTCAAGTTGCCCACAGAACTCCGAGACTGCCCGCTCTTCGCTGAGACAGGACACAAGTAGAGCGCTCAGTCACACGATCAACGTCTCAAGGATGTGACAGAGCACGACAGTTTGCGAGTCATCATCCAGAGACGGCACGTCCGCGGCCTGGTGGTGCATGTCGGCCTGCGAGCGTGGAGCATCACTCTGCGAGTCAGCACACGGTCTAGGTCTCGTCAGCGTTCCCTGTAGAAGTCGACGTCTTCCTCTGAGGGAGCGAGTGGCGCGTACTGCGCCAGGCTGCCTTCTCTGATCATCCAAAGGCGGAAGAACGACTCCTCCTGATCCATGACCAGGAGCTGCACCGCATTGGGCTCCTGCCACGGAGCAGCTTCAACTCGACTCCGGAGAGCCACCAGATCCGCGTGGTTGAGGGCACCAGCCCAGACCGCACACTCAGGGCGCTTCGCGCCTCCCCATAGCGCGTCCGGGCCAGTGGTGAGGCGAAGCGAAGCCACTCCTACCACCTCTGGTTGCTCGCGTCGCGGTGCCTCATCACGCAGCCAGTGGCTCAGTGCTTCGACGTTCGCCGCGTCCGCCTGGTCCGCCGAGATCATCACGTTGGCCACCCAGCTCATGGGCTCTCCTCACCCGTACCTCGCTCTGTGGTTCCGGCATTCGCCTCCGCGCCTCTCATCGCCGGACACGAGGACTCGCAAGGTATCCCGCTCCACTCGCAATCTGTCGAGCTCATGTGACTGAGCGCTGTAGTTGGCCCGTTTGGCCAGGCAGGTTCTCAGCCTTGCCGCGTTCATTGACAGTTACATGGCTGAAGCTCTGCGCCCGACAGGTGCGCTTACCAGCATGGTGCTCTTGAAATCAGTGAGCGTGATTGTCGCTTGGATGTCGGGGACGGACGCGAAGTGGATCTTCTGGCGTAGGCGCACGATTCGGCCCTCGTTGTCGATCCATGCGTCGGCGTCGATTGCGGTGGCGGGGCGCAGGTTGCGGCCGACGGCCCTGTCCACCGACTCGATGTCCTTCGGGGTGAGGCAGGCCGAAACGCGCAGGGGCTCGCTCTCTTGGTGCACGGAGGCGCTGCGGCGGAGCATGAGCTGGATGTACTGCGGGAGCCTATCCGTGGGTATACCCCCCTTGGCCGCCGACGCAGGGAACTCCTGCCATGCCCCGCGAGTTCCGCTGGCGCGCCGGTACACCTTCTGCCGGGTGATTACGACGTCTTCGGTGTACTGGTCGGTTCTGTCTGTCGTGCGCCCGGTGAAAGGCGCGTTGAGGTTGACCCGCCCCTCCATGAGTTGAAGTCGCCTGGGCCCGGATTGCGTGACAGCCCTGAGTGCGGCCGAGTACGGGGCGTCATCGGCTGCGGCCAGCCGATCGCGCACTGCCTGCGGGCCGCTCTTCGGTGGTGTGGGCGAGTTCGAGGAGCACGCTGAGAGCGTCAGTCCCAAGAGCACCAGAATCAGGGTCGCCGTCCGGCCGTTAAACAAGGGTGGATCCTCCGAGTTCCAGGCCTGACGCGGAGACGCCCGAGGCTGCAGTTGGGTATGGACTCATCCTGTCCGGTCCCGGGCAGGAGGTGGGATCCGGGGAGAAGTGATGTGATCAAGCATTCGTCGGACGGTTACACAATTGCCGCCTCCACCCGCACAACCATTCCGGCCTGCACCCGCCGCCATCAAAGCGCGCGTCCAGCAGGTTGACTTACACAGTGGGGCGGGCCAACAAGCACGCCCGAACAGGGTTAGGTAGCACGCCCAGGGACCAACTAGTGGCTCGGCCCACATCGTTGGCCCGCTAATCGACGTGCCGTCTGGTGGTCAGCAGACTGTTTCCAGGACCTGATCTTGGAGGTGGTCGTGGAGCGTCGACCGAGTGTGTTCGCCTGGCCGGTCAGCGCAGCCGCTTGCAGCGGATCAGCCGGACCGCGGAGGCCCCGGTGGGGCTGAGGCGGACGGTCGTGGTGCTGGTTGATGCATGGGGGGACTCATGACGTTGCCCGCGGACAGTCACGTGCACAGCGAGTGGTCCCGGGACGCACCGATGGGCTCGATGGAGCTCTCCTGCGCGCAGGCGGTGGCCCTGAGTCTGCCGGCGGTCACCATCACCGAACATCTCGACCACACCGTCTGGACCGTCGCCCTCGACGGCTTCCACGCCAGCGACCATCTCGCTGCCCTGGACACGCCGGACGGGCAGCTGACTCCCCCGAAATTCGACGCCTCCGGGTATCTGGGGGGCGATCGAGGAGTGCCGCGAACGGTTCCCGGAGCTTCGGATCCTCTGCGGCCTGGAGATGGGAGAACCGCATTGGCGCGCTGCGACCATCGAGAAAGTGCTCGGCGCTGGCCGGTTCGACCGGGTGCTCGGCTCCCTGCGCTGCCTTCCACTTCCGGGTGGGACGGATTCGCCGAGCCGCCGGGCCTGTATGAGCATCGCAAGGCGGCGGAGGTCGTTCGGGAGTACCTGGCTGAAGTGGCCAGGCTGGTAAGCGAAAGCGACGCGTTCTCCGTGCTGGCCCACATCGACTACCTGATCCGCTACTGGCCGCAACGGAATGCCCGCCGCTACCCGCGAGTGCGTGAAGGCCGATGCGCGCCGCCACCCGCGTCTGCGGCGACCGGGCGGCAAACCGACGCGCGAGGCGTCGGCACGTGCTCCCTCGTCGCTCTGCCGCGCGGGCAAGGGCCAAGGAGTAGCGCAGCCCCCAGACCCGAGAGACTGAGAGCTGCGCCTTGGTGCCCGTCAGGTATCAGATACCGACTCAGCAGCCTCAACGCCGAGGTGGTGCCCAACTCCGATCAAAACGCCCCGCAGCAAGAGTGCCCCGACCTTGAGCGTTTGGTCCGCCCACTTCGTTTGTCGGCCTGCAGGCCCTCCGGCGGGTGCAGGGCCCTCAGGCAGCTTGGCCTATTCTGGAAGCTGGTACTCCTCTTCCACGGGATCGCCGGGGGTCATGTGCGGCTCCTCTGTTCGAGCAGGGGAGCCGCTCGCCGTTTGGGGCGAGCCGACGAGAGCAGCACAGTAGGCGCAGAGCGGGCCATGTGTCGTCCGGGCCGTCAATCGCCGTGACGCCCCTGCGAATCCTCAACCATCCTTCATTTGAAGGCAGTTCACCGACAACCCACCACTCGTCGGTATCTGCCCTGAACGAGCTTGTCGACCATTCGGCCCACGCGGGCCGCGTCCGAAGCGTCTACCAGGCTCGCCCGATGCGGTCGTGTGGCCTCGCAGTAGCCCCGAAAGCTCGCATTCCCTGCAGTTCCTCCCGCCTCAGGATGCCGACGCGCCAGGCGAGCAGGGCATTCGTGTACAGCGCGTTGGCGAACAGGTATTGCCTGAGCATCCGGGGGTCCAGGGGGCACCGAACGTGTCCAGGACGGCTGCCAGGTCTGGGTCGTAAACGGCTTTGCCCAACATGTCGAACAGCAGTCGCTGTTGTGCGGCCAGGGCCGCCTGGCGATGGTGCTCGGACTGCTGCTCGCATCTGCGCCGATAAGTGGTCAGGATCGTGACGGCGCCAGCGCGAAAGCCAGGCCTGCCGTGACGACGGACGCGATCCCCCGTATCCCAGAACTCTGTGTGGCCATGTCAACCCCCGAATCAGGCGACCGTCCGCCGGTCGTCGGGTGCGGGGCGACGGGAAAGGACCGGCGAGCGGTTGGCGGCGCGCTTGCCGCCCCCGGGGTGCCGAGCGGCGGTGGTCAGGCGAAGAGGTGGGAAGCAGGGGCGCCCGTCCGGGCGCCATGCCGGTCGTGCGCCCAGCCCGCAACGCTAACAATCGTTCACTTCGCGGTGTTTCTACGCGCTCATATCCTGGGGCGGCGCCTAATGGCCCATGGCGAATTACCCGACGCGCTTGCTGGCCTCCGCTCCTCGCTGTCGCTAACTACCTGCCGTCCCACGTCTCCAGGTGGCAAAGCAGGTGTCCGGCGCCCTTGCCGCCTTGCGGCCCCGCGCCGGCCTGAGGCTCCGGGCCGCAAGGCCGTCGAGAGCGGCTTGAAGAGGCCGGCCTCTCTGCTCATTGCAATTGCGGTGCGTCAGTTGCGCCTGCCAGATCGACCAGCAGGCCTCTCTGCGTTGGGGACTGCGCGATTGCCTGCTCGACGGAGTCGTGGAACGAGTAGACGTGACGCAGACCGCCGAGAAAGAAGACATGCAGGAGCCACTCGTCGGAGCAGGCAATGCGCAGCGATCCGTGATGGGATTTGATGCGTTTGGTGACGGCGACGATCATGCCGAGGCCCATGGAGTCGAGGAAGGAGGTACTGCACAGGTCGAGAACAAAGTGGCGGTGACCCTGGGCGAGCCTCCGGATCACGGCGGCTTGCACGAGAGGTGCGGAGGCAATGTCGATCTCTTCGTTGGCTTCGACGACTGTCCAGCCGTTCGCCACGTGGCAATCGACTGAATTTTGTGGCCCTGCGACGCCCTGATCACACACGTCCCTGCTCCTCTGCACCCTTGACCGTTTTGTCCGTCTAGTCCATGAGACGGGCCGTGGCGCGAAGTCACAAGGTCCGGGTTTTCAGATGGTGAGCGAGAGGCCGCGGGACACCCGCTCCGCTGTGGCGACCAGCGTCGCCACAGCGCCTTCGAGACGGTCGGTGCGGTTGGCGCGCAGGGAGATACCAAGCGCGCCAAGGGTGTCGCCTTGGCGGATGGGCACTGCGACGCACGCGGTGCCCAGGGAGTATTCCTCGATGTCGGTGACGGCAGGCCTATGGGGCACGGCGTCGAGGCGCCGTAGCAGTTCGGCACGGTGAGTGATGGTGCGGGGGGTGAGATCATTCAGCGTGTGGCGGGAGAGGTAGTCGGCGCGGGCGTCGCCGTCCAGCTCACGCAGAACGCACTTGCCGAGCGCCGTGGCGTGTCCTGCGTCTTCGAAGCCGACCCACAGATCGACACGGGGTGCTTTCGGTCCGTCCACGATCTCCGCGACCCGGATCTCGCCGTCCTCGTAGAAGGTCAGATAGGCCGCGGCCGACAGGCCGTCTCGCAGTTCCGTGAGCGTCGGACGGACCCTGCTGAGCGCCGCCTGATCGCGGCTTCCTCCATGCAGCGCGCCCAGCCTCTCCCCCAGGACGAACGTGCTGTCGTCGAGTTTGCGCACGTAGCCGTCGTGCACCATCGTGCGCAGCAAATGGTAGGTCGTGGCCAAAGCCAGACCTGTCTCGCGCGCCAGCTGCTTGGCCGGCACGCCGCCTTCGTGCGCACCCACAGCTTCCATCAACCGGAAGGCTCGCTGCACCGACGCAATGAGCGTGGGGCCCTCCTTGCCACCCATGCCTCCACATTGCTCCATGCGGACAAGTCGGGGCAAGTCTGGCGGGCAGGATGTCTACCCGCCTGGGAGGCCCGGTCAGTACAGGGCGTAACGCAAATCGGCGGACGCAGCCACCCTTCATGATCACGAATTTCGCCATGGGTCGTCCGTGCGGTGCCGGCGTCGAACAGCACCACACAGGGTGAAGGCGGGTGCATCACCTGCCTGTCCGGCGGTGAGAACGAACGCGAGGGGGCGACAGCGGTCGTCGGCGGCAAGGTGGATCTCGTGGTCAGTCCGCCGTGGGCCGGCCGATGGCGTGGTGGGCTCAGTCAACGGCACGCCCAGACCAACGAGCGACTGATCCAGACGAAACCGCCGAGAGTCAGCCGCCACCGAGATCCCATCGCGTCGAGTCCGCCGTAGATATGGGCCTCTCGGCCTCGAGGTGCAGTAAGGCCGACGGCTTCGTCACGGTAGATGGCGATGAGCGAGCCCCTGCCTCGCCACCAGGTGCCGGCAAGTCCCTGAACCTCGGCTACCGGCTCGTATCCGTCGAGGCCCGATGCTTCAACGGCGTCACCCTTGATCTTCGTGGCGGTCTTGGCCCCCTGTCTCGCGTGGTGGGCCAGGGCCAGGGATTCCACCTTCTCGTCCGTGCCGACGTGCAGCGGTGTCATGTCCACTGGGAGGCGTGGATCCCGGACTCGTGGGGGCGCGTCACTCGTCGTCCGACGGCGAGTGACGCGCGTGCGGATGGCGCAGGCGCACCCAGATGTCGCGCGCCTGCCGTCCGGCGGCGGTGCGGCTGCGGGCCACGAGTCTGTGGGCCTGTTCCGGCGTCTCCACCATGGGGCCAGATCCGCGCAGCGGTCGCCCTGCGGTCTCGTGCAAGAAGAACGTCGAGATGAGGCCGATCACTCCGGCAACCATCAGGTAGTACGCGGGGACCATGTTGTTGCCCGTCGCCTCGACGAGGCCTGAGGCGAACAGGGGGGTGGTGCCGCCGAAGAGCGACACGGACAGGTTGTACGCGATCGACAGGGCGCCGTAGCGGATCCGGGTGGGAAAGAGGGCCGGCAGTGTGGCGGCTGCGGTTCCCGCGAACATGACGAGCAGCATGCCGAGGATCATGCATCCGAAGGCCGGAAGCAGGATGCCACCCTCCCTGATCAGCAGGAACGCGGGATAGGACAGCGCGATGAGCGCGATGCTCCCGGCCATGAACATGGGTCTGCGTCCCCACCGGTCGGACGTCCTGCCGACGGTGGTGATCAGCAGGACGACCAGGAGCATCGTGCCGAGGACCAGCAACTGCGCCGTCGTGTCGCTCTCGCCGAGCGTCACGGTCATATAGGTCGGCAGGTACGACGTCACCATGTAGTTGGTGACGTTGTAGAGCAGGACGAGGCCCATACAGATGAGTACCGCCTCCCAGTGGCGCGCGAAGATCTCCTTCACGCGGCCCTTGCCCGACTGCCGGGCCTGCTCCACGGGGTCTTCGTCCGCCCCCTTCCCCGACGCCTGCGAGTGCGCGTACGCGGCCTCCTGCTTGAACGCGGGCGTCTCCTCCAGCTTCATGCGCAGGTACAGGCCGATGAGACCGAGCGGACCCGCCACGAAGAAGGGGATACGCCAGCCCCAGTCCTCGAGGCCGTCGCTGCCGAGCGCCAGCGTGAGCACCGTCACCAGACCGGAGCCGAGCGAGTAGCCGACGAAGGTGCCGAAGTCGAGCCAGCTGCCGAGGAAGCCCCGGCGCTTGTCGGGCGCGTACTCGGCGATGTAGGTCGTGGCGCCCGCGTACTCGCCGCCGGTGGAAAAGCCCTGGACGAGACGGCACACCAGCAAAAGGACCGGGGCGAGGAAGCCGACCGCCGAGTAGGTCGGCAGGAAGCCCACGGCGAAGGTGCTGGCCGCCATCATGATCATCGTGGCGGCGAGCACCTTCTGCCGGCCCACGCGGTCGCCGAGGGGCCCGAAGACGAGCCCACCCAGGGGACGCACGATGAAAGCCGCGGCGAAGGTGGCGAAGGTGGAGACGACCTGCGCGCCGGGGGAGCTCGACGGGAAGAAGACCTTGCCCAGGGTGCCCGCCAGGTAGGCGTAGACGCCGAAGTCGAACCACTCCATGGTGTTGCCCAGAGCGGCCGCGGTGACGGCCTTGCGCACCTGCGGACGGTCCGCGACGGTCACGTCCTCGGCCGTCAGGGCCTTCTTACGGCGGCGCAGCAGCGTACGCAGCATGCGGTCGGTGGCCGGATGCGACGCGCGCGGAGCGATCCGCCCCGGCGGATCGGATTTCCGGCGCCGGAAGAGACCTGGCATGGGCGGAGCCTCTCTGCGGACGGCTGCGGGAGCCGCGGGCTGCGGCACCGACGCGGGGCTCTCATTCTTCGCAGTGGGCGGCCGGACCGCCTCCAGAGGCGGGCTGTATGCGTGGCCCGGGTCACACCGACGCGATGAGGTCCCTCCTCGACAAGCAGCACCGTCCGCGTGCCGTCCCGGCACGGCCGGCACCGCGGCATGTCTGCGCCATGGCCGGCCTCAGCCCCGAACACACACCCCGCCCCGCCTCGCGATCAAGGTGCGTACTCCTCACCAGCCCGGGACCGAACGCCGGGTTCACCCTGTTCGCGCCCGGCAGCCACACCCTCACCAGACCCGTCACGGTTCCCAGGAAGACATCCCCCCGGAGCCCCCACCGGCGGACACCGGCCGGAACGAAGTGATCTCCCTCCGGTTCCAACGACCATCGGCGCCAACAGCACCCGCCGGGCCGCCTCTCCTGCCGCCGAATGGAGGACGAACACGGCCCGCCACAGCAGCCCACTCGCGACTTCACTACGCCCCCCCCGGGGGGGGTGCCCCTATGACTTTGGTCAAGGGGATGGGGCGGGTTGGGGGTCGTAGAAGGTGCCGTCGCGGAGCATCGCGAACAGGACGTCGGCCC
>NZ_JBWKIS010000055.1:0-17153 GCF_056432625.1 Streptomyces sp. NPDC045026
CAGCATCGAGATGATCACACGCGCAGCATCCCAGCCACCGCGGAGGGCCTGGCACGTAGGCTCCCACCTGCAGCGATGACTTTACGAGCCCCACACGTTTCTGGATGCGGCACTCAGCCGTGCGCGGCCGGCCCCTCGTCGAGGTACGCGGTGAGCTTGACCAGACAGCGCGGCGACAGACGGCACCGCGATCCGCTCGCACCACGCGAGACCAGGGCCCGCACCCCGCCCTCGCGCCACAGCTGCTGCCGCTGATAGGCCGATTTCCGGCTCACCCGCAGCCGCCGCGCGACCTCGGGTGGCTTGATCTTCTGCTCGAACAACTCGGCCGCTCGCATCCGTACGACCTCACGGCGCTGACGCCCCGCGGGCGTCAGCCCGCCCCCATCCGCGTACCTCACACACCACGAAAAACAACGAACACCACAGCCCCATCAGGGACTTCACGCAGGATCACCCTGACGAGCCGAAGTCAGTAACGGCACCGTTACGTCGTCAGGAGGCTTGATGATCCGGAACGGGGGCGGTGCCGCCCAGATCGCGCTGGGCGGCAATTCAGGTGGTGAACGCGTGTTAGCGAGGGTCTCTCGTCTCGAGGGTGTCGCGAGCTGTGTGAACGAGTTGGCGGATTTCGGCTTCTGCGTTTTTCCGAGTCGGTCAGACCGGGGCGTCAGGCAGGCTCCGGTACTTCGGCCATGACCCCGTGCACTGCCCGAGCACAAGGTCTTCGTCCCTCGACTCGTCGTTCGGCTGCGCGATCATCCGGAGCGGCCTGTGGAGGCGAATATTGCGGCCTTCGTGACTCAACTGCCATTCGTGGGGCCAGCATTGAGGTGGATGGTGAGTTGTTGGAGGGTGGTCCATGCGTCGGCGGTGGTGCCGTTGCCGAGGCTGTAGTGCAGGGTCGGGCGCGTCGTGATGCCGAGCTGCTTCGGCCTCGTGGGGATCAGCGCGTGTTGGGCGTGTTGGAGGCCGATGGCCTGTACGTCGCGGGGGCCGAGGGTGAAGGTGACGGGGACGGGTGGGCCTTCGAGATGCGGGGGCAGGGTGAGGTCGGCGCGGGCGGCGCGGAGGGTGGTGAGCATGCTGGTGAGGTCGTGTTTGGTGGTGAGGGCTGAGGCGAGAGACTCGATGGAGTCCAGGGGGACGTCCTGCGGATTCGTGTAACCGAGTGTGAGCGTGGATTCTTCGGCGACGCCGGCTGTGGTGCGGGTGATGCGGTGGGTGGTGATGGCCGGCCGGTCGGGGGAGCCGACCGCGAAGAGGTGAGTGGGGGCGGGTGCGCGGTCGCGGGCCAGGTCGGTCAACTGGCCGGGTGACCAGGGCAGGTTGACGGGTTCGGCGGTGCCCCAGCCTGCGGGTCCTGCCCCGGTGAGGTGTTGCCACGCGGTTTCCAGGGCCTGGCCGAGGATCAGGCCGGGCTTCGCGGGGTGGACGGTGCGGAAGGAGACGATCAGTTGCCGCTCCTGCCCGGCCGTGGCCGTCGACGTGAACGCGTCCGTGAGCGTGGTGTCGGTGGGGGTGAAGGTGCCGTCGCGCCAGACGAGGGGGACGCCCGCGAGGCCGTCGTAGTAGCCGCCTTGCGGGTGTTGGACGACCCAGCGGTTGGGGGTACCGCCGAGGGC
The DNA here is from genome assembly GCF_056432625.1 of Streptomyces sp. NPDC045026. NCBI lineage: Bacteria > Bacillati > Actinomycetota > Actinomycetes > Kitasatosporales > Streptomycetaceae > Streptomyces > Streptomyces sp. NPDC045026. Next base: position 1,626 of record NZ_JBWKIS010000055.1, read on the forward strand.
GGTGCGCAGGGGGAGGGTGAGGCGGCTGTGGGGTGGGGTGACGAGGTGGAGGGCTCGGCTCGTTGCGGTTGTTTCGCGGAGGATGTCGGAGAGCCAGCTGGTGAGAGGGAGAGTGGGGCGGTCGGCGATGACGACCGCGGTGGAGTCGGTCAGGACGTCCACCGTGGGTACGGCGGCGCCGGGGTCCGGGGTGGCGTCGGGTTTCTCGGCGGGGTCCTCAGTGGTGGTGATGGTGCGGGTGGTGGCTGCTTCGGGGGGCCAGACGGTGCCGCCTAGGAGGGTGGTCAGGCGGCCGCAGATGGAGCCGGCGAGATCTTCGGCTTCGGGTACGGCGGTGGCGGCGCGCGCCTCGGTCCACCAGAACGGCAACTCAGGGACGTTTGTGTGGGGGCCGAGGAGGCGTTCGGCTTCGCCGGGGGTGTGGATGAGCAGAGGGGCTTCGACCGACACGAGGGGGCGGCCGTCGGGGGTGCACAGCTGGAGGACGGCGCCGTTGTCGGTGGCGGCGAGGGTGAGGTGGGGGCCGCCTGCGTACAGGGCGGTGAGCAGGCTCTTGGTGTCGGGCATGTTCGCGGTGAGGGCGATGACGTCCTTGGTCACGGGGACGTCTCCGATACGTGGTGCCGGCCGGTGGCGGCGAGGGCGGTCTGGATGAGCTGGTGGCCCTGGCCGCGGCGGACGAGGGTGCCGCGGCCAGGAGCCTGCGGGGAGGCGTAGAGGCCGGGGAAGAGTTGCCCTTCGGTGCGGTCGCCGGTCATGACCAGGGCGGTGGTGCCCGTTTCGCGCAGAGTGGTCAGCAGTGGGTCGTACAGGGCGCGGGCGGAGCCGGCGACGCGGCGGGTGATGACGAGGTGCAGGCCGATGTCGGGGGCGGAGGAGATGTATGGGAGGAAGGGGGCGAGGGGCTGTTGGCCTGCGGTGGTGAGGATGTCGTAGTCGTCGATGAGGAGGACGATGCGCGGGCCGGTGAAGGACGGCTCGTCGCCGAGGCCGTCGGGGTCGGCGGTTTCCGGGAGGCGTTTGGCGAGCACGTCGGCGATGCCGGTGGCGAGGGCGCCTGCCAGTTGGGCGTTGTGGGCGTAGCCGCCGCGGTAGGGCTCGGGGATGACGCCGCGCAGCCCGCGCCTGGGGTCGAAGACGGCGAAGACCAGTTCGTCCTCGCGGTAGCGGTCGATCAGGTTGTGGGCGATGTGGGTGAGCAGGTTGGTCTTGCCGCATTCGTTGTCGCCCAGGATCAGCAGGTGCTGGTCGGAGGCGAACAGGTCGAGCAGGACAGGAGAGAGGGAGTCCTGATCGACGCCTAGGGGAATCTTGTGCGGTTCGGTGGTGGGGGTGGGCAGCTGCCTGGCGGGCAGTCGGGTCGGCAGGACGCGCACCGGGGCTGCGGGTGCGCCGTGCCAGCTGGCACGCAGGGAGCGTCCGGCTTCCTCCAGGGCGGCGGCGAGGTCGATGGTGGAGGCGAGTTCGTCGATGCGGGGCAGCGCCACCTGGGCGAACAGTTTGGCGTCGGTGAGAGCCCGGCCGGGGGTGTCGGCCGGGAGGGTTTCGGAGAGCTTGCGGTCGAGACAGGAGTCGCCGGGGTCGTTGAGGCGTAGTTCGATGCGCTGCCCGAACAGGGACTGGGTGGCGATGCGGACGTCGTTCCAGCGGAGCATGCCCGCGACGACGTGGATGCCGTAGCCACTGCCGCGCTTGAGGAGGTCGGTGACCTGGTCGTCGAGATCGGCGAACTCCTCGCGCAGCGCGCCGAAGCCATCGATGATCAACACCACGTCTGTGGCACCCAGTTCCGGCAGTTTCCCGGCCGCCCGCAGGGTGCGCAGCTGGTCGACGGAGTCGATGCCCCGTTCGCGGAAGAGAGTCTCGCGGGCGGTGAGCATGGTGCTGATCTCGGCGACGGTACGGGCCGCGCGCTCGCGGTCGGCACGTGAGGCGATGCCTCCGACATGCGGGAGGCCGGCGAGCGCGGCGAGCCCTCCGCCGACCAGGTCGAGGCCGTAGACGGCTATTTGGTGCGGGGTGTGGGTCAGGGCGAGGGAGAGGGTGAGGGTGCGCAGCAGGGTGGTCTTGCCGCTCTGGGGTCCGCCGATGATCGCGGTGTGACCGCCGGCGGTGTTGAGGTCGTGGATCCAGGGGCCCTGCCATTGGCGGGCCGGGTCGTCCAGTACGCCGAGCGGCACCTGCAACGGGCCGTGGCGGCCGGCCAGTTGGAGTCCGTCCTGCGTTGCCTGGAGGGGGCCGGCGGCTGTGGCGAGCGCGAGCGCATCTGGGAGCGGGGAGAGCCAGATCCGGCGCACCGGCGCCGCGCTGCCGGTGAGCTGGCCGACCATGGCGGACATGACGGTGGGGCCCGTCTCGCGCTCGCGCATGGCGGGCGCCGTCTCGCCGGAGGTGGTGGCGGGGTCGGGCTGGGTGAGGGTGTTGTAGGTGGGATAGAGCCAGGCCATCGGCGACTTCTCGGTGGGATCCGCGAGCGTGCGGCCCTCGTAGCGGCCGGAGACGTAGCCGGCTTTGAAGCGTTCGTAGGTGGACGTATCGACCTTGAGGTAGCCGAAGCCTGGCAGCGGCGGCAGGTGGAAGGCGTCCGTGGTGTCCAGGACCGTACGGGATTCGTCGGCGGAGAAGGTGCGCAGCCCCAGCCGGTAGGAGAGGTAGGTGTCCAGTCCCTTGAGTTTGCCGCCCTCGATGCGCTGGCTGGACAGCAGCAGGTGCACGCCGATCGATCGGCCGATGCGGCCGATCGACAGGAACAGGTCGATGAAGTCCGGTTTCGCAGTGAGGAGTTCACCGAACTCGTCGATCACGACGAACAGGTGGGGGAGCGGTTCGAGGTCGTGCCGCCCGGTGGCGCGCAGCGCCGTGTAGTGCCCGATGTCGGCGATGTTCCCGGCGTCCTTGAGGACCTGCTGGCGACGTTTGATCTCGCCGGCGAGGCTGGTGTGAACGCGTTCGACGAGGTCGGCCTGGTTCTCCAGATTGGTGATCATCCCGGCGACGTGCGGGAGGGAGGCGAAGGGGGCGAAGGTGGCGCCGCCCTTGTAGTCGACCAGGACCATGGCCAGGTCTTCGGGCGGGTGGGTGGCCGTCAGGGAGAGGACTAGGGTGCGCAGTAGTTCGCTCTTGCCCGAGCCGGTGGCGCCCACGCACAGTCCGTGCGGGCCCATGCCCAGCTCGGAGGACTCCTTGAGGTCCAACAAGACCGGTTCGCGGCGGTCGTTGACGCCGATCGGCACGCGCAGGAAGTCCCGCTCGCCACGCGGCTTCCACAACGTCTCCAGGTCGAGGGCGGTGGCGTCGTCGATGCCGAGCAGGGCGGGGAAGTCCACCGGCCCGGTCACGGGGGCGCCTTCGGCAGCCGATTCGGCCGAGAGGCGCAGCGGTGCCAGGGTGCGAGCCAGGCCCTCCGCGCCCGCCCGGCTGAGTGCGTCCACGGTGCCGTGCGTGCGGGTGACCTGCGTGGGGCGCAGGTCCTCGACGCAGATCTGGTCGCCGTCGACGGTGACGCGAAGGGCGATGTGGTCGGGTTCGTGGACCTGCTCGGCCAGCAGGTGCAGGACGGTGACGCCCATCGCGTTCAGGTCGACGGCCGTGTCGGGGCGGGGCAGTTCAGCGGCTGTCCGGCCGTGTGTGTCGCTGATGACGAGCAGCCGGTCGGTCAGCTTGAGGGCGTTCTTGTCGGACAGGCCGCGGCGGACTTCGGCGGCGTAGGAGGCGCGCCGTTTGAGGTCCGGGGCGATGGCATGGGCCAGTTGAGCAAGTGTGGGGGCGATACGGCGGGCCGGGACGGGCCCGTCGTGGGTGTGGGTGTCAAGGAGGTGGGGGAGCCATTTGGCCCACTCCCAGTCCTCGATTCGCTTGGTGGGTGCGGCGAGTGCCAGGGCGACGTCGTCCGGGGCGTGGGTGACGGTGCTGTGGACGAGCAAGACCCGGGCCACGCGCAGTACGTCCGCCCGCTCGCCGATGACGCTGATGTTCCCGGCCCGGTCGAGCGGCACGGTGAGGGGGTGATCTGGGGTGAGGGCGTATCGGGCGCGCAGCGCGTGGGCCTCGTTCAGCATGAACGGGTCCGGCGGCGTGAGCACCGTGCCCGCGGTGCTCTGCCCGACGGCCACGTTCTGCACCGGCACATCGCCCACGCCGACACGGACACGGAGGAAGTCGGCGTCCGCGCGGCGGCGCTCCCACAGCCGAGCCGGATCCCGCAGCACGTCGTACAGGGCCCCGGGGGCCGGATACAACAGCCGGGCTGCCTGCCTGCATTCCCGCTCGATGACGGCGAGTTGCTCGCGCTGCTCTTCGAGGTACTCCAGGTAGCGCTCGCGCTGCAGGCGCCGCTGCCGCTGCGCCTTGCCCCGCTGGGACAGGAACAGAGCGACCGCGCCGAGCAGGGCGATGACCAGGACGACGGCGCCGAGGCCGGCGAACTGGCTCGAGCGGATCACGGTCATCATCACCACGCTGCCCATCACCCCGGCCATCGGCAGCAGCGCGGTGGCCGCACCGGCCGCCTTGCCCTCGGGGAGATTCGGCGGCGGCTCGATGGTCCGCGCCGCCGCGGGTGACAGAGGGCGGGTGGTGCGGGCGGGGCGGTGGATGAGGTGCTGCGTCACCTGGTCCGCACCGCCTTGTTCATCACCTCGGCCGAAAGGCGGGCAGCGGCCCGGCGAGTGGCCTCGCCCAGCAGATCGGCCCGGATCGGGCCGCCCGTGGCGAGATGGCGGTTGTAGGGCAGGTGCACGACGGTGACCCCTGTTTCACGCAAGTGAGCGGTGGCGGTCTTCAGATTCAGGCTCTGGTCTGGTGCGCTCGCGGTGAGGGCGACGACGGTGGAGGCGAGCGCCGCGTGCGGCAGCCGGCCGAGCCAGTCCAGGACAACCCGGGTCGAGCCCACCCCTTCGGCGGTGAGCGGAGCGACTACGAGGCGGGCGTGCGCGGTGTCCAGCGCGCCGCGCGCCACCTCGCCCGGAAGCGTCTCGCAGTCGGCGACGGTGACGGCGAAGTGGCGGCGCAGGGCGAGGACCAGGGTGCGGTAGGTGCGGATGTCCAGCGGAGCCCCGATCTGACCCCGGCTCGCGGGCAGCAGCCAGCCGCCACCCGCGGTGGGCACCAAATAGCCGGTGATGTCGGTGAGCTGCATCGAGGGGGTGAGGATCCGGGCGACCTCGGCGCAGGTCCATTGCACCGACTCCGCCCCCATGCGGACTGCCAGGGTACCGAGCGCGGCGTCCGCGTCGAGGGCGAGCACCGGATCGTGCCGGTAGTGGGTGAGGGTGCGGGCCAGCAGGGCTGCCGTGGTGGTCTTGCCGACACCCCCGCGAATCGACGTCACCGCGATCACACGGCCGGTGGTCACCGGCTGCTGCAACTCCCGGGCGAGCCGGCTCTCCTCGGCGACGTCCTGGGACGCCGAGGACGCGAGTCGGCGCAGCGACCTGCCGGTACGGCGCACCGCACTATCCCCGTGCTGCCCCTTGCCCAGGGCGAGCGCCAACCGTGGGTCGACCGGCGCGACAGAGTTCGGGACGGCCAGGGGGAGCTGCGTCTGGCGGGACGGGCGCGGGGCAAGCGAGAGGTCGGCAGGGTCTGATGGCTGAGGCGTTGTGGCGGGTGCAGGGTGGGGGGCCTGCTCGGTCCGCCGGGATATCAGGCGGTCGGGACGTGCCTCCTGGCCGTCGGTGTACGAACCTGGGTTCGGGCGCTGCTCGTTCACATCTCGCACCGGCAGGGGCGGTTTCGGATCTGCCGTGCTCTCCGCCGCGGGCGGCGCGTCGCCGCGCAGGTCTCGCAGTACGTCGTTGTGCCATCGGCCCTCAGTCATTGGCGCCGCCCCACTACGCGAACGTGCCGAGCAGCCGCCCGTACACGCCGAACACCCCGAGCAGCAGTGGGAACAGCGCGATCACACCGACCGACTCCACCATGTCACCGACCTTGCGCAGACGCACCCGCACATGCTCCGGCGGCTCCACCGCCAGCACGCCCAACGGCACCAGAGCGAACGCGGCGAGGGCGGTCAACGGACCCGCCGCCGCATCGGAGTGCTCCAGCCACACCCACACCAGCCGCCCCGCGACGACCGCGGACATTGCCCACAGCGCGACCACTTCCACGATCAGCGGATGCGTCCGCGCCCGCAGCGCCAACACCAGCGCCACGCACACGGCGAGAAGCGCCGCCCACACCGACGGCGTACGCAACACCCACACCGCAGCGGAACCGCTGCACACAGCGAGGACGACGGTGGCCAGAGCCAGCCCGCGGTGCGTGGCCGCGAGCGCGGTCGACACCTGATACCGGCTCACCGACACACCGCCCGAGCGACGGTCGTCGAGACCGGACAGTCCCGAGGCCATCAACGCAAGCCGCGGCAACACACCCAGCGCCACCACGGACACCACGGCGACGAGCGCCCCGGCACGTGCCTGTCCGAGATCGGTGGCGCCGCCTGACTGGAAGGCGAGCGCCACTTCCCACACGATGCCGGACCCCGCCAGGGCGGCCGCCCCGACCAGCCCGGCACGGCCCAACGGCGTGAACCAGCCGAGCAACAGCAACACCAACCCCGCCACCGCGCACACCCCGGCCAGCGACAGCGCACCGGACCAGTCCCGGGCATCGGCGAGCGCCCGCACGCCCTGCCCGCCCAGCACCCCACCGGCCACGATCAGTGTGCCCGCCAACCCACGCCGCCCGCCGCGGCCCAGCAGAGCCCCGACGAGCGCCGCGAGCACGGCCATCCCGAGCAGCGAGCCGCCCAGGGACTCGGCGGTGAACTCCTGACGGGCCAACAGGCCGGCGACCAGCGCCCACCCCACCACAGCAGCAGAGGCCATGAAACGCCGCGCACGCGGCTGCCACCGCCAGGCGCGCACATCGAGATCCTCGACGGCGGCGTCGGTCACGTCATGGATCACCGGAGCAGACGGAGCATCGTCCCAGCGCACCAGGCGCAGCACCGCGCCATCAGCGATCCCGGCCGACTCCAGGGTGGCGTCCATCTCCAAGGCACTGCCATCGGCCCTGACCAACTGCCGTGTGTGCGGCTGCGCCTCGACGTGGTCGTCGAGCAGCCGCAGCACTTCAGGCAGCAGCCGACCAATAGGTTCCTGGGACGGCAGGACGAGATCCACCCGCCGCCGCTCACCGACCAGAGTGAGCCGACTCAACGCCGTACGGCTCACGGACCCCGCAGATATCACGCGTTCGAACCTATCATCGAGACGACGACGCGCCGCTGGGCGCTGTCGGAGACGGACTGCTGGTCGACACGGGACCGGAAGTGCCATACGTGCTCTTCCCGATCACTCGGTGCGAAACGAACGACCACCCCACACACCCCGCACACAACACCGCCCCCAGCACAATGCCCCCGACCACCTTCCCGAACCGCTCATCGAGCGTGCGTCGCTGCCGCTGCGCCCCAAAGAGCACCGCGTCCCGCAGCCGGCGGCGGCGCACCGAGACGGACTCAAGAAGCTGGCTGTCGTAATCCTGGGCTGACATCTATCCATTCCGGGGGAGGAGGACGCGGCTTGGCGGCGCTGTGGGGGTCGGATCGGGTCAGGTCTCGAACTCGCCGCCCCAGGAACGCTCCAGCAGGTGCCTGGGCAAGTAGTCGGACTCGACCTAGACCGGGATGCCGCCGTCGTAAGCGAGACACGTTACGGCCAGGAGGCTCAGAGCGAGGAAGCCCTCGACGCTCTCTTCACGCTCCTCTGTCTCGGTCCAGTACTGCTTGTGATGCTCCAGCGCCTCGACGAGGGCCCGGTTGAAACCCTCGTCGTCCTTGCGGAGGAACTGATGGAACAAGTTGATCGGCTGGTGGAGAACCTTCTCCAGCGAGCCCCGATCGCCGATCCGCGCGATATCCGGGTAGGAATTCTGAATCGCGGAGGTCAACTCATCTACGAGGCCGGGGCGCTTCAGCCAATAGGCCTGCAGGGCGCCAACCCAGTGGTAGATGTACTCGTCGCACGCTGCACCCGAGGCGCGCAACAAATCCACCGGAATCTCGCACAACTGAGTAATCCGGACCTGATCACGGCAGACGATCGCGAACCAAAACGCGTTCAGCCAATTCCCCGCGTTGGAGTATGGCTGGGCGCCGGTCGCTGGGATGGAGAGGAGGTCCCGGTTGATGCGGCATGGCACGCTGCCGTCAATACGGGACGACGTGGCGAAGAGGGCGGAGCCCACTTGCATCGCGTTCACGGTTGCTTCCCAGCTTTCCAGCGCGAGGGCCCTCGGGTCGACGGCGCAGTGCGCCTGGGCGGACATCACCGCTTTGTCGAAGGTGATGTCAACCACCGCTCCAGGCGGAGCACCGACCGGGCCGTGCTGTCGGCCAGCCGCTTGGCGTAGACAACATTGTTGGGCCCTGACTCGCCGTGCCGGGGCACGTTCATCGGCACCACATGCTCTCGTCAATCCAAGATCGTGCACGTTCTTCCGCTCGGATCAGGTCTCGTACTCGCCTACCCACGTGCGCTCCAGCAGGTGCTTCGGTAGGTAAGCGGACTCGACTTCGATGGGCACTCCCGCGTCGTAGGCCATGCAGGCAATGGCGAGGGGGGCCAGGGCAACCAGACCCTCGCCGCTCAGGGAGCGTGCCTCGTCGGCGGTCCAGTACTCCTTGTGCCAGGTCAGTGCGTTGATCAGAGCCGTGTTGAACTGCTCGGTCTCCTGGCGCTGGTAGCGGTGGAAGAGCTCGAGTGGCGGATAAAGGATCTTCAGCATCAGCTCATTGCTGGCGATCTGCGCGGTCGCGGGGTCGGTGCCGTTGACCGCGGACACAAGGGTTTCCCACATCTCGGGTCGACGGAACCAGGCATGCTGGAGGGTCTCCACCCATGCGTAGATGTACTCGTCGAACTCCGTGCCGGACGCGCGCAGGAACGAAATGGGCACCTGGGCAAGCCGGTCGAGGCGCTCGTTCTCGCGGCAGATCGCTGCCAGGTAGAAGGAGATGAGCCAGTCTCCGGCATGCAGGTACTCCTGCGGGCCGGTCGCGGGCAGGTTCTTCACCTCGCCCTTGCTGCCAATGCGGCACGGCACCGGTCCTTCCTCTGCGGTGCCGGAGATGAACAGGGCGGAGCCAACCTGCATCGCCGTAACCCACGCTTCCCAGGTCGGGAACTCCTGCGCCTCGGGGTCCGCCAGGCAGTACCACTTCGCGATGGTCAGGGCGTAGTCCAACGCGTCATAGCGGTCAAACTCCGACGTCTCGATCTCCGCGAGCACTTCCTCGGTGCTCTTGATGATCGGCGCCATGGCTTCCGCTGCGTTGTCCGTGCGGAAATCGTGGCGAGCAATGTGCGTGACCACTGGCCCGCCCTTCGTTAGATCTTGAAATTCGCGAACATGGCCCCAGCGTAGGCGCCATCGACCGGGTCGTTGGCCTTGACCAGGACATAGCGCAGTTTCCCTGCCCGTAGAGCATCGCGCAGCTCCTTGGCGATCTCGGCGTCGCGGCCGCCGCGTCTGGTCATCTTGCCGAGGATCGTGCGCATATATGGCAGAGTGCCCTGTTTGACCTTCATTCCCTTGGCGCCGCCGTCATCACCGCGCTCCGGGTGCGCGAGGTCCTCCGGGTCGCTACCCCCGTGACGCCAGTCGAGGTCTCCCGACGGGGCTTTCGCCTCGGCAATGAGGAGTTCCCCATTGCCGAGGTCGTAGGCCTTGTCGAACATGTCGGCGCCGTTGGCAGTCTTGGGAAGGTCGATCTCCACGGCGCCCGGGAACTCATGGGGGATCACATGGAACTCGGTGGCCTTCTCCCCAAGCGCCTCGGGGATCTTGCTGTTGTTCGGCAGGTCACCGAGCTGCGCGGTATACGTCTCCTGCGCCTTGGCCAGGGCCTGTTCGGTAGCGCGATTCGGCGTGTTCTCGAAGGCCTTGGTCGCGTTGGTGAGGTTCCTCGCGACCTCACGATTCTTCGCAGCTGTGTTGAGCTCCGGCAGATTCCCGTCCGGGACCGTGTCCGGACTGAGTGGCTTCGACCCGAACTTGACTTCGGAAGGTCCGTGCGGCACATGGTCTGCGGCGATCCACTTGCCCTGGGCGTCCTTGGCCAGCTGAGGGAGGGTGGCACCGTCCACCAGCCTTCCAACCTCCCTGCGACGTCCGAGGGGGTCGTAGTGCTTCTCCCGCCAGACTGGGTCCTCGTTGGCCTTGCGGATGTGCTCGGCCTGGATCCGCTGTCGTTCGGCGGGCGTCAGCTCGCTACGTCCGTCACCGGCGCCTTCCGCCCTTGGAGGGTGCTGCTCACCATCGGAGCCAGCGGCACCGTTGGGGTGATCGTGAGCGACTGAAAGATCGTTTCCCGAACCTTGTGAGTCTCCGTCAGCCCGACTGGGCGTCTCTCCCGAGCTGTTGGTCGAGTGATGCCCGCCACCGCCTGTCGAGGTGCTCTGGCTGGGGTGTTGTGTGGCCTCCCTGCCCGCAGGCGATGCCGTGGAGTCGTGAGCCGTCGGGGGATGTCCGGCACTTCCGACGGAGTTGCTCCCAGCATGCGCACCGACAAGTTCCGGCTCACCTGCCATCTGGGCAGGCGTCGTCGTGTCCGAGTGAACCGTCGCATGCTGCTCGGCAGGGAGTTCTCTGACCGCGTCGTTGACGTGTTGGTGAATCGTTCCGTCGGTGTTGAGGAGGTGGCCGGTCTCGGTGTCGAGGTAGACGGTCCGACCGAGTTCGTCGGTGCCCGGGATAGCGTCCCGGGGGATGGCCGCGGGGCGCTCCGGCAGGCCGGCGGTGGGCTCGCGGGCGGTGAAGGAGCCGCCGTCTGCGAGGTGCACGGCCGTCGGGGTGCCGTGCATGCTCTTGAGCGCGGTGAAGGCGTCGCCGACCTTGACGACGGTGAAGGAGCCCGCCTTGCCGATGTAGGTCATCGGGTCGACCAAGCGTCCGGCCTTCCCCAGGCCGGCCACGACGCGGGCGCCGGCTCCGCCCCGGGCGGCGGCGCCTCCGCCCGCGCCGGCGGCGGCGGTGAGGGCGTTGAAGCCGAACGTGCCGGCGGCCCGGGCGGGGTTTTCCTTCCAGTCGTCGTAGGCGACGAAGCCCTTGACGAGGCCCTTGAAGGCTTCCTTCTGGCGCTTCTCCGTGGGGCTTTCCTCGGCCGGGCCGAGGGTGTGGTCCAAGACCCAGTCATAGGGGGTCATGAGGTACTGGCTGAGGCCGCCGGCCGCGTCGGCGAGGCCCTTCCAGGCCTGTCCTGCCTGGTCCAGGCCCTTGGCGCCGACCAGGGTGGAGAGCCCGTCGAGGGTGCCGAGGAACCCGTTGATGACGAAACCGTCCCAGACGAGGCTCTTGGTCTGGTGCAGGAGCCATTCCACGCCCTCGTACTCGCGCTCCACCGGCGCGCCCCAGGGTGTCTTCTCCGCATGCTCCCACGCATCCGCGCTGTAGCCGTTGAACGCGGCGTTCTTGAGGATCAGGGCTTTGTCGCCAGTCGGGTTGAGCATGTAGTGGCGGCCGCCGGCCAGAGCGCTGATCTTGTTGGCGCAGTCGTTCTGCGCTGTGGCGAAGTCCTCCAGCGCGGCGGCCAGGTCGCTTCGCAGCCCGGTGTTTTTGCTGACCTTGTCGGCGTCCTTGTGCCAGTCGTCGTCGCCCTCCACGCTCGCCGCGAACGTGACGGCCTGGGCGCGGATGTGTTCGATGCGCTGGACGATCGGGCGGACCGCGGTGGCGTAGTCCTCCAACGCCGTGGCCACGGTGAACAGTTCGCCTTTGAGCGAGTCGGCCTTGGTCGGGATCGTGTGGGTGGAGGAGAAGAGCTTCTCCGCCTCCGGGGCCTGGTAGAACGCGGACAGGCCCTGGAAGGTGGAGTGCACTCCGTGCCCGTGCTCGGCCAGGTTCTTGGCCGCCGTGTGCACGCCGGTGGCGCTCTTTTCGACCTCGTCCAGGTTGCCGGTGAAGTGCGGTATGCCCGCCGGGTCGATCGCCCCGCCGGTCGTCACTGGCCCGCCTGCCTCTTCATCGCCTTGAGGAACGCAGCGACGTCCGGGGCCTTCGCCGCCTCCGCCTGCGCGTTCTCGGCCATCTCGATACTGCCGTCTCGGTACGCCTGTGTCGCCTTCGCGGCACCCTGCGTGGAACTCCAGGTACGGGCCGCCAGGTAGACCAGACTGTCCTCGCGCGCCGAGAGGTACTCGCCCAGCGCCGCCGCAACTGCTCCCTGCCCGGGAACATAGGGCCCGTATCCCTGCGCGAGGCTGCCCGCGGACATGGCCGCCTCCTGCACATGCTCACCGAGCGCCTCACCGGCCTTCGCCAGCCCCTCGGCCTGGCCACCGGTACGGGTCAGCACGCCGTACACCCCGGCCGGGTCGATATCCCACGCCGTCACAGAATTCCCCTAACCCCCGTCAGAATCGGTGCGCTTTCGGTGTGCCCTCAGCCGATGTTGTCGACCGCGGCGCGGGCCTTGACGAGGGTGGCGTGGGCGGTGTGGTCGTTCTTTTCCAGCGTGCCGCGTACCAGTTGGATGATGGCGCGGACCTCGTTCGCCGCTTTGTTCCAGCGGACTTCCTTGCTGTGGTAGTCGTCGGAGACTCCGTCGGCCTGGTAATCGGCCATGGCGGCCTTCACCGCCAGGTCGCGGTCGCCGAGCACCGTCTCCAGCCGGCCGATGATGCCGTGCAGACTGCCCTGTACGTCCGCAGAGGCCCCGGTGTCGTACGAGCGGCGGTCGTGGTTCTGGCCCATGATTCCTCAGTCCCCCTGAATGTCAGCCGTGGAAGCGCGCGGAGTCGAAGTTCGCCGCGGACAGGTTCTGATGGGCGTTGTCGGACTGCTCGTCATCGCCCGTACCGAACGCGGTGTCCATGCCGGACTGGCCCTCCAGAATCGAGGACAGCGAGCCGTTGAGTGCGGCGGTGATCTCGTCCGCGCGCAGCTTGAACGAGTCGAACATCGCCTTGCCCGCGCCGTTGAACTTCCCCTCCAGTGGCTGCGCCGCCAGGATCAGTTGCTGAATCAACGTTCCTAGGTCCGTACTCGAACCGGACGTGCTCCTGGCCAACGACGACAACGTCGTCGACCCCATGTCGAACTTCATCGCGCATCCCCCTCCACGCTCCGCCCACGCGGCACCCAGAACCCGCCCCACCCTTCACAGCGGTCGCAGATACCACGGGTGCCTCATTGTCTGTCGAACATGCTCTCCCATCAGGAGTTGCGCCCGCAACGCGTCAGGGCCGAAGGTGGCTTGATCCACACGGGCGAACCGGGGCATCGGACAGTACTCGGGGTCCACTTCGCCCGGCGCGTGGCGGCGCTTCACCATAAAGAGGCTTGTCGCGGAGGGTGATTTGCAGCAGATCATGGAGAACTTCCGTGATGCGCCTGAGTGTTCATCGAAGGCGCATTACGGTGGAGCGGGAACACGCATGAACAGGGAAGGGGGACGTCGTCATGGCTCGAAAGCGGCTTCCATGCCGTCTGCTGCCCGGCCCCAGCGGGACAAGTTCGCCGCCGAGTCGACGGTGACTCCCGAAAGGGGCGCCGAGACACGGCCCTTGCCTCCGGCGCCGTACCGCTCGTACGGCGCAGCCCCACAGGGCTGGCCCCGCCTCGACGGAACCAGCGACTACTCCACTGTCACCACCAAGACGGTCCTGCACTAGCACGCCACTGCCGACCTGCGCGAGGCATGGAACCGCACCACGGTCCCCGAAATCACGGTCAACCTCGACGCCGCGGCCTTGACCCCCGCCATCCTCGGCGCCGCCGTCCGCCTGCGTATCGCCGACGTCTGGACGGACGGCTTGACCGGCCACCACCGGGACTCGTCCAGTTCGTCGAGCAGGTAGTTGATCCCGTGCAGCACCGGGGAGGCGTGGGGCTTCACTGACACCCGGTCTTCGGGGTGCAGGTGCCGGAACCACAGGCACGTCATGTGCTGGAACAGCGTAGTCGTGGGCGGCGTGACCGCCCACGACTGTGATCGACGATCGGGGCCTTCACCTGCGCGGATAATTTATCGGCACCCGCCGGCATACGGCCTGAGCCGGGTGCCGCTGGAAGCTGCGGAGGCGCTCCGGAGCCCGAGTTGTCAGAAGCCGAGCTCGCTGAGTCCAGGATGATCGTCGGGGCGCCGCCCGAGCGGCCAGTGGTACTTTCGCTCGGATTCCTTGATGGGTACGTCGTTGATGCATGCGTGCCGTACGGCCATCAGGCCGTCCTCGTTGAACTCCCAGTTTTCGTTGCCGAAGGAGCGGTACCAGTTGCCTTCGGCATCGTGCGATTCGTAGGCGAACCTCACCGCAATGCGATTGCCGTCGAATGCCCAGAGCTCCTTGATGAGCCGGTAGTCGAGCTCCCTGGACCACTTCCGGGTCAGGAAAGCGACAATCTCGTCGCGCCCAGTTGCCCACTCGCTGCGGTTTCGCCAGCGTGAGTCCTTGGTGTACGCCAGGGACACCTTCTGCGGGTCTCGGCTATTCCAGCCGTCCTCGGCCAGTCGGACCTTTTCGATCGCGGACTCACGAGTGAATGGCGGGAGGGGAGGGTGTGTTGTCACGGCTACTCCTGGAGACTGGCCGCGGCGTCACGCCGCGACGACCACGACCGGCACCGCCAGGGTGTGGCCGCTGTGTCTTCGACGGTATAACCAGTCTTCGCGGGCTGCTCGTAGCCAAAACACGGCGTGGCGGTGGCCTTCTGCTCAATCGGCAGTCCGATCAGCCAGTCCGCCGTGTTGTGGACGTACGTCATCTTGGTACAGGTCTGCTCGGAGAGCGTCTCGGCCGAGCCGTTCGGTTTGGCCACGGCGGTCTCGACCTGGATGCGCCGGTGGCCGCAGGTGCTGTTTTCGCGGGCCAGGCGCAGGACGAGGGTTCGGATTGGAGCGGACGGTGCGGGGGCGCCTGGGGTGCTTGTTGCAGGAGGCTCTCGCGTGGCGCCGCCGGAGCAGGTCGCGATGCCATCGCAAGATGGTGTCCGGACGGACGAGTAGCCGCAGCTGGCGCAGCACCGCACGGGGCAGCGGGGCCAGGAGTGCGGCGAGGGCGACCCGGTCTGCGGGGCTGAAGTTCACTTTCGACGAGCCGAGTTGGTGCTCGAGAGCAGCGAGCTGGTGGCGTAGGGCGAGGATTTCGGCGACCTTGGCGTGGTCACTCGTGCGCAGCAGGCGCAGGGCGGCGAAGAGGTGAGCAGCGGTCAGGTAGGTGAGACGGAGCAGCACGAGTGACCATCCTGCCGCGCCGTGCGATCGACGCCATGACTGCGGTGACCTGCTCGGACGCAATTATCGGCACACACACCATCAGACGCCTCCGCAGCCAGCCCCGCGTAGCGAAACGCAAGATGTCCAACTACCACCTCAAGCGACCTGAACACCGTGCCTGGCCGCAGCCGTCCCGCACAGGGCCTCAAGCCATCCTCATCACAAGACCTCAACCCGCAAGCCCGTAACGCAACGGCATTGGGTCTAGGCGCCCTGCCCTTGCCGATAACCTCATCCGGGCAGGTCACGCGGCATGTTCATACTCGTTGAGGAGGCCACCGAGTCGGTGGCGTTTGCGTATGTCG
>NZ_JBWKIS010000056.1:0-17012 GCF_056432625.1 Streptomyces sp. NPDC045026
GAAGCAGGCGCCGATCGCGAGCGTCACGACGGCGACGGCGGCGACCGAGCCGGCCGCGAGGAGAACGCGCTTGAATGGGGACATGCGTCGAGCTTTGCCCCCCCCCCCCCCCCCCCCCCCCGCGGGCGCGCCCCCCCCCCCCCCCCCCCCCCCCCCCCCCCCCCCCCCCCGCGGCCCCCCCCCCCCCCCCCCCGGGGGGGGGGGGGGGGGCCGCCCCCCCCCCCCCCCCCGACCGCTCCGGACGTCACTGCTCCGCCGCCGCCTCACGTTCGGCACGGGCGGCACGCTCGGCCGCCATGCCCTGCCGTCGCAGCACCACGGCCTGTTTCACGTAGTCGAGGCCGGTGAGCACGGTCAGGGCGACCGCCACCGCCATCACCCAGAACCGGAAGGTGGCCAGCGGCCCGGTCAGCGCCAGGACGTACATCCCGACCGCCGTGCCCTGCGCGAGGGTCTTCATCTTGCCGCCGCGGCTGGCCGGGATCACCCCGTACCGGATGACCCAGAAGCGCAGCAGGGTGATCCCGAGCTCACGCCCGAGGATCACTCCCGTCACCCACCAGGGGAGGTCGCCGAGGCTCGAGAGACAGATGAGAGCCGCCCCCATGATCGCCTTGTCGGCGATGGGGTCGGCGATCTTGCCGAAGTCCGTGACCAGGTTGTACGTGCGCGCCAGGTGCCCGTCGAAGACATCAGTGATCATGGCGACGGCGAAGGCCGCCCAGGCCCAGGCGCGCCAGACGGGGTCGTAGCCGCCGTCGGTGAGCATGAGCGCCACGAAGCCCGGCACGAGGACGAGCCGGAGCATGGTCAGGATGTTCGCGATGTTCCACAGGCTGGCCTGGTTGACGGCCGCAGCGCCCAGCTTGCCGCCGGGCGCCGGCCTACCGGAACCGCCCGTAGCGGACGCCGGGACTCCGGTCATCTGCCCGCCTCCTCAGAACACTCGAGCGGCTCGGCGACCAGGTCCACGCCCTGGGTACCGACCACCTTTGCCTCGACGATACGACCCACGCTCAGGCCCTCGCTGCTCGTGAGCAGGACCTGTCCGTCCGTCTCGGGGGCCTGGTGCGCGGCGCGCCCGACGACCCCGTCCTCATCGTCGATGGACTCGACGAGCACATGGACCGCCTCGCCCACACGCTCGTCCGCGCGCTGCGAGACCAGCTCCTCGGCAAGCCGCGACACGCGTGCGAGGCGCTCGGCGACGACGTCCTCGTCGAGCTTGTGCTCGTACGTCGCCGCTTCCGTGCCCTCCTCGTCGGAGTAGCCGAAGACGCCGATCGCGTCGAGGCGGGCGCCGGTAAGGAAGCGCTCCAGCTCGGCCAGGTCGGCCTCGCTCTCGCCCGGGAAGCCCACGATGAAGTTCGACCGGACACCGGCCTGCGGCGCCTTGTCCCGGATCGTGGACAGCAGCTCGAGGAAGCGGTCGGTGTCCCCGAAGCGCCGCATGGAGCGCAGCACGGCGGGCGCGGAGTGCTGGAACGAGAGATCGAAGTACGGGACGACCTTGTCGGTGCCCGTGAGGACGTCGATGAGGCCGGGGCGCATCTCGGCGGGCTGCAGATAGCTGACCCGCACCCGCTCGATCCCGTCGACGGCGGCCAGCTCGGGCAGCAGCGTCTCCAGGAGTCGGATGTCGCCGAGGTCCTTGCCGTACGAGGTGTTGTTCTCGGAGACGAGCATGACCTCCTTGACGCCCTGCTCGGCGAGCCAGCGCGTCTCACCGAGGACGTCGCTGGGCCGGCGCGAGATGAAGGAGCCGCGGAAGGACGGGATGGCGCAGAACGTGCAGCGGCGGTCGCAGCCGGATGCCAGCTTCACCGAGGCGACGGGGTTCGTCCCGAGGCGGCGGCGCAGCGGGGCGCGGGGGCCGGAAGCGGGCGCGAGACCGTCGGGCAGGTCAACGGGGGCGTGTCCGGGAAGCGCCACCTCGGCGCCGGCGTCCTGGCGCTCGGCCGGGCTGATCGGCAGCAGCTTGCGCCGGTCGCGCGGTGTGTGGGAGGCGTGGATGCCGCCGTTGAGGATGGTCTGGAGCCGGTCGGAGATGTCGGCGTAGTCGTCGAAGCCGAGCACGCCGTCGGCCTCGGGGAGGGCTTCCGCCAGATCCTTGCCGTACCGCTCGGCCATGCAGCCGACGGCCACGACGGCCTGGGTTCTGCCATGACCCTTGAGGTCATTGGCTTCGAGAAGGGCGTCGACGGAGTCCTTCTTGGCGGCTTCGACGAAGCCACAGGTGTTGACGACGGCGACGTCTGCGGCCTCGGCGTCCTCGACGAGCTCCCAGCCGTCCGCCTCCAAGCGGCCTGCGAGCTCCTCCGAGTCCACCTCGTTACGGGCGCAGCCAAGAGTGACAAGGGCGACGGTACGGCGTTCGGGCATGGGCTCAAGACTACTTCGTCCCACCGACAGCCCCGCCCGCGAGGGTTACCCGGAGATCATCACCGGGCAACCTCCCGCTCATCCGACCTCGGGATCACCCTTGGTGTAGGTGAGGCGCTCGACCTGTCCGGGCTCGAACTCGTTGTCCACCTGCTTGCCGTTCACGTACAGCTGGATGGCGCCCGCGTCGCCGAGGACGAGGTCGACCTTCTGGTTGTCCTGGAAGGTCTTCGACTCACCCTGTTCGAGCAGGCCGTCGAACATGATCCGTCCGTTGTGGTCCTTCGCGGAGATCCAGCTGCGCCCGTCCGCCGCGTTGATCTTGACGGTGACCTTGTCGCGGGGCGCGGCCGCGATCGCGCTGTCGGTCGGGTCGGGCTTGGGGTCGGTGGGCTTGTTGGCCTTGGGGGTCTGCGTGGGCTTGGGCTTGCCGGTGGCCGGGGTCGCACCCTCGGCCGCCTGCTGCTTCGCACCGTCGTCGCTGCCGCCGAACGCGGTGAACCCGACGAAGCCGATCACCGCGACGATCGCGGCGACCATGGCCGCCGTCCAGTTCGGCCGACGCGGCTCGGACCTGATCCGCTCGGCCTCGAACAGCGGAGCGGCCGGAGTCGGCGCGGGCCGCCCGCCGTGCTCGTCGGCGAACTGGGCGAGAAGCGGCTCGGGATCGATGCCCACGGCGCGCGCGAGGGTCCGGATGTGACCGCGGGCGTAGACGTCGCCGCCGCACCGCGAGAAGTCGTCCTCCTCGATCGCGTGCACGATCGGGATGCGCACCCGGGTGGACGTACTGACTTCGTCGATGGTCATCCCGGCGTCGACGCGCGCCTGCCGAAGGACGCGCCCGATCGAGGGACGGTCGTCCGCGGGCGCGGGCGCCTGCTCGACGGCCGGCGGGGGCGTCGCGTGAAGGTCATCCGAAGGACGGTCGTCTTCAGGGGAGTTGCCGATGGACACGGGGGCGCCTTTCGAGCGTGTAACCACCTGCTGGAGGTTCAGTCTAGGGGGGGTACGAAAGGGTGGGGCAACCGGGCGGTCGGACTTTGTACGCCATCGGTATGGCCGGACGCAACGGCCGGTCACCCCGATGCTGGGACACGTACCTGTCCCCTCCCTCAACTTGACGTACGCGGAGGGGAAACGGTTGCCTCACGCTCCCTTACGAGTGAGCGTCGATCGCGAGTGTGAGCCGTCCGTTCGTCATGTGGGATGCGCGCGCTGTCCCTGCGACGCGCGCCTCACGGTTGAGCCTCCCCGCGGATCACGGCGAGCACTCCATCCAGCTCGTCAGGCTTCACAAGAACGTCACGTGCCTTCGAACCCTCGCTCGGCCCCACGATGTTCCGCGACTCCATGAGGTCCATGAGCCGCCCGGCCTTCGCGAAGCCGACGCGCAGCTTGCGCTGGAGCATCGACGTGGACCCGAACTGAGTGGAAACTACCAGCTCAGCGGCCTGGCACAACAGATCGAGGTCGTCGCCGATGTCCTCGTCGATCTCCTTCTTCTGCTTGGTCCCGACGGTGACGTCTTCCCTGAAGACGGGCGCCATCTGGTCCTTGCAGTGCTGGACGACGGCGTGGATCTCGTCCTCGGTGACGAAGGCGCCCTGCATACGGGTGGGCTTGTTCGCACCCATCGGCAGGAAGAGTCCGTCGCCCTTGCCGATCAGCTTCTCGGCGCCGGGCTGGTCGAGGATGACGCGGCTGTCGGCGAGCGAGGAGGTGGCGAAGGCGAGCCGGGAGGGGACGTTGGCCTTGATGAGGCCGGTGACGACGTCGACCGACGGGCGCTGGGTGGCGAGCACCAGGTGGATGCCGGCCGCGCGCGCGAGCTGCGTGATGCGCACGATCGAGTCCTCGACGTCCCGCGGCGCGACCATCATCAGGTCCGCCAGCTCGTCGACGATGACCAGCAGGTACGGGTACGTCTTCAGCTCGCGCTCGCTGCCCTCCGGCGTCTTGAGCTTGCCGTCGCGGATCGCCTGGTTGAAGTCGTCGATGTGCCGGTATCCGAAGGCCGCGAGGTCGTCGTAGCGCAGGTCCATCTCGCGCACGACCCACTGGAGCGCCTCGGCGGCCCGCTTGGGGTTGGTGATGATCGGCGTGATCAGGTGCGGGATGCCCTCGTACGCGGTCAGCTCGACGCGCTTGGGGTCCACCAGGACCATGCGCACGTCCTCGGGGGTCGCGCGGCACATGATCGAGGTGATCAGGCAGTTGATGCAGGACGACTTTCCCGAGCCGGTGGCGCCGGCGACCAGGATGTGCGGCATCTTCGCCATGTTGGCCATGACGTAGCCGCCCTCGACGTCCTTGCCGAGCGCGACAAGCATCGGGTGGTCGTCCTCGGCCGCGTCGGCGAGGCGCAGGACGTCGCCCACGTTGACCATCTCGCGGTCGGTGTTCGGGATCTCGATACCGACCGCGGACTTGCCGGGGATGGGCGAGATGATCCGGACGTCCGGGGACGCGACGGCGTAGGCGATGTTCTTGGCCAGTGCCGTGATCTTCTCGACCTTCACGGCGGGGCCGAGCTCGATCTCGTAGCGGGTGACCGTCGGGCCGCGCGTGAAGCCGGTGACGTTGGCGTCGACCTTGAACTCGGAGAAGACGTTCGACAACGAGTCGACGACGGCGTCGTTGGCCGCGCTGCGCGACTTGCCGGGGCCGCCGCGCTCCAGGAGGTCGAGCGACGGCAGCGAGTAGGTGATGTCGCCGGAGAGCTGGAGCTGCTCGGCGCGCGGCGGGAGGTCGCGCGGGGCGTCGGGGGCGGACTTCGTCAGGTCGGGCACGCCGACCTTGGCCGGCGCGGCCGCGGGCTCCGGAGCCGTCTCCACGGTCTCCTTCGCCGGGGTCTTGGCCCGTGCGGTCGGCACCGGCGCCGTGCGCTCCGGAGCGCTCTCCCGCTCCGTGGCGACCCCCTGGGTCAGATCGGCGACCAGCGGCGACGGCGGCATGCCGTGCAGCACGGCCCCGTCGAGCGCGGCAGCGGCCGCCGCGGCCACGTCGACCGCGTCCAGGGGCCGGGTCACGACGGGCTGCACAGGGGTGCGCCGGGGCCTGCGCCGCTTGGAGAGCGCCTCCCGCTCCGCCTGGTCGGGGTCGTACGTCTCCGGGTCCGCCGGGCGCCGCCTGGAGCGCGCGGGCAGGGACTCGCGCCACTGCTCGTCGTAACGCTCGTCGTCGTCCGACGCGTCGTCGGCGCCGAGAAAGTCGTCCTCGGGGTCCGGATGGACGATGCCGAGCTTCACGCCGAGCAGCCGCAGGCGCTGTGGAATCGCGTTCACCGGCGTCGCGGTGACCACGAGCAGCCCGAAGACCGTGAGCAGTACGAGGAGCGGTACCGCGAGCACTTCGCCCATGGTGAAGCTCAGCGGCGTGGAGGCGCCCCAGCCGATGAGCCCTCCGGCGTCCCTTATGGCCTGCATGCCGTCGGTGCGGGCGGGCGAGCCGCAGGCGATGTGGACCTGGCCGAGTACGCCGATGACGAGCGCGGACAGGCCGATCACGATGCGCCCGTTGGCCTCGGGCTTCTCGGGGTGCCGGATGAGGCGTACGGCGATTCCGCCGAGCAGCAGGGGTACGAGCAGGTCGAGGCGGCCGAACGCCCCGGTGACGAGCATTTCGACGAGGTCGCCGACGGGTCCGCGCAGATTCGACCAGGTGCCCGCCGCGACGATCAGCGCCAGGCCGAGGAGCAGGAGTGCGAGGCCGTCCTTGCGGTGCGCCGGGTCGAGCCCTTTGGCGCCGCGCCCTATGCCGCGGAACATCGCCCCCACGCTGTGCGCGACGCCCAGCCAGAGCGCACGCGAGAGCCGGTACACGCCCCCGGTGGGGCTGGGCGCGGGCTGCTTCGCCGCGGGCTTCTTCGCCGCGGCTTTCCTCGGGGGCGCCTTCTTCGCCGCGGGCTTCTTCGCGGCCGCCTTCTTGGCAGGGGCCTTCTTCGCCGGAGCCTTGGTCGGCGCGGCCGCCTTCTTCGCGGGCGTCTTCTTGGCTGCGGGACGTGAGGCCATGGGTGTGAGGTTACCGGTGGAGACCACTGCGGACACGTGTGCCTACTGCTTCACCCGTCCGTGTCGCGGATCGGTGTGCCCGGAGGTGACGCTTCCTCAAATAGTGGCCTACTGCTCAGGTCTGCGACGGAAGTGACGGTGCGCCGCTTCCCGTGCCGGGCTCCAGGGCGTCAAGAGCGCGGCGCAGTCCGGTGAGTTTGCGCTCGAGGTGAGCGGCCGTGGCGACCGCTGCCGCGTCCGCCGACTCGTCGTCGAGCTGCTTGGAGAGCGCCTCGGCCTGCTCCTCAACGGCCGCGAGCCGCGCGGAGAGTTCGGCCAGCAGCCCGGCCGGCTCCTTCGAGTCGCCGACGTCGGACTTCCCGCCGCCCTCCAGCTGGAGCCGCAGCAGGGCTGCCTGCTCCCGCAGTTGACAGTTCTTCATGTACAGCTCGACGAAGACGGAGACCTTCGCGCGCAGGACCCATGGGTCGAACGGCTTCGAGATGTAGTCCACCGCACCGGCCGCGTACCCACGGAACGTGTGGTGCGGGCCGTGGTTGATGGCCGTGAGGAAGATGATCGGGATGTCGCGTGTCCGCTCACGGCGTTTGATGTGCGCCGCGGTTTCGAAACCGTCCATTCCCGGCATCTGGACATCCAGCAGAATGACCGCGAAATCGTCCGTGAGTAGCGCCTTGAGTGCTTCCTCCCCGGACGATGCCCGCACCAGTGTCTGATCGAGCGCGGAGAGGATGGCCTCCAGCGCCAGCAGATTCTCCGGCCGGTCATCGACCAGGAGGATCTTGGCCTTCTGCACCATGGCCCGCCCTCCTCGCCCCGGCATGGGGCCACCCCTGTCCGCAGGACTTGGGGCGGCTCCGGAAGCCGCCCCAGAGGGCGACTCCCTTGCGTCGCCCGTCCTTGTGCCGGTCATGGTAGCCGCACCCCGCCCGTCGCCACACCCTGTCACCGCGATGTCACTGTGCACGTAGCACAAACGCAGTGGGAGACCAAAAGGTTCCCCCGATACCGCGCCTCTACACGGCTTCGGCCACACTCAGTCAACAACTGCTCAGTAACGCACACCTACGCGGTCACTCCCCGCGCATCCACTGCTCCATCACCGTGAGCAGATGATCCGGATCGACCGGCTTCGTGACGTAGTCGGAGGCCCCGGACTCGATGGCCTTCTCCCTGTCGCCCTTCATCGCCTTCGCCGTCAGCGCAATGATCGGCAGCCCGGCGAACTGCGGCATCCTGCGGATCGCCGTCGTCGTCGCGTAACCGTCCATCTCCGGCATCATGATGTCCATCAGAACGACCGTCACATCGTCGTGCTGTTCGAGGACCTCGATCCCCTCCCGGCCGTTCTCCGCGTACAGCACGGCCAGACCGTGCTGCTCCAGGACGCTGGTGAGCGCGAAGACGTTACGGATGTCGTCGTCGACGATGAGCACCTTCTCGCCACCGAAGAGGAACGCACGGCGCTCCTGCGGCGCCCCTTCCTGCCCGGTCCCCGCCCACGACTCCTGGGCGCGGTCCTGCGCGGGCGCCACCGGCTCCGGCTGGACGGGCTGACCGGGCAGCGCCGGCCGCTGTTGGGGCGCGGCCACCTGCTTGCGGCGCCGCCTGAAGAGCGCGGCGGGACCGTGCTGGGTGTCCTGGTACGACCTGACCTCCGGCGGCATCGACGCCTCGGGAGGCATGGCACCCTCCAGCGGCACGGCATACATCCCCGGCGCGATGGTGGGCGCGAGCTGCGGGTAGCCCTGCGGCGGCAGTTCGCTCGCGTGCAGCGGCATGTACAGCGTGAACGTGGAGCCACGCCCCGGCTCGCTCTGCGCGTGGATCTCACCGCCGAGGAGCCGCGCGATCTCACGGCTGATGGACAGGCCGAGGCCCGTACCGCCGTACTTGCGGCTCGTCGTCCCGTCGGCCTGCTTGAACGCCTCGAAGATCACCCGCATCTTGCTGGACGCGATGCCGATGCCGGTGTCGGTCACGGAGAAGGCGATCAGGTCGCCGTCCGCCTCCCGCAGGGAGCCCGCTTCCAGGAGCTGTTCACGGATGGCGTTCGGCACGTCCGCGCCCGCCGGCCTGATGACCAGTTCGACGGCTCCGGAGTCGGTGAACTTGACCGCGTTGGACAGCAGGTTGCGCAGCACCTGGAGCAGGCGCTGTTCGTCCGTGTGAAGCGTCGCGGGCAGTTCGGGCGAGACCCGTACGGAGAAGTCGAGGCCCTTCTCTGCGGTCAGCGGGCGGAAAGTGGCCTCTACGTAGTCGACGAGTTGCACCAGGGCGATGCGGGTCGGCGACACGTCCATCTTGCCCGCCTCGACCTTCGACAGGTCGAGGATGTCGTTGATCAGCTGGAGCAGGTCGGAACCGGCGCCATGGATCGTCTCGGCGAACTCGACCTGCTTCGGGGTCAGGTTCGAGTCCGCGTTGTCGGCGAGCAACTTGGCCAGAATCAGCAGGGAGTTGAGCGGCGTACGCAGCTCGTGCGACATGTTCGCCAGGAACTCGGACTTGTACCGCATGGAGACCGCGAGCTGCTCGGCGCGCTCCTCCAGGACCTGCCTGGCCTCTTCGATCTCGGTGTTCTTGACCTCGATGTCGCGGTTCTGCTGGGCGAGCAGCTCGGCCTTCTCCTCCAGCTCCGCGTTGGACGCCTGGAGCGCCTTCTGCCGGTTCTCCAACTCGGCCGACCGCTCGCGCAGTTGCTCGGTGAGCTCCTGCGACTGCTTGAGCAGCACCTCCGTCTTCGTGTTGACGGAGATGGTGTTCACACTCGTCGCGATCATCTCGGCGATCTGGTTCAGGAAGTCCTTCTGGATCTGCGTGAACGGCTGGAACGTCGCCAGCTCGATCACACCAAGGACCGTCCCCTCGAAGAGCACCGGCAGCACGATGACGTGTGCGGGCGGCGCCTCCCCGAGCCCGGAAGCGATCTTCAGATAGCCCTGCGGCACGTTCTCCACGAGGATCGCGCGCTTCTCCTGGGCCGCGGTCCCGATGAGCGTCTCACCGGGCCGGAAGGAGGTCGGCATGGACCCCATCGAGTAGCCGTAACTGCCGAGCATGCGCAGCTCGTACGCGTCCTCGGGCGCGCCACCGGCCTCGGCCTCGTCCGTCGGCAGCGCCAGGAAGAACGCGCCGTGCTGGGCGGAGACGACCGGCGTCAGCTCGCTCATGATCAGCGAGGCGACGTCCGCGAGGTCGCGGCGGCCCTGCATCAGGCCGGAGATACGGGCCAGGTTGCCCTTCAGCCAGTCCTGCTCCTCGTTGGCGACCGTGGTGTCGCGGAGGTTGGAGATCATCTTGTTGATGTTGTCCTGCAGGGCCTGGATCTCGCCCGCCGCGTCCACGTCGATCTTGAGGTTCAGGTCGCCGCGGGTCACCGCCGTGGCGACGGCCGCGATGGCGCGCACCTGACGGGTCAGGTTCCCGGCCATCTCGTTCACGGACTCGGTCAGGTCGCGCCAGGTGCCGTCGACGTCACGCACGCGCGCCTGACCGCCGAGCTGGCCCTCCGTACCCACCTCGCGGGCGACCCGGGTCACCTGCTCGGCGAACGAGGACAGCTGGTCGACCATCGTGTTGATCGTCGTCTTGAGTTCGAGGATCTCGCCCCGGGCATCGATGTCGATCTTCTTGGTCAGGTCGCCCTTGGCGATGGCGGTCGTGACCATCGCGATGTTGCGGACCTGGCCGGTCAGGTTCGACGCCATGCCGTTCACGGACTCGGTGAGGTCCTTCCACGTACCGGAGACTCCCGGGACGCGGGCCTGCCCGCCGAGGATGCCGTCGGTGCCCACCTCGCGGGCCACCCGGGTCACCTGGTCGGCGAACGAACTCAGCGTCGTCACCATGGTGTTGACCGTGTCGGCGAGCTGCGCGACCTCACCGCGCGCCTCGACCGTGACCTTCTTGGTGAGGTCTCCGTTGGCGACGGCCGCCGCGACCTGCGAGATGTTGCGCACCTGGCTGGTCAGGTTGTTGGCCATCAGGTTGACGTTGTCGCTGAGGTCCTTCCAGATGCCCGTGACGCCCCGCACGCGCGCCTGACCGCCCAGCTGGCCCTCCGTGCCCACCTCGCGGGCCACGCGGGTCACCTGCTCGGCGAACGACGACAGCTGGTCCACCATCGTGTTGACGGTCGTGACGAGTTCGAGGATCTCGCCCTTCGCGTCGACGGTGATCTTCTTGGACAGGTCGCCGCGGGCGACGGCCGTGGTGACCTCGGCGATGTTGCGCACCTGAAGGGTCAGGTTGTTGGCCATGCCGTTCACGGACTGCGTGAGGTCCTTCCAGGTGCCGGAGACACCTTGGACCTCGGCCTGCCCGCCGAGGATGCCCTCCGTACCCACCTCGCGGGAGACCCGCGTGACCTGCTCGGCGAAGTTCGAGAGCTGGTCCACCATCGTGTTGAGGGTGTTCTTGAGCTCGAGGATCTCGCCGCGCGCGTCCACGTCGATCTTCTGCGACAGGTCACCGCGCGCCACCGCCGTGGCGACCTGCGCGATGTTGCGCACCTGGGCGGTGAGGTTGCCGGCCATGCCATTCACGGAGTCGGTCAGATCGCGCCACACCCCGGCCACACCGGGTACCTGGGCCTGACCGCCGAGCCGGCCCTCCGTACCCACCTCACGGGCCACCCGCGTCACCTGGTCGGCGAACGCGGAGAGCTGGTCGACCATCGTGTTGATGGTGTTCTTCAGCTCGAGGATCTCGCCGCGCGCGTCCACGTCGATCTTCTGCGACAGGTCACCCCGCGCCACCGCCGTGGTCACCTGCGCGATCTGGCGCACCTGCGAAGTCAGGTTCCCCGCCATGAAGTTGACGGAGTCGGTGAGTTCCTTCCAGGTGCCCGACACTCCGTCGACGCGCGCCTGACCGCCGAGGCGGCCCTCGGTGCCCACGTCGCGCGCCATGCGCGTCACCTGGTCGGCGAACGAGGACAGCTGGTCCACCATCGTGTTCACGGTGTTCTTCAGCTGAAGCATCTCGCCGGACACGTCGACGGTGACCTTCTGCGACAGGTCGCCGTTGGCCACCGCCGTCGTCACCTGCGCGATGTTGCGGACCTGGCCCGTCAGGTTGCGGAAGGCCGTGTTGACGGAGTCCGTCAGGTCCTTCCACGTACCGGCCGCGCCCTGTACGTGCGCCTGGCCGCCCAGCTCACCCTCGACACCGATCTCCCGCGCCACCCGCGTGACTTCGGAACCGAACGCGGACAGCTGGTCCACCATCGTGTTGACGGTGTTCTTCAGTTCGAGCATCTCGCCGGCGACGTCGACGGTCACCTTCTGCGAGAGATCACCGTTCGCCACCGCGGTCGTGACGGTCGCGATGTCGCGCACCTGAGTGGTCAGGTTCCGGAAGACCGTGTTCACCGAATCGGTGAGGTCCTTCCACGTACCCGCCGCACCCGGCACATTCGCCTGGCCGCCGAGCTGCCCTTCCGCACCGACCTCGTTGGCCACACGCGTGACCTCGTCGGCGAACGTGCGCAGCGTCTCGGTCATCTGATTGATCGTCTCGGCGAGCTGGGCGACCTCGCCTCGTGCCGACACCGTCACCTTCTGCGACAGATCACCGTTGGCGACCGCCGTCGTGACCTGCGCGATCCCGCGCACCTGGGCCGTCAGGTTGCCGGCCATAAGATTTACGGAATCGGTGAGGTCCTTCCACACACCCGCCACACCCGGCACCTGTGCCTGGCCGCCGAGCTCGCCCTCCGTGCCCACCTCGCGGGCCACCCGGGTCACCTCGGAGGAGAAGGACGACAGCTGGTCCACCATCGTGTTGACGGTGTTCTTCAGCTCGAGCATCTCGCCCGCGACGTGAACCGTGACCTTCCGGGACAGATCACCCTTCGCCACCGCGGTCGTCACGAGAGCAATGTCACGCACCTGAGCCGTCAACCGGTACGCCATGGTGTTGACCGAATCCGTGAGGTCCTTCCACGAACCGGACATACCGCGCACCCGGGCCTGACCGCCCAGCTTGCCCTCCGTGCCCACCTCGCTGGCCACCCGCGTGACCTCGTCGGTGAACGTCGACAACTGGTCCACCAGGTTGTTGACCGTGCGCCCGACCTTCAGGAACTCGCCGCGCAGCGGATGACCGTTGCCGTCCGGTACCTGCGAGCGCAGCTCCATGCGCGGCGACAGGTCGCCCTCCGCGACCGCCGTCAGCACCCGTCCGACCTCGGAGACCGGGCGTACGAGGTCGTCGACCAGGGCGTTCGAGGCGTTGATCGCCGCGGCCCACGAGCCCTCACAGGCGCCCGTCTCCAGCCGCTCGGTGAGCTTTCCCTCCCGCCCGACCATCCGCCGCACCCGCGACAACTCGCCGGTGAGGTGCAGATTCCGGTCCGCGACCTCGTTGAAGACCGCCGCGATCTCGGTCATAAGGCCGTCGCCCGACACCGTGAGGCGCTTACGGAAATTGCCGTCCCGCATCGCCACAAGCCCGGCGAGCAGTCTGTTCAGAGCGGCGGTGTCCACCGCCGTGGTCCCATTGCGCGGTTTACGCTGTTTCGCCAGGGACTGTCCGCCCTTCGCGCGCGTATTCGTGCCTCGCGACGCTGCGCCAGACTCCACTGTGTCCCTCCCGCAAGGGTCGGCCGTACTGCTCGGATTGCTCGGACTGCTCGGGTTCTCTTCGGATCCTGCCCAGTGTTTCACCATGGCGGAACCAGGCCATAACAGTTCGGCAGCTTCGCACACCGTCCGCACACCCTCCCGGGCGGAAACACTGGTGACCGGCATCCGCATGGACGGCGAAGGTAAGTAACCTTGCATGCGGCTGTCCACCCACCCCGGTCCGCCCGGCCAGGGCGGTGGCACGAGAACGAACGGGCATCGGAGGGGGCGGCCGCGCCATGAGTTCGGGAGACCTGGGCGTCGAGACTCGTACGACTGATACAGGGAGTTCTGTGATCACCGCGCGCGCGGCTGCCACCTTCGACCCCGTCGGGCGGTCCGTCGCGACCGCCCGCGCCTTTGTGCGCGACACCCTCCAGGGGTGGGGCTTCCCCGACATCATCGACGACGCGGTTGTCCTGACCAGCGAGCTCGTGACGAACGCCGTCGTGCACGCCGGCACCTCCGCGGAGGTCCTGTGCCTGCGCACCGACGACGGCGTACGCATCGAGGTCGCCGACCGCTATCCGGAGCGCGAGATCCCGCTCCAGCAGTCCGCGATCAACATGGGCAGCCCCGACCGCGAAGGCGGCCGCGGCCTCCAGCTCTGCGCGGCCCTCGCCACCCGCTGGGGCGTCGACTACACGCCCACGCACAAACTCGTCTGGTTCCAACTCGCCCTTCCCCAGCGCTCGGTGGGCACCCGGACCGCGGTCCCCGCCCTCCCCACCGACCTCCTCCCGCTCGCCGACGGCAGAGTGCGGGTCGCCGTCGTCCAGATCGACCGCACGGGAGCCGTCGCCGCCTGGAGCGAAGACGCGGAACACCTCTTCGGATACGTCGCCGAACAGGTCATCGGTAAACCCCTCACCGACTTCGCGGCCTGGCCGCACACCCCCGGCACGAGCACGGGAATCGCCGACGCGCTGCAGTTCTCACGCTGGGAGGGCAGTTACGGCATCCGCGGCGCCAACGGCCGCGTGACGCCCGTCTACGCCTCACATCTCCGCGTCCGCGACGCCGGCGGCGAACCCTCCACGGTCTGCCTCCTGGTACGCGACCACGAGCGCGCCGTCCTCCAGACCCCGCTGCGCGGCCAGACCACCTCGGAGAGCGGCACGCTGTCCGAGGGCAACGCGTCCGACCCGTTCCAGGTCTTCATCGGCTCACCCGCCCCCGACGACCTCGACGGCCTGCTCCAGCGCACGGTCGAACGCGCCCGCGACATGCTCGACGGCGACTCCGCGTTCCTGCTCCTCGCGACCGACGACGAGACCGAACTGGAGGTCCGCGCCTCCACGGGCCTGCCCTCGGCCCGCCAGCGCTTCGCCCGCGTCCCCGTGGAGGTCGGCCCCGGCCGCTACGGCTCGGCCCGCATGCCGGCCGTCCACGAGGACCTCACGGTCATCCCCGGCGCCGTCCCGCTCCTCAACGGCACGGGCATGCGCTCGGTCGTCACGGTCCCGCTCAAGGTCGAGGGCCGTCTCACCGGCTCCCTCGGCGTCGCGGCCGAGGCACCGAACCGCTACTCGAACGAGGAGGCCCTGCGCCTCCAGTTCGCCGCCGACCGCATCGCCCTCGCCGTCGAGTCGGCCCGCCTCGGCGAGCTCGAAAAGCTCCGCCGCGGCTCCCTCAGCTTCCTCGTCGAAGCCTCCGACCTCCTCGCCGGCACCCTCGACCGCGACCAGACCCTGGCCCTCATGGCCCAGATGACGGTCCCGACGCTCGCCACCTGGTGCGCCGTCTACACGATCGCCGACCAGTCCTCGGAGCCCTACCTCTCGTACGTCCTGCACGAGGACGAGGAGCGCATCGACGGCCTCAAGGCGCTCCTCTCCAAAATCGCCCCGCCCGACCCGGTCCCCACCCCCGGAGCCCGCGTCTGGGCGGCCCCCGCCGAGGCGGCCCACCAAGCGGCTCTACGGACGTCCAAGCGCAGTCTCGGCCTCGGCGCACCGGCGAGCGTCAGCTCGGGCATCGGCACGACCCTCGCGACGGCCTCCGCGGTCGGCGGCGAGACGGTCGTCCTCCCCCTGGTCGCCCGCAACCGCGTCATCGGCATGCTCACGCTCGGCAAGCCGTCCGACGAACACTTCCGCCAGGAAATCCTGGAACTGGCCGAGGACTTGAGCCGCCGCGCCGCGCTCGCCCTGGACAACGCGCGCCTCTACTCGGAGCGCATGGCCATCAGCCAGTCCCTCCAGCGAAGCCTGCTCCCACCGGAACTCCCGCACATCCCGGGCGTCGAGGTGGAGGTCATCTACCGCGCGGCCGGCGAGGGCAACGAGGTGGGCGGCGACTTCTACGACCTGTTCCCGATCCGCGACGGCGCCTACGGCTTCGCCATCGGCGACGTCTGCGGTACGGGACCCGAGGCCGCGGCAGTGACCGGCCTGGCCCGGCACGCCCTGCGCCTCCTGGCCCGCGAGGGCTTCGGCGGCCCCGCGGTCCTGGAGCGCCTGAACGCCGCCATCCTCGACGAGGGCGCCCGCAGCCGCTTCCTCACGCTCCTCTACGGCGAGTTGTGGCCGCAGGAGGACGGCTCGGCCGTCCTGAAGATGGTGTGCGCCGGCCACCCGCTCCCCCTGCGCCTGCGCCAGGACGGCACGGTGGAGCCGTACGCGGAGCCGCAGCCGCTCCTCGGCGTCATGGAGGATCTGGAGCTCTACGAGCAGACGACGACGCTCGACCCGGGCGACGTCCTCCTCTGTGTCACGGACGGCATCACCGAGCGCCGCGAAGGCACCCGCATGCTGGGCGACGACGGCCTGGCGGACGTCCTGACGACATGTACGGGCCTGACGGCCGGCGCCGTGGCGGCGCGCATCATGCGCGCGGTGGAGCGCTTCGCTTCTGACGCCCCTTCGGATGACATGGCCATCCTGACGATGCGCGTCCCGGAGCTCCAGAAGGACTGAGGGTCTCAACGCAAAAGGCCCCCGCCCGAAAGGGCGGAGGCCTTTATGTCTGAGCCCCCAAGCGGAATCGAACCGCTGACCTTCTCCTTACCATGGAGACGCTCTACCGACTGAGCTATAGGGGCCTGTTGCTTTCCCGGGGTTTCTCCCGCAGCAACGGAATTAAGCATACCCGAACTTCAGCTCGGTTCGAACCGCCCCGCCTGCGCGTCAGAAAGCGGGCTGCAGCAGCCCACCGAGCGCATTGCACGCGGAGACGACCTTGTGCAGCTCACGCCGCGACAGCGTGGCGCTGACGGGCAGCGCCAGCGTCTCGTCGGCGGCCCGCTCGGTCTCCGGCAGCGCGATGTCGCGCCGGAACTGCGGCAGCCGGTGCACGGGCGTCTTCACCGGCACGCGGCAGTCAATTCCCCTGGCGCGTACGGCGTGCGCGAAGGCGTCCCGGTCGGGCCGCCCGTTGCCGGGCACTCGCACGACGTACTGCTGGTAGGTGTGCCGATCGCTCCCGG
This sequence comes from Streptomyces sp. NPDC045026, assembly GCF_056432625.1. Classification (NCBI taxonomy): domain Bacteria; kingdom Bacillati; phylum Actinomycetota; class Actinomycetes; order Kitasatosporales; family Streptomycetaceae; genus Streptomyces; species Streptomyces sp. NPDC045026. The sequence continues at coordinate 16,452 of NZ_JBWKIS010000056.1, forward strand.
CGGGTGTCCGCACACCGCTGAGCCGCGAGTTCAGATAGCCGGCGTGCGCCCGCCGCTGGGCGAGCCCGTCGTGCGGCTGCTCCGACTCGCCCTGCTCCAGGACGAGCAGCCCACGCCGCCCACCGATCTCCCGAAGGCGCGCGACATCGGCCGGCTGCCCGAAGCGGTGTACGGCGATGATCGCCGCGGTGTGTGCGCTGACGCCGGCCTCGACCGAGGCGGGGTCGAGGCAGTACGTGTCCGGGTCGATGTCCGCGAACACGGGCCTGGCCCCGGCCAGTTCGACGGCCTCCGTGACCTCGACGTTTCCGTAGGCGGGCACGATGACCTCGTCACCGGCTCCGATGCCGGCAGCTCTCAGCATTGCAACTGTCCCCATGACACGGGATGTTGGCTGCGCAACGTGAACGACAAGTGACGCAAAACAAAAAAGAGCTGGTCCCTGAACCGAAGTTCAGGGACCAGCTCTTCAAAAATAGTTCGGCGGCGTCCTACTCTCCCACAGGGTCCCCCCTGCAGTACCATCGGCGCTGTGAGGCTTAGCTTCCGGGTTCGGAATGT
>NZ_JBWKIS010000057.1:0-13668 GCF_056432625.1 Streptomyces sp. NPDC045026
GTGGACGCCCGGTGCGTCGGCGTCGGTCGGAGTAGTCCCACTCCTTGGCGATCAGCCTGCGGTGCCAGGCCAGTAGCGTCCCCGGCGTGACCGCGGAGACGCTGCTCCAGCAGCGGCGCGGTATCAGCGACGACAGCGCGGCCAGCCAGAACCGGTCCGCGGGCTCGTAGCGGACCGGACCGTTGAGTTGTCGTCGCAACACCGAGTTTTCGTGCTGCAGCACCAGCAGTTCGGCGTCCTTGGCCGTGTCCCGGCGCAGCAGGACCGCGGGTATGGACAGCAGCGCCCGGGTGGCCCGGTACAGCATCGAGATGATCACACGCGCAGCATCCCAGCCACCGCGGAGGGCCTGGCACGTAGGCTCCCACCTGCAGCGATGACTTTACGAGCCCCACAGTGTCAGTCGAACGCAGTAGCCAGGAGCGTTCGCCACCGGTGAGCGACGGCAGATGTGTGGCCATGGTGCGGGCGTCCGTCTGCAGGGCCCGTACGACCGCTTCGGGCGTCAGCCGTGGCCAGAGGGACTCCACCACACGGTCGGCGTGGGTCTCCCCGCTCGTGAAAGTGCCGACCACGGACGGGATTCCCCTCACGGTCACGTGCCGGGTCCTCCAACTCGCCAGACAGCCCTACTACCGCTGGCTCGACCGGCCGGTGGCCGATGCGGTGCTCGAGGCCGACGAGATCCTCGAAGGGCCGGCCGTCCCGCACACCCGTACCGGCAAGAAGCTGGAGATGCCGGTGAAGTGCCTGCTCCAGAGTGCCCCGGTCGAGCAGGTTGTCCACGCGGCCGCCGTGTGGACGTCCCGGATCTCATCGACTACTACGCCCGTCTGGGTGCCGAACGAGGGGGCTGGGCCTGACAGCTCGCGGGGCCTGCCGGTCGGCGTAATGTCGACAGTGTGGACTTCACGGCTGACAGTCTTGTGTCCCGTGTCGCGCGTGAGCTTGGCCCGAGAACGGACGAGCTGGTCGCCGACGTGGAAGCATGCCTGCGCGGTGAGGTTCCCGAACTTTGGGACGACCCGGATCTCGCCCGTATGACGTACGAGAACATCAGCGAACACGTCATCGGCGTGCTGGCCGGCCTCGAGTACGGCATCGAGCCGGGCGAGATCGAACCGCCGGCTGCCGATGTGGAACGCGTATGTCGGCTGGCGCGGCGCGGCACGCCCCTCAGCGCGTTGCTGCGGGCGCACCGGCTCGCGCAGGGCGTCCTACTCGACAGGCTGCTCGCGGAAGTGCCCCTGCTGACCAACGATGCCGAGCTGATCAGCGCCGCATCGCGCCAGCTGCTGGCAACGGCCACCGGATACTTGGACCGCACCTCCGAGCAGGACGTCATGGTGTTCCAGGAGGAGCGGGACCGCCGACTGCAGTGGCGGCTGTCCGTGGTGAACGAGGCCGGCATACGCGTCGGGACCACCCTGGACATCGCTCGCACCACCCAGGAGCTGGCAGACCTCGCCGCCGACCACCTCGCCGACCTTGTCACCGTCGACCTGCTCGACTCTGTGGTCCACGGGGACGACATGCGGACGCCGGGCCCGTTCCTCCTGCACCGGCTTGCCCAGGCGGCGGTGGCGGAAGGCGGGCCGGAGCCGACGATTCGGTCGGGGGAGGTCCATATCTGTCCGGAGGGATCGCCTTCGGCCCGCGCCCTGGCCACCGGACAGCCCTCCCGGCGCACGGCGGCGCCAACGGATCCGACCGACGCCGCCGGGGCCCCTCGCGTCCGCTCCACACTGGTCGTGCCGCTGAGTGCGCGCAGCACGACCCTCGGTGTCGCGCAGTTCTCCCGTCATCGCAACGCCGACTTCTTCGACGACGAGGATCTGCTGCTCGCCCAGGAGGTCGCGGCGAGGGCCGCGGTGGCCGTCGACAACGCCCGCCGCTACACCCACGCCCGTGACACCGCCCTCGCTCTCCAGCGCAGTCTGCTCCCACGGCGTATGCCGGAGCAGTCCGCCGTCGAGGTTGCCTCCCGTTACCTGCCCGCCGGTTCCCAGGCCGGCGTGGGCGGCGACTGGTACGACGTTATCCCGCTGTCTGGTGCCCGGGTCGCGCTGGTGGTGGGCGATGTGGTCGGCCACGGCATCCAGGCCGCCGCCACGATGGGCCGCCTGCGGACGGCGGTCCGCACCCTCGCCGACATCGACCTGCCTCCCGACGAGCTGCTGACACACCTGGACGACGTCGTCCTCCGGTTGTCCGCCGATGCCTCGGCCGACTCGGACACGGAAGCGGCAGGGGACACCGGTGCCACGTGCCTGTACGCCGTCTACGACCCCGTCGCCGGGCGCTGCTCCTTGGCACGCGCGGGGCATGCGCCGCCCGCCGTGGTGGCCCGTGACAGAACCGTCGACCTCCTCGATCTGCCGCCCGGCCCGCCGCTGGGCCTGGGCGGCCTGCCGTTCGAGGCGGCGGAGGTCGACCTGCCCGAAGGCAGCCTGCTGGCCCTGTACACCGACGGCCTGATCGAAGCCCGTGACCGCGACGTCGAGGCGGGCCTTACCCTGTTGCGCCACGCTCTCGCGCAACCCTCCGACTCCTTGGAGGCTGCCTGCGACGCCGTGCTCGAAGCCCTGCTGTCCGCCGAACGACCCCACGACGACGTTGCCCTGTTGCTCGCTCGCACGCGCACCCTTGGGGACCGCCAGGTCGCCGCCTGGGACCTGGACGCCGACCCGGCAGCCGTCGCCGGGGCTCGTTCGAGCGTCGCCCGGCAGCTGACCGCCTGGGACCTGGAGGAACTCGACTTCACCGCCGAACTGGTGGTCAGTGAACTGGTCACCAACGCCATCCGCTACGGCAAGCCCCCCATCCGGTTGCGCCTCATCCGCGACCGCGCCCTCCTGTGCGAGGTGTCCGACGACAGCAGCACGACCCCCCACCTGCGCCGGGCCCGCGACTTCGACGAGGGAGGGCGCGGCCTGCTCCTCGTCGCCCAGCTCGCCGAGCACTGGGGAACCCGCCACGCCCGGCACGGCAAGACGGTCTGGGCTGAGCTGAGCGAGAACGAACACCCGGACTTCCCGGATCTGGCCGTCCTTCAGCCGGCGCCGGGCTGAACGAGCTTTAGGAGGGGACGGGCCGCGGCCTATCTGTCCAGGCCAATCTGCCGGGAAATGGGTCTGCCCGCTCGTGAAAGTGCCGACCACGGAGGGGCTTCCCGTCACGGTCACGTGCCGGGTCCTCCCACTCGCTGGACAGCCCTACTACCGTCGGGTCGACCGGCCGGTGGCCGATGCCGTGTTCGAGGAGGCTCATCGCACAAACGCGTTGTTCGATGCCCCTCGTGAGGATTCGATTCGGAGTTCGGCTTCTGCTTCCTGGCCGATGAGGCCTGCGGCTCGGGATCCCCGTCGGCTAGATGCGGTTGCTGTAATGAGGCGGCGTACCGCCCCTGGGCCGCCGTGCCGAGTTGTTGCCATCGTCCAGCCACGGCGGCCAGGGTTCTGTGCCGTCTGAGAGGGCGTGAGCGGGTCAGGAGAGCCAGTCAGTGTAGCGGGTGGGGGCGAGGTGGGCGTTCTTGTCGGTGAGGACGTCGCCCTTGACGGCGGCGAACATGCCGGCGGTGGGGTCGGTGACGACGGTGCGGTTGTCGCCCTTGTGGGACAGGGTGATGCGGCCCAGTTCGTCCAGGGTGAAGACATCGGGACCGCCGATGTTGCGGATGCCGTTCAGCGGGGCGCCCGCGGCGACCTCCGCCACTGCGCCGGCCACGTCCTTGGCGGCGATCGGCTGGATCGGCGTGGCGGGCAGCCGGACGGTGTCGCCGTCGGCGGTCCAGGACAGGACGGCGTCCATGAACTCCATGAACTGCGTCGCCCGGACGATCGAGTACGGGATCTGCCCGTTCGCGAGGAGGTGCTCCTGGAGCGTCTTGGCCCGGTAGTAGTCCAGCTCCGGCACCTGGTCCGTGCCGACGATCGAGAGGATGACGAAGTGGCCGACGCCGCCCTTGCGGGCCGCGGCCAGAAGGTTGTCCATCGAGGTCTGGAAGAAGGCCGGGGAGGCTTCGTCGAAGGTCGGGGAGTTCGTCAGGTTGACGACGACGTCGGCTCCTGCAACCGCCTCTTCCAGCCCCTGGCCGCTGATGACGTCGACTCCACTGGACTTCGAGTGCGGTACCGCCTCGTGCCCGGCGGCGTTCAGGTTCTTGACGACCTGGGATCCGATCAGCCCGGTACCGCCGATGACTGCGAACTTCATGACATGCCTTTCGTCAGGGGTATGTGCGCAATATGGCACATGAGTAACTATTTGGGCGTGGCCAGAAACAACGCCTATATCGGCTGAGGGGCGGGCGGCGTCCACAGGCCGTCGACGAATGTGACCGTCTCGTCGAGCGGCGCCCGGCCCGTACGGGCGTCACTCACCGTGACATCCTCGAATCCGATCGACATGCCGCAGAAGAGCATGAGCTCGTCCGGGGGTGACAGGACCTCCGCGACGGTCCTGTGGAACTTCGCCCATGCCATCTGCGGGCAACTGTTCAGCCCTTCAGCACGGAGCAGCAGCATGACGGTCTGCAGATACATGCCGACATCGGCCCATTGGGCGGGGCCCATGTCGCGGTCGATGTAGCAGAACAGCGCGGCGGGCGCACCGAAGCAATCCCAGTTCGCGGAAGCGGCCCGCTGGCGCGCCTCCAGGTCCTCGCGCGCGATGCCGAGTGCACCGTAGCGCTGCTCACCAAAGGCGGACCGGCGCTCGTGGTACGGGGACTTCAAGGCGAGGGGGTACTGCTCGTACTCCGGCTCGTCCCAGGGATCGCCCGCGGCCAGGCGCTCGCCGGCACGCTTCTTTAGTTCGGCCAGCGGCCCGCCGGTCAGCACGTAGGCGTGCCACGGCTGGATGTTCGACCCGGACGGCGACCAGGCCGCGGCCGACAGCACGCGGTTCAGCACCTCCCTCGGGACCTCCCGGTCGGTGAACCCGCGCACCGCCCGTCGGCTCGTGACTGCCTCGTAGACATCCATGACCGCTCGTCTCCCCGTCTGCTCGACGCATTCGCCTCTGTTACTAACGAGATAGTATCACTCAATACCATCTCGTGTTTGACTATCTCCGAGCACGAATCCTCAGCCCCTGGCTCCCCGCCTCGGGCACTGCACTTTGGAGAAGCCCATGGCTACGCTGCTGCACATCGACTCGTCCGTGTTGCCCGGCGAGGTGTCCTTGTCCCGTTCGGTCACGGCCGCCTTCCGTAAGACCTGGGAGGAGCAGCACCCGGAGGGCACGGTGATCTACCGCGATCTCGCGGCCAACCCTGTCCCGCACATCACCGCCGTCGCATGGTCCGCCGGTTACGTGGCCCCGTCCGAGCGCACCCCTGAGCAGTCGGCCGCGTTCGCCGCGCGCGTGAAGCTCATCGAGGAGCTGGAGGAGGCGGACGCCGTCCTGATCGGCGCCCCGATGTACAACTTCTCGATTCCCTCGACCCTCAAGGCGTGGCTGGACAGCGTGCTCCTGCTCGGCCGCACGGCGGGTGAGACACCCTCTGCCCAGGGCACCCCGGTTGTCGTCGTCGCCAGCCGCGGCGGCTCCTACGCGCCGGGCACCCCGCGCGAGGGCTACGAGTTCGTACAGAACTATCTGGAGGCCGTTCTTAAGGGCACCCTCGGCCTGGACCTCGACTTCATCGTCCCGGAACTCACCATGGCCCCACGTAATGCGGCCATGGCAGACCTGATTCCCCTCTACGAAGCTTCCCGCAAGCGCGCCTTCGAGGACGCGACCATCAAGGCCAAGGAACTCGCGGAGAGCATCGCCGCATAACCCGCCAGGCACCAGTCGCCGTGTGACGCCTCGCCCCAGGACGTCACACGGCGACCTCGGCGTCTGCGCCCTCTCCGATGGTGCCTATGGAGCTGTGTACCTCGGGGCAGATGGCCCGGTGCTGGGCGCGGCCGGGGGCTCGGCCTGTCAGCGGGGAGCGCATCGAGACAGCGCAGATGCGTAGGGTGAAGAACACGCCGACCAGGCATGCGGCGCGGCAGCCGCACGGGCGACTCGACCCCGTCGGCGACGAAGCCCCGAGAGCCGCCTGCAGTCAGGGCGGATGCATAGCGATGGCCGCAGCCCTCAAGGCTGGGGTCGCCACGGGAGCCGTACGAAAGGAAGGGTGCCGGCGTGGCAGGCGACCGGTGCGCGCGGCCGCCCTTACGCCTCGTCGTCTGCGGGATAGGCGAACCTGGTCAGCAGATCCCTCAACTGCTCGGGCTCGCCGGCCCTCAGTTCGCCAACCAGGCGCTCAGCCAGCGGCTCCGCCGCCACGTGTGCCGCATCGAAAAGCTCGACGCCCTGAGGTGTGATCTCCACTGCCCGCGCCCGCCGGTCCCCGGGAACGGTCTTGCGTACGGCCAGCCCCATGCGCTCCAGATCGTCCACGACCCGCATGATTCCCGCCTTGTCCGACCCTGTCGCCGTCGCCAGGTCCCGCTGCACTGTGGGCCCGCGGTTGACCAGAGCGATCAGCACGGCGAAATGCCGCAACTCGATACCGAGCGGCCGGAGCGCCTCCCCCATCACGGCAGCCGCGCGCCAGTGTGCCCGGCGCAGCAGCAAGCCGAGAGCGAACGGCGATTCATCCCCAGGGCGGTCGGTCGCGCGCGAGGTGGTGGCTTGGTGAGGAACGTCGGCGGCCATAAGGGAAACTTTACCAGCTGTCCACTCATTCGATACGGTATCGTTTGAAACTAAATATGACTCCGTCTGCCGGGACTGCCCGCGCGAGCGGGTACCCGAGCCAACCGCCCGCCGTCGCCGCGCCCTGGTAATACCGGAGCCGGCCCGGCTGCGCGACCGGGCGCTGACCAGTTTGAGGTTCGGCATCGCGGGACGCAACGAGGAGATGAGCGAACTCAACGACTCGTACATCCAGTTGGTAGCCGAGGGCCTGGAGGTGCACGTGCCCAGCGTCAAGGGCCGCCTCGCCCGGGATGTCGTCCCGGGGTCGATGCCTACTGCGTGGAGAATCTTCCAGTCTGTGGACGGGGCGATCGGGTAGCCGCGACGGGCGAGTTCGCCCTGGATGCGACGGTGGCCCCAGGCGCTGTTCTCCCGGGCCAGGCGCAGGATGAGCTGCTTGACGGCGGGCGCGGTGGAGGGTCTGCCGGGGGCGGCGGTCCCGGGTGAACGTCCAATTGGTGGCGATGAGTTGGCTGTGTCAGGCCAGCAGTGTGGTGGGGGTGAGTGTGAAGGCCTGGGGCCAGCGCTTGCGCGGGACGAACCGCGAGTGCGTGGCGAGCCGGATCCGGTCTGCGGGCTCGTAGCGGACCCGGGCTATCTGACGGCGCAGCACCGCGTTCTCGTGCCGTAACGCGAGAAGTCCTGCGTTCTTGGCCACGCGGCTGCGCAGTGCGGCTGTGGGCACCGTGATCAGATTCCCTATGAGCGCGGTGGCGGTGGCGGTGGCGGTGGCGGTGGCGGTGGACAACGGTATCGAAGGATCGTCGCAGATGCTGTGCGGGCCGGTCTTCTGGTCTGGGAACTGCCAGGTCGGGCTTCGAATCGTGTTTTCGAGCGGCATAGGCGCGACCCGGCTCTTGGTCTCGCCCATCCCGGTCGGCGGTCCGGTCATGTGATGACCTGTTGGACGTGGATTGGTGCGCTGTGGCGTCCGGCACGCTGGAGTTGAGGCCCTGGGCGTGACGTGTGACGTGCGGCCAGTCGCATATGCATCCGCGTAAATCCGGTGAAGGGTTAACGCGTGGCGTGTTCGCATTCACTGCTTCTTCACGGGAGGTAATGCGGGCATTGGGCGGGGGAGGTCCCATCTCACACGGCGGATGGGTTCAAGGGTGAGGGAATGAAACGGCGCATTAACTGATGCGTAGCCGCGGGGAATCCTCGCGTCGATCCACTCCTTGGCATCGCCGTCGACGTATGGCCCGCATGACTCCCCGTGTCCCTCATGCGGGCCATACGTGCTCCCCGGGCGATCCATGAGCAAGCCCCAGCGCAATTCCCCGTGCAAGTCCCCGTGCAGTTGTCTGGAGGATCCATGTCCTTCTTCGCCAGGGCTTCCTGGCCGGGAGATCACCGTGACGAGGTCGTCGCCGGTGCGCTCGCCGCCGCTGTGATCGTCGTCCTCGGATACGCCTCCGGGATCGGCGCCCCCGCACCTCAGAGTGTGGACACCGCCGCTCCGCCTGCCGCCACCGCTCCAGCGGATCCGCCCGCGTCGAACACTCCCGGCTCCGCCGAGCCGCCCGCCACTTCCGCGGACGCGGGTGCTGGTGCGGGGGCCGGGTCGGGGGTCCTGCCCGTGGGCGACGCACCCCCAGTGGCTGGCGGAACGGGAGCAAGTGGGCACGGTGGGCACAACGGCAAGGGGGGTGCAGGGGATTCGACGGGGCCTTCCCGAACGCCCCCGGAATCGCCGTCTCCGAGTCCGTCGCCCGCGCCGGGTGAATCGTGTGACGACGATCAGGTGCGGCTTGTGCAGCCTTTGCTCAGCGGCGCGAACGATGCGGTAACCGGCCTCCTGGACGGATTGCCGGTCGCCGCTTCTCCCTCTCTTTCGCCGTCGGCGTCTACGTCATCCATGCCATCTATGTCTGATGGGGCCCTCTGTCTTGGCGTAACGCCCTCGATTTCCCTCCCTTCAGGGCTGGCGCCATGAGAACTCGCCTGTTCCTCACGGGTGTTCTGGCTCTCGTGACTCTGCTGCTCTCCGCGCCGTCCGCGTCCGCGCATACGGAACTGGACTCCTCATCGCCGAAGGGCGGAGCGCATCTGGCGCGAACCCCGCGCACGGTGAAGCTCACCTTCAGCGAGCGGGTCGACCCCGCCGACGTACATGTCACGGCGCACGGCAAGCGGCTGCCCGCTGAGCCAGCGGCCACCGGCAAGCCCGACACTGTTGTCGTCCGTGTCCCGAAAGGGTCCGGCGATACCCGCCTGAATCTGAATTGGCATGTACGCGACATAGAGGACGGCCATCCGACCTCCGGCACGCTCACCTTCCGCATCGGCAACGGCGGCTCCGGCGCGAGCGCACCGCGCGCGGACACGGGCCACGCCGCGGTCGCCCCCTCCGCGACCGTGCGCAACGCCTGGGCCGTCTCCCGTTGGGTGGGCTATCTGGCGCTCGCGCTGTTCGTCGGAGGGCTCGGGTTCCTCGCGATGCTGTGGCCGCAAGGCACCGAAGACCGCAGGACTCGCCGCATCCTGGCCGCGTCCTGGGTGTGCGGGCTCGCCGCCACGGTGGTGGGTGCCGGGTTGCAAGGCGCGTACGGGGCGATGGGTTCGCTCGGTGACGTACTCCGACTGTCCACGTACATCGACCTGTTGGGCAGCGGCGACGTCGGCATCGTGCTGGCCTGCCGGGCCCTGATGTGGCTGCTGGCCGCCGTCGTCCTGGCCGCACTGTTGCAGGGTGGCGAGCGGGCCGCGCGGTCGCCCGGCTGGCGCGTCGGCGCGGGTGTCGTGTGCCTCGGTCTGCTGCGTACGACCGGCATGGCGGGCCACAACTCGCAGGGCACGCACCCTGGTTGGGGCCAGGTCGCCGATCTGGTCCATCTGCTCGGCATATCTCTGTGGCTGGGCGGACTCACACTGCTGCTGCTCGGCGTCCTGCCGCGCCGCCGCCCCGAAGAGCTGTCCGCCGCCGTCTCCGGCTACTCCACCCTCGCGGGCGTATCCGTGGCGGCGATCGTGGCGACCGGAGCCGTACTGGCCTGGCATGTGGTGGGTTCCTTCAGTGCCCTCTTCGCCACCGGCTACGGACGCCTGCTGCTGATCAAACTCGCCGTCCTGGCCGTGGTGTTGCTCATCGCGCAGCGCAGCCGGAGGTGGGTGCGCACCCGGCTCGACATCGCCGTACTGCTGCACGGGGATCGCGCCACCGTGCGGCCCTTCGTCCACTCGGTCGCGGCCGAGACGGGGCTCGTCCTCGTCGTCCTGGCCGCGACGAGTCTGCTGGTCACGGCCGCTCCCGGCCGCTGACCGGTTGCACCACCCGGCACACCCTTCCTTTAAGGAGACGCACGACTATGCGTACTGACGAATCCGCCGCCCCCGGCGAGCGGCGACAGGCACGACAGGGGTTGCCGCCGCGGCGCGGCAACCGGGCGCTGCTGGCGGCCGGCCTGGGCGCGGCCGTTGCCGCCGTGGGCTGTCTGGGGCTCCTCCAGACGGCGAGCGGCGCACCGGCCGCCACCACGGCGGCGCCGGCGGCCGAGGCCCACTCGATGGCACAGGCCGAGCCGGCGGCCGCGAAGGCCGCCGACCACACCGTGAAGATCACCGGCATGAAGTTCGCGACGCCGAAGCTCACCGTGAAGGTCGGCGAGACCGTGAAGTGGGTCAACGAGGACACCGCTCCGCACACGGTCACCACCACCAGCGGGCCCGCGAAGCTGGACTCGGGCACGCTGCAGAAGGGCGACAGCTGGTCGTACACCTTCACCAAGGCCGGAACGTACGAGTACTACTGCGCCGTGCACCCGGACATGAAGGCGTCCATCACGGTCGTCGCCGACAACTCCGGTGGCACGGGAGGTGGTTCGGGTTCCGGTGGTTCCTCCTCTGGAGGGTCCGGATCGGGCGGCGCTTCCGGGGGGACGTCGGGCGGCAGCTCCGGCGGGAGCGGCGGTGGTTCGACCGGCGGCAGCTCATCCGGCGGCGGCACAGGCGGTGGCCACTCAGGTGGTTCGACCGGCGGTGACGGCGGTGACAGCGGTGGCGACGAGCAGTGCCACAGCGTTCAGCAGGTCCTGATGCCGATCCTGCAGCACATCAACTCGGCCCACCTGGAGGAGTCTCCGGGACAGCAGGTCCAAGACGCGCTGAAACTCGACAGCTACCTGAAGATGCACACCGTGTGGGTCGAGTCGATCCTCACGCCGGCCGTAAACGGCGGCGGCGCGACCCTCGACGACACCCTCTCCGTCCTCCTCCAGCACGTCAACTCCGCCCACCTGGAGGAGTCCCTCGGACAGCAGGTCACGGACATCCTCAACCCCGATCAGTACGTGAAGACGCACACCGTCTGGGCCGAGCACCTGCTCGCCCCGACCCAGAAGTACCTCACCACGTCCTGCTGACCGGACCGACAACGAGACGTGGCGGGCCGGCCGAGTCGCAGTCGGCCGGCCCGCCACCGCCGACATTGTCCCTCATCCATCGAGGTGCTCTCCGTGACCACCAGAACCCTTCCCAACGCCCTCCTCCTGCCCGTCCCCGAGGGCCCCGCGTGGCTTCCCGGGCCCGGCACGTACATGGCCACCGCCGACCGCTGCGTCGTCGAACTCACCGCCCGACTCGGCCCGTTGGTCACCCTGCGCCGCCGCCTCACCGCGGACGAAGCCCTCCTGACCGTCGCGCCCTCCGCCGCCGACTGCGTGCTGGGCGTGAAGCTGACCGGTGCCGCGCTCGGTGGCGAGGCACTCTCCTTCGTCAGCACCGCCGTAGAGCCCGAGGCGGGGGGCTCCCGGCTTCGGCTCCCGGGTGAACTCGCCACGGCCGACACAAGCGTCCCGTCCGTACCGGTGACGCTGACGCTGCGTGTCGTCGAGCGCACCAACGACAGACTCCTCGTCCTCGGCACCACCCGTGTCCCGTACGGCCCGCTGCGCCGTTCCACGGGTTTCACCCTGTCGCGCATCCGCCCCGCAGACCGCCTGCGTCTGCTCGTCGCCGCGGAGTTCACATGCCCCGTCTGACCACGCTCGTACGCGTCGCGCCTGCCACCCTGCTCCTTGGCGGCGTCTTCACGGTCCTCGACGCTCCCTCCGCACACGCCGCCGACCACCAAGTCATCATGTCTGGCTACGCGTTCAGCCCTCGCACGCTCACGATCACCGCCGGCGACACCGTGACCTGGGTCAACCAGGACCCCGCCCCGCACGACGTGAAGACCACCTCGGGCCCCGAGACCGTCCACTCTCCGATGCTCGACAAGGGCGGCGCCTGGAGCCACACCTTCACCGTCGCGGGCCCGTACGGCTACGTCTGCACCGTTCACCCCGGCATGACTGCACAACTCGTGGTCAACGCCGCCGCCCCGCGCAAGCCGACGCCTCAGGCGCCCGCCCACCATCACGACAACCCCGCTGCCAGCACGGTGAGTCCGGCGCGCGAACCGGCCCCGGCCACCTCGTCCGCGCACCCGCACGGCACCAAGTCGGCAGCCGCAGCCGCTCCGACTCCCAGCAGCGCCGCGCCCTCGACGCCCGCTGATCGGGCCGCCCCGGTACAGCCCGCGGCCGCGGCCGACACAGCCGCCGGTTCCGTCCGGCCACTCGATCCCTTGCTCATTCTGGCGGGCGTCGTGGCGGGGGTTGCCGTGTTGTGTCTGCTGCTGGTGGGATCGCGATCCGCGGCCGCCGCGGGGCAGGAGGGTGCGGCCAAGGGCTGACCTCGCCGTTGTCGGCGGTCGGTCGGGGGAGTGGAGGGGCCACCTTGCCCGCCGGGGCGCTGGCTGGAGCGCGGCTGTAGGTGTTCGCAGTGATCGAGCGTGCCGACCGTTGGATTCGGATTGTGGGCGCGACCGTGCACCCGTCGGGAGTCTGGGTGGTGCAGGCCGCGAAGAATCTGGTCATGGACCTGGAGGATGCGAGCTGGCGAGCAAGGTTCTTGATCCGGGACAGGGACGGCAAGTTCCCTGAATGTTCGACGCCATCTTGAGAACGGGTGTGCTTGCTGTCCCGGTCCCGGAGGAGGAAGTGAAGCGAGTCCAATCGGCGTTCCTGCGTCATGGCGGGGTTCCTGGCCTGTTGGACGCTCGACGCGGCAGTGGGGTGGGCGGTGGCGCCGGTGGGGTGGGCGCGGGGGGTGCCGTGTTCGGTGAAGATCAGGGCGTACGGGCGCTTGAGCGAGTTGGTGTCCAGGTGCAGGATGAGCTGCTTGACGGCGGGTGCGGTGGAGGGTCTGCCGGGGCGGTGGTGCCGGGTCAATGTCCGCTACCCATGGGCTCCGACTCAGTCATGTGCGGTGCGCCAGGCGTCACCACGCACGAGACCTCTCCATCTGACCGGCGGGCCGGGCTTGGGCGTAAGTATTGAGATGCGGTGACGACCCAGATCTGGAAGGCGCCGGAGGATGAATCGCCGGAGGAGGCGACAATGGTGGGGGCGACGGTGTTCTCGGATTGCTGAACCTCTTTGCTGCACTCACTACCCGGGTAGGAGATCTCCCTCGACGTTCCAGAGATGGCTTCAATGAGGGGGCTGGATCAAGCGGTTCACTCAGGCCGCGCTGCTGGGCGCCTATCTGGGCGTGGTCGAGCCGGGAGACATCTGGGCCTGCGACCCCATCGAGATCGTGCACCGGCCTGACCACAATATGACCGTCGCGCTCGTCTTCCGCGCGATGACGCTCGAACCGGACCTGCTGCCGCGGCTGCAAGGCCCTGACGCGCCGATCGAGGAGACCAGGGAGCTGGTCCGCAGGCGCACGACCAGGTAGGGATGATCAGGCCGACAGGCTCGCCCCTGCGCCTGCCGGAAACCTCATCCATCGAGGTCAGGCAGCGTCGTGGTACTCGTGGAGGATGCCGCCCAGGCGATCGCGTCTTCGTATGTAGAGGCGATTGAGCTCCTCCGGATCGGCGACCGTCACGGGCAAGGGCAACGTAGCGGGCGGGCGTTCGCAATGCCTTGATGAGGCCGATGGGAGTTGTAGAACTGTTCGAACTCGCGCAAGGCGTGGAGCAGG
>NZ_JBWKIS010000058.1:0-9737 GCF_056432625.1 Streptomyces sp. NPDC045026
ATCAACTCCACGGGCTTCCGTGAGCTCCAGGAGGGCCAGATGGTGACGTTCGATGTCACCCAGGGCCAGAAGGGCCCCCAGGCGGAGAACATCAACCTGGCCTGAGGACCCTGCGCCTGCCGAAAACCTCATCCGATCAGGGCATGCGGCATTTTGGTACTCGTGGAGGATGCCGCCGAGCCGTTCGCGTCTCCGTATGTCAAGGCGAGCGATCTGCTCCGGATCGCTGTTCGGGACCGGCAACGGGTGCAGAGGGCGGGCGTTGTCGATGCCCTGATGGGGCCGATGGGAGTTGTAGAAGTCCTCGAACTCGCGTAGGGCGTGCAGTAGGTGCCGCTGATTCCAGATCAAGGTACGGTCCAGCAGCTCGCGCCGACAGGTTTGCACCCACCGTTCCATGATCGAGTTCATGCGCGGCATCCGCACCCCGCTGGGCACCACCTCGATCCCCACCTCAGCGAGAACCGCGTCGAACAGCGAGGGGAACTTCCCGTCGCGGTCCCGGATCAGGAACCGTGCCCGGCAGCCGGCGTCTTCGAGGTCCATGACGAGATTCTTCGCTGTCTGCTTCACCCAGGAGGCGCTCGGGTACGCGGTGGCACCGAGGATCCGGATCCGCCGGCTGGCATGCTCGATCACCGCGAACACGTACAGGCGCGCCCCGGACAGCGTGACCGTCTCCAGGAAGTCGCACGCCAGCAGGGCGTCGGCCTGGGAGCGCGGGAAGGCCGCCCACGTGCTGGAAGCGCGTTCCGGTGCCGGGGCGATCCCAGCCTCCTGGAGGATCTCCCAGATGGTGGAGGCGGAGGCGGCCACCTTGATCCCGAGAACGAGGAGTTCGCCGTGGATGCGGCGATATCCCCAACCGGGATTCTCCCGCCCAAGCCGCAACACCATGAGCCGGATGGAGCGCACGGTCCGCGGCCTTCCCGAGCGCTTCGGCCGGGAAACGGCAGCGTGGCGGCGTGCGACAAGATCGCGGTGCCAGCGCAGCACCGTGTCTGGACGCACCAGCAACCTCACCCTGCGCAGCACCTCCGACGGCAGCCGGTGCAGCAACGCCGCCAAGAACGCTCGATCGCCCGGGGTGAACCGCACCCTGTCTTTGCCGAGTTGACGCTGAAGCACCGAGATCTGATGGCGCAGGGTGAGGATCTCCGCGTCCTTGTCCCGGTCGCTCATCGGTAACAGGCGGACCACGGCGAACGCTTGGGTCACGGTCAGGTAAGCCAGTCGCAGCAGCACGACACGACCATCATGTCGGGGCAATCACCAACTACGCGAGAGCACTCCCTCGAGCGCCCGCGCCCGAGAAGCCGCGCACCCCCGCGCACCGCCTCCCACCAGGACGGATGAGGATTTTGGCAGGGGCAGGGGCAGGGGCAGGGTCAGGCGCAGGAGCACGACAGGGCATGATGCCGTTCCCGGGCAAGGTGAAGGCAGCGGGGGAGCGACGGGCACGGCCGAGATTGGTGATGAAGATCGTGACCTGGCCGGATGAATTATCGGCACCTGCACTGCCGAGATCTCTGGACGATGTCGCCTCCATGGTCGCGGACCTGCGCCCGTGTACCGGTACGACCAGCGTGGCACGGGCCAATCCTCGTGGCGGGGCCCCACTCCTTCGCCCGGCATGTCGACGATCTCGCCGAGTTGCTCGACGCATGGGACGTACCCGAAGGCATGCTGAGGAGCCGCAGGCGTACAACGACGCGCTGGGCCGGCTCCTCACCTGGAGCCGGCCCGTCCCTCACTCAGAAGCAGTCGGCAGGGGCTTCCCCGCGGTTTCGCGGGAGGCCGCCACTCCGATCAGGGAGAGAAGTGCGACCGCGATGAGGAAGAACGCGGGGGAGTAGGAAGAGCCGGTCCACGAGATCAGCCACGTTCCGACGTAGGGCGCCACCCCGCCGAAGAGTGCGGCACCCACGTTGAACGGCAAAGCGAAGCCGAGGTAGCGCGAGCGCGTCGTGAACGTCTCGGCGAAGAAGGCCGGGAACACGGCGTCGTTGAGGGAGAACATCGTGAGGAACACGACGAGCACCACCGTGGAAACGAGCACGCCGCCCACGGATATCGCCATCATCAACGGGTAGCTCAGCGCGATGAGCAGGACGCACGCCGAGAGAAGCATTCGCCTCCGGCCGAACCGGTCAGAAAGCGCCGCCGTGCACGGAAGGATGGCGATGTAGCAGACGAGGGAGATGGTCACCACGAGGTTCGAATCTCCCTGGCTCATTCCCGTCTCTTCGATGAGGTACGTCGGGATGTAGCTGAGGAGCAGGTAGTAGCCGCCGGCGTTGAGCGCCATCACGAGAAGCAGACGCCCCATCCCCGGGAGGGATGCCATGAACGACGGCTTGTGCCCGGTCTCCTGCTGAGCGGTCTTGGGCGCGGCGTACTCCCGGTCAGCGAGCTTGAGGTACTCGGGGGTGTCCTCGAGCCTGAACCGCAGGTAGAGGCCGATGAGTCCGAGCGGTCCCGCCATGAGGAACGGCAGCCGCCATCCCCAGGACTCCATGCTGCCGGCGGACAGGTTCGCGTACATGACCGTCGCCATGACGGACGCGAGAAGGAAGCCTGCCGCGGAACTCATCGGCACGAAGCCGGTGAGCAGGCCACGTCTCTTGTCCGGTGAGTATTCGGCGATGAAGGTCCCGGCTCCGGCATACTCCCCGGCCGCCGAGAAACTCTGCGTGATGCGCAGCAGGAGGAGAAGGGCGGGAGCGGCGACACCGATGGTCGAGTACCCCGGAACGAGGCCGATCGCGAGGGTCGATCCCGACATGAGGAGGATGGTCGTTCCCAGGACGCGCTTGCGTCCCATCCTGTCTCCGAGGATTCCCCAGAGAAGCGCGCCGAGCGGGCGGACGAGAAACGAGAGACCGAAGACGGCGAACGTGCTCAGCAGGGCGACTGACCGGTCTTCCGACGGGAAGAACACGACGGCGATGGTGGTCGCGAGATAGCTGTACGAGGCGTAGTCGAAGTACTCGATGAGGGTTCCGAGGCCGCTGGCCGCGATGACCCGCCGCATGACCGCGCGATCGGGCGGCGCTACGACGTGGGTGGAGGTGAGCATGGGAATCTCCTTCATCCGATGGCTCTGCGGCCGGTCCCCGGTGACGTGTGTCCGGAGGTGACATGGGCCACTCGCGTGGTCGCGTCCCTACGATTTCCAGCTGGCGGGCCAGGGCCTATGGCCTCACCGGCGCTCCTCCAAAAACGCGTTGTCCACGGCGTACACGTCAGGGCGTGCATCCATGGCGTGTGGCTCAGGCTGTCAGTCCCTGAAGCCGCGCGCCTTGAGAGCCAGCCAGAGTTCGGTCTGCGTGTCGACGCTGTCGAGGCTGCGGCCGGTCACCTGGGTGAGCCGGAGCACGCGGTTCCTGATCGTGTGCCGGTGCACCCCGAGACGCACGGCGCACGCCTCGATCGACCGGTTTTCGATGAGCCACGTGTGGAGTGTCGTGAGCAGCACGTCTCCGTTGGGCAGCGCGTCGATGGGCGCGAGTACGGCGTCGGCGAAGGCCGTCAGGTACTGGCTGTCGGCGACGTGCAGGAGGAAGTCGTGGGCGGACCCGTCGACGAATCCGACGAGTGAGCCGATCCGCCGGCTCGTCTCCAGCGCGGCCCGGGCCTGTCGCAGGGTGCGGGCTGCGTTTCCGGGGGGCAGCGCGGTCCCGATGCCCACCGGTGTGTCGAGGCCGTACTCCTGGAGCAGGCGTTTGGGGTCCTGGGTGGCCAGGCCCTCGACGAGTCGCTCGCTCACCCTGAGCAGGGGTGATCCGAGGACGACCGCGAGATCGTCCAGGAGGACCTCGGCGTGTGTCTGCGACTTCGCCTCGACGACCACACCCCACAGGGTCGGGGCGTTGATGTTCAGCCCGCGGAGAAACGCCCGGGCCCGCGCGTCGTCTTCGGCGGAGAGTAGGCGCGCCACATGCTGGGCGCGCCGCCGACGCTCCGGTTCGTCGAGGAACCAACGCCGCTCGAACTCGAGGGCGAGCAGGGACAGCAGGGTGGGCACGGCGAGGTCGGCCATGGCCAGACCGCTGTCGGAGCGGGCTATGTACCCGCGCACGGTCGTCTCTCCCGCGAACGGAGACACGATCAGGGCGAGGGAGCTGCCGTCGACGGAGACTCGCCGGGTGTGGCCGAGGGCAGGTGGGTCCGCCCGCACGTGGTCACCGGTCGCCTCGGCCGACGAGGCGTGCAGCCCGGTGTTCTTGCCGAGCAGACGCCCGACGCGGTCGAACACCCCGGCGCTCTCGCCGGTCGACCGCTGCCACTCCTGCAGCAGTGCGTCGACCGTGCCGCCGCGCGCGACGATCCTCGTGAGGCGTACCTGGAGAGCGAAGGAGTCCTGGAGGGCCACGCGTTCCGCCGCGACCTGCTTCGCGATGACAGTCCTGGTGATCTTCGTGAAGGGCGTGAAGGCTGGCGCGGACAGGAGCGGAAGGTCGTGCTCGCGGGCCAGGTCGACGAGAAATCCGGGGATCTCGCGGAGAGGTGCCTGGGGTCCGGTTCCCAGGATCAGTCCCACGGCTCCATGCGCTGCGAGCGCGCTCACATAGTTCGCCCATGGCTCCGGATCCGCGCCGAGAACGGCGCCGCTCGTCATGACGATCTCGCCCCCTTGGAGCCACTGTCCGGGAAGGCCGATTTCGGCGGCGTGGGGCGCGGTGACAGTGGCGTCCATCCGCGATCCGGCGTGTTCGACGGCGAGATGGAGGCCTTCGAGGGTGGCGACATCGGCCACGGTGAGCGCGTGGGCTGTGCGGTCCATGCCCGCATCGTACGAGCGGTCGGCGTCGCCCTGCAGGCCACCTACGGCCCATTGGTTTGTACACGCGGGAGATGGCTCGGGGCTCTCCCGCCGAAATAGCTTCCAGGAGTCCGAAGACGAAGCGCCGCGAACGGGCGATGCCGCCGGGACGCCCGGCGCGCGGCACGTGAAAGGAAGCCGAATTGATCCAGCAGAACGAGTACTACGACGGTCAGGTACGCAGCCTCGAGTTCGCCAACAGCCAGGGCAAGTTCACCGTCGGCGTCATGGAGCCGGGGGAGTGGGAGTTCGAGGCCCCGACCCGGGAGTGGATGATCCTCATCCGCGGAACCTGGGACGTGAAGCTCCCCGGATCGCGCGACTGGAAGACCTTCGGCGAGGGCGACTCCTTCCAGATCGAGGCGGACGAGTCCTTCACCGTGCGCATCTCCGACACGGTGGCCTACCTCTGCCCCTACACCTGAGTTCTCCGCTCGGTGAGGCCTGCGCGGTGCCCGTCATATCGCTGACCTGACGGGCACCGCGCACGTTCCGATTCCTGGTGTGGCGGCGTCAGTTCGTCGCGGCCTCCGTGCCTCAACCCCCGACGAAGCCAGGCCAGGACCCGGCTCGTCGTCACGTGTGTCCCAAGCGGCGAGGTCGACGACCTGGCCGTCGGGGAAGAGAGCCCAGGTGCGGCCTTCGGCTACGAAGGCACCGGACGGCTCGGCAACTACTAGCCACTCGGCGGCCCAGCCAGCGATCTGTCAGCCGAGGGTATGGCGGGGCAGTTCCAAGATCCGTCCGCCTCCTTCAGCCAAGTCGGCCCGTAGAACGACGGCTCCAGGGCATCAATCTCCAAGGGGGTGAGCTGAGTTGCCATAGCTCACATCCAGGGCTCTTTCCGCACGGCTGAGGAGGATCTGCGCTGACATGGGCGGAGTGGTGTCAGTGCCTCCCGCTACCGTGGAGGAATGCCAGGTCACTACGGAGTCCCGCTGACACGCGACACATTGCGCGACTGTGAGGGGTGTGGCGTCACCATCAAATGGAGAGGAGAAGGGCGACGCTCAGGCCATTGCCTGAGCTGTAGTCGGATAGCCCGGCAAGGTCGCCGATACAACCTGACGGCAGGCGATGTGAGGGCCATCCTGGAGCTTCAGGGCGGAGTTTGCGCGTTGTGCGGGCGCGGGCCCGAGCGAGACGCAAGCTCCTCGCACTGGCATATCGACCATGATCACGAATGTTGTAAACCGTCGGATTCCGCTTGGTCCATATGCGGAGCGTGCGTCCGAGGCTTGCTGTGCAGCGGGTGCAATGCTCGTGGCCTTGCCTGGTACGAACTTCTCCCCAGAGACCGTAGGGACTGGGGGCGCCTGAACGACTACCTGACCAACCCACCGGCCCGTCGCCTTCGCCTTGCTGGAACGCTCAAGTTCTGCCTGGTGTACCTCGTACATGCCAGCACGGCTCGACACAGGTGAGCCCGCCACTCCCAAGCGGCTCCCGCCAACTCGTGCAGACGTCAGTGGTGTTGGCTACTATGTACGCGGTTGATGAGACCCTTGAAAGGCAAGGTGCATCGGTGCAGATGGCCGACTATCACGGCACGGCGGCAGAGTCCCTATAGGGGCGCCTGGCCGGCGCTCTCCTATGGCGACGCCCATTGGGCGGCGACGTCGTGACTCAGATCCGGCGGCGGGTTGACTCCTGCCCTGGTTCCGTGACGGCGCTCTGACGATGCCTGGGAGGGCCTTCCTTGTCCGCAACCACTTCTACCTGCGACCACCGTGTGTACCACGTAGTCGTTGTCGCCTTGATCTCCATGATCGTTGGGTTTACCACCGGGGTCGGCTTTGCCGCTCTCGGACAGTCCCCCCTCGCCGCTGTTGCTTCCGGCGGGGCTGTCGTGCCGTTCGTCTTCTCTGCTGGCATGACCGCAGTCGCGTATGTGAAGCGGCAGGCACAGTAGGCGAGACACCTTGTGGGGCTCAAATATGGGATTCGGCCGCTGATCTGCGGGTTCGTAGTGGTGTCAACTGGCGATCTGGTATTCGTTGATGAGTCCGCCGAGGACCGCTGTGCGGTGGACGCGGTGCTCGGCGGGGTCGATGGGGGGGGCGGCGGTCCGGCTTCAGCTTGCGATGGACAGAGCTGGTTCAGTGCGCGGTGAGGCCGGTGCCCGTTGTAGTGCTCCAGGTACCTGGTGAGGGTTCGGCGCAGGTGGCGTTCGTTGAGGATGAGGGTGCGGTCGAGGAGCTCGCGGCGCAAGGTTGTGCGTGCCGATAATTACGCCCTTGCAGGTCAGGAAGCGTGTTGGTACTCGTGGAGCACGCCGTCGAGACGGTCGCGTCGGCGTATGCCAAGACGCTTGATCTGTACTGGTTCGAGCGGTTCGGGGACGGCGTGGAGAGGCGCGGCGGCCTGCAGTGTGCGGTGGGTGCGGTGATGGTTGTCGTGCTGCTCGTACTCGCGGAGCGCTCGCCGGAGGTGGGCTTCGTTCCAGAGCAGGGTGCGATCGGGGAGTTCACGGCGCAGCCTGCGAACCCAGCGTTCCATGATTGAGTTCATGTGCGGCGTGCGGACGGCGGTGAGCACGGCACGGATTGCGGCCTGACCGAGGATCTCGTCGATGACAGCGGGGTATTTCGCGTCGCGGTCGCGGATCATGAACTTGATGGCGGCGGGCTGTCCGGCATCTTCGAGGTCGATGACCAGGTTCTTGATTGTCTGGGTGACCCAGGCATGGGTGGGATGCGTGGTGGTGTCGAGCACACGGACACCTCGGCGGGGGTGGTGGGTGGCGGCGAGGATGTACTGACGCTGCCCGCTGAGGGTGAGGGTCTAGATGAAGTCCATCGTGAGGATGGCTTCGGCCTGGGAGTGCAAGAAGGTGGCCCGGGTGACGTTCGAGGGCTGGGTCGTAGGATCGACGCCTTCGGTCTTGAGGGTTTCCCAGAGGGTGGAGGGCGCCGGCTTGATGTCGGGGAGTGCGGGTTCGCCGTGGATGGGCCGGTGGCCCCAGGTGGGGTTTTCCTCGGCGAGGCGGAGTATGAGGCGGCGGACGGAAGTGACTGTGCGGGGGCGGCCGGGACGTTGGTTGCGGCTGAGGCGGATGTGACGGTTATTCATGAAGTTGCGGTGCCGGCGCAGGACAGTGTCCGGGGAGAGGATGTGCCGCAGTCGGCGCAGGGCGGCTTGTGGCAGCGGGGCGAGGAGGGCGGCTAGGAAGGCGCGGTCGGCCGCCTGAAAGCCGGGGTGCTGGTTGCCGGGCCGACGTTGAAGGACGGCGAGCTGGTGACGCAGCGCGAGGATTTCGATGTCCTTGTCGTGGTCGCTCATAGGGATCAGTCGCAGGGCGGTGAAGGCGTGAGTGACGGCAAGGCAGGCCAGGCGTACGAGCATGAGCAGTGAGCATTGCCGACCGTTGTCGTCGGCGCGATAGCGGGGCTGAACTGCACCGACGTAATATGCGGCACCCACAACGTCGCCGAACAACTCACCGAGCGAGGGTGGTGTGGGACGCCCGGGGCTGGCCTGAGCCCTCTCCGCCGTCATTCAACGTTACTGCCACCGTGGTTGGAGGAAGCTGGGGCGCCCGACGAGCCGAGGTCGGCCGAAGTGGGGCGCAATGCGCCCGGCGCACTCACGCGGAGGGGCCACCGGCGGCCTCCCGTCGCACGGTCTCGGCGACGCTGGAAAGTGCGGCGCCGAGGTGGCGTCGCTGTGCAGCGGTGAGAGGGTCGAATACGAGTCGGCGTACCTGTGCGACATGCCCCGGTGCGCTGTCGACCACCTTCTCTCGACCGCTGTCGGTCAGCGTGGCCAGGGTGTAGCGACCGTCGCTCGGGTCCACTTGGCGAACGATCCACTCGCGCGCCTCGAAGCGGTCCATCAGCTTTGACAGTCGCGGGAGAGCGCTGTCGCAGTCCCGGGCCAGTTCGCTGAACCGCATGGTGGCCTGATGCGCCATCGACAACCGGGCGAGCACGCTGTACTCGAAGTTCGAGATGCCCGCGTCGCGCTGCAACTGCCGGTCCAGGGCCGCAGGCAGTGCGATCACGACGGTGAGAAGGTCCTGCCAGAGTTCCTGCTGCTCGGTGTCGAGCCACGGTGACGGTTCATCCATGTCACCCATCCTACTTGCCCAGGCAAGAGACATCTATTGCCTGGGCAAGTCAATGCGGTCTACCTTATGAATTGCCCAGGCAAGTCAAGCGCGGCCTTAAGGAGTCCTCTGTGATCAAGCTCAGCATCTTCCTGACCCGGCGGGCAGACCTCACCCACGAGGAGTTCGTGGAGTACTGGACTCAAAAGCACACCCCGCTGCTCTCGCGCCTGCCCGCCGGAGAGGTCCCGGTCCGGCGCTACGTCCAACTCCTGCCCACCGACGACGAGATCCCCGGCATCAGCACCGCCGTCTACGACGGTGTCGCCGAGGTGTGGGTCGACGACATCGCCGACGCCGCCCGTTGGTTCACCTCCGACACCTACACCACGACCGTCGCCACGGACGAGGAGAACTTCCTCGACCGCTCCCGGACCCGCTTCCTCTACGCCGCCGAGAGCGCGATCTTCGGCTGAGCGCCGACGTTGTGCCCACGTCGGTGACATCGGAGTCCCGGGCGACCTGGCGATCAGGCCGCCCGGTCCACGCCCGCATCCGTCCGGTAAGGAGCGACACGCCATGACCATCCTCCACACCCCCGATATCCCGGCCGGGGCCTACGACGATCACCTCGCCCGGGCCCTGCCCCGGGCCCGCGAACAGCGGCCCTGGGTCCCTGCCGATGGGGCCCTGCCGAGCCTGTTCATCAGCCACGGAGCGCCCTTCACCCTCGACGATCCGCAGTGGCTCGACGAGCTGTTCAGCAGGATCTAGCTGTATTGCCCTGAAGCGTTGTTTGCGCGGCTGATGGGGGGCTTGCCTGCGAGTGCGGTGTGGCATCGGTGGTGGTTGTAGGTGTGGAGG
>NZ_JBWKIS010000059.1:0-9155 GCF_056432625.1 Streptomyces sp. NPDC045026
GCGACCCGCTACGACAAGACCGCCGAGTCCTACCAGGCAGCCGTCACCCTCGCTTCGCTCCTGATGTGGGCGTGACATTTGAAGACAACTCCTAGGGCATCGGTGCCGGTTCCTCGAACGTGGGGCCCAGTTCAGCGAAGCCGAGAAGCCGATCCGGGGACGCCCAGGTCGGTGTACGCCAACACCAAGCTGCGGGGCGAGCACCAGACAGCCCTGGCCCTGGGCAGTGCCGATGGCTCGTACGCAATCGTGCGGTTCTTCTCCGTCTGCGGAGAACCGCAGGTGGTCAAGGAGAACAGCCACAGCTCGGTGGTGGCCTGGTTCGCCATGCGGGCCTCGCCCGGGCTGCCGTTGCACCTCAACGGCGGCGGATGTCAGGTCCGGGACTTCGTGCACGTCGACGACATCGCCGATGCGCCCCTCCTGGCGGCCATCACCGAGGGCGCCGGTGGGGCGACACTCAACATCGGCACCGGCCGCACCACATCGATCAGGCAGGTCGCCGACCCGGTGCGCCGCCACTATCCCGACGCGCAGATCATCGAGGCCCCCGGCCGCAGGGCGACCCGCTCGGGTGCCTGCGCCGACACCACCCGCATACGTCGGATGCTGGACTGGGTCCCGCAGGTGGACATCGAGGACGGCACCCGCCGCTACCTGAATTGGCTGGAGCGGACCCCGGGGGCGATCGCGACCGGTCAGGGCCGGGTCAGATCGTCAGGGCCGGGTCGCATCGTCAGGGCCGGGTCGCATCGTCAGGGCCGGTTCGGGTCGGGGTGCACCACGATGAAGAGCGACCAGGCGGACGAAGTCGGGTCGTCCGGGCGAGCGGCGAACTCCTCGAACAGGGCGCGGAGCCGGGTCCGGAACTCCTCCATCTCCGCCGGCGGCAGGCGCAGCCCGAGCCGGGTGCTGTCGACCTCGGCCGCGGGGGCCAGGGCCAGCTCCTCCAGGAACGCGTCGAGCATCGACCGGTCCTGCGCGGCCGCATCGAGCTGCCAGGACTTCCGCGTCGCCAGATAGGGAATCTCCCGTGCGCCGCGCGCACCGCGTCGCTCCTCCTGGGCCTCCAGAAAACCAGTGCGCACCAGCGTCCTAGTGTGGTGCAGCACGCTGGCGGGATCGCCGCCAAGGATCGCCGCGATCTCCTTGTTGGTGCGCGCCTCGCCGAGGCAAATGCGCAGGATACGCAGGCGGAGTGCGGAGGCGAGCGCCTTCGCCTCCGCGTCGGTCGCCAGCCGGCGTTCGGTCATGGTCAGCAGCCTACTGAAGGGCCGGGAGGATAAGTGATTGACAAAACCCAATCACTCTTCCACGGTAGTTTCCCATGACTGCTCCCGAGCGCTCGCCCGACCGACCGGCTAACCGCGGCGGACTGTGGCGGCACGCCGACTTCCGTCGACTGTGGGTCGGTGAGACGGTCAGTCAGTTCGGGACAATGGTCAGCCAGTTGGCGCTTCCTCTCGTCGCCATCCTGGTGCTACACGCCAGCACCTGGCAGGTCGGGGTGCTGGCGGCGTGCGAGACCGCGGCGTTCGTGGCGGTGGGCTTGCCGGCCGGCGCGTGGGTGGAGCGGATGCGCTTCCGCTGGGTGCTGATCGTCAACAACCTGGTTCGGGCCGCCCTGCTGGCCTGGGTTCCGGTGGCTCAGCTCCTCGGCGTGCTGACGATCGAGCAGTTGTACGTGGTCGCGCTCGCCACCGGGGTGAGCACGGTCTTCTTCGACGTGGCCTACCAGTCCTACCTGCCCCAGCTGATCGACCGGGAGCTGCTGGTCGAGGGCAACGCGAAGCTCCAGGCCAGCGAGTCGGTCAGCCAGATCGCGGGCCCGAGCCTCGGCGGCGCGCTGATCCAGGCGCTCACCGCGCCCTACGCGCTGCTCGTCGACGCGGTGAGCTTCCTGTGGTCGGCCGCGTGGGTAACGCGGATCGAGGTCCGGCCGCCGCGCCCCGAGCGCAGCCCCGACCCCAACCTGCTCCGGGAAATCCGCGACGGTCTGCGGTTCGTGCTCGCCAACCGGATACTCCGCGCCATCGCCATGTGCACCAGCTCGGCCAACCTCCTCGGTTCGGTGATCTCTGCCGTCTTCTACGTGCTGCTCGCCCGCCAACTGCGGCTCTCGCCGGGCGTCATCGGCCTGCTCACCTCGACCGCGGCGGTGGGTGGCCTGATCGGTGCGCTGGTGGCCGGACGGTTCGCGGCAAAGGTCGGCCAGGGCCCGGCCATCTGGATCGCGAGCGCGGTCGCCGGACCGTGCGCGCTGGTCACCCCGTTCGTGCAGCGCGACTGGACGGTGGGGCTGCTCGCGGTGGCGCAGATCGCGATGTGGATGGGCATCGTGGTCTACAACATCAACCAGGTCAGCTTCCGGCAGGCGCTGTGCCCTCCTGGACTGCTCGGCCGGATGAACGCGACGATGCGGTTCCTGGTCTGGGGCACGATGCCCTTCGGGGCGCTGCTCGGCGGCCTGCTCGGCTCGACGATCGGCGTCCGCGGCACGCTGTTGGCCGGGGCGCTCGGCCAGTCACTCACCTTCCTGCCCGTTTTCCTGTCGCCGCTGCGCCGGATGCGCGAACTGCCGTCCTACGCTGAGCTGGCGGCGGAGGGGGACACCGCTGCCAGCCCGTTGGTGCCGAACGAGCCCTGAGAATGAGGCGAGTACATGCTCGGCACAATCAGCAGCCCAGAGCACCATTGACCTGTGGTCGTCCTTGCCGGACCTCATGCCGGCTCGATCGCCAGTGGTTTTTGGGCGAAGGAGGACTTGGTCGATTCCGCACGGCGAGCATGGGCCCATCCTGCCCGCTCGCCGTGCCGGGTGGTGGGGCAGGCTCCCGCCGGTAAGATCCGCTTCTGCTGATCGGCCTGTCTGCCCTGTCCGTTGCCGCCGCACGCCCGATCGTCCTGACCGCCTCCGAGCACCACCGGCTGAAGAAGGCGGCCTGAGGTCGTAAAACTCCCTACCAGGCCCGGATGCGTGCGCAGGTCGTGCTGCACGCCGCGCGCGGACACTCCAACGTGTGCACCGCCCGCGAGGCCATTCACGATCTCGACCGGATCACCGGCAGCGCCCAACAACCGGCGAAGCCGCACTGACCCACCTCAAAACAGGCGAGTTGCTCATCACGCATGGCCATTGTCGACTGCTGCTCGACCGATGCCACCGAAGCTCCTAACTGACCCTCAAAGAGCAACATCGACATCACAGCTCGCTCAAGCGCCGGGCGCTGTGGGATTCTCGGGTGCTGATCGATCCAGGCCAATCCGGGCTGGATCTAGGGCGCGTATCGGGTCGTGATCACTCTGCGGGATTCGGCTTCAAGTCAGGACTTGATTCAGCAGTTGCTCGGGAACCGTGGGCTGGTGGCTCTGCTGAAGGATGCCGGGGCCGCCACGCTGAACAGTGCCTCACCCCGGGCGGGGCGCCCTCGATCGGTGGCCGTCGGCATGGTGTGTTCAGGCGTGCAGGCGGTCGAGTTCGTCGGCGCGACGATGATCCTTCGGCCGTCCGATGGCCCGCCGCATTCGGATCAGGTCGTCAAGCGACGCGTAGCGGATCGTGAAACCGGAGGAGTCATCGGCGCCTTGTGCTCGGGCCAGGCAGTCGGTGACATCAAAGTCTCCCCAGGACAAGGCAGGCGTGCACAGGTCCCCGGCGGCACCGGTCACCTGGTATCCCACCTGGGCACGGTCGAGGTTGGGTAGATCGGTGCAGCCAGCCGCGGCGAGGGCATCTCGCAAGGCTCGGGCCTGCGCAGGTGTGCCGTCCCACAGCAGGTCGAGGTCCCCGGTCAGCTCGGCGGATCCGTGCATGATGCCAGCGACCTGGCCGATGACCATTGCGTGCGAGCCGACCTCGTGCAGGGCGCGCAGGAAGGGGATCGGGTCAAAACCGAGTGCCCCGTCCGTGGCGAATGTTCCGGTGAGGTCATCAGCGTCCTCCGGTCGGCACCCCGTGGCGGTACGGTCACGAGTGGCCTCTTCGATACGGCGGATGGCCTGACGAAGTCGCACCGCAGCATGCTCATTCATGCGGCTCATCCAACATGATGACCAGCCCAGCTTCGACCGGGTATCAGTCGGCCACGTGCGGCCAACACAGGCATCGTGTCACCTCGCTGGATCAAGGAGCGGTCCGCGTGAGGTCCTTGATCCAGATGATCGAGGCGCGAAGGCGGAGGCCAGCGAGGTAGCTCTCGGGTGTCTTGTCGTAGCGAGTGGCGATACCTTGCCAGGCCTTTCAGCTTGTTGATCAGGCGCTCAACGGTGTTGCGCTCTTTGTACAGGTCAGCGTCGTGGCTGACCGGCCGACCGCCCTTGTGGCCCTTCTTCTTCCGGTGGCAGCCTGGTCCTTCTTCTCCGGATGACCGCCTTGATCTGGCGTTTCCGCAGGTAGGCGCGATTGCCTCGGGACGCGTAGGCCTTGTCCCGGGCGACCGTGTCGGGTTGGGTGCGAGGACGGCCGACGGGCCCCGGACACGCACCTTCTCGAGCACGGGAATGAACTGCGGGCTGCCCGCGGCCTGCCTCGCGGTCAGGACGAACGCCAGCGCGCGGCACTTGCGGTCGGCGGCGAGGTGAACCTTGCTGGTCTGCCCGCCCCGCGAGCGTCCCAGGAGGGCAGCTTTCGGCGACGCAGGACGCGTCGTCGCAACTCCCACTCGGGATCCGCTTCGGCAACCTGCCCGTTTCGCTCCATGAGGCTGCCCCCTTTGACCTGACCTTCTTCTCCTCGGCGGCCGCCTCCTTCAGGACAGTGATCACATCTTGGCCCAGGTGCATCCCGGCCGCGTCGTGGTGGGCCCGGGCGGTGGTGGAGTCGATGCCGACCAGGGACAGGTCCACCTCACCCCGCTTCGCGGCTTCCGCGATCAGGCCCTCCAGCAGGACGACGAAGACGCCGGCGTCACGCCACTGCCGGAAGCGGTTGGTGACGGTCGACCAGGCACCGAACTCCTGCGGCATCTCCCGCAGCTGCCCGCCCGTCTTGAACCGCCAGATCACGCCCTCGAATTGCTGTCGCAGCCGCTCGGGGTACGGGCCGCACTCGCCGATCGACAGGTGCGACTCGATGAACTCCCAATCTGTGTCTGCCAGTTGCACTCGAGTAACGCAAGAGGATCTATCGGGTCAGGCCTCGGAGTGAGGGCGAATCCCAAAGATTGATCACGACTCGATACGCGCCCTAGGCGGTGAGGAAGGCGCGCATCGCCACCGCGATCTCCTCGGCGTGGGTCTCCAGGGCGAAGTGACCGGTGTCGACGAAGCGCACGTCGGCCTCGGGGATGTCGCGCCTGAAGGCCTCGGCCCCAGCAGGGAGGAAGAACGGGTCGTTCCTGCCCCACATCGCGAGCAGCGGCGGCCGGCTCGTGCGGAAGTACTCCTGGAAGGCAGGGTATTGGGCGACGTTGTTCGCGTAGTCGAGAAACAGGTCGAGCTGGATCTCGTCCGCGCCTGCGCGGGCGAGGTAGTGGTTGTCCAGCTCATAGCCGTCGGGGCTGACCCGTGTCTCGTCGGGAACACCGTGCGTGTACTGCCACACCGTCGTCTGCGGCTGCAGGAGGGTCCGGATCGCTTCCCTGTTGGCGGGCGACGGGTCCTTCCAGTAGGCCTGCACCGGGTCCCAGCCCTCGCTCAAGCCTTCCTCGTACGCGTTGCCGTTCTGCGTCACGATCCCGGTGATCCGCTCGGGGTGGCGAGTGGCGATCCGGAACCCGACCGGCGCGCCGTAGTCGAAGACGTACAGCGCGAAGCGCTCGAGGCCCAGTACCTCGGTCAGCCGGTCGATCACATTGGTGAGGTGATCGAAGGTGTAGTCGAAGTCGTCGCGCGCGGGCATGTCCGACTGCCCGAAGCCGGGCAGATCCGGGGCGACGATATGGAACCGGTCGGCCAGCAGCGGAATCAGGTTGCGGAACATGTGGCTCGACGACGGGAATCCGTGCAGCAGGAGCAGCGTGGGCGCGTCCGGTGCCCCTGCCTCCCGGTAGAAGACCTTCAGGCCGTCGATGTCGGCTGTGCGGTAGGCGATGTCGACCATTGCGCTTCTCCTTGCTTCCGGCTACTTCCGAGTCTCTTCGAAACGGCCGCCGGGCGCGGCCGCCTTGCCCTCACTGAGCGGTCGCAGCCACGGCTTCCCTCACGACGCCGACAACGACGTCCGGCGCCGTGACCATGGGCAGATGGTCGACGACCGCGGTACGTACCCGGGCCTGCATCCGCTCTGCCATGAACCGCTGTGTCTCCGCGGGGATCATGCGATCCTCCTCGGCCACCAGGAACCAGCTCGGCCGGTCCCTCCAGGCCGGGCGCCCCACCCGAGCTTCTATGGCGGCGGCGGCAAGGGGCCGCTGCGCGGCGGCCAACTGTGCGCGCTCTCGCTCCGTGGCGTTCTGGGCAAATACGTCGGTGAATGCGGGTTCGGGCAACCAGATGAAACCGTGGCGGTCGGGACCGAGCTGGGGAGCCCCGGGACGCGGTTTCGCCCGATAGAAGACGTCGCCCACTGTCTCGCCCTGATCCGGTGCGAGCGCGGCCACATAGACCAGCGCCGCGACCTTCTGGTCGTTCGTGGAGGCGATGACCGCGCCCGCGTAGGCGTGAGCGACCAGCACCACCGGACCGTCGACCCGTTCCAGCGTCCGGCCGAGCGCCGCGATGTCGTCTGCCAGTGAGGTCAGCGGCAGCTGCGCGGCAACCGCCTGCCATGTCTCCTCTGGCTACTCCGCCGCTACGGCGCCGCCCACGCCGGTGCCGCAGCGGCGCCGGGCAGGGCGCCGGTGGTGTCGTGGGAGGCGTTGCGGGTGCTGACTCGCGCGCACATCCGCCGGGCGTAGTGGCCGATCGCGCCCCTGTCGCCCAACCGCCAGGGCCGCACTGCGTGAGGGCCGCCGCCGGGAACGCGGGCGACTGAGCGGAGACAGCAGTGACCGGCCGGAGGCCTCTCGCGTGTCAGAAAGCCACGGAGGCCGGCCACCGGCCGGTGTCTGTGCTAGGAACTACCGGGACGACACCGTCGGGTCGATGTCCCGCGTGCCCGCACCGCCTGCATGCTCGCTCTGCTCCTTGAGCTGGCGGGCCTTGTCCTTCAGACGCTGACGCTCCTGCGGGTCAGTGGCACGTTCCGCGGCCTGTTCCATGTCCTGAACCTTGGCGCGCATCTGCTGGGCACGACCGGACTCGCCTGCAACGCTCATGATCACTCCTTAGGTGACGAGGAAGAGCGGGCCACACCAGCGAAACAGGCCTCGTCACCCCCGGCATCTCGAGCGGTCACCCACTGCTATGTATGCAGTTGAAAAGCCCTCGCGGAACGACTTGCGTGCCGGACCCTGCTCACGTTGCGGGGTGCTCTCGCTCAGTGGCTCCGGTCCCACGGGATCGGATACGAGACGGTCGGCGACGGCCGGGGCCGCGGCCCGTCCCAGTCCGGGAACTTCACCGGATGCACGACGGTCGACCCGGGCCGGGGCCCCCTCTTCCCGCCTGCGCTGCCGCTCCCTGGGGTGCCGACGAAGCCGACGACCAGCAGCGCGATAACGGCCAGGACACTCATCTCCCGCCGCGCACCGGCGCCCATCGCGAGTGCGCCCGGACCCTCACGCCGTCCGCACGGACGTACTCCTTCACGTGCACCGCCGGCTGCTCCCCGTCCAGACCCGGTGCACCCCTGCGCACACGGGACCCACCAGGAAAGCAGCTACCACTGACAACACATCAGGAGGCTAGAAGAGGTTGGCCGAAGTGCCCTGCGTCAGGTTCTCGAGGACCGTGCGCAGCCACGGGCTGCGCACGGCTGGTAGCCGGACCAAGGTGTGCTGGAACGTTCCCCGGTCGGCCCGGAACAGGTAGTTGGGGAGCAGCGGGAGTGGGTCGTCGCGGAGGACGTCTTGGGGTATGCGGCCTGATGCGGGAGTCGGCAAGTACGGCTGGGGAGAGACGAGCCACAGCCACACCCCCAGCGGCAGGGGCACCGGGTATGCCGACGCAGCCGGGCCGACGGGGGTCCAGGTCTGGCCTGTCTGGGGATGGACCGGTACGAGGAGGATGTCGACGCCCGCGTCCGGGGAGGGCCGTCCCGGTCCAGCCAGGACGGCACGCCGCTTCGAGGGGCCTGCGGGCAGCAGGGCGTCGAGCGCGCGTTGGAACACGTCCGCGGTCAGACCGCCCGGGACCTTCACCGGCTGTCCTTGGGAGGCAACCAGCAGGTGGGCGAGCGCCTGGCCGGCTGCCGCCTCCCATTGCGGGCTCCACGACCAGTAGTGGCTCGACCCCGACCGTCCTCCCCACGTGGCAATCGGCTCGAACGGAGGCGTTTTCTCCCCTTTCGCTGCCAGCTCCGCCCAGGAGAGAGGCGCATCGTGGATACCGTCGACGGGGACGCGGTGTACGGCGTCCGAGCTGAGCCGCACTGCCTGCCAGAGCGAGCAGTCGTCGACCCTGGTCGCCACGGGGAGGTCGCATACCTCGCAGGCCATGTTGGGCCCGTCGGCTCCGTCGAGGCCACAGCAGGCACCGCCGCGCTTCTCAGGAATCAGCCGGGTTCCACGGATGTCACCGGGCGCAATGACACTCGCCCCGGGCGGGCTGTCGGACAGGGCGTAGACCGGCGCGTAGATGCCGCGTGCCTCCGCCTCGCCCGGATCGATCTCGTCCCACATCCGCCACGGCCCTCCCCAGGGGTCCGCGTCCACGGCAAACGTCCCGGACTTCATGAGCACCGGAAGTTGGGCCCCGTTCCCGTACTTCTGACGGGCGTGGGCTGGCAGTGAGACCTGGGACAGCGGGGTGGTCAACTCGGCACCGCATCCCGCACACACGAATACGTACAAATATCCTCCGCCTGGGAAACAGACGCATCGTCGCAGCTCGCCGGCAGCCGGCCAACATGTTTTCTCATCCGTTGCGGGAGCGGCACCTGCCACCGTCGTGGAGTATCAACGCAGCGCGGGCAAGTGCCGGCCGCCGCCTCTGACTACGGCAAGCGACTCACTCGGTGTTCGAATTTCCCGGTGTGCTGTGGCGCCTTTCGAAGTGGTGGACATCTGCTGCCCATTCTCGGGTTCTGGCTCACTTTCCGTGAAAGGGACACGCTGAGTGACATTCGGACTCGGATAAGCCTCCAGGAAGTTGCCTGAAAATGACCAGTGCCGATC
>NZ_JBWKIS010000060.1:0-6290 GCF_056432625.1 Streptomyces sp. NPDC045026
AGGTTTCCGCTCCAGCCTTTCGGCCTTTCGCGTTTCCCTTTCCGGCGGTTCCGACTCTATCAGATCCTTTCGGGCCTGATTCCCAGTCAGCGGGGCTTGTCTTCCCGGCTGTTGGGCCGTTCCGACGAGTGAGACTTTAGCGGAGTCCTGGCTCCCGAGCTAATCGGGGGCGCCCTTTCGAACGCGGATTCCTCATTTCGCAAAGACGCATGAAAACGAGCCGTGGCGCATCTCGAAGAGACGCGACATCGATCGTTGAATGGTTCTTGCGGAATGGCCACCCGGGGACCGGTCAGGGACCGGAGCTCACGTCGGGCAACTCGGAGAACACTACGGACCGGGCCTAGGGGTGTCAACTTCACGCCTGTGAGGTCTACTCTTGGGCTCGTGACTACGCATGCGCACACCCAGCAGTGGTGGGCCGCCTGACGGCGGCCAGCACAAGCGTGCACCCAACGGCCGCCGCCTCGGCGGCCGTTCTTGTATCTCCCTCCTGGAGACCACGGAGCCCGGCAGCCGGGCCGCGGCGGTCCCGACCAGGAGGTGGAGTAATGACGCGAATCTTCAGTGGGGTCAAGCCGACCGGGCATCTGACGCTGGGGAACTATCTGGGCGCCGTACGCCAGTGGGCAGAAGTCGATCAGTACCGGGCTGACGCGCTGTTCAGCGTCGTCGATCTGCACGCGCTGACCGTGGACCACGATCCCGGGCGCGTGCGCCGGCTCAGTAAGCAGGCGGCGACGCTGTTGCTTGCTTCGGGGCTCGATCCCGAGGTGTGCACCGTGTTCGTACAGAGTCATGTGGACGAGCACGCTCGGCTGTCGTATCTGCTCGAGTGCGTCGCCACGGACGGCGAGATGCGGCGGATGATCCAGTACAAGGAGAAGTCCGCGCTCGAGCGGGAGCGGGGCGGGAGTGTGCGGCTTTCGCTCCTGACGTATCCCGTACTGATGGCGGCGGACATCCTCGCCTACGGGGCGGACGAGGTTCCTGTGGGTGAAGACCAGACGCAGCACGTCGAACTCACCCGGGATCTGGCAGTGCGGTTCAACCAGCGGTACGGGCACACCTTCGTGGTGCCGCGGGCGACGCCGCCCGCTGTAGCGGCGCGGGTCATGGACCTCCAGGACCCGACTTCCAAGATGGGGAAGTCGCACGACAACGGCTCCGGGATCGTCTATCTCCTCGACGAGCCGGACGTCGTGCGGAAGAAGATCCTGCGGGCGGTCACGGACAGCGGCACGGAGGTCGAGTACGACCGCGAGGCCAAGCCCGGGGTGTCGAATCTGCTGGAGATTCTGGCCGCTTGTCTGGGTGGGAACCCGCAGGGCTTGAGCGGTGTATATGAGTCGTATGGCGCGCTGAAGAAGGCGACCGCGGAGGCCGTGGTGGAGCTTCTTGCGCCCCTGCAGAAGAGGCACAAGGAGCTGGTTGCGGATCCCGCACAAGTAGAGGAGGTGTTGCGGCGGGGAGCTGAGCGGGCGAGAGAGATGGCGAAGCCGACCGTGGACGCCGCCTATCGGGCGATCGGGCTGCTTCCCCCTGCCTGAGTGTCCCTATAGAGGGGTGTAGTGGGGAGGCGCGTTCCTGGAGGCGTGCCTAGACGGGGCGTACCCAGCAGGGCGTTCCGAAAAGGCATTCCTAGGTGGGGGTGAAGGGCTGCTGAGCGAATGCCGCTCGGTAGGAGCGTGGGCTGGTGGCGAGGCGCGATGCGAAGTGCTGGCGCATCGTGACCTCGCTGCCGAAACCCGCACGGCGTGCTACCTCGGGCATGGGGAGGTCGGTGCGTTCCAGCAGCTTCTGCGCTGCCGCCATGCGCTGGTCCAGGAGCCAGCGCAGCGGTGTGGTGCCGGTCGCTGCGGTGAAGTGACGGGCGAAGGAGCGTGGGGACATACCGGCGCGGGCCGCGAGACCGGCGACGGTGAGCGGCTCGTGGAGGTGTTGGAGGGCGTATGCGCGTACGGAGGTGAGTGCGTCGGCGTCGCGGTCGACTCGCGGCGTGGGGTGCTCGATGAACTGGGCCTGCGTTCCGGTGCGAAAAGGGGCCGTGACCATCGACCGGGCGATGGTGGCGGCGGTCTCCGCTCCGTGGGTCCTGCGGACGAGGTGCAGGCAGAGGTCGATGCCGGCGGCGGTGCCTGCGGCGGTCCAGATGTTGTCGTCCTCGATGAAGAGGGCGTCGGGTTCGACGGTGACGAGGGGGTGATGGGCGCGGAGCAGGTCGACGAGGTTCCAGTGGGTGATCGCGCGGCGGCCGTCCAGTAGGCCGGCTTGGGCGAGGGTGAAGGCTCCTCCGCAGAGGGCCGCGATGGTGACGCCACGGGCGTGGGCTCGGCGCAAGGACTCGAGAACCGGTTCGGGCGCGGGCGTGAGGTGGTCGTCGAGGCCGGGGACGACGAGCAGGTCGGTGGCGGGCGCGAGGCGTGTCAGCCAGGTGAGGGTGCGATCGGGGGTGAGGGTGAGTCCGCCTCGCATGGGGACGGGCGTGGGGTCTTCGGCGATGCGACGCAGGTCGAAAGCGGGGACGCCGCGGTCGGTGCGGTCGGTGCCCCAGACCTCGGTGATGACGGAGACGTCGAAGGCCCGGATGCCTGGGAAGGCGAGGAGGGCGATGCGCTGGGTGGGGTGCGGAAGCGCGGCAGCATGCGGGGCTGGGGGCGGCACGTTGGCAGTAAATCATCGATCGCTGTCTTCTGTACCGCTGGGGCGGGCGCGCTCGCGGCGACAGCATCGTGGGCATGGAGATCGCAGAGAACGCAGCGCTGATCGTGGTGGACGTGCAGAAGGGGTTCGAGGAGGAGGGGTTCTGGGGACCGCGGAACAACCCTGAGGCTGATGAGAACGTCGCGTCGCTGATCGACGCGTGGCAGTCGACGGGTCGTCCGGTCGTCTTCGTGCGGCATGACTCGCCGAAGCCTCAGTCGCCGTTGCGGCCGGGGTACGCCGGGAACGACTTCAAGGAGTACGTGGAGGAGCGGCGTGGGAAGGGGGACGGGGCGGAGCTCCTGGTGACGAAGTCCGTGAACTCGGCGTTCTACGGGACGCCGGACCTGGACGCGTGGCTCAGGGCGGCCGGTATCGGGCAGTTCGTCGTGGCCGGAATCCAGACCAACATGTGCGCGGAGACGACAGCACGGATGGGCGGCAATCTGGGGTACGAGGTGCTGTTCGCGTTGGACGCGACGCACACCTTCGACCTGGAGGGCCCGTTCGGCTGGCGCCGCACGGCGGAGGAGCTGGCGCAGGCCTCGGCGGTGTCATTGCACGGCGGCGGCTTCGCCCGGGTGGTCACGACGGCGGAGGTCGTGGCTTCGGCGGGGGCGTAAGTGCTTAGGGCGTGACGATCGGGTGCAAGCGCTACGGGCGTAACGGTCGGGTGCGGGGGGAGATCCGTTGTTCATCGGCACCAGCGGCCAGTCGCTGGCGCTGCCCGTCGGGCTGGCGTCGGGCAAGGACTCCTACGGGCCGCAGTACGCGCAGTTCGCCGCGTTTCGGCTGCTCGTTTCCGTGCCGCTCATCCCGGTCTTCACGATTTTCCAGCGACAGATGGTGAAGTCCGTGGCCACGACGGGGCTCGGCGGTCAGTAGGTGCAGCACCACCCGAACTGCCCGGCCGGACCGGCAGCCTTGCCGTTCCGGCCAGGCGCTTCGGGGTCCGACCTGGCAGTTCGGGTGTTCCGGCCACGTGCAGTCGGCCGGCTCGTGCTCGGTCAGTTGTTGCCGGAGGCCAGTTCGCGGCTGCGGTCTCGGGCGGCTTCCAAGGCTGCGATCAGGGCGGCGCGGACTCCGTGGTTTTCGAGTTCGCGGATCGCGTTGATGGTGGTGCCGGCGGGGGAGGTGACGTTTTCGCGGAGCTTGACGGGGTGTTCGCCGCTGTCGCGGAGCATCGTGGCGGCGCCGATCGCGGACTGGACGATCAGGTCGTGGGCCTTGTCGCGGGGCAGGCCGAGCAGGATTCCCGCGTCGGTCATGGCCTCGACCAGGTAGAAGAAGTACGCCGGGCCCGAGCCGGACAGGGCGGTGCAGGCGTCCTGCTGGGACTCGGGGACGCGGAGCGTCTTGCCGACGGCGCCGAAGATCTCCTCGGCGTGGGCGAGGTGGGCGGCCGTGGCGTGGGAGCCGGCGGAGATGACGGACATGGCCTCGTCGACGAGGGCGGGCGTGTTCGTCATGACGCGCACGACGGGGGTGCCTTCGGGGAGGCGCTCCTCGAAGAACGTGGTGGGGATGCCCGCCGCGCCACTGATGATCAGTCGGTCGGCGGGGAGGTGCGGGACGAGTTCGGTGAGGAGGGTGCCCATGTCCTGGGGCTTGACCGTGAGGATCAGGGTGTCGGCCTGCTTGGCGGCTTCCGCGTTGGTGACGGGGGTGACGCCGTAGCGGGTGCGGAGCTCTTCGGCACGTTCCGGGCGGCGGGCCGTGACCAGGAGGTTGGCAGGGGCCCAGCCCGCTCGGATCATTCCGCTGAGCAGGGCCTCGCCGATCTTTCCGGTGCCGAGGACTGCGACGTGCTGCTGGGGCATGGAGGCCACCCTTCGGGGCGCGGGGTTCGGTGCGGTTGCGTCCGTCGGGGCCATCCTCGCATCGGCGGCGGTCAGGCCGTACGGCGGCGGAGAGTTGCCGCGCCGAGGGCCAGGACGAGTACGGCGCAGCCGGCAACGATGCCCGCGTCGCGGATGAAGTCGGCCGTGAGGTCGGTATGGCGGAGGACTTCGTTCATGCCGTCCACGGCGTACGACATGGGGAGGACGTTGGAGATCGCTTCGAGGACGGGGTGCATCTGGTCGCGCGGGGTGAACAGGCCGCACAGGAGCAGTTGGGGGAAGATCACCGCCGGCATGAACTGGACGGCCTGGAACTCGGAGGCCGCGAAGGCGGAGACGAAGAGGCCGAGGGCGGTGCCGAGCAGGGCGTCGAGGAGGGCGACCAGGAGCAGGAGCCAGGCGGAGCCGGTGACGTCGAGGCCGAGACCCCACAGGGCGAGAGCCGTCGCCAGGACGGACTGGACGACCGCGAGGGCGCCGAAAGCGAGGGCGTAACCGGCGATGAGGTCGCCCTTGCCGAGGGGCATGGCGAGGAGGCGTTCGAGGGTGCCCGAGGTGCGTTCGCGCAGGGTGGCGATGGACGTGACCAGGAACATCGTGATGAGCGGGAAGATGCCGAGGAGGGAGGCGCCTATGGAGTTGAAGGTGCCGGTGCTGCCGTCGAAGACGTAGCGGAGCAGGAGGAGCATCACGCACGGGACCAGCAGCATCAGGGCGATGGAGCGCGGGTCGTGGCGGAGCTGGCGCAGGACTCGGGCTGCGGTGGCGAGGGTGCGGGCTGCGTTCATCGGGGGCTCCGCTGGAGGGTGTTGGCCTGGTCGACGAGGTGGAGGAAGGCGTCCTCGACGGTCGCGGCGCCGGTGCCGGCCCGCAGGGCGTCGGGGCTGTCGTCGGCGAGGATCTCGCCTTCGCGCATGAGGAGGAGGCGGTGGCAGCGTTCGGCCTCGTCCATGACGTGGGAGGAGACGAGGATCGTGGCGCCGCGCTCGGCGGCTATGGAGTGGAAGAGGTTCCACAGGTCGCGGCGCAGGACGGGGTCGAGGCCGACGGTGGGTTCGTCGAGGACGAGGAGTTCGGGGGCGCCGAGGAGGGCGACGGCGAGGGAGACGCGGCTGAGCTGGCCGCCCGAGAGGTTGCCGGCGAGGGCGTCGGCGTGGGAGGTCAGGTCCACTTCGGTGATGACGCGGGTGACGTCGTCGCGGCGGTGGGCGGCTGCGGCGCGCCCCGGCTGCAGTACGGCGGAGAAGTAGTCCAGGTTCTGACGAACCGTCAGGTCGGCGTACACGGAGGGGGCTTGGGTGACGTATCCGATACGGGAGCGGAGTTCGACGGAGCCTGCCGGGTGTCCGAGGACGGTGAGGGTGCCGGTGACTTTGGCCTGGGTTCCGACGATCGCGCGCATGAGCGTGGACTTGCCACAGCCCGACGGACCGAGGAGGCCGGTGATCTGACCTCGGGGGACGGTGAAGTCCAGGGCGTGCAGGACGGGGCGGGGGCCTCGGATGACGGTGAGGTCCGTGGCGCGGACGGCTGCCGCCGGCGGCTCTGGGGAGGGTGACCCTTCGGGAATATTCATCATGTGATGAATATTCCTCCGGTGGGGCCGGGGCGTCAAGCGGCGTGGGGGCGTATTGAGGGCGCCTGCGTTCGTGGGGGGGTGCCCCTATGACTTTGGTCAAGGGGATGGGGCGGGTTGGGGGTCGTAGAAGGTGCCGTCGCGGAGCATCGCGAACAGGACGTCGGCCC
>NZ_JBWKIS010000061.1:0-5603 GCF_056432625.1 Streptomyces sp. NPDC045026
CCGAGCAAATTACCCGCCTCGACATACGCAAACGCCACCGACTCGGTGGCCTCCTCAACGAGTATGAACATGCCGCGTGACCTGCCCGGATGAGGATATCGGCAAGGGCAACGTTCATGTCCGCGATGCCCCACACGTAGGCCCGGCACCGATGAAGCGCTCCGGATCCTTGTAGGGCAGCTCGTCCCTCCTCTGCCTCTCACCCAGGAGTGCCATCCGGCGCGCTCCCCTAGATGATCAATTCCAAGGGATGCCTGCAGGGGGTGTGGGGTGGGCGGCGGCCGAAGC
Source organism: Streptomyces sp. NPDC045026 (assembly GCF_056432625.1). Classification (NCBI taxonomy): domain Bacteria; kingdom Bacillati; phylum Actinomycetota; class Actinomycetes; order Kitasatosporales; family Streptomycetaceae; genus Streptomyces; species Streptomyces sp. NPDC045026. Next base: position 289 of record NZ_JBWKIS010000061.1, read on the forward strand.
CACCGCGAGACGGTCAGGCGGCGGGCTGCCGGCCCTGGTTGTCGAGGTGTCAGCGGGCGGTCAGGCGTCAGGGTCGACTTCGGGGTGCGTGAACCGCACGGGCTTGCCCAGCGACCGGGCGTAGGCGATTTCGGCTCGGGTGCTGTCTCCGATGTAGTCGCCGACTACGAGTACCTCATCAGCGAGGCGGATCTTCGCTCGGTGCAGATCGTCGAGTCGAACCTTCAGCGCCTCGGCCTCGACAGGATCGGACCAAAGTTCGTGCGGCGACTTCATGTCACAGCCCGGTTTGACGACAATCTTTCCGGCTTTGGTCTCCCGCAGATCGGCCTCGTTCATCTCGGTCATGAAGCGGGTGGAGCCACAGATCACGACGATACGCGGGAGGCTCAGCTGCTTCTTCGCGTCGGCGAGCTTCTCCTCGGGGGTGAGTAGTTGCGGGTATGACACTGGTTCCTCCTGGTGGTGTGGTCCAAGGGGTGCCTGCGGAGACGAGAACGAGGGTGTCCAAGATCGTTTTGTGACGAACGACGTGGACACCCTCGCGACAGCACTCTATGCGACGACCGACGACATGCTGAAGGAGCATCCCGAGCTGGCGCCGTGGCGCCCGCCGGTCGGCATTACGCCCCGCCTGAGCGATGCCGAACTGGTCACCCTCGCCACGATGCAGACGCTGGCGGGGGCAGGCTGTGGGGCGTCTCCGGCAAGCCTCCAGTACCCCGTGCACCGGCCCAGCCCCTCGAGACCTCGCAGCCATTCCGGATCTCCTCAGTGGCGACATCTCCGAACTACCCGTAGATGCGCCGGGGGCGGACTCCGCCCCGCTGTCCACGTAGGCATGAGGCCGTTCGTCATCCCGGGTGAAGACTTCGGGCGGGAGCCGAGGCGAAACTCGTGGAGCTACTGCGGGACATCGCCCGCGCCAGTCGGCTGATCCAGCACGTGGAGGAGTGGCGAGAGCTGGTAATCGTGCAGGCAGACAAGCTGGATGCCGATGCAAGCCGCGTCAACCTCGGAGTGGCAGCGGGCATGTCTCCGTCGAAGCTGTACAGGATTCTTGAGAGACACGGCCGCCCCAAGAACCGTACGCCCCTGACTCGTTTGGAGATCCTGGAGAGTGCCATCACCGCCGAAGGCGGCGAGTGGGACCCGGCCCGCGTCATTCGGACGCTGGAGAGCTACGGCTTCGAGACGGATGACAAGGGTGCGCGGGCGTTGCTGCGAGACCTGAACCGGGACAGGTCCCTGGAGCGGAAGCCTGGGGTCGGGGGCCGAGCGATCTACCTCATTCCTGGAGCTGGCCGCGAGTGGCTGCACGTCCTGGACCCGAAGTTGGACACCGTCGACGAGGGGCCATCAACTTCTGCGAGAGTTTCGAAGCTGGCCAGCGAGGACACGGGGTCAGGGCGATGGTGGCTGGGTCGTAAGCTCAAGAACATGAGAGCCGGTGACCGGTTGTGGATCTACTTTGCAGCACCGGAAAAGAAGATCGCCGCCATGGCCGAGGTGTGCTCAGAACCGTATCCGGCACCGGCTGGCTCGGCAAAGCCCTACCTGGTCAAGGCGGCACTGCACGCCAAAGCGACTGAGGCGCTACAGAGGGATCCGGTGAGGTTGGAGGCGATGGCGAACCAGCATCCTCAGGGGTGTGTGGGCCTGGCTGACGAGGATCTGGCGCTGCTCCTGAAACATGTGGCTTTTTAGAGGGCGGTTCGTGAGGCGATGTCCGTTGGGTGTAGCTCGTTCTGGATGAGAGGGCAGTTCTGGTCTCTGTCGACTGCTGGTCAGCCATCGGGTGTCAGTGTTGCCGCATAGCATCCACGTCATGCGTGAGTTCTTCGTGGTCGGCGGACGGAAACTGTCGTATCTGGACTTCGGTGGTCCGGGTACTCCGCTTTTGGCCCTGCACGGGCACTACAACGAGGCGTCCGCGTTCGCGCCTTTGGCTGAGGCGTTGGCACCGCGGTGGAGGGTGATCGCGCTCGATCAACGCGGGCACGGCGAGTCCGATCGTGCTCAGTGTTACGAGCGGGACGGCTACGTCGCTGATGTCGCTGCTTTCCATCGGCACCTGGGCATCGGGCCGGTGACGGTGCTGGGCCACTCGCTGGGCGGAGTGAACGCATACCAGTACGCTGCCCGGCAGCCGGATCGGGTCCGTGCGCTGATCGTCGAGGACATCGGCGCGGTGGTGGACAGTGACTGGTCATTCACCTTGCGCCTGCCCCGCCATGCGCCGTCCCGCCAAGATCTGCTGGCCGCGCTGGGCTCGACGGCTCCCTATCTGGAGTGTTCCTTCCGTCGGTCGGAGGGCGGCTGGGGATTCTCGTTCGACATCGAGCACACGGTGGCGTCTCAGAAGGCACTCAATGGTGACCACTGGCAGGACTGGACGGCGGTGGCCTGCTCCACTCTGCTGATCCGTGGAACACGCAGCGATGAGCTGGCGGCCGCCCATGCCAGCGAAATGATCACCCGTCGCGCCGGCAAGGCCCGTCTCGCCGAGCTGCCCGCCGGTCATGTCGTGCACCACGATGCTCCGGCCCCATTCGCCGCCGCTGTCGAGGATTTTCTGTCCGATCCGGGCTGATCCCCAGAAGAGCTACACTGCGCCTGCCGAAAATGTCGTCCATGCAGCTCAGGAGCCTGTTCGGTGATACGGCAGGACATGCACTCGTGTTGCTTCGTCTCGCCTATCTGACCGTCACCACCCTGTTCGGCGCGTGCGGTTGCTGCCTGCCGATGAGCGACCGCGACAAGGACGCGGAGATTCTCGCTCTGCGCCACCAGCTCACCGTCCTTGAGCGGCAGCTCGGTACGGACCGGGTGAGACTCGCTCCGGAGGACCGGGCGTTGCTTGCCGCTCTGCTAGTGCCGCTGCCCCGTCAGGTCCTACCCCGGTTACGGCTCCTGATACGGCTTGACACCGTGCTGCGATGGCACCGCGATCTGATGAAGCGGCGCCATGCCCGCACATGCCGGCCGAAATGGCCGGGCCGACCGCCCACGGTCCGCTCAATTCGCGCGCTGATTCTCCGCCTAATCCGGGAGAACCCGGCCTGGGGCTACCGAAGGGCGCACGGGGAACTCGCCACCCCCGGCATCCAAGTCGCCGCCTCCACCATCTGGGAAATCCTCACAGCCGAGGACATCCCCCCCGCGCCAGACCCGGCAGCCACCACCTGGGCCGATTTCCTGCGCTCCCAAGCCGACGCCCTCCTGGCCAGCGACTTCATCAAGACCATCACCCTGACCGGCAAGCACCAGTACATTCTCACCGTCATCAAACACGCCACCCGCCGCATCCGAATCCTCGGCACCACCGCCCACCCCACCGCAGACCGCGTCGCCCAGGCCGCCCGCAACCTGGCCATGGACCTGGCAGACACTAACGCCACCATCACCTGCCTGATCCGGGACCGGGATACGAAGTACCCCGCCCTCTTCGACCAGATACTGAGCGACATCGGCATCCGGGTCGCCCTCACCGGCGTCCAGATACCACGCATGAACACCACCATGGAGCGCTGAGTCCAGACCTGCCGCCACGAACTCCTGGACCACACCTGGGAACGAGCACCACCTGCGCCACGCGCTCCGCCAGTTCGAGTTGCACTACAACCTCCACCGGCCTCACCAAGCGATGCATCAGGCAACACCCCTGCGCGCCGTCCCCGAACCACTCACCCCTGCACAGATCTCCCACCTCGACGTACGCCGAAAAGACCGCCTCGGCGGAGTCCTCCACACATACCAACATGCCGCCAGAACTGCGTGGATGGACTTTTCGGCAGGCGCAGCGCTGTGGCCGGGGTCGGCGTTGTCCACTTCAGGCTCCGTGGGGTCGGGCCAGGGCCGAAGAGACCGTGTTCTTCGGGTCCGGTGGCGCCGAGGACGCCGGGCCCTTCCAGCGATGGGGCGGCATGGGGATCACTGGTTGTCTCCGGTCCGAGCCTGCACGCGCAGCTGGGCCACCACGTCGTCGGAGCCGTCCTCGGCCTGCCGGGCCAGATAGTCCAGCACGGTGCCCGTCGAGGACCTGTGCGGTGAGCCGTTCCATCAACTCCGGGTCGGTGCCACTGCCGGGGCCCGTGATGCGGGCGCGGATCGGGCGGCGGGGGCTGATGACTTGTCCGTCGTTGGGCTCGGCGGTTTCCTCGGCTTCGGCGAGCGCCCGGTACAGCGAGGCGACCGAGGGGGTGGCGCCCCGCGTTCTTGCCCGTCTTGATCGTGAGCTTCTTCGCAATGTCGGGGACGGGGACGCCCTTGTTCTTCAGCGCGACGGCGAAGGTGAGCATGTCGTCGTCGATGACCTTGGGCCGTCCGCCGTGGTGGCCCTCGGCGGCGGCCGGTCTGCTGGCCTTCGAGGGTCTTCTCGCGGCTGTAGTTGCGGTCGAGCTGCGCGGCGATGGCGAGCACGGCGAAGAACATCGCTCCCATGCCGTTGGGGTCGTAGATGCCGGTGAGCGGGCCGGTGAGGAGTTCGAGTTGGACACCAGCGTCCTGGAGCTGGCCGGAGAGGGTCATGAGCTCGGCGGCGTTGCGGGCGAGGCCTTGAGAGCTCGTGGACGGTGAGGATGACCTCCTGGCCGGGGGCTGCCTCCTTGATGTCATACGCCAGCTTCAGCGGCTTCTCCACCTCGGTCCGGGTCTTGACCCGGGTGGAGATCTTCTCGGAGAAGATCCGCCTGCAGACCGGTCCGAGCGCGACGAGCTGGGAGGCGAGTTCCTGCTGGGCGGCCGAGCAGCGGGCGTACCCGATCCGGATGGGCTTCGCCACCGCGGTGGCCGGCGCCGCCTCGACGGGCGGGCCCGGCTTCCACGCCCGCCCCGGGCAGCGGTCCTCCGGCACGATCACCTCAAGCTCCTCGCGGAGCGCGGGGACGAGGATGAAGCGGGCGGTGTGGCACTTCGTCGCGCACTTTCCGCTGCGCGTGCGGCATGCGCTGCCGGCCGGGGCTTCACACTTCGGACAGTCGTTTCGTTCTACCGCGATTGCGGCTTGATCGGGCGTCAGACCCACCCCGGCAGTGTCTCAGAACCACCTCGCACAACTCACCGGTTTTGAGAGGACTTCTGCGAACCACGACCTGCGGATTCACGATCGGCTCCGGGGTGTTTTCGCAGAACTCTCGCAACTGGTCATTTATGCGAGGGACTGGGCGTGCCTGCCCGCCGCCGAGGTGGAACTGGTGTGAGATCGCATGCGGGCAGTGCCCGCGGTCAGGCTGGGACATTCGCATGAGCGGAGGCAAGGATGCCGGGTGACCCGTTCGGGCTGGCCGAGGTGCTCGCCGCTGCGGAGGACGCAG
>NZ_JBWKIS010000062.1:0-3196 GCF_056432625.1 Streptomyces sp. NPDC045026
AACACAGTGGACGCGAGCAACTGAGGACAAGCCCTCGGCCTATTAGTACCAGTCACCTCCACCCGTTACCGGGCTTCCAGATCTGGCCTATCAACCCAGTCGTCTACTGGGAGCCTTAACCCCTCAAGGGGGTGGGAGTCCTCATCTCGAAGCAGGCTTCCCGCTTAGATGCTTTCAGCGGTTATCCTTTCCGAACGTAGCCAACCAGCCATGCCCTTGGCAGGACAACTGGCACACCAGAGGTTCGTCCGTCCCGGTCCTCTCGTACTAGGGACAGCCCTTCTCAAGACTCCTGCGCGCGCAGCGGATAGGGACCGAACTGTCTCACGACGTTCTAAACCCAGCTCGCGTACCGCTTTAATGGGCGAACAGCCCAACCCTTGGGACCGACTCCAGCCCCAGGATGCGACGAGCCGACATCGAGGTGCCAAACCATCCCGTCGATATGGACTCTTGGGGAAGATCAGCCTGTTATCCCCGGGGTACCTTTTATCCGTTGAGCGACGGCGCTTCCACAAGCCACCGCCGGATCACTAGTCCCGACTTTCGTCCCTGCTCGACCCGTCGGTCTCACAGTCAAGCTCCCTTGTGCACTTACACTCAACACCTGATTACCAACCAGGCTGAGGGAACCTTTGGGCGCCTCCGTTACTCTTTAGGAGGCAACCGCCCCAGTTAAACTACCCATCAGACACTGTCCCTGATCCGGATCACGGACCCAGGTTAGACATCCAGCACGACCAGAGTGGTATTTCAACGACGACTCCCCCTGAACTGGCGTCCAGAGTTCAAAGTCTCCCACCTATCCTACACAAGCCGAACCGAACACCAATATCAAACTGTAGTAAAGGTCCCGGGGTCTTTCCGTCCTGCTGCGCGAAACGAGCATCTTTACTCGTAGTGCAATTTCACCGGGCCTATGGTTGAGACAGTCGAGAAGTCGTTACGCCATTCGTGCAGGTCGGAACTTACCCGACAAGGAATTTCGCTACCTTAGGATGGTTATAGTTACCACCGCCGTTTACTGGCGCTTAAGTTCTCAGCTTCGCACACCCGAAAGTGCACTAACCGGTCCCCTTAACGTTCCAGCACCGGGCAGGCGTCAGTCCGTATACATCGCCTTACGGCTTCGCACGGACCTGTGTTTTTAGTAAACAGTCGCTTCTCGCTGGTCTCTGCGGCCACCCCCAGCTCATGGAGTAAATCCAATCACCGGTGATGGCCCCCCTTCTCCCGAAGTTACGGGGGCATTTTGCCGAGTTCCTTAACCATAGTTCACCCGAACGCCTCGGTATTCTCTACCTGACCACCTGAGTCGGTTTAGGGTACGGGCCGCCATGAAACTCGCTAGAGGCTTTTCTCGACAGCATAGGATCATCCACTTCACCACAATCGGCTCGGCATCAGGTCTCAGCCTTAATGTGCGACGGATTTACCTATCACACGGCCTACACCCTTACCCCGGGACAACCACCGCCCGGGCTGGACTACCTTCCTGCGTCACCCCATCACTCACCTACTACAAGTCTGGTCCGTCGGCTCCACCACTTTCCTTTCCCCGAAGGGTCCGGAACGGCTTCACGGACTTAGCATCGCCTGATTCAATGTTTGACGCTTCACAGCGGGTACCGGAATATCAACCGGTTATCCATCGACTACGCCTGTCGGCCTCGCCTTAGGTCCCGACTTACCCTGGGCAGATCAGCTTGACCCAGGAACCCTTAGTCAATCGGCGCACACGTTTCTCACGTGTGTATCGCTACTCATGCCTGCATTCTCACTCGTGAACCGTCCACAACTCGCTTCCGCGGCTGCTTCACCCGGCACACGACGCTCCCCTACCCATCCCAGCGGGCGTTGGCCCTATATGCTGGAATGACACGACTTCGGCGGTACGCTTGAGCCCCGCTACATTGTCGGCGCGGAATCACTAGACCAGTGAGCTATTACGCACTCTTTCAAGGGTGGCTGCTTCTAAGCCAACCTCCTGGTTGTCTGTGCGACTCCACATCCTTTCCCACTTAGCGTACGCTTAGGGGCCTTAGTCGATGCTCTGGGCTGTTTCCCTCTCGACCATGGAGCTTATCCCCCACAGTCTCACTGCCGTGCTCTCACTTACCGGCATTCGGAGTTTGGCTAAGGTCAGTAACCCGGTAGGGCCCATCGCCTATCCAGTGCTCTACCTCCGGCAAGAAACACACGACGCTGCACCTAAATGCATTTCGGGGAGAACCAGCTATCACGGAGTTTGATTGGCCTTTCACCCCTAACCACAGGTCATCCCCCAGGTTTTCAACCCTGGTGGGTTCGGTCCTCCACGAAGTCTTACCTCCGCTTCAACCTGCCCATGGCTAGATCACTCCGCTTCGGGTCTTGAGCGCGCTACTGAATCGCCCTATTCGGACTCGCTTTCGCTACGGCTTCCCCACACGGGTTAACCTCGCAACGCACCGCAAACTCGCAGGCTCATTCTTCAAAAGGCACGCAGTCACGACTGTATGTGCAAGCACATACAGCGACGCTCCCACGGCTTGTAGGCACACGGTTTCAGGTACTATTTCACTCCGCTCCCGCGGTACTTTTCACCATTCCCTCACGGTACTATCCGCTATCGGTCACCAGGGAATATTTAGGCTTAGCGGGTGGTCCCGCCAGATTCACACGGGATTTCTCGGGCCCCGTGCTACTTGGGTGTCTCTCAAACGAGCCGCTGATGTTTCGACTACGGGGGTCTTACCCTCTACGCCGGACCTTTCGCATGTCCTTCGCCTACATCAACGGTTTCTGACTCGTCTCACAGCCGGCAGACTGTGAAAGAGAGATCCCACAACCCCACATGCGCAACCCCTGCCGGGTATCACACGCATATGGTTTGGCCTCATCCAGTTTCGCTCGCCACTACTCCCGGAATCACGGTTGTTTTCTCTTCCTGCGGGTACTGAGATGTTTCACTTCCCCGCGTTCCCTCCACACTGCCTATGTGTTCAGCAGTGGGTGACAGCCCATGACGACTGCCGGGTTTCCCCATTCGGAAACCCCCGGATCAAAGCCTGGTTGACGGCTCCCCGGGGACTATCGTGGCCTCCCACGTCCTTCATCGGTTCCTGGTGCCAAGGCATCCACCGTGCGCCCTTAAAAACTTGGCCACAGATGCTCGCGTCCACTGTGCAGTTCTCAAACAACGACCAACCACCCG
>NZ_JBWKIS010000063.1:0-4868 GCF_056432625.1 Streptomyces sp. NPDC045026
CCCGGAGATCGCGACCCTCATCGCCAGCGTCCAGCGCCTGTCCGATGCCGACCGCCGCCACGTCACCGCACTCGTCGAGTCCCTCCTGCGAAGCAACCCTGACCGCGACGCCCCGACAGACTCCGGTTCCGGCTCCGGCGGCTGATGGGCGGTGTCGGGCCGTTCACCGCCCGGCTCCGAGGATCCGCAGCCATCTGATCACCGTGGCCACCGTCTGGTAGTCGAGCTCGGCGATCCGGGTGACGGCGGGGAGGTCGGTCATCCGTACCGTGACACAGGCCGCGTCCAGGGCACAGTGCAGCATCACCTGGTGCGCCTGAGTGGCCGGCAGGTCCCCTTCCATGCGCATCTGGGGGCGCAGCAGCGAGGAGATGGGCAGCGGGGGCGTGGGGTGTTCCAGGGACATGTTCCGGTTCCTTTCAGGACGGGGTGCCGTCACCGGGGCGTCCATGGATACCGGCCCGGCGTATGAGGAGTTCCACCGTCCCGTGGCTGACGGCGATCTCGTACGTCTGGGTGAGTTCGCGGTGGATGCGCCGGTATCCGTGGGTGGCGCCGGAGTCTGCGTGGATGGTGGTGATGAGTTCGGTGAGCCAGGTGTGACGGATCGACCGGGCGGAGGGACGGCGGGCGCGCCAGGTGAAGTAGCCGGACTCGGTCACTCCGAGCGCCCGGGTGGCGGTGCGCACGGGCAGCCCTTCGCCGGCCATCACGTGAACTGCCTCGAATCGCCTTTTGGGGACACCACATCGCACAGCAGCTCCGTCGCGCGCCGGAGGGCGGCGAGCTCGGACTCCAGCTCGGCGATACGCCGGCGTGCGGCCCTGAGGTCCATGCCCGTGGAGGGCTTGGGCCCTCCTCTGCTGAGATGCGGCAGGTACCGGCGCCGCCACTGGTAGACCGTCTGGTCGCTGAGGCCGAGAGCGACGGCGACCTTCTTCACGGGCTCGCCGTCGGCCAGTAGATCCAGGGCCTTGCGGCGCAGTTCGGGCGGGTATCGCATGGATTGCATGGGTGTCATCCGTGGGGAGGTCGGCCCCGGGTCCGGGAGAGCAGGCCCGGGCCCGGGGAGGCGGTGGGCTCCGTGGGTACGGAGCTCGGGGGCTAGTCGATGTGACGCCGGAGGGAGACTGTGGGCCGCAAGACCAGCGAGTTGACCGTCTCGCCGCGCGGCGCGGCCGCCACCGCCTGCTGGAGAAGGCTCACGACCTCGGCGGCCAGGGCGTCGGCGTGGCTCTTGACGACGTCGATCGGCTCGCGGCTGCGTTCCAGCGCGGCCAGCCGCCCTTCGTACCCGGCGAGCTTGTTTCTGGTCGGCGAGCTCAGAGTGAACCGGTACGGGGTCGAGACGATGAACTGGTAGGCGCCGGCGAAGGTCTCGCAGCCCTCGCAGTGGTCGTTGATGGCCTTGCTGGTGTTCGAGGCGTTGAGGCCCGCGACCCCGTTCGTGGTGACGACCTGGAAGGACAGCGCGATCGACCGGCAGGGCACGTCGATCGAGCAGCCGACGGAGCGGGCGATCGCCCGGTTGCGTACGCCGGCGCCCACGACCGTGCCGAGCTGATGGATCGAGAACTCCTCGTCGTGGTCGACGCGGTGTCTGGGGTTGGCGAGGGACCGTGCCTCGTCCACGGCGATGCCGACGCCACCGGTGATGCGGGATCCGGTCGTCGCGCCCGCGGGGGTCACGGTGGCAAGGCCGGTCAGACAGACGGTGGTCAGCATGCCCAGGCGCATGGCCGTCCGGCCGACTGTGCCGGTGCGTGGTTTACGGTGGCTCACTGAAGTTCTCCTTTTGCGGGTGTATGAGCGGCACGGGGCCGGGGAGGTCCACCGGGGTTCGCGGCTGTCTATCGGGGGGTTCTGGGCCCCGTGGATCACCAGGTGGAGGGGTCGGGGAAGCTCTCGGTGGGCAGTGGCAGGGAGGGGCTTGACGAGGGCGCGGCCGACGGCGAGGGGCTCGATGTACCGGCCGAGGGGCTGGGCTCGGGCGGCGCCGGACTCTGCCTGCGGGTCGGGGGCGGGCTCGACGTCGCCTTCTTGGGTGTCGGGGCGGCCGTCTTGGTCTCGTCGTCGGCCGAGGGGGAACCGCTCGCCGTGTCGGCCTCGTCGGACGAGCTGGCATCGGGCGTCGGCGAGAGCAGGCTCGCCTCCGGCGACGGGCCGGTGAGGTCGGGGGATTCCGGCCGGGCGTCGTCCTGCGGCGCCTCGTCCGAGGCCGACGGCGTTGCCGCCGCGCGGAGCGTGGGCACGCCGGGCTGGAGAATGGGGATGATGGGCGGCCGTGGCGGCAGCGGCTTGGGTGTCACCCCGCCCATCCATGCCGCGCCGAGCGCGCTGGCCGCGGTCAGTACGCCGGCGCAGATGACCAGGCGCAGCCGGAGGTTTCCCTCGGTGGCGCGGAGGGTTGCCCGCACGAGCCGCCCGGTCAGGCGCACGGCGAGATACGCCGCGCCGGCCAGGGGGCAGAGGATCATGAACCCTCCGACGACGCCGACGAGTCCGGCCGCGATCTGCCCGTCGGCGAAGGCGAACCAGGTTCCGGTCGCCTGCTCGACCAGCGAACGCAGTCCGGTTTCGAGTAGGCGCGGGAGGTTCCACAGGGCGTAACCGAGCTCGGCGAGGATCAGCGGCACCATGGTCAGCACCCAGCTGGTCACGATGACCCGTGCGGAGCGCTTGAGGCCGGCCACCTGCGGGGGGACCGGCCGACCCGGCAGCATGCTCAGGAGGATGGGTTTGATCTTGCCGTAGAGGTCGGGGATTCCTGCGAGGTCACCGAGGATGTAGTAGCCGTCCAGTCGGACCGCCGGCATTAGTTGTTCGAGGATCTCGAAGTGCACCAGGTAGACCGCGCCGAGGAAGAAGGGCTGGCCGGTGAGGAGGTAGGCGCCGGCCAGCCCTAGTAGGAAGACGACGTTGAAATAGACCCCGCCCAGGTCGGTGCGGATCCGGCCGGCCCGGTTGATGCGGTAGACGTCGGTGACGTCGGTGTACATGGAGGGCCAGATCAGGAAGAGGCCGAACCCGATGCTTCCGGGTCGCGCGCCCCCGTACCGGCAGGCCGAGGCGTGACCGAACTCGTGGAACACGAGCGAGGCTACGATCAGCGCGAAGACGGCCAGCATCAGGACGGGTTGCTCCAGTACTTGGAGCACCGGCTGCATCGCTCCGTGGAAGCCGAACAGCCAGACGTCCAGCACGGTGACCGCCGCCAGCACCAGGGCCACCACCGCGGGCCGGTGCAGCCAGCCCAGCGCCCTGGCGATACGGGCGACCTGCCGCTCGCGGAAGATCACCCGATGGCCCTTGAGGACCAGGAGGAGGTCGGACCGGGGGCCGGCGACGACCTGCTCGTCCGCCTGTCCGAACGGGACGGTGAGGCCGAGCGGTTGGAGCTTGTGCTCCACGAGGTAGTGGATGTTGTCCGCGCTGAGCTCGCGCCCGAAGCGGCCGCTGACCCGGTGGGAGATGGCCTCGGTGTCGCGTACGCCGTCGATGGCTTCGACCACGAGATAGAGCAGCGGGGAGAGCTGGACCACCTGTCCGTCCTCCCGGCGGACCAGATACTTGCGTTCTGTGAAGCCGGATCCCTGGTACTCGCCCAGGCGTTGAAGCCCTGTTCCGAGTCGCGGGACGGGGAAGAGCGGTTCCTCGTACACGTCCCCAGGAAACGTTTTGTCTGCGTCCCGGACCACCGTCCCCATGGGAGCGGGGTCATGGGCCCCCTGACCGTTGGCCATCGTCCTGCCCTCCCTCCCCGGTGCGGACCGCGTCGCCACGAACACGGCCCGCACGCGTCGGGTGCTGCTACTGGCTGATGTTGATGGTCTGGTTGGCCTCGGAGGAGGCGATGGCCTCGGGGGAGTTGACGTTCGCCGCCAGCGAGTTGTTGTGGGCGTCGACGTAGGCGACGTGCCGTGTCACGTTCGTCGTCTTGACGAAGTTGAACTTCAGCCGGCCCAGGGCCTCACGGCCGGGCAGCAGTTCCGCGGACTCTTCGTTGAGCTGTTCGTTGTTCATGGTGAAACCTCTTTCGGGATAAAGGGTGGGTTACTGGTGGACGTTGATGGTCTGGTTGGCCGCGGAGGCGGCGATGGCCTCGGGGGAGCAGGCGTTCAGCGCGTACGAGTTGTTCTGGGCCTGGACGTAGGCGACGTGCCGTGTCACGTTCGTCGTCTTGACGAAGTTGAACTTCAGCCGGCCCAGGGCCTCACGGCCGGGCAGCAGCTCTGCGGATTCCGCGTCCAGCTCACGCATGCCGAGCATGGTGGTTCCTTTACTGAATGGGCATGGAGGGTCACATACGATCTCGGACGTCCATCCATGCCGGACGATCTGTCTGACGAGATTGGACAGTAGACCGTTCAAGAACCTCGGACAACCACTTCACGCACATCGCCCCCCACTGGACACATCGCCCATCGACGGAAACAGCAGGCAGGAGGGCGAATGACCGGATGCGAACTCCGCCCGACGCGCGTCGCGCCCTCACTCGATTGGCTCAACTCGGAGCCGTCCGACCCATGTTGCGCGGCTCCACCATGGCTATCCTCTCGACCCTCAAGGCGGGTGAACCGCCTGAAACCTCCGCGAGAGGGGTGCACGTGCTTGTCGTCCGTGGAGTGTCCGCGACCGCCGTCGTACGGGGCAGGACGGGGGAACCGGTGGTCCTGCTCTCCGGCGAACTCCCCGAAGCCCTCACCCCCGCAGCCCGCGACGAACTACTGAATCTGGCCGCCGCGGTGCTCGACGCGGAGGAACTGGGGCTGTTCCGGAGCTGCCTGTCCGCATTGCACTGTGGCGAGAAACTCGACGAACGCCGCATCGAGGTGAGCGGAGCCGTCCTCACCGTCTACCGAAGCTGA
>NZ_JBWKIS010000064.1:0-4391 GCF_056432625.1 Streptomyces sp. NPDC045026
CCTCCGTGCGGTGAAGATTCGACACCTCCACCACACACGGAGGCCTTCGCCCTCTTCAAGGCCCGCGCGTGTCAACAACGCTCATGCTCAATACATCTAGCCCGCCCCTGACGCCGCTGCCCGCTCTTATCTCGTGGTGTCCTCGATGAGTCCGGCGGTGACGCTCGTCTCGGTCGACCAGTCGCAGTAGACGAATCCGTCGACCTGCAACGCCTCGTGCCCCTGGATCGGAGGCGGTACGTCGTGGAGCAGGTCGAGGAGGAGGGCGCGCCGCTCGGTGTACGGGCGGCTGCGGACGTCGCCGAGTTCGGGGTGGGCGAGGAGATCACACACGGAATCCAGCGGGTTCGCTGAATCTGAAGGTGGCAGCGGCGGGAACCTGCTGGCGGGGTTGGTGTCCAGCACTGGGATGGCCGCAGGTTCGGTGCTGGTAATTGCGTTGTCGATCTAGTGAGGCTGAGGCAGCATCCCGGGCATGGGACAGCCTGCTGATGTGCTTCGCTTTGACCAGGTCGAACTGCGCCGATGGCGTGTCGACGACATCGAGTCCCTGCATCGGGCGATCACCGAGTCGCGTGGTCACCTGCTGCCGTGGATGCCCTTTGCGGCCACCCACGACCGGAAGCAGGGGGAAGGGTTTCTGAGCCACTCCGAGGAGCAGTGGGCCTCGGAGGAGGCATACAACTACGCGATCACCTCAGGTGGAGTGGTGGTCGGGAGCTGCGGATTGCATCGCCGGATCGGACCTGGCGGTCTGGACATCGGGTATTGGCTCCATCACGCGTGGACGGGGAAGGGGCTGGCCACTATGGCCGCGGCTGCCCTCGTGCAGGCGGGACGGGAGCTGCCGGGCATCGATCGCATCGAAATCCACCACGACGAGGCCAATTCCGCGAGTGGTGCCATCGCCCGCCGCTTGGGCTTCACTGAGGTTGAGCGCGTGCGGGTGACGGATGGGCCAGGGGCCCCCGGCGAGACGGGCGTCCATGTGAGATGGCGCCTTCAGATACGCTCCGACACTGCCCACAGCCGTCAGCCGGCTGCCCGGTGAGCGACGTGAGACGGCGGCGACTTCCTGAATTCCGCAGAGCCTCGCAAGTTGCTGGCCAAACTCGCAGAATCCGCCAGCAACTTGGAGAACTTGACACGCACGACGCTGGCCTCGATGAGGACGAGCGCGGTGAGGGCGAACTTCGCGGCTGGCCACCACTGCTGGGCGCGGACGCAGCCGGTCCCGATCACGCCGACAGTGAAGGCGCCAGCGGCGCGAGCAAGTTGGTAGCGGCGGTGGGCGGTCATCAGGTCTCCCTATACGGTTGGGTGGCGCCCATGGGGAGGCTTCGATGGGCGCTGACAGTGGTCGTGATCTCGGTGGCGGGCGGTCTGGTAGCGGCCGCGGTGGCCCGGTTGCTGCTTGACGGCTCGGGGGATGGCGCGGTCCGCCATGGCGGCCTGATCGCGTTTGCTGCCTTCGGAGGCCAGCTCGGGGAACAGTGGTGGGCGCGGCGCAGGCGGCGGGCCAAACGCGCAAGCGCTCGCTATCGAGTCGGAGAACGCGTCGCCGTTGAGGAAGACCAGGTCCCGCCCGGCAGCGCGGGCGATGCTGGCGGTAGCGGCGGTGCGGTACCAGCCAGCCGTCGCGGTACGCCGTGCAGTGGGGGCCTTCTCGAAGGACACGGCTATACCGCGGATACCAGCACGCTTGAGTCCGGCGAGCGTGGCCGCGAGACCGTATCCGGCGGAGGAGCCGATGACCAACGCGACCGGGCCGTCGCCCTCCGGCACGCCGACAGGGGCGGGGCATACCTGCCACATGTCGGCCACCAGCTGCCCGCACCCCGCCGGGTGGGCGTCGAGAAAGAGGAATCCCCGATTGCGGGGAGTCAGAACGCGCTCGTTCACGATGGCAGTCCTTGGGTCGGCCTGGACAGGGACGCCGCGGCCAGCCGGGCCGCCGCGCCCTGCAAGTCTGTGCCAGCACGAACTTCAGCAGTGGCCCTGCCAGCAACAATGATCACGAGCCAGTCTTGGAGTGTTTCCCCACTTCCAGCCGAGCAAGAAACGACCGCTACCTGCTCGGCATTGGCGTGCAACGCTTCAGGCGGACTCCGCCTGATCCACATCTGGCCACACGATCCGCCCGGCCGGCCTCAGTAACCCGTCACCCCCAAACTGCACGATGGGCGCCCCTTACGCGAATAACTCGGCGGCCTCGAACCGCACTTGCACCCGCCGGGCCCGCTGTTTCGCGGTCAGGCCGCCCCCATCGGGATACCGCATGACACCGGGATACACCCACCACCGAGATCACCGTCACCCCAACCCGAAAGTCTCAGTAGTGCGTGATCGAGGCTGTTGCCCACAGCGGCTGCGACCTCAGGACTGACCGGTGCCTCGTGGGCGGGAACCTGCTTCAACGGACCCGTAGGGCCGATCTGGTTGCACTGACTGAAGGAGTTGTGCGGCGGGCCCTCATCACCTGATGCGTCACTCGACGCCTGTGGGTACTCGGCAGCCTCGTTGACAGCGCCCAGAACCTTTCGCACCCTGAAGGGTGCCAATATTCGCGCACGGGTGCTGGCCTGCGGTGATTTGGTCGGCGTGTGATGGGTCGTCAGGCTGCGCGGTGGTACTCGTTGATGAGTCCGCCGAGGATCTTGCGACGTCGGATCGTGCCGATCGGCAGGGGAGTGACGTTGGTTGCGTCGCATGGCGCTCTCAGCTCCAGTGATCGGTGAGGTCTGCCCCTGTTGTAGTTCTCGGTGTACCGGTCCAGGACGGTGTGCAGGTGGCGTTCGCCGGCGATGAGCATGCGGTCGGTGCATTCGGCACGGACGGTGCGAACCCAGCGTTCCGCGAACGCGTTTGCCCGTGGGCAGCGTGGAGGGATCTTGACGACCTCCACGTCCTCTGCGGTGAACATGCCGTCGAATGCGGCGGTGAACTTGCTGTCGCGGTCTCGGATGAGGAAGCGCAAGCTGCTGCCGGACCGGTCCTGGAGGGTCATCATGAGGTTCCGGGCGAGCTGCGTCACCCAAGCCCCGGTGGGGTGGGCGGTGACGCCGAGGACGTGGACGTAGCGGGCCCCGACCTCCATCACGAAGAACACGTATAGCCGTTGGAGGGTGATCGCGCAGTCGACGTGGAAGAAGTCGCAGGCGAGCAGGGTATCGGCGTGGGCGCGCAGGAAGGTCGGCCAGGACGTGTCGGCACGCTGAGGGGCGGGCGGGATCCGATGCCGATGCAGGATCCGGCGGATCGTGCTCGCCCCGACGCGGTGGCCCAACCGGCGCAGCTCGCCCTGGATGCGGATGTAGCCCCAGGTGGGATTGTCACGAGCGAGTTGTTGGATCAGGACCACGAGCGCGGCGTCCAGTGGCGGCCGTCCTGGCCCTTGTTGGGGGTATGTCCATTTGCGGGAAACCAGCTTGCGGTGCCAGGACAGCAGGGTGGCCGGGGTGACGATCCGGTGCCGGCGCAGCTCGTGGGGGAGTCGCCGGGTTAGAGCGGCGATCACTGCCCGGTCCGCCCACGACAGTCTCGGTCGCTTTACCTGCCGTGGCAGTACCGCGAGCTCGTGGCGGAGTACGAGTATCTCCGCCTCCTTCGAGGCCGCACTTCGTAGCAGGAGGGCAAGCCCGCCGAGGAGTCGCCGGAAGAGCCAGTACAGCAGTCTCAACGCCATGAGAAGGGATCATGGCTCACCTGGGGAGCGAGTGAACCAGCAGGTCAAGACAATGCGCGAATAATGGCACCCTTCAGGCTCGTGCTGTTCCTGATGCTTCTTCACCCAGCCACGGAGGGTCTCCGGATTCAGCTCAAGTTCGCGAGCCGTCTCGGAGACGGTCTTGCTGGACCGGAGCGCGATCTGGACTGCTTCCTCGCGGAACTCCGGCGAATATTTGCTGGGCGGCGCCACTTCTTCCTCGTTTCCTGTTCAGGGCAACCCTATTGGGTCCCTGTCCGGGAACGTCGGGGCACCTCAACGCTCAGCTCATGACCATGATCAAGTGCTTAGCGTTAATGGCTGTCCCGATGTTCCCCAACCCCGCTCTCCCCGCTCAAGGACCGGCACATCAACTTCCTGGGCCGCTACCTGTTCAACATCAAGGCCAGCGGACCCGGCCAGGGACTGCGGCCCTTCCGCGACCCCGATGTCATCGAGGACGACGGGGAAGACGGCTGAGGGCCGGCGCATCCGAGACGGCCTGCGCCCGCTGCGCGGCCCGGCCGCGGCCGGCGATGGCGACGCGGACGGTGGAGAGGAATGGCCTCTTTTCGGCGGCGGTCTCCGGATGGGCACGGGGAAGTGCTTATCGGCCGGCTCCGGCGTGGGCGTGGCGGCCGTCGTGGTGGGGGCCGTGCCAGTCGAGGCACAGCACCGTGGCGTC
>NZ_JBWKIS010000065.1:0-2376 GCF_056432625.1 Streptomyces sp. NPDC045026
GGTTCTGGCTCACTTTCCGTGAAAGGGACACGCTGAGTGACATTCGGACTCGGATAAGCCTCCAGGAAGTTGCCTGAAAATGACCAGTGCCGATCTCCTGTGGCCGACAGTTCAGCCTCATGGCAGAGACATTGCTCCAGCTGGAGAAGCTGTTGTTGCCGACGATCGCGGACGTGGCGGTGCTGTCGGTGGACGTGAATGACGAAGCGTTACGCATCGAGGCCCGGTGTACGGCGGCCGGGGCAGCGTGTCCGGACTGTGGCAGTCTTTCGCGCCGGATACACAGCTCCTACCTGCGGTTTCCTGCCGACGTTTCCAGCGGTGGACGGCGGGTGGCCCTCTGTCTGCGGGTCCGCCGGTTCTTCTGTCGGCATGTTTCGTGCGGACGGCGTACGTTCGTCGAGCAAATGTCGGGGCTGACCCGGCGGCACAGCCGGTGGACCGAGAGACTGCGTTCGACGCTTGCGGCGGTCGGTCTGGCCCTCGCCGGCCGGGCCGGTGCCCGGATGGCACGGATCATGGGAGTGTCCGTCAGCCGCAGCACGATCTTGCGCCTGGTCGACGCGTTGCCCGAGCCGGAGGCACCGACCCCGCGGGTAGTTGGTGTCGATGAGTACGCGACGCGGAAGGGCCGCGTCTACGGCACGGTTCTGGTCGATGTCGAGACCCGCCGGCCGGTGGACCTGTTGCCTGACCGAGAGGCATCCAGCCTGGCCAAGTGGCTGGCAAAGCGTCCGGGCATCGAAGTGGTCTGCCGAGACCGAGCTCCGTTCTTCGCGGAAGGCGCCACAGCCGGGGCGCCGCAGGCAATCCAAGTTGCTGACCGCTGGCACCTGTGGAACAACCTCGGCCAGGCCGCTGAACGGGCCGTCGCCCGCCACCGCCAGTGCCTGCGCGTCCTTCTTCCCGAACCAGCCGGAGAAGAGGACAACGAGTCCACGCTGCCCGAAGAAAGACCGGCCTCCCCTTGGAAAAGCGACCGGTTCGCCAACCGCATCCGAGCCAGGCACGCCACCGTCCACGCACTGCTCGAAGCCGGCCACAGCCGCCGCTCGATCGGCCGCCAGCTCCACATGACCCACCGCACTGTGAAAAGCCTCGCCGACGCCGTCAAACCCGAGGACCTCTTCCGCGGGCAGTGGCAGTACAACCGAACCTCCGCCCTGGACGAGTACAAGCCCTACTTGGACGACCGATGGAGCGAGGGCTGCACCAATGCCTGGAAACTCTGGGAAGAGATCGTCCCACTCGGCTACCAGGGCAGTTACGGCATCGTCAGCGCCTACATTCGGAAGAAGCGCACCTCACCCCGCCCAGTGACCGCACAACCGCCGGCACCCCGCGTGGTGACCAGATGGATCCTCAGCCGCCCGGAATCCCTCACAGAGATCGAACAACTCCGACTCAAAGCTGTCCTGGCCAACTGCCCTGAACTCGACGCCCTTACCGGCCATGTCCGGTCCTTTGCCCAGATGCTCACCGAGCGCCAGGGCGAACGACTCCCACAGTGGCTCCACGCCGTCCGCCAGGACGACCTCCCCAGCCTCCATACCCTCGCCGCAGGCATCGACCGCGACCGCGACGCCGTCATAGCCGGCCTCACCCTGCCCTGGAGCTCCGGCGTTGTCGAAGGACACGTCAACCGGATCAAGATGCTCAAACGGCAGATGTTCGGCCGCGCGGGCTTCCGTCTCCTGCGCAAACGAGTCTTGCTTGCCTGACTCCTGGCAGGGGTCCACCCAGCCGACGTCGTGCTCCTACAGAGAGCGCCGGTAACGAACTTCGGATACAGATACTCCGTCATAGTCGTCAGCCTGTACTGCACCGTCAGCGACATAGCCAGCTCGCTCGTAGAAACGACGTGCCGTGGTGTTCTCCTTGAGGACCCACAACAGCACCAGGTCGAAGCTGTGGGCAAGAGCGTGGGCGCGCACGGCTTCGAGTAGTGTGCGACCGATTCCGGACCCGATGAGTGAGGGCTGAACATACAGAGCGTAAAGCTCACCCGTAGTCGCACTTGTTCCGGTGCCGCGAAAGGGACCGAAGCAAGCCCAACCCACCACTCGGCCAAAGGTGTCGGCCGCAACCAGATTGGTTGTGCGCTCCTTCGACCTCTTGAAGTGCTGTCGACGCTGCTGAGTATCTGCTTCGACCGTCATCCCATCGAGGTGGGATTGGGGAACAATCCCCGCATACGCGGCCTGCCAGCCGGTCACTCGTATCGCGGATACAGCCGCAACATCGGCTTCCGTCATCGCTCGTACAGTCAACATCTCGGCACCGTACGGGACCCGTCACCACCACCGCCTGGGAATTACGACCGGCAGCCGCAGAGGCTACGCATAGTGACACGTCACGGAAGTTGAGCCAGAACCC
>NZ_JBWKIS010000066.1:0-2028 GCF_056432625.1 Streptomyces sp. NPDC045026
CGGTCCGGTTCCGCGTAAACGGCAACGCTCGCGATACCGGCATCCCGGCACGCCCTGGCCACGCGGACAGCGATTTCGCCACGGTTGGCGATGAGCACCTTGCGCACGATGGCTCCCTCCTTGAAACAAGCCGAGTTTAGGGACTGCCGACACGGGCTTACGACCCGTCCCCATGAGTGAGCTTGCCCACACGGAGTGCTATTCGAGGCGCGCTCAAGTGGTGAAACCCCCTGTTGCGCCCGGTTACGCAGCCTTCCCTCTTCGAACCCTAGCCCGCCAACGTGGACTAGGTCTCTGTGAGACGGCGCTGCGACGCTCCGGGTTTCTTTGTGGAGTCCCTACGAATGGCCCAATGATTCTTTACTCCGGGCAGACCCCTTGTCCCGAGGTTTACCCGTTAGTAGCGTGCGCGTTGTTGAAGACAGCCTTTGGCCCGCAGGGCCCCGTTGAGGGGTGGTGGTCGGGCGACGGGCGGGCGTACTAGGGGTAACAGTCGAAAGTGGGTGGGGTTCCGGTGGCACGCAGACCGGTGGCGTGGGTGGCCGCGATCGTGCTCTTCGCGGAGGCGATCGGCATCGCCCTCCTCAACTGGTTCCTGGGGCTGGTCGTCGACCGCCAGGACATGTCCCTGGCCGGGCTCGACCCCCGCGCCATGTCCGTCTCCGCCTGGATCGCGGGCGGGCTCTTCGGGCTCTACCTCGTGCTGTGCGGGATCGTCCTCGTACGCGCCGCCGTGCGCGACCGCGCGCCGGCCGCCTTCGGCCGCATCCTGCTGATCAGCGCGGCCGTCGTGCACGGGCTGCTCGGGGCGTTCAGCATCGGCCTGGTCGGCTGGCTCGCGTTCGTCTTCATGATGGTCGTGCTCGGGCTCATCGTGCTCACGCTGGTCACTTTTGACCGGAAGGAACAGGGGGACGGTGCGGGAGCGGGCGAGGCTTCGGCCGGGCCCGCCGATGGGGGCGGGGCGCCTCAGCCCGTCTGATCGGCGTCCGTCCGATCGGCCCGGGTGAGGCGAGCCGCGTTCAGTCCGCCCACAAGTCCGTGATGTTCACGCCCAGTTGGGCCAGCAGGCGGCGCAGCAGCGGCATCGACAGGCCGATCACGTTCCCGTGGTCGCCGTCGATGCCGTCGATGAACGGTGCCGAGCGGCCGTCCAGCGTGAACGCGCCCGCCACGTGGAGCGGCTCGCCCGACGCCACGTACGCGGCGATCTCCGCGTCGCTCGGCTCGCCGAAGCGGACCACCGTCGAGGCCGTCGCCGACACGTAGCGGCCCGTCGCCGTGTCGTACACGCAGTGGCCCGTCTGCAGGGTGCCCGCGCGGCCCCGCATCGACTTCCAGCGCGCCGTGGCCTCCTCGGCGTCGGCCGGCTTGCCGAGCGCCTCGCCGTCGATGTCCAGGACCGAGTCGCAGCCGATCACCAGCGCGCCGTGCACCTCCGGCTTCGCCGCGACCACGGACGCCTTCGCCTCCGCCAGCGCCAGGGCCAGTTCGGCCGGGGTGGGGGCGGACACGGCGTCCTCGTCGACCCCGCTGACCAGCACCTCGGGGGCGAGGCCCGCCTGGCGCAACAGGGCCAGCCTGGCCGGGGACTGGGAGGCGAGGACCAGGCGGCGGGAAGCGCTCGCGGGGGTGCTCGCGTGGGGATCAGTCATGCGGCCAGGGTTCCACATGTGGACGGGTGGGAGTGCTCGGTCCGGGCTACTACACGATTCCCAGAACCAGCATCGCAATCACCATCGCCACCGCGAGCACGAAGCCCGCTCGGCGGAGCATCGCCTGGGTTTCGCGCAGCTCCTCGGGGGGCTCGTTCTCGGGGTCTGACCACAGCATGGATCCGATACTGCTGTCCCGGCGAGCGGTGCGCCTGAGTACGCGTACTCAAGCGCACCCCCACCTACGGACTAGGGTCCTTCGTTTGGATCAGGCCGGATCAGGGAGCGGGGTCTGGTGCCGTGCATCGCAAGGCGGAGGAGGGAGTCGACGCGGAGCGTCGGCGAGTGACGACAACGCCGCGAGGTGCGGTGC
>NZ_JBWKIS010000067.1:0-1821 GCF_056432625.1 Streptomyces sp. NPDC045026
GTAGGAGAGCCGGCGTGAGCTTGAGGATCGTTGTCACCGTGAAGTATGTGCCGGATGCGACGGGGGACCGGCATTTCGCTGAGGATCTGACGGTGGACCGTGATGATGTGGACGGGCTGTTGTCGGAGCTGGACGAGTACGCGGTCGAGCAGGCGTTGCAGATCGCGGACGGGGCGGACGATGCGGAGATCACCGTGTTGACGGTGGGTCCGGAGGACGCGAAGGACGCGCTGCGCAAGGCGTTGTCGATGGGTGCGGACAAGGCGATCCACGTCGAGGACGATGACCTGCACGGCACGGACATCATCGGCACGTCGCTGGTGCTGGCGAAGGCGATCGAGAAGGCCGGCTTCGACCTGGTGGTCTCGGGTATGGCGTCGACGGACGGCACGGCGGGTGTGGTGCCGGCGCTGCTCGCGGAGCGGCTGGGTGTGCCGCAGGTGACGCTGCTGTCCGAGGTGTCGGTCCAGGGTGGTGTGGTGACGGGCCGCCGTGACGGTGACACGGCATCGGAGCAGGTTCAGGCCTCCTTGCCGGCGGTGGTGTCGGTGACCGACCAGTCGGGTGAGGCGCGTTACCCCTCGTTCAAGGGGATCATGGCGGCGAAGAAGAAGCCGGTCACCTCCTGGGACCTGTCCGACCTGGACATCGAGGCCGGGGAAGTGGGCCTGGAGGGTGCCTGGACGAAGGTCGACGCGGCGGCTCAGCGTCCGGCGCGCAGCGCGGGCACGATCGTCAAGGACGAGGGTGAGGGTGGCAAGCAGCTCGCCGAGTTCCTCGCGGGCCAGAAGTTCATCTGAGGTTCGCTCACCCCTCGAAGTCCCCAACTTCTTCGTATCTGCAGGAGATTGAAGTCCCATGGCTGAAGTTCTGGTCTATGTCGATCACGTGGACGGTGCCGTCCGCAAGCCCACCCTTGAACTGCTGACCCTGGCCCGCCGTCTGGGTGAGCCCGTCGCTCTCGCGGTCGGTGCCGGCGCCGCCGCCACCGCCACCGCTCTCGCCGAGCACGGCGCGGTGAAGGTCCTCACGGACGAGGCGTCCGAGTACGCCGACTACCTCGTCGTGCCGAAGGTGGATGCGCTGCAGGCCGCCTACAACGCGGTGTCCCCGGCCGCGGTGCTGGTCCCCTCCTCCGCGGAGGGCAAGGAGATCGCCGCCCGCCTCGCGGTGCGGATCGGCTCCGGTGTCATCACCGACGCCACCGACCTGACCGCTTCCGAGCAGGGCCCCGTTGCGACGCAGTCGGCGTTCGCCGCGTCCTTCACCACCACCACCCGCGTGGCCAAGGGCACCCCGGTCATCACCGTCAAGCCCAACAGTGCCCCGGTCGAGGCGGCCCCCGCGGCCGGCACGGTCCAGGCCCTCACCGTGACGTTCTCCGAGCAGGCCAAGGGCACGAAGGTCACCGCCCGCACACCGCGTGAGTCGACCGGCCGCCCGGACCTGACCGAGGCCGCGATCGTGGTCTCCGGCGGCCGTGGCGTCAACGGCGCCGAGAACTTCGCGATCATCGAAGCGCTCGCCGACTCCCTCGGCGCGGCCGTCGGCGCCTCCCGCGCCGCGGTCGACGCGGGCTGGTACCCGCACTCCAACCAGGTCGGCCAGACCGGCAAGAGTGTCTCCCCGCAGCTCTACATCGCCAACGGTATTTCCGGCGCGATCCAGCACCGGGCCGGCATGCAGACCTCCAAGACCATCGTCGCGGTCAACAAGGACGCCGAAGCCCCCATCTTCGACCTCGTCGACTACGGCGTCGTCGGCGACCTCTTCGACGTCGTCCCCCAGCTCACCGAGGAAGTCAACACCCGCAAGGGCTGA
>NZ_JBWKIS010000068.1:0-1743 GCF_056432625.1 Streptomyces sp. NPDC045026
TCAGTCCTTGATTTCGCAGATGGTGGCGCCGGAGGTGATGGAGGCGCCGATTTCGGCGTTGAGGCCCTTGATGGTGCCGGTGCGGTGTGCGTTGAGGGGTTGTTCCATCTTCATGGCTTCGAGGACGACGACGAGGTCGCCTTCCTTGACTTCCTGGCCTTCCTCGACGGCGACCTTGACGATGGTGCCCTGCATGGGGGAGGCGAGGGTGTCGCCGGAGGCGGCGGGTCCGGACTTCTTCGCGGCGCGTCGCTTGGGCCGGGCGCCGGCGGCGAGGCCGGTGCGGGCCAGGGACATGCCCAGGCTGGAGGGCAGGGAGACCTCGAGGCGTTTGCCGCCGACCTCGACGACGACGGTCTCGCGGCCGGTCTCCTCTTCGCTGTCCGCGTCGGGGGTGGCGGCGAAGGGCTTGATCTCGTTGACGAACTCGGTCTCGATCCAGCGGGTGTGGATGGTGAAGGGGTCGCTGGTGAAGGCCGGGTCGGTGACGACGGCGCGGTGGAAGGGGATGGCGGTGGCCATGCCCTCGACCTCGAATTCGGCCAGGGCGCGGGCGGCGCGCTGCAGGGCCTGTTCGCGGGTGGCGCCGGTGATGATGAGTTTGGCGAGGAGGGAGTCCCAGGCGGGGCCGATGACGCTGCCGGTCTCGACGCCGGCGTCGAGGCGGACGCCGGGGCCGGTGGGGGGTGCGAAGCGGGTGACGGTGCCGGGGGCGGGCAGGAAGCCGCGGCCGGGGTCTTCGCCGTTGATGCGGAACTCGAAGGAGTGGCCGCGCAGGGCGGGGTCGTCGTAGCCGAGTTCTTCGCCGTCGGCGATGCGGAACATTTCGCGGACGAGGTCGATGCCGGCGACTTCTTCGGTGACGGGGTGTTCGACCTGGAGGCGGGTGTTGACCTCGAGGAAGGAGATGGTGCCGTCCGCGCCGACGAGGAATTCGACGGTGCCGGCGCCGACGTAGCCGGCTTCCTTGAGGATGGCCTTGGAGGCGGTGTAGAGCTGTTCGTTCTGCGCCGGGCTCAGGAAGGGGGCGGGGGCCTCTTCGACGAGTTTTTGGTGGCGGCGCTGTAGTGAGCAGTCGCGGGTGGAGACGACGACGACGTTGCCGTGGGTGTCGGCCAGGCACTGGGTCTCGACGTGGCGGGGCTTGTCGAGGTAGCGCTCGACGAAGCATTCGCCGCGGCCGAAGGCGGCGACGGCTTCGCGGACGGCGGAGTCGTAGAGCTCGGGGACTTCTTCGAGGGTGCGGGCGACCTTGAGGCCGCGGCCGCCGCCGCCGAAGGCTGCCTTGATGGCGATGGGCAGGCCGTGTTCGCGGGCGAACGCGACGACCTCGTCGGACCCGGATACGGGGTCCGGGGTGCCGGCGACCAGGGGTGCGCCGGCGCGCTGGGCGATGTGGCGGGCGGCGACCTTGTCGCCGAGGTCGCGGATGGCCTGCGGGGGCGGGCCGATCCAGATCAGGCCGGCGTCCAGGACGGCCTGGGCGAACTCCGCGTTCTCCGACAGGAATCCGTAGCCGGGGTGGATGGCGTCCGCGCCGGAGTCCTTGGCGGCCTGCAGCACCTTCGCCATGTCGAGATAGCTGGTGGCCGGGGTGTCACCGCCCAACGCGAACGCCTCGTCCGCCGCCCGGACATGCGAAGCGTCCCGGTCCGGTTCCGCGTAAACGGCAACGCTCGCGATACCGGCATCCCGGCACGCCCTGGCCACGCGGACAGCGATTTCGCCACGGTTGGCGATGAG
>NZ_JBWKIS010000069.1:0-1737 GCF_056432625.1 Streptomyces sp. NPDC045026
GGGTCCGCCCATGCGTCGTGGGTGGGTGTCGCGCCGGGCGGGGCGGTGGGTGTTGCCGCGGCGCGTGCTTGGACCACCGCGAGTGCGGCGGCCAGCTCCTCGGGGGTCGGGTTGCCCCGTACGACCTTGATCATCATGACGGCTCCGGGGGGTGGTGCGTGGTGGTCAGAGCGGGATGTTGCCGTGCTTCTTGGGCGGCAGGCTTTCGCGTTTGGTGCGGAGCTGGCGCAGGCCTCGGACGATGTGGGCGCGGGTGTCGGAGGGCATGATGACGGCGTCGATGTAGCCGCGTTCGGCCGCCGTGTAGGGGTTGAGGAGGGTGTCCTCGTATTCCTGGATGAGGCGGGCGCGGGTGGTTTCCTGCTCGGGTTCGGGGGCGGCGGCGATGGTGCGGCGGTGCAGGATGTTGACGGCTCCCTGGGCGCCCATGACCGCGATCTGGGAGGTGGGCCAGGCCAGGTTGAGGTCGGCGCCCAGGTGTTTGGAGCCCATGACGTCGTAGGCGCCGCCGAAGGCCTTGCGGGTGATGACGGTGATGAGGGGGACGGTGGCTTCGGCGTAGGCGTAGATCAGTTTGGCGCCGCGGCGGATGATGCCGGTGTGTTCCTGGTCGACGCCGGGGAGGAAGCCGGGGACGTCGACGAAGGTGAGGACGGGGACGTTGAACGCGTCGCAGGTGCGGACGAAGCGGGCCGCTTTTTCGGAGGCGTCGATGTCCAGGCAGCCGGCGAACTGCAGGGGCTGGTTGGCGACGATGCCGACGGGGCGGCCTTCGACGCGGCCGAAGCCGGTGAGGATGTTCGGTGCGAACAGGGGCTGTGTCTCGAGGAACTCGGCGTCGTCCAGGACGTGTTCGATGACGGTGTGCATGTCGTAGGGCTGGTTCGCGCTGTCGGGGACGAGGGTGTCGAGTTCGTCGTCCTGGGGGGTGCGGGCCAGGTCCGCTTCCTCGGGGAAGGCGGGGGGCTCGGACAGGTTGTTCGAGGGGAGGTAGGAGAGAAGCGTTTTGACGTATTCGATGGCGTCTTTTTCGTCGCCGGCCATGTAGTGCGCGACGCCGGAGTTGGTGTTGTGGGTGCGGGCGCCGCCGAGTTCTTCGAAGCCGACGTCTTCGCCGGTGACGGTCTTGATGACGTCGGGGCCGGTGATGAACATGTGTGAGGTCTGGTCGACCATGACGGTGAAGTCGGTGATGGCGGGGGAGTAGACGGCGCCGCCTGCGCAGGGGCCGACGACGAGGCTGATCTGGGGGATGACGCCGGAGGCGTGGGTGTTGCGGCGGAAGATCTCGCCGTACATGCCGAGCGCCATGACGCCTTCCTGGATGCGGGCGCCGCCGGAGTCGTTGATGCCGATGACGGGGCAGCCGGTCTTGAGGGCGAAGTCCATGACCTTGATGATTTTCTGGCCGTAGACCTCGCCGAGGGCGCCGCCGAAGACGGTGAAGTCCTGGGAGAAGACGGCGACGGGGCGGCCTTCCACGGTGCCGTAGCCGGTGACGACTCCGTCGCCGTAGGGCTTGTTGTCGTCCAGGCCGAACGCGGTGGAGCGGTGGCGGGCGAATTCGTCGAGTTCTACGAACGAGCCTTCGTCCAGGAGCAGTTCGATGCGCTCACGGGCCGTCAGTTTGCCCTTCGCGTGCTGCTTCTCCACCGCGCGCGCGGAGCCGGCGTGCGTGGCCTCGTCGATCCGGCGCTGCAGGTCCGCGAGCTTTCCCGCGGTCGTGTGGATGTCGAT
>NZ_JBWKIS010000070.1:0-1464 GCF_056432625.1 Streptomyces sp. NPDC045026
ACGTCTTCCTGGACGACCTCGAGTTCGCGTGGGGGCCGCGCATCCGCCTCAGCCGGTGAGCAGCCGGGAACGAGCAGCGGGGCCGGACAGGGTGATCCTTTCCGGCCCCGCTGTCGTTGTCGGTCAGCCGAAGTCGAGCGTCTCCTGTGCGAAGTCGGCCGGGGTCGGGCTGGGCGGGGGCGGCGGCGGTGCGCCCTCCTGGCGTGCGGCCTCCCAGCGCTCTCTTGAATCCGCGTGGCCGGAGCCGCGCAAGCAGCACCCTCCGCGGGCGAAGGGCATCGATCCATACCGGGAAGTGATCGACGGGTTCCTACGGGCGAAGGCAGGCGCACCCGCCAAGGCTGGCTGACATCCGTCGGTTCGCACTCGACTGCCCGCCGCCCTCACGGGCGGCGGGCCGCCTCACCATCGGTGACACCTCGTGCGGGTGGCGTCCCCGAAGACTTACTGAGGTTTGGGAATGTTCGTGTGCTGAAACCAACTGTCGTCTGGATGCCATGCACCTGACCTGGCACGATGAACGCCCATGAGCGATCAAGAAGCGGCGATAGCCCAGGCCAGCCGTGTGGTTGGAGAACTGTTCCCGCAGGCACTCGGGGCTGTTTCTCGGTGGATCAGTTGCCCAGGGCCGTGCCACGCCAGCCAGTGACCTCGACATCGGTGTCCTTCTCCCGAACTCCGCTGGAAGCGGCCGGGAGGTGATCCGTCACGAAGGGCGACTGGTCGAGTTGTTCCTCAATGATGCAGGGGACGTCCCAAGGTTCTTCGAGTGGGATCGAGCCCGCCGACGGGCGACGGTGGTCTTCGTCTATGCCCAGGGGATGACGCTAACCGACCCATACGGGCATGTGGCCCGCACGCGCCAGCTGGCAGAAGAGGTCATCGCGATGGGGCCGCCTCCTCTCACAGCGGAGCAGTGGCGCCATGGCCGCTACGTACTGACGTGCTACCTGGACGACCTGATCGATACCCCGTCAGCCAGCCGTCACGAACAGCTTGTCGTCGCTGACCACGTCCTGCGGGAAGCGGCTGAGCTCGTCACTGCTCACCATGGCGCATGGACGGGGATCGGCAAATGGCTACCCCGTCGACTCGTAGCCGCGGACCCAGAGCTAGGCCAGGCATTGTTGGACGGGCATCAGACTGTCGCAGAACAGGCCGATCCAGCTCCGCTGGCAGCTGCCGCGAAGAAGCTACTGGATCTGGTCGGAGGGCCACTGCGAGAGGGTTACTCCAATCGCTGGCAGGCATAGCAGGGACCGCGCGA
This sequence comes from Streptomyces sp. NPDC045026, assembly GCF_056432625.1. Classification (NCBI taxonomy): domain Bacteria; kingdom Bacillati; phylum Actinomycetota; class Actinomycetes; order Kitasatosporales; family Streptomycetaceae; genus Streptomyces; species Streptomyces sp. NPDC045026. Next base: position 1,268 of record NZ_JBWKIS010000070.1, read on the forward strand.
GCAGCGCCGAACCCTCGCAGTGACGTCATTTCCCATGAACATTCACACCGCCGCAGAGCGACGAGCGACTCCCGAACCGATGTACAAACGCTGTCGTTTGAAGGGTTCTGGCTCAACTTCCGTGACGTGTCACTATGCGTAGCCTCTGCGGCTGCCGGTCGTAATTCCCAGGCGGTGGTGGTGACGGGTCCCGTACG
>NZ_JBWKIS010000071.1:0-1403 GCF_056432625.1 Streptomyces sp. NPDC045026
GGGGGGGTGCCCCTATGACTTTGGTCAAGGGGATGGGGCGGGTTGGGGGTCGTAGAAGGTGCCGTCGCGGAGCATCGCGAACAGGACGTCGGCCCGGCGGCGGGCGAGGCAGAGCAGAGCCTGGGTGTGGTGCTTTCCCTGGGCGATCTTTTTGTCGTAGTAGGTCCGGGAGGCGGGGTCGCCCAGTGAGGCGAAAGCGGAGAGGAAGAAAGCCCGCTTGAGCTGCTTGTTTCCCCTGCGTGAAGGCTGTTCGCCGCGGATCGAGGAGCCCGAGCTTCTGGTTGCGGGGGCGAGTCCGGCGTAGGCGGCAAGGTGGGCGGCGGTGGGGAAACTGGTGCCGTCGCCGACCTCGATGAGGATGCGGGCTCCGGTCCTGACGCCGACTCCCGGCATGGACGTCAGGACCCTCGAAAGAGGGTGGGCCTCCAGCAGTTCCTCGATCCGGGTCGCGAGGAGTTTGCGCTGGTCGAGGACGGCTTTCAGGGAGCCGGCCAGGCTGGGAACGATCAGTGCGGCCGCGTCGGTGCCAGGGACGACCACCGTCTGCTCGTCGAGCGCGGTGAAGACGTCCTCGACGAGACGTTCGGCCATCCTGGGGGCCTTCGGGCGGATCAGGCTGACCAGACGTCGTCGTCCGGCCTTCCTCAACTGGGCTGGTGAGCCGTGCTGTTCGAGCATCAGCAGCACGGCCGGGTGCTGGATGCGCGGGCCCAGGACGCGTTCCAGCGAGGGGTGGATCTGGGTGAGCAGACCGTGCAGCCGGTTGGCGATGCGGGTGGCTTCGCCGGTCAGGTCGTCGTCGAAGCCGACGATCATCTCCAGCTCGGCGACGGTCTCGTCCTCCAGCTCGATGGACCGCAGGGTGTGGGGCATCGAGCGGGCGGCGTCGGCGATGATGAACGCGTCCCGGGCGTCGGTTTTGGCCTCGCCGGGATAGAGATCGGCGATCCGCCGCATGGTTAATCCGGGCAGGTAGGCGACCTGGCAGCCAGCATCGCGGGCGACGGCCAGCGGCAGGGCACCGATCGAGGCGGGCTGGTCGACAACCACCAGCACGGCGCCGAGCTTGGCCTTCAACTTGTCGAAGAGCTCGCGGAGTTTGGGCTCGGTGTTGGGCAGCCGCTTGTCGAAGACCTTCTTCCCTGCCGGGTTCACTGCGGTGGCGTGGTGTTCGCCTTTGCCGACGTCCAGGCCGAGATAGACGTCGATGTCGCCGGTGTCGATCACGTGCGTCCTCCGGTTGTACTCATCCGGCCTCAAAGCCACGGCACCGATCGCCACATCCACATTACGAAGAGCCTCCCGACCTGCGAAAAGTCGGTGGTCATGCCCCTAATCAGCGGTCAGTCAGTGCCTCCGGGACCGGTGACACCACCCCCCGGATCATGGTTAACAAGGGGGGG
>NZ_JBWKIS010000072.1:0-1327 GCF_056432625.1 Streptomyces sp. NPDC045026
ACTGAACTTCCTACGCTTCTGTGCCACGTGCTCTCTCCGCCGTTCTGGACTTCGATCCTATGGGGACCGCTGTCCGAGAACTTCAGGGCGCCTCACAGGACCTGCGCCGTCCTCTTTCTGTCGGATGAGTAGGAGGAGAAGCTCATGCCCGGCCCGAAGTAGCCAGCGGTCCGTTCACACAAGGTGTGGGGCTGACGTTATGTCAGCCCCGCCTCGGCCATGTCTACGGTTGAACGCTGGTTCTGGCGGGTGCCGACTCTCTGCCCGCGTCGTCGACGTTGACGATGTAGTAGTTCGTGTATCCGAACAGGGGCTGGGGGTCGACCCAGAAGCCGGAGGAGGCGTAGGGGGTGCCGACGAGGGTCCAGGCCTGCTCGCCGGGGCTGCGGCGGTAACTACGTGGCCTTGGAAGGAAGGGTGACCGATAGCGGCGAACCGGACGAGGGCGAGATCCTGCCGGAACTGTGCGAGCCTGTCTGGCTCGAGAATGCCGGCGTCGGCATCGCCTTCGTGGTGTCGCTCGCGGTTCAGGCCGCGATCATGCTCGCGATCGCGGCCGACTCGCTCACCCTGCCCCACCTGCATGCGCGACTGGGGGAGACCGGGGTCGCGGTCGACGTGTGACCGCCCGCGGACCACAGGAGTGGAGTGACCCCAACCGGTTTGATCCGCCGCCGCGGCCGATCGTCGGGCACATGCCGCGGACCAGGGGCAAGCGGCGAGAGGGTGGCCCATGCGCCGCACTGGCCGGTCTGCTGCGCAGCGGGGACTGATCCGACACCGATGCCTCCACAGCGAGCCGTTCACTCGTCCTCGATCTGGACAAGGTGGCTCGTGAATCGCCTCATCACCGAGCTCGCTGAGGTAGTAGACGCCATCAGCTGCGACCAGGCGGTCGAACACCTCCCGCTGCAGATCTGCCTCCAGCTCGGTGGGCACGTCCCAGAGCGGATCCACCCACTCCCGCAGGATCTGCACGGCCTTCTCCTGGCTGACGGGCTCGTAGATGTCGGGAGTGATCGACCGTAGCCAATATGGACCGTGCCGGGGTCCCTCCGGCAGCACTCCACCACCTGCATAGTCGTCTCGGAACTGCTCATGCCCAATCAGTGCGGCAAGCAGCCCTCTGTCGTCCACGGACTCCGCGGAGAAGCGGAGCTGCTTGATATCGACCCATCGAAACCCGTACTCCTTCGGATCCGGGACGTAGCGTCGAAAGGGCCAGGGCCTGTCTGACCGTCACTGGTCGGCACACTGCGACCGCGTCCGCCTCGGGCTCCCGCCTGGCAGCGCTTCATGATCCAACACCTGAGGGTGGGGGCGCCTC
>NZ_JBWKIS010000073.1:0-1281 GCF_056432625.1 Streptomyces sp. NPDC045026
TGAGGGGCCCTGCGCTTCTCGGACACCGGTGTTGAGGGTTCTCCTTATGCCGCTGCCTGCAACACCTCGTACTCGGCGTGGACTTCTGCGGGAGTCTTGTAGCCGAGTCCGGAGTGGAGGCGTTTTCGATTGTAGAACATCTCGATGTAGCGGACGATCGCCCGGTGGGCATGTGCGCGTGTTGGGAACGTAGTTCGGTGCACGAGTTCGTTCTTGAGGGCGCCGAAAAACGATTCGGCCATCGCGTTGTCCCAACAGACACCGGTGCGGCCAACCGACGCTCGCAGGCCCAATGAGCGGAGCTTGCAACGAAGTTCCCGAGACGTGTATTGACTGCCGCGATCGGAATGAAATACGCCGCCTTCGGCGAGGTCGATGTTCCGGGCCGCCATATCGAGTGCATCCGATATGAGAGAGGTCTTCATGTGGTCGGCCATTGCCCAGCCGACCACAGCTTTGGTGTGGCAGTCGATGACGGTCGCGAGATACAGGAACCCGGCCCAGGTGTGAACATAGGTGATATCGCTGACCAGTTTGCGCCCGGGAGCGTCAGCGGTGAAGTCACGGGCCAGCAGGTCGGGCGTGGCCGGCGCCGCATCATCGGCGATCGTGGTCGCCCGCCAGGGCCGTGGCTGGCATGGCACCAAGCCGAGCTCGCGCATCAGCGCGCGGACCAGTTCCGCTCCGGCCTGCACGTTCATCCGCTGGAGCGCGGCGTGGACACGCCGGTAGCCGTAGGTCTCCTGCGAGTCGGAGAAGACCTGGAGGATGACAGCGCTCAGTTCCGCACGGCGCTTCGCGGTGGCCGACAATGGCCTGGACCTCCAGTGGTAGAAGCCCGACGTGGATACTCCCGCCCAGGTGCACATCTGCTGCACGGGAAAGTTGTCGGCCTCGCCGTCGATGAACTCGTACTTCTCCGTCACCGGTATTCCTGGGCGAAGAAGGCCGCCGCTTTTCCCAGGAACTCGGTCTTCATACGGAGTTCCCGGTTCTCGCGTTCCAATTCGCGTAGGCGGGCGCGTTCGCTGATGTTCAGGGGAGGCTCCTCCCCGGCGTGCTCTTGCCGGTACCGGCTGACCCAGGTGCCCAGCGTTCCCTCGTTCACTTGTATCTCTCGGGCGACCTCGGCGATCGGGCGGGACTCCACGACCACCATCTTGACCGCCTCGTCCCGAAACTCAGGACTGAACTTCCTACGCTTCTGTGCCACGTGCTCTCTCCGCCGTTCTGGACTTCGATCCTATGGGGACCGCTGTCCGAGAACTTCAGGGCGCCTCA
>NZ_JBWKIS010000074.1:0-1139 GCF_056432625.1 Streptomyces sp. NPDC045026
GGGCCGGCTCGCGGGGTCAGGCGAGGGCGGCGACGAGCAGGGTGAAGGCGGCGATGATGACGGCGACGCGGACGTAGTGGAAGCGGTCCCAGCGGTTCATCTGCTCCTTCCAGTCCGCGGGCCGGTTCTCAGGGGTCCACGTCTTGCTCCGGTTGTTGATCGGGACGAGCAGCAGGATCGACATGACCACGCTGACGATCAGCAGCCCGGCAGCGGTGACGACGAGGCCGGTGCCGTGCTCGTGCCATCCCGCGATGACCCAGAGCGCGGCCAGGACGAGCGAGCCGATGTACCAGACCGGCATCACCGCCCCGAGCATCCGGCCCCCATGAGCGCGGCCCAGCTGGCCACTGTCCTGCGGCAGCGCGTTGAAGATCCGGTTGAGGACGAAGGCGACGGAGAACTCCACCCCCACCATCACGCCCACGACCACGGTGGTGATGACCTCGAGTGCGGTGAGCATGACGACCCCTCCAGAGAACTAGCGCTGCTAGGTGATGAGGCAACGCTAGCGCTACTGCCGCTCGATTGTCTAGCGATGCTAGAATCGAATCATGTCGGTACAAGAACGCAAGGAACGCGAACGAGCGGGCCGCGAACGCCTCATCGTGGCCACAGCCCGCGAACTCGCCGAGCAACAAGGCTGGGACGCGGTCACCACCCGCCGCCTCGCCGAACGCATCGAATACAGCCAGCCCGTCCTCTACAGCCACTTCCGCGGCAAACGGGAAATCATCGGCGCCGTCGCCCTCCAAGGCGCCACAGAACTGGCCACAGCAGTCCGCACCGCAACCGCCACCGCAAACACCCCGCGCGAACGAGTCACCGCCCTCGCCCACGCCTACCTCGACTTCGCCGCACACAACCCAGCGGTCTACGACGCCATCTTCCAACTCGACGGCGGCCTCCCCTACGCACAGGAAGACACCCCCGAACCCCTCAAAGACGCCTTCGCCGCCCTACAGGAAAACCTCGGCGACACCGCCGGCAACGACACCCACCCAGGACTGTTCACCGAAACGTTCTGGGCAGCCCTACACGGCCTCGCAACCCTCACCCGCGCACGACGACTACCACCAGAAGACACCGAACCAAGAGTCAAACTGCTCGTCGACCGACTCCCCGCCCTCTGACAGCCC
>NZ_JBWKIS010000075.1:0-1087 GCF_056432625.1 Streptomyces sp. NPDC045026
GGCAAGGGCAACGTAGCGGGCGGGCGTTCGCAATGCCTTGATGAGGCCGATGGGAGTTGTAGAACTGTTCGAACTCGCGCAAGGCGTGGAGCAGGTGCCGCTGATTCCAGATCAACGTGTGGTCCAGCAGCTCGCGCCGGCAGGTCTGCACCCACCTCTCCATGACTGAGTTCATCCGCGGCATCCGGACGCCGTTGAGGACGCTCTCGATCCTGTGCCGTTCGGAACTCGTCGCTGCTGGTCAGGCTGCGTATTCGTACTCGTTGATGACGCCGCCGAGTACTCGGGTGCGGAGGAGTCGACGCGCGGCCAGGTCGGTCGGGGGCGCTGGGTGCTTGTGGGCGAGGGGTGGAAGCTGTCCCCGGGCCTGGTGCGGGCGGTGACGGTTGTAGTGCCGGGCGTAGGCGTCCAGGGTCCGTCGGGCGTGGGCCTCGCTGCATATCAGCAGGTGGTCGAGGACCTCGCGCCGCAGGGTGCCGATGACCCGTTCGCAGTGCGCGTTCATCCGGGCAGCTCGCGGCGCGGTCCTCACGACCTCGATGTCGTCGGCCGCGAAGACTGCATCGAAGGACTCCGTGTACTTCGCGTCCCGGTCGCGGAGCAGGAAACGCAGCGAGTCTGCCCGCACACCCAACTCGATGGCCAGGTTTCTTGCCTGCTGCACCGTCCAGGGCCTGGTGGGATGGGCGGTCACGCCGGCGATGTGCAGGCGGCGCGTGCCGTGCTCGAGGAAGACCAACGCGTACACCCGGCGCAGATCGACGAGATCGATGTGCACGAAGTCGCAGGCGATGATGCCCTCGGCCTGCGCGGTCAGGAACTCATGCCACGTCGGCCCGCCGCGGCGCGGGGCGGGATCGATTCCGGCCGCCGTCAGGATCCCCCGGACCGTCGTGGCGCCGATCGAATGCCCCAGACGAACGAGTTCACCTTGGATCCGACGGCAGCCCCACCGCGGATTCTCCCGGGCCAGCCGCAGCACCAACGCCTTCACCACGCTCGCGGTCGGCGGCCTGCCCGGCCTGCTCCGCCGCTTGCTGTAGTCCCACTTGCGCGCGATAAGTCTGCGGTGCCACGCCGGCACAGT